>NZ_JMCC02000040.1 GCF_000737335.2 Enhygromyxa salina | reverse complement strand
GGGTTGGGGAGACGGGGGGTGGGCGCTGGTTTTGGGCTTGCGGGGGCGGGGGGATTTTTTGTTTTTCTTGGTCGGGGCGGCGGCTCGCTCGGCGCGGATGCGCTCGAGCAGGACGCTGGCGGGCTCGTCGTTGGGATCCTGGGGGACGAGCTCGCCGCGGAAGGCTTTGGCTAGGATGGATTGGTTTAGCCGAACCATCTGTTCCATCATCGCTGCTCCTTGATTAAGTGCATCGTTCAAATTCAGGCATCGATTGACTGCACTAACAAGCTCTTTCTGTTCTGGTGACGGCGCAATGGGGACAGGAAGACTCCGGCAAATCTCCAGGGTCAGGTTGAGTTGCCCCGAAGTAGCCTTTGCCCGGCGCTGTGCCCACACCAAAGTAGAGTCCGAGAGAAGTGTCAGCGACAGGTATTTGGAGCACAGTCCTCCCAGAGGTCGATACCTGACAATCGCCTGGTTAATGTTCCACTCTGCGTAGGCTGTCGGTACAATGGAGACTTTGCCTAGAGGAGGTCCCACAATGTTCATCAGCACGTCTCCCGGTTTGCAGCCTGACCGGCTGAGGGGGCCAGCGTGGGTCTCTTTGTCGATGTAGGTTGGGTCGATAGAGAAGTCCAGGGCCCCATTCATTGTCAGGTTGTACACTTTTATGTATGGGATATCGCCGTGCTCCTGAGTCATAGATGTCGAATCTGGCGTAGTCCCCTTCGTGATGAAATCGGACACCTCCTCGGCTCGTGCCCAGCACCACCCCCGCGGCAACTCCGGCAACCCCGCCGTATCCACCGGCTCCGGCTCGACATACTTCGCCTCCGCCTTCGCCCGCGCCTTCTCGACCACCGTCGCCGCGTCCGCCTCCGTCCACGCCTTCCCGGCCGCGCGGGCTTTGGCCTCGGCCGTAGCCCGGGCCTTGTCCCCGGCGGCCGCGATGAAGCGAGCCTTGCGCTCGACCCGGATGCGCTCGAGCAGCGCGCTCGCGGGCTCGACGTCGGGGTTTTGCTCGCGCCAGGATGCTGTCAGGTCGCCGCGAAACGCGGCCGCGAGCACGGACTGGCGGAAGCGCTCGAGCAGCGGGCCGATCGCGTCGAGGGCCTGCTTCGCGGCGTCGCTGTGGGTCTGGAGGGCCTCGATCTTGGCGACGATGCGGCGCTGCTCGTTGAGGGGAGGCAGACATATGTGAAAGGCTTTTACTTCGGGGAAGTAAATGGTGCTATGTGTCGTCCCCTTTGAGAATGAGTGAAGGGATTGGTTCTCGGCGATAAATAGATGTTTTAACCACTCCGGGTTTAGACCTTCGGCGCAGATCCAGTTTACAAAATCCTGGCTCGTTGCCATGTCCCTCCCCATTACCACTACATAACCAACGGATGCGGTCCGACTCAGACACACCGTCCCTTCGGGGAGAATCCTCGCCGCAGAGTTCGCTAGCCCTGCATCGTTCGTGCACTCCAGAGTCGTCAAGATCGTCATTCCGTGATGGATCCTGGCGTCCTTGATGCCGATCCATGGTACATGTCCTCCCCACCATTCAGGGTGGCTACGACTCGGAGTATGGCCACTCTCGAGTCGTGCGATGTCGACCAGAGGCGTCCAACACCAACCTGGAGGAGCCTCAGCGCCGGTATCTCCCACGCTGAGTGCGTACTGGCCAGGAATGATATTGAGGGTGGCTGCGCGACCGCTCATCCTTCCAGCACCTTCATCAACGCCTCCATCTCCCCCATCGCCGTCCGCAAATGCTCCAAGATCTCCCCCGCAATCTCCTCGGGCGGCGGCAGGTCCTCCGCCCGCTCCGTATTCTCATCCCGCAGCCAAGACAGATCCAAGTTATCCCCCCGCCGCCGAATCACCTCCCGCTCAAAGCACCGAAACCGCCCCTCCTCCCCACCGTCGACCCGCTTCGCGCGCCCATCCGCCTGGCCCCCATACGCCTCCATGAACGGCAACAGATGCTCCCGCCCAAACGGCGTCCGCTTCCCAAAGCTCGGCATATTCGTGCGCAGATCGTAGACCCAGACCGCCTCCGTGTTCCCCTTGTCCGTCTGCCCGCGCTCGAAGAACAACACGTTGGTCTTCACCCCCTGCGCATAAAAGATCCCCGTAGGCAGCCGCAAGATCGTGTGCAACCTGCACTTGTCCATCAGGTCCCCGCGGATCTGCTGCCCCACGTTATCCTCGAACAGCACATTATCCGGCAGCACCACGGCCGCGCGCCCCCCAGGCTTCAGCCCACGATAGATATGCTGCAAGAACGCCAGCTGCTTGTTGCTGGTGCTAAACGTGAAGTCATCCCGCGAGGGCCCGCCGCCGCCCTTCTTGGTGCCAAACGGCGGGTTGCTCAACATCAGATCCGCCCGCCCCAGCGCCGCCCCGGTGGGCGAGAGCGTATCCCCCAGCTCCACGCGGCCCTCGATCCCATGCAGCATCAAGTTCATCAGCAACAGCCGATGGGTATCGGGCACCAGCTCCATGCCATAGATCGCCTCGCGGACCTGAAAGCGCTGCTCCTTCGGCCCAAGGTCAAACAGGTCGTCGGTCCGCTGCTTGATGTAGCGATCGGCCGCAACCAAGAACCCCCCGGTGCCCGCAGCGGGGTCCTGCACGCGCTCCCCCGCCTGCGGCTGCACCAGCTCGACAATGCAGTCAATCAACGCCCGCGGCGTGAAGTACTGCCCGGCCCCAGACTTGGTCTCCCCGGCGTTCTTCTCGAGCAGCCCCTCGTAGAGATCCCCAAGCCCCTCCGAGCGGGCGGAGTACCAGTCCAGGCTGTCAATGTTCTCAACCAGCTTGGTCAGGTTCTTGGGCTGGCGCAGGGCCGTGCTCGCGTTGGCGAAGATCGCCGTGACCAGCTCGGGCACCTTGCGCAGCGCGCCGTCCTCGTCCTTGAACTCGGGCTGGCTCAGGTTCACCAGCAAGGTCCGATAAAAATTGAGCTGCCCAATCCCATCGCGGGCGGCGAGGTCAGACCAGCGCCAGCCTTCGGGGATCAGGGTGGGCTTGGCCTCCTGCGCCGTCTCTGCCTCCATCTTGAGGAAGAGCAGGAAGGTGAGCTCGGTGACGTACTCGTGGTAGGTGATCCCGTCGTCCCGCAGGACGTTGCACAGGTTCCACAGGCGGGCGACGATTTCGGTCGTATTCATGCGGGCGCGAGCAGGACCTTAACCGCTCACCCTGCGTCGGACCAGACCGCCTCGTTGAGCTCGCGCAGCAGATCCTCGAGCTCGCCGCCAAAGGTCTTGTCGAGGCGCGTGAAGCCGCCCGCCTGGCTGAAGGCCTCGTCCTGGTCAATCACGGCGCGATCCACCACCTTCTGCTCGACCAGCTGCTTGCCGATCCGCGCGAGCCACTTGCGCTGCGGACCCGTCCAGTCGCGGCTGGCAAGGATCCGATCCAGCGCCGCCTGCACGCGCCGGGGGTAGGGCACCAGCGGCGATCCCAGGGCCTGCCCGCGGATGAACCCGATGATCGACGCGGCCATCTCCTGGTTGGTGCTGTCGCGCCACGCGCCCTCGAGGTTGGCCTCGGTGTAGCCGGCCTGGGCCAGGAGCAGGCGCAGCTCGACGAGCTGGGCCCGGGTCAGATCCCGCGGTCGCTGGGTGACAACCAAGAGCGCGGGGATCTCGTTGAGGTTGTCGCGGATGTAGGCACCAAAGGACTCGAGGTAGTCCGCGGGCTGCTTGCCGCCGTAGCCCCGGGTGATCGCCACGACCTCGTCTTCCTCGGTCGAGATCGGCAGCACCTTGCCCTCGGCCACCAGCGCGTCGAGCCAGTCGGCGAGGGCCGGGCGCTCGTGCCACCAGGCCAGGATCTCGTCGGGCCCGGCGTTGCGCAGCTGGGCGATGAGCGGCTCGAGGTCGGTGCCGCTGAGCTCGCTAAACTGCTCGCGCTTGGTCCCGTGCAGCGCCCGGTGCTTGCGCTGCAGCTTGGCGATCAGCTCTTCGCAGATCCGCTGGCGCTCGGCCAGGGTCCGCACCACTTCCAGACCCTCGAGCAGCGTGGCGAAGCTGGTCTTGACGTCGCTGACCACCGGCTTCATGTCGGTGTGCTCGTAGAGCGAGCTGTAGATGTCGACGGCGTCGAAGATGCGAAAGTAGTGCTTGCCAATGTCGGGGCACAGGCGGGTGCCCCGGCCGATCATCTGGTCGTAGAGGATGCGGCTCCGGACCCGACGCAGGAACACGAGGTTGACGAGCTCGGGCACGTCGATGCCGGTCGTCAGCAGATCCACGGTCACGGCCACCCGCGGGTTTTGCTCGTTCTTGAACCGAGCAATGATCGAGGCGGGCTTGTCGACGGCGCCGGTGATCTTGACCACGGCGTCGTTGTCGGTGGGCCCGTAGCGGTCCGTGAACGCCTCGAGCAGCATCCCGACGACGTCGTCGGCGTGCGAGTCCTTGACGCAGAAGATCAGGGTCTTGCCAGGCAGCGAGGGGTCGATCTGCTCGGCCAGCGCGCGACATACAGCCCGGTTGAACGCCGGGACGAGCGCCTGCTTGTTGAAGCCCGCCGCGTCGATCTGCACGTCGTCGGGGGCGTGGATGAGATCGACCGCCTTCGTGTCCGTGCGGTAGATCTGCATCTCCTCGCCGAACGCCCAGCTGACGCCGGTCTGGGACAGCCGCGTGGTGATGCGCGTGGGGGGCTCGTGGTCGACCAGGTAGCCCTCGATCACCGCGCGGCGATAGCTATAGGTGTAGACCGGGTCGCCGAAGATCTGGGTGGTGTGCAGGGCCGGCGTGGCGGTGAGGCCGATCTTCACGGCGTCGAAGTGGTCGAGGACCCGGCGATACTTCGAGACGTACTCCTGCTCCGAGCGATACGCGAGCTCCCCCTCGGACATCTCGCGGTCTAGGTTGTAGCCGCGGTGGCACTCATCGACGATGATGCAGTCGTACTGGTCGACGGGGGTGTGGACGTCGTCGGCGTCGAGGCGGCTGACCATGGCCTGGATCGTGGCGATCTGCAGGCGGGTGTCGCTCTCGGGGTCGCCCTCGCCGAGCTCCTTGACGTCGTAGATGTCCGTGAAGCTGCGCTGCTGCTCGAGCTTCAAGTTCTCGAACGCCTGCATGGCCTGTATGCCCAGGCTGGTGCGATCGACCAAGAACAGCACGCGGTTGAAGCGGCCGGCCTTGATCAGGCGGTAGGTCAGGCAGATGCAGGTGCGGGTCTTGCCCGTGCCCGTGGCCATGGCCAGCAGCAGCTCGCGCTGGCCCGCGGCGATCTTGTCCTCGACCGCGGCGATCGCCTCGCGCTGGTAGGGGCGCAAGGGCAGGTAGTCGAGGCTCTCGCTGGTGAGCTTGGCGTTGGCGGCCTCGAGGTCCTGGTTGAGCAGCTTGGCGAGGCCCTCGGGGCTCATCCAGCCCTCGAGGGCGCGGCGCTGGTTGGTGGGCACGCGGGCGTCGAGGTGCCAGATCCCCGAGGCGGCCAGGAACTGGCGCACGAAAGGGCGGCCATTGGTAGCGAACAAGAAGGGGACTTTGTACGCGCCCCACGGCCCGCCCGCGGCCTCGATGTCGTCGCCAAACTCGAAGTCACGGCTGTAGCGCTTGGCCTGCTCGAGGCAGCCGCGCACGTCCTTGGACTCGCGCTTGACCTCGACGATGCCCACGGGGCGCAGGCCGTCAAACAGCACGTAGTCGGCCGGGCCCGAGCGTGTCGGCCACTCGGAGATCGCTCGCTTGTGGCCCTTCTCGGGGCGCGCACCCTTGCCGTGGCGCAGCACTTCGGAGTCGACCTCCCAGCCGGCCGCGCGCAGCTGCAGGTCGATGCGCTCGCGGGTCTCGGCCTCCGTCAGCTCGACGCGACCCGCCGCCTTGCGGGCCAAGTCGATCCGCGCGGCGCGTTGCTCCTTGGTCTGGGCCTCGGCCGCCGCTTGCAGCTTGGCGAGCAGCGCTTCAAAGGCTGCGCGCTCTGCCGCGAGCAGCTCCGCGCTCTCTTGTCCAAGCTCGAGGGCCGTGGCCGCCTCGGCGTAGGCCTGCTTGGCTTCTTGTTCGGCCGCGGCGCGCAGGTCTGCCTGTTGTTTGGCGTTGAGCTTGGTCTGCCGCAGGAGAGCCCGCTGCTCCGCCAGCTCGGCGCGCAGCTGCTCGAGCCGTTGCTCGAGGGCGGCGTGGGCATGCTCGGGCGTTGGCGGGGGCACGAAGGGGGCGCCCTCGAAGTTCGCGTCATGAAAGGAGCGGTGGAACCACAGCGCGAGGGTGTGGGCGGTCTTGAGGTGGTGCAGAGCCTCGCGCTGGGTGCCCGCGTCCTCGTGCACGGCGGCGTTGCCCGCCTGGCGCAGCTCCGTGAACATTTGCTCGATCTCTGGACCGAACAGCGCCTCATTGACGAGGCGCTCGATGAGCTTGGCCTGGGGCTCTTTTGTCTTCTTGTGGATACCCACGGTCGCCGCGGCGCCCTCGGCGATGAGCTCGCCAAAGCGGCGAAGCTTGGTGAGCGCGCCGGAGGGGTCGTTCGCGAAGTGTTGCTCGGCTAGGGCCGCGGTCTTGACCATCAGTTCGCTATGCTTCGCGAGGAATGCAAAGTTGACTGATTTAAAGGTCATCATTGCCAGTGTCTGGGGAGGCGCGTTGCTGGACAACTGAACAAAAGTGCCGACCGGCCGATCGGGCGGTCTCGTTCTCGCTGACGGCCGGGTACGCGGGGTGGGCCAAGGCGCGGGAGTATCTCGCGCGGGATCGCAAGAGTCCGTCGGTGCCGGTGTCGATCGCGGCGCTCGAGCAGGCGCGGGAGCGGCTGGCGGCGCGCGGGAGCTTCGACCTGCCAAGCGCCGACGAGCTCGCGCTTTAGGCTAGCTGCAACATGGGGGAGGCGTCGTGAAGGCCGAGCGCCTGCTGGGCAGTGTACCGACTTGCCGGCTATCGTGGGCGCATGGTCCGGGTCGAGGTCAACGAGCTGCTGCCCGCCCCGATCGACGCGCTGTTCGAGCGCCTTGTCGATCACGAGAGCTACGCCAGCTACGACGGCGTCTCCACCTCCACGCTGACCCGCTGCGGCGACCAAGAGCGCAACGGCGCGGGCGCCCAGCGACGGGTCCGGCTGGGCGCGGTGGTTCTGTGGGAGGACATCGTCGCGTTCGAGCGCCCAACCCTGATGGAGTATCGGATCGTCAAGGTCCGCCCGCCGCTGATCCGCCACCTGCTGGGTCGGGTGAGCTTGGCCGCGGAGGGGCAGGGCACGCGGGTGATCTGGGTCAGTGAATTCGAGGTGCGGATCCCCGGCCTGGGTCGGCTGTTCGAGCCCAAGCTGGGGGCTGACTTCGATCATGCGTTTCGTGCGATGCTGCATGAAATGGCCCGTCGGGCCAGCTCGGATCGTTGATGCAATGACCTCCTCCCGGCTTCCTACAGTCATGTTCGCGGCGCTCGTTTGCAGCGCCTGCACCAACCCCAGCAGCTCCGAATCCGGCGAATCCGGCGAGGCCGGCGAGGCCGGCGAGGCCGGGGAGACCGGCGCGTCCGAGACCAGCGGGCCGATCGAGCCGCCGCCGCCCTCGTGCAATCCCGCCGCTGCCGGCAGCTCCGGCGAGGTTCAAGCGCCCGTGTTGCGCGCGACCTTGCCCGGCAGCTGGGACGAAAACTGGCTGGCCTCGCCCGCGCTGGTCGACGTCAACGGCGACGGCCTGCTCGACATCGTGGCGGCCCGCCACTCGGTGCTCTACGTCTACGATCACGCCGGGGCGCCCCTGTGGCAGGCGGCGTGGAGCTACAGCGCGTCCAATTCGCCCGAGCACGGTGAGGTTCGGATGTGGTCTTCGGCCTGCGTGGGAGACTTTGATCAAGACGGCGACGCCGAGATCGCGGTGGCCGCGAGCCCCGACGCGAGCGGCTACAACGTTGCCGTCTACGATCACACCGGTGAGCTGCTGCCGGGTTGGCCGGCGGCCTATGGCGACGCGGAAGTCCGCAGCATCGCGGTCGCGGACGTCGACGGCGACGGGGCCCACGAGATCCTGATCAACAAGCAGGCCACCGGTCCGGCAACCAACGTGTTCGAGCTCGACGGCAGCACCGCGGCGGGCTGGCCACAGGTTGGCGATTGCACGGCGCCGGCCGGCGATTGCATCGACTATGGCGGCTTCAACCAGAACATTGGCGCGGGGGATCTCGACGGCGACGGGGTCCTCGACGTGGTCTCGACCTACGACGCGATCGGCTTTGGCGTGTGGTCGGGTGACGGCACGAATTTCACGACCCACCCCGACTTCATGGATAGCTGGGTGACCGGCGTCGAGGCCTACCATGACCTCGCGCTGGCGATGCAGGGCTGGGGCACGGGCGATCGCTCGGAGTTCACCTATTCGCCGCCCGTGATCGCGGACATCGACGCAGATGGCGACTATGAGGTGGTGCTTGGCGGGGACCACGAACACAGCGAATCAACCGACAATCAGGGCGTGAGCGTGTGGGTGCTCAACGCCGACATGACCCGGCCGGCTGGTTGGGAGTGGCCCAAGGACGCGGGGGCGCCGCTGGCCTACGACACGGATCTGGGCCACAACATCGTGCCGAATTACCCTGCGCCCGCGGTTGGGGATCTGGACGGGGAGCCGGGGCTCGAGATCGTGCTGCCAACCTACGACGGGCGGCTGTGGGCGTTTCGCTCGACCGGCGAGGTGATGTGGACGTATGCCTATGGTTCGGTCAATCCCTTCGTGGGGGCGAGTGAGGCGTTGATCGTTGACCTCAACGGTGATGGCTCGCCGGAGATCGTGTTCAGCACCTATGCGAGCGGTGAGCCACGCATGCCCGACGCGGCGACGCACCTGATCGTGCTCGACGCTGGCGGCAACTTGCTGCATGAGATCGAGCTGTCCAATCGCGGCTCGATGGCTGCGCCCTCGGTGGCGGATCTCGATGGGGACGGGGGGCTCGAGTTGGTGATCTCGCTCAAGGACTCGCTAGGAGCGGGCGAGGGGGGCGTGCAGATCTGGGACTTGCCCGGGGCCTCGGACAACTGCGTGGTGTGGGGGACGGGGCGTGGGAACCCGCTGCGCACGGGGTACGTGCCTAACTAAAAAGATCCTGGCGCTCGCGCCGACGCCAGGGACCGATCAGCCCAAGCACCAACAACCCCAGCCCAATCCCCAAGGGCGCCGACCCCCCCGGCGTCGAGCACCCGCAGGTCGTGTCGTAGGGCAGGTTGTAGCCGCTGTCCTCGGAGCCGCCCTCAGCGTTACCGCCATCCGCTTCCTCACTGCCCCCATCGTCCCCCACGCTCTCATCCGTCACGCACTCGACCTCGCTCTGGTAGCCCGCATACACACTCGCGATCAGCTCCGCGTTGTCCTGCACCAGCTGCGGCGGCCCCATCATTGGGATCTGCTCGATCCGCAGCGCAGCCGGCATCTCCTGCCACGCCGGATGCGGCGCGCTGGCGGGATAGACCGACCCCTCGGGCACACACACGGGCGTGTCGACATCTTCAACGTTCACGTGAAACAACTGATCCCCGCCGCACAGCACCTGGTTGGTGGTCGTGACCCACGTGTCCGAGACGGCCGGCAGATCCACGTTGGCGTGAAAGGTTGGATCCAGCGTCATCTCGCTTGGCGAGATCGTGGTGTGCAGTCGGGTCAGCTGCGGCCAGGTGTCGAGCAGGTCGACGGCGTGCAGGCCCGGGTCGATGATCCGCTCGACCAGCGCGGTCGCGAACGCGTCGGCGTTCCACGCGTCTTGATCAATCTGGTTCGCGTACCTGGCGATGTTGTTCCAAAATTCGTTGGCGCTCAGGCCATCCGGTACGGGGATGAACTCGGCCAGCAGCGAGCGAATCAGCGGGTGTGTGTTGAGCCCCTGGTCGCCAATGATGTCGATCGCGGCGATTGGATCGACACCAACGAACGCCGTCTCGTCCCACGTCTCGCGGTAGATGCTGCCGGTCAACACGCTGGAGCTCGGGTCCGCGTACTCGGTCACGAACGCGTGACCACCAGCCTCGTCCACGGCAACGCTCAGGTGCTCGAGATAGCCGTCTGTGGTGGGCCCTTTGAATGACGCGGGCAGGCTCCAATCGTAGTAGAGCGGGTTGAGGACCACGTGCTCGTAGTTGCTTGGCGCCCAGCGATCTTGGGCCAAGAAGTACGCGCGGATCCCCATGTCGTCTTTGGCGGCGATGCGCGTGAGCCTGATCGGTACGCACGGCTCGTCGCCCTGGAACCTGAACGTCAGCGGGTGAATCTCGTCGACCTCGGCCCCGGCCGTGAGCTTCACGGCCGCGAACAAGAAGCCCTCATCTAGGTACTCCTGCAGGATCGGCTCGGCCGCGGGGTCCTGCGCGTAGTTGTTGGCGGTCAGGAAATCGATGACCTCGATCGCCGTGCCGCCTTGCAAGACCACGACCTCGAAAGCCCCGACCACGGCCTCATACACGACCTCGGGCGGCCCAGGATCGCTCTCGAGGTCCAGGCACCCACCGGGCCCACAGCCCCCGCCATCGTCACCCGTGCCGCCGCTGTCTTGCCCCCACCCTGGTCGGTCCTCGTTGCAGTCGTACTCGCGCTCGACCTCCCTGCGCGGCGCGGTTGCTGAGCTCATGGCGGTGAACAGCGGATCGGAGCCAACCGTGACCTCTGGGATCCCCTGGATCGGCAGCACCCAGGCGAAGCGCTCGGCCTCGCCCGTGTACTCGATGCGGACGTGAACCTCGATCGTGGGTCCGTCGATCACGAACAGGATGTCCTCGCCGCGTTGGTCGACGGGCATCGGGTTGGGCAGGTTGTCGCAGAAGGTCCCGCCGCAGGCCTGCGCGGTGCGTGGCGCCGCCAACAGGGCGAGCGATACCAACGAAGTCAGGGCAATCGACGAGCGCAGGGACAGCATGCTCGGGATCATAGTCGAAATGCGTTGCCGGATGGCGGCCGCACGCTCGCGCTCAGCGTCGCCGCCAACGGCGACACGCCAACAACCCGAGCAGCCCCCAGAACCCGCCAAGTCGACCCTCGCCGCCGGGCGAGGCCGCGCACGCACAGCCGCGGCCCGACAGCACGCTCGCGTCGTCGCCGGTCCCGGTCTCACCGTACCCACCGTCACCGGACTCACCCTCGCCAGCGAGGGTGTCCGCCTCTCCGCTGTCCGAGTCGCCGTCGCCATCTCCGCCTGGGTCGCCGTCGCCATCTCCGCCTGGGTCGCCATCGCCGTCCCCACCTGGGTCGCCATCGCCGTCGCCGTCGCCGTCGCCTTCGCTCGACTCTTCCTGCGGGACCGGATCCGGCTCGCTCGTCGTGAATTTGGGGATCCCACCGCAGTCGTTGAACGCACAGCAAGGATCAAACGGAATCTGGTCGAACACCGTCGCCAGCGCGACCTCGAGCTCGAACTGGCTGCTGCCGACCAAGTGCGGCTTGGTCCCCGCCGATCCCCAGTCGGCGATCGCCTGCAGCTGCGCGAGCATGACCGGGTCATTCTCGTCGACGCCAAACCCGATCACGCGGGTCGTGATCCCATCGTTGGCCATCGCCTGCAGCGGCGCCTGGATCTGCGCGTCGGTCGAGTGCCCGTCATACCGGCCGCCAAGGATCACGACGTTGAGGTACTGCGTCTGCGGCGTGGTGGGATACGGCGCCATCGGATCCTGGGCGGCCTCGTGGTAGCTGGCATGGTTGGCCGCGAGCAGCTGGAGTCCGGTGTGGAGCGACCGACCCGAACCCTGACACGCCTCGCCGTCTTGGCCCGCGCACTGCGGCATGTGGCTCTGGGTGGGCGTGTCGAAGCCTGGCGGATCTTCGGTGCCGTCTTTGAAGGTCCAGGTGATCGGCGGACCGGCCCACGGATCCTCGCAGCCCGGCTGCTCGCACGAGGTCTGCGGGTCCAGGGCGAACCAAAAATTATCGTGGGCGCAGGCGGCATACTGAACCAGGATCTTGGCCTCGTCGGGCTCTCCAAAGCTGGCCAGCCCGAGCTGCGCGACGTCCTCGACCTCCCCGAACGGCGTGTCGTAACCGAACAGCGAGGGCTCCCCCGCGAGGGCGTCGCGAGCTTGATCCCAGCGCCCCGTGCCCGGGCTTGCCGGGGTCGCGTTCGGCCCTTCGCCGAGGTTGAGCATCGCCGACGAGCCATCCAGCAAGATCATCACGCGCGGCGGGCCATCGGCGCACTGCGGCCCTTCGAGCGAGTCGTTCACCGCGTCCACGACGGCGTTGAAGGCCTCGTCGAGCTGCGCGGGCGAGCTCGCGTGAAGAGCCTCGGCGGTCCCGCCAGCGGCCGCGAGCTGATCGGCGGCGACCTCGGCCTGCGGATCGTCGGCCAGCGCGATCACGTAGGTGCGGATCCCTTGCTGGTCGAACATCGCCGCCGCGCTGATCGCCGGGTCTTGGTTGGCGGGGATCAGCGGCTGCGATCCGTCGACGCCCGTCCACGCGCTGTCGGTCACCACTACGTTGACATACGCCCGCGCCGGCTCGAGCTCGTCCTGAGCGTGATCGGACTTGGTCGCCGCGATCTCGCTCGCGGTCGCGTCGAGGGCCCCCTTGGTCCACGTGCCGATCCCAAACGGGCTGCCCATCATGGGCGCAGGCGTGGCCGCAAGCGCCTCGCCGATCACCTGCCCGTTGCACTCGAGGTACTCGCCGTTGTCGTCATCCCAAGCGACATCCAGCGCGACGCCGTCGACGAGACCCGAGGCCTCGTTGGAGATCACCGTTCCGGGCGCGATCGGATCGGGATCGTGACCAAAGCGCAGCAACGCGAGGTGGGTGGTCTGGCTCAGGTAGCTGCCGGGCGCCGTGATGTTGGTGATCGCCGCGACCGCGACCTCCCAGCGGGACAGCTGGTTGATCTGATCCCACTCGAGGTTCATGGAGGTCGAGTAGTCGACGATCAGCATCACGTTGGGCTTTTTAATCGAGCACTCGCCCTCGGCCGGACACTCGTCCATGCCGCCCGCGCTGGCCGACTGCCCGCGTGAGCCCACCGCAAACGCGAGGCCGATGCCGGTCAGCAACGCGAGCTGCAACCCAAGTCGCCGCCAATTGTCACCCAACAGCTTGCGCATCGATTCACGCTATCGAGTCGGGACCTCGCCTGTCCAGAGGCGATCACCCTATTGCGATGTTGGCCTCACTGAATTTGCATCGTCGTGGGTGATAAGTGCACGCGCGCTGGCACCCGGCCGAGCTGACCCCAGATATCGTCGCCCCAGCAGGTCACCCGCCCGGCGCTGGTTCGCGCGCAGGTGTGATCGGTGCCCGCCGCGAGCTCGACGACGTCGCCAAGCTCGGGCACGGGTCGCCACACCGTGTCTTCGCCGTAGGGGTTGTCCGCCCAGCAGCGGACCACGGGCGAGCTCGATGGCGTTGCCCGTGAGCTCAGGGCGCAGTGGTGCTGGGTGCCGGCGACCAGCTGCGTGACCCGTTCGAGGCCCAGATCCTTGGCTTGGGTTGGCCGGTAGTGGTTGGCCTTGGCCGTCTGCCCGTCGGCGCTCCACTCGGTCTCGGTGTGTCCGACCCAGCAGCTGACCTGGCCCGAGCGCTGCAGCGCGCAGTCGTGGGCGGACGAGCTCGAGACGGCGACCGCGTCGGTGATGGCCTCGAGTCGGGTGAACTCGCGCGGCGGCGGCGACTTGCCGTCCCAAAAGTAGAGCTCCGCAAAGCAGCTGACCCGGCCGCCGCCGTGCACGACACAGCCACGCATGTGTGTGCTCGAGATTGCGGTGGGCGCCTTGATCTGGCGATCGGTCTGGAGCTGGTTGAAGCTCTGTCCGCAGCGCAGCGCGGCGTTGCGACCGTGACCTTCGATCGTGCAAAACGGTGGCGCGCCGGCTGCAAACGCGCTGACGTTGGTCATGGAGTTGTTCGTTGAGAACCCCGCCGCGCTGCCGAACGCGCTCCAGCTGCCGCACTCCAGCGCGCCGCCTGACAGCAAGAAGCACCCCTCCCAGCCGGTGTTGAAGCCCAGCACTTCACCGCTGCTGGGCAGGGTGATCGCAACGGGGGTCGTCGCGTTGACGATGCCAACCTGCTCGAGCATGTCGCTGCCCCAGCAGCGCAGCGCGCCCTGGTTGTCCACCGCACAGCTGGTGTGTCCGCTCGCGGCGATCGACGTGGCGCGCAGATCCTCGAGCGTGTGGGCAGAGAGCGCTTCGTGGCCCAGCCCCTCGCCAAGGTCGAAGCCCCAGCACGCGATTTGATCGTCCCGGGTGAGCGCGCAGCTGAAGTTCTCGGCGACCGAGATGTCCAGCACGCCCTCGAGTCCAGCGACCGGCGCCGCGGACTCGCGCGTGGTCGCGCCGCCATCTCCAAGCTGCCCGTACACGTTTCGCCCCCAGCACAGCGCACGATCATCGAGGGTGCGGGCACATGCGTGGGTGCGGGTGGTGCTGACCGCGGCGACCCCAGCGGCCCCGTCGAGCGCGCGCATGCCCAGGTCTTGCTCGCGCATCAGCGAGACCACGTCGTTCGAGCTGCAGGCCAGCTTGGCGTCGGCCCGGACCACGCACAGGTTGTTCCAGTTCGACAGCGCGATCCCAACCGCGCCGCGGAACCGGCCGACCTCCACGACATCGGGGAGCTCGTCCACGGCGGGGTCGGGCACGATCAGGGGCGCCAGGGGTTGTGCGCTCTGGGTTGGCTGCTGGGCGAACTGTCGCTCGTAGCGGTGCCAGTCTTTGACCGCCTGGCCCCAACAGACCACGTCGCCCTGGCCCGTGAGGCCACACGCGAGGTTGTCGCTGACCGCCATCGCAATGGCGCCGTCGAGCCGGGGCCGGGGGACACCGTAGCCTTCGGCGCTCCAGCACCACAGCTGGCCACCAGCGAGCGCAGCACACGACTCGCTGTCGCTGATCTCGAGGTCGACGGCGTGGGTGATGCCGGGCACGTCATAGACGTGCTGGGAGCCCCAGCGGACCGAGCCCCAGCAGCGCACGCGGCCGCCTTCAACGATCACGCAGGCGCGCGAGCTGGCGGTGGAGATTCGGCGCGCGTCGTGGACCAGCTCGAGGCGTGAGGCCGGGCCCCAGTTGCGGGCGCCGTAGAGCTGGGGGGTGCTCGGCGCTTGCTCGGGGATCTCGCGCAGCCCCATGTCGGCCGCCGGGTCGCGGCCCCAGCAGAACACCGAGCCGGTCCGCTCGACCGCGCAGCCAAACTCCGACTCGACCGAGATGTCGATCCAGCGTGACGTGCCCTTGGGGGTCGCGGCTGTCTCGGCCGTCTCCGGGGCTGCGAGCTCGGGCGTGTTCGTGGATGCCGCGGGATCGAGGGTCGCGCTCGTCCGCGGGGTGCACGCGATCGCCGCGCTACCAAGCGCGAACACCAGCGTGCGCCGTGCCAACATGAGCTCGATGCTATCGCGGGCGCGCAGCGGGGGAAGGGGCGGGGAGCGACACGACGATTCACCGAAATATCGCTGGACTGGAATGCAGAGGCTACGCTGGATCCATGCTCGATATGGCCTCGATGCTCAACGACATATCGGTGGTGTTTTCCGTGAGCAGCAACCTTCGAACCGTGGGCCCGAGGTTGAGTGCGGCGTTGGCGGGGCACCTACCCCTGGTGGAGGTCGAGGTGGCGACGCTCGATCGGGATGGCGGATCCGTGCGCGTGGCGGCCCACGCACCCGGCGTGGACCGACCGTGGATCAGTCGGCGATCAGCCCGATTCTTGGCGAATAAGTGGGTGCAGCGGGCAACTTGGTGCGACGAGCTCGAGCCAGCGCGGGTCGCTGTCACCCCGGTCGCCGCGCGTCTCGCGGTCCCTGTCGGGCCGCATGGGCTGCTCTTGGTCGCGTTTGACACCGAGATTTCGGTGATCTGTGACGAACTGGAGTCCACCGAAATAATGGTGAGCGCGCTCGCGGGCCACTGCGATCGCTTGGGCCAGCTGGACGCCGCGGCGCGGCTTTGTCGCTCGGCTCACCGAAATAGCAGTGGTGCTCCGGAGCAGCCTCGCGACGAGAAGACTGAAATATCGGTGGGTGCTGCTCCTGAAGAGAGCACCGAAATATCAGTGAACACCGTCGAGACCGCGATGCGCACGTGCATATCCCGCGCCCTGCACGCATCTCGCGGACGCATCTACGGCGAAGCCGGCGCCGCGAAGCTGCTTGGGCTCAAGCCCAGCACCTTGCAGAGCAAGATGCGCAAGCTAGGCGTCGAGCGGCGCGACTTCGTTGGCGCCTAGCCCAAATCCCAGGTCTTCATCGAGGCGCCCATTCACGTGGTCGACCTCGGCCTGCCGACGCGCGGCGTCCCAGCCCAGGACCTCGGCCATGCGGTCTGCGAGCGGCTCGATCGCCGCCCGCGGATCCAGCCCGTAGAGCGGCAGCCGCGTGCGCCGATACAGCAGATCCTCGAGCTTGGCCGCGCCCTCTTGCTCGACTGCCCAGCGGACCTCGCCCACGACACAGCTCGAGCCCGCGTGGATCGGCGCGTGGCCAAGGGCCAGGACTTGCTCGGCCTCGGTCCCAAACAAGCGGGCGAGCCGAGCGGCCGTTGGCTTGTCGAGCTCGTAGTGGGTCGAGAGTTGCTTGGCCAAGCTGCCCAGATCGCCGTCAAAGTCGCCACCCGGCAGCGGCGGCTCTTCGGTTGGTTCTGGCAGCGCCTGGCCCAGCCGCTCGGCGACCGAGTCCAGCACCCGCCGCGCCATCCCGCGGTACCCCGTGAGCTTGCCGCCGGCGACCGAGAGGACCCCGAGCGGCCCTTGCAGCAGCTCATCGCGGCGCGACAACTCCGAGGGATTCTTTTGGGTGGGGTCGGCGATCAGTGGCCGCAGCCCAGCCCAGGCACCGACGACATCGCCCAGCCCCAGCGGCCCGCAGCTAAAATAGCGCGGGAGCGGCTCGAGCAAGTACTCGACGTCCTTGCGCTCGATCTTGGGCCAGACCTGGGCGCCGTGCTCGTAGGTGGTGTCGGTGGTGCCGATATAGACAACGTCGCCGCGCCGGATCGCAAAGATCCGACGCTTGTCCGGCGTGTCGAGCACGAGCAGGTTGCGAACCGGCAGCTTGGTCGCCGGGATCGAGATGTGGATGCCCTTGCTCAGGTGCAGCAGCGGCGCGGCCTCGGGGTTCTCGAGCGACAAGATTGACTCGACCCACGGCCCGGCGGCGTTGACGATCACGCGACCGCGGACGCTGAAGCTCTGATCGCTGAGCTCGCAGTGGGCCTCTACGCCGATCGCCCGGTCCCCGCTGCGGATCAGCCCCACGACCCGGGCATGGTTGAGCAGCGTGGCGCCGGCCGCCGCCGCCGAGCGCAGGTTGGCGAGCACCAGGCGCGCGTCGTCGGTCAGGTACTCGCGGTAGGCGAGCGCGTGCGGGTGCAGCTTGCGATCGAGGACCGGCTCTTTCTCGGCCAGCTTGGCCCCGGTCCAGGCCCGGTGGCTGTCTTTGCGATCCACGGCACCCAGGCGCTCATAGGTGGTGACCGCGAGCCGCAAGCTGTACAGCTTGGTCCGGCCCGACATCGGCATCACCATCCAGCGTGGTTCACACAGGTGTGGCGCTGCCCGATAGATCTCTTTGCGCTCGAGCGCGGTCTTGCGGACCAAGTTGATCTCGCCGCGCTCGAGGTAGCGCAGGCCGCCGTGGATCAGCTTGGACGAGCGGCTGGAGGTGCCCGACGCAAAGTCAGCGGCCTCGAGCAGGGCGACGCTCAGACCGCGGCGGGCGGCGTCACGGGCGATGCCGGCGCCCGTGATCCCGCCGCCGATCACGATCAGATCGAAGCTGTCACGGGCAAGGGACTGCAGCGCAGCGCTTCGCTCGAGAGTGGAGATGGTGGCGTTGCTCATCAACTACGCTGTGCGTCAGCGAGACGGCGCGGACGTGGGGCGGGGGAGGCTCGCGTGAACTGAGGCTTTGGACCCGAGGACTTCGGCGATCTGCGCGAGCAAGAATTCGTTCTCTGCTGGGAGCCCGAGCGTGAGGCGGAAGTAGGCGTCGTAGGACTGGCCGTTGGCCGGCTCGAACACCTTGATCGCTACCCCGCGCTGGTGGAGCTTGGCTTTGAGTTCGGCGCCGCGCCGACCATCGGTGAAGCGACCCAAGACAAAGTTGGCCTGCGACGGAAAGGTCTGCAACCCCGGGATCCGCGACAATCCAGCGTAGAGCTGCTCGCGGCCGACCCGAGCTTGCTCCCGGATGAAGGGCAGGTGCTCGGCGTCCTCGAGTGCCGCGACACCCAGCTCTTCTTGCAGGGTGCCGAGCCGGTAGTCGGTCAGCTGCCGCTCGAGATCGGTGACAAAGCTGGGCTTGGCGAGCAGGTAGCCGATCCGCACGGCCGCGAGCCCGTAGGCGAACGAGAAGGTCCGGCTGACCAGCAAGTTGGGGTAGCGCGGGACCAGGCTGGCAAAGTAGTCGTGGGTGTTGGGGTCGACGTACTGAACGTAGGCCTCGTCGATCCAAAACCTGGACTCTGGGTAGCGCTCGAGCAGCGGGACCAGCTCGTTGCGTTGCACGAGCACGTTGCCGGTCGGGTTGTTGGGGTTGACGATGTAGACCAGGCCAGCGCCACGCTCGAGCCGACGCTCGAGCCGAGACACGTCAAACCGGAAGTCGTCGCCGGGATCGAGCGCCAACATGTCGACGTGCATCCCGCCCTCGGCCGCCTTCTTGGGCACCTTCGAGTAGGTGAAGCGCGGCGTGATGATCGGGAAGCCGTCGCGCTTGACGACGTGGCGGAGCACCCGCCGCGGCGAGTCGAGCACGCGCTGCTTGAGCAGATAGGGGATCGCTAACTTGAGGATCGGCCCGGTGCCGTTGTGCAAGAACACGTGCTCGGGGCTGACCTGATCGGCCGCCGCGATCGCCTCTCGCAGGGGGGCGTTGTCGGGTGACGAGTAGTTGCGAAAGTCGGTGCGCTCGGTGTAGCGACGGAGCAGATCGATGCACCGCTGGGGGGCATAGGTCCCGTCGTTGAGCCCCAGGTTGAGGGGCAGGGTCACGCCGACTGGCGCGGACGCACGGTCTTGCATCGGGCTGAACATCATGGCTCTGGCGCAGGCATGAAAGCACTTTGCCGGCCCGCGCTAAACCGCCCCAGACCCGGCGTTCAGCGATGGCCCCAAACAGCCCGTGGAAGGCCCTGAACGATGGCTGTGAAGGCTTGGCCGCAGCGGGCGAGCAAGCGCTCACACACTTGGCGCCCGCGTGAAGACCATTCACCCGCGCGGAAATTCAACCTGAGAGCGGGGCCGCCGTCCGCGTGGAGCTGCTACCCAACCCGCTTCGTCCGCGCTTCGATCGGGGTCGCCGCCGCGAGCCGCTGCAGGTCGTGGACGTGTTGTGGACCAAGCACCTGCGCGGCTGGAGGCAGCGAGCGTTGCTCGTGGGCCGCCGCGCCAAACGACACGACCGAGGCGACCGTCAGCAGGGCGCTCGGGACCACCGCCGCGAGCACGGGCACATTGAGGATCAATAGCAGGGGGATCATCAGCAGCGCGAGCAAGCTGAGCTTCATGGGGCGCTGCGAGTGTCGTGATTGTGGAGCTGTGGTGTTCATGGCGGCGGCTGGCAAAGCGTGTGTTCGCAGTGCTCGCGGTCAAGTTGCAATTTCGCCGCTGGGTCCAGTGCAAATGGCACGGGTGGCCAACTTTGTGTCCGCTGGCGGATCGAGTTGCAGGATCGCGGGCGTTCGACACGCCGCGAAATGAGTGTAGATCTGATGAGGACCCTTACCGTTTGGAGTGTTGCCATGAGTTCTCGAGCCCCAAAACAAGCTGAATCGGAATTTGATGACCTTCTCGGCCAACTCGTCGACGAGCTGGCCATGACCCCGCCCAGCCAGTCGGCGGTCGCGTTGGTCCCCGACATCGAGCCGAAGCCGGCGGTGCGGGTGGACTCGACCCACGAAATGGCCACCGCGGCGGCCGCGGCAGCCGGCGTGATCCCCCCGGCGCCCACCTCCAACTCCACCGTCAAGATCGTCGGTATCATCGCAGCGTCGCTCACGGCAGTCGCCGTAGCGGCGCTCGTCACGTTTGGGGGTGGTGGCGGTGAAGTCAACGATGAGGCGCCGATCGTCGCCGAAGACACCGCCGCGCAGCAACAAGAGCAGGCCCAGGCCGCTGCAGCGCACCGGCTCGCGGTCGAGCAGGCCCAGGCCCAGGCGATGGCCGCCGAGCGAGCCGAGGTCCAGGCCGCCTACGCCCGAGTCGAAGCGCAGCGGCTCACCGCCCAGCTAAAAGCCGAAGAGCTGGCCGCCAAGTCCAAGCCCAAGCCGCGGGTCCGCAACAAGCCCAAGCCCAAGCCCAAGCCGACGCCCAAGGCCCCTGGCAGCGACTTCGACAACCTCTGAGCGCGCTGCGTTGCGGGTGGGCGAGGCTTCTCGCCTACTCGTGGGCGGCCGCTCGTCGCGGGGCGTCATCAGCGGGCTGGGCTTGGCCGCTGATGCGGTGTAGACCCCGCGCCCATGGCCCGCGGTCGTCGACGCAAGAAGTGGGAGCCCGAGCGCGGGGTCGTGGGTGAGCTCGATCGCCGCGGTCGCGCGATCCTGCCAGCCGGTGAAGGCGGGCGGCCGCGAGAGGCCCGCGTCGATGGAGCGCTGCCGGGTGAGTCGGTCGAGCTGCTCCGAGCCGAGCGCGAAGGCCAAAACGACGCAGCTCGCACCGTTCAGGTGTTCGAGCCCGCTGCCACGCGCGTCGAGGCTCGCTGCCGTCACTACGGCCTGTGCGGAGGCTGCTCGCTGATGCACATGGATCACGACGCGCAGATCGCCTTCAAGCAGGCGCTGCTGCTCGCCGACTTCGCCGAGCACGGCGTCACGCCCGAGCGCGTGCTGCCGGCGCTGCGTGGACCGGCGTTTGGCTACCGCAGGCGCGCGAGGTTGGGCGCGAAGCTGGTCCCCAAGAAGGGCAAGGTGTTGGTCGGCTTCCGCGAGAAAGATCGCCGCTTCGTGGCTGATCTCTCTGGCTGCGAGGTGCTCGCGAGTCCGGCGAATCCTGCGCAGGGGAACGATCCCGACAGCTTGATCCCCGCGCTCGCTGTGTTGATCGAGTCGCTGAGCGTGGCGTCCCGGACCCCACAGATCGAAGTGTCGGTCGGCGACGACGAGCTCGCGCTGGTGTTTCGGGTGTTGGATCCCCCGAGCGAAGCCGACCTCGAGCGACTGCGCGCGTTCGAGGCAGAGCGTGGCGTCAGGGTGTTCTTGCAGCCCGGCGGGCTCGACACCGTCGCGCCGCTGGACCCCGCGCGCGGGGATCTGCTGCACTACTCGCTGCCCGAGTTCGACGTGAAGATCGGCTTTCGTCCAACCGACTTCGTGCAGGTCAACGCGCCGCTCAACCGCGCGATGATCAGCCGGGCCGTGGAGCTCCTCGAGCTCGAGCCAGGTCACCGCGTGCTCGACCTATTTTGCGGGCTCGGCAATTTCAGCCTGCCGATCGCCCGCCACGCCGGGCACGTGGTCGGGATCGAGGGCGACGCCGCGCTGATCGAGCGGGCGCGGGCCAACGCCGCGGCCAACGGCATGACCAACCTGAGCTTCGAGCAGCGCGACCTGTACCAAGAGCCCGCGGCGCTCGAGTGGCCGACCGGCCCCTTCGATCGCGTGCTCCTGGATCCGCCGCGTTCCGGCGCCGCCGGGATCGTCGAGCACTTCGAGGCGATCGCGGCCAAGCGCGTCGTGTATGTGGCGTGCTCGCCCGAGACCCTGGCCCGCGACGCGGCCAGCTTGATCTCGCGCCACGGCTACCGGCTGCTCGCCGCGGGCGTGATGGACATGTTCCCGCACACCGCCCACGTCGAGTCGATCGCCGTGTTCGAGCGCTGAAGCGTGGGGCATGCAGGGTTCACGCGCTGCGCAGCGACTCGAACCACGCGCGCAGTAGCGGCGCGCGGCTGGGCGGCGGCAGGTTGCTGTGATCGTCGAAGCGCCAGCCGTTGAGCCACAAGCGGACCCCACGCAGCCGCGCGAGGTCGCGGTGCAGGCTCTCGATGTCGAGCTCGAGCGGCGCGACGCGGGCGAGCAGCTGCGGCGCCGCTGGGTCCTGCTCGATCAGCGCGAGGCGATAGCGAAGCCGGCCCTCGACGCGGATGCGCTCGAGATCGTCGCCAAACGCTGCGACCGCGCGCTCGAGCAGCAGCGGGAAGCGCCGCGCGTTCGAGCTGCGAAACTCGAGCGCGAGCATGCGTGGGTAGACCACGCGATCGGGACGCTCGCGGGCGACGCCGTGGCGGATCGCGGCGAACACCGCCTCGACGACCCCCGGTGTGCCGGTTGGGAGCGCCAGCAGCACATCGACGGCGGCCGCGTCCCGCTGCTGGCCCAGCGCATTGACGATCCGCCGCATGCGACCTGGCACCAGCACGCTCAGCTCGAGCACGCGTTGGCACGCCGCCGCATCGAGCGGCCCAGTGGTGGCGAGTGAGAGCAGCGCGTCGAGCTCGGTGAGCGCGGCTTGTCGCTGCTCCTCGCTCACCACCGCTCGCGCACCGCTCGTTGCATCTCTAGTTTTTGCTCGCGCTCTTTGATTGAAGCCCGCTTGTCGTGGACTTTCTTGCCGCGCGCGAGCCCGATCAACACCTTGATGTTGCGGCCCTTGAGGTACATCGCCAGCGGGATGATCGTCAGGCCCTGCAGCTTGACGGCGTCGCGCAGATGGTCGAGCTCGCGCCGATGCAGCAGGATCTTACGGGGCCGCAACGGCGGGTGGTTGCGGGCGTGGGCCTGGACGAACTCGGCCACGTGGGCCTGCATCAAGAACAGCTCGTCGCCGCGGAACTGGCAGAACGCCTCTTTGAGGCTCACCCGATGATCACGGATCGACTTGACCTCGCTGCCGTGGAGCATGATGCCGGCCTCGAGCTCTTCGTGGATCTCGAACTCGTGCCGCGCCTTGCGGTTGTCCTCGATCGTCTCATCGCCGAGCTGGCGCTTTTTCTTGGTGCGGGCCAAGGGCAGCAACCTATGCAAGCCCGCGCCGGTCGTCACCCCCCAACCGCACAAACGCAAGAATTTGTGGGCGGACCCCCGTTGCGGGCGCGCGCGCTGGCGGCACTGCGCCGGCCGCGATGGCGGCAGGGTACTAGAATTGGAGACGCCGGAGCACGTCGCCATGTGGGCAGACGTGTCCGGCGACCACCGGGCTGTGAGTTGCTCCGCGCCGCGAAGTGAAACACCCCGCGTCGGACCCGGGCTCAGACTTCGCGGGCGATCGCGTAGCTCTTGGACAGATCTGGATCGCGGGCGATCTCGTAGAGCATCGCCTCGAAGCTGTCGCGGTCGAGGCCGGCCTCATCGAGGATCTTGTCCGCCGCGGCTGGATCGTTGGCGATCATGTTGGCGACGTTGACGGCCTTCTCGACCTTGGGGTCGAGCGCGGGCGCGTCAACGGCGTCGTCGGGCTTGTCGGCGTTGGCGAGCTTGTCGGCGTCGGCGGGCTTGGCACCCGGATCGGCCTTGGCTTGCTTGTCGGCCTTGGCCGGCTCGGCCTTGTCACAGGCGCCAAGCGTGAGGGCGAGGCCCATCATGGCGGTGGTGATGATCGTGCGCATGGTCATGGCTCCGTTCCTCACTTGGGACCTTGCTTGCCGGGCTTGCCGCCGTGCTTTTGCAGCTTCTCGTCGCGTTTCTCGAGCTTCTCGTCGCGCTTCTCGAGCTTCTCGTCGCGCTTCTCGAGCATCTCTTCGCGCTTCTCGAGCCTCTCTTCGCGCTTCTCGAGCCTCTCGTCCATCTTGTCGGCGTGCTCGTCCATCTTCTCGGCGTGCTCGTCCATCTTCTCGCCGTGCTTGGCCATCTTGTTGGCCTTCTTGGCTTGTTTCCAGATGGCCTTGGCCTCTGCGTGCCGC
Organism: Enhygromyxa salina; assembly: GCF_000737335.2. Lineage (GTDB taxonomy): Bacteria > Myxococcota_A > Polyangia > Nannocystales > Nannocystaceae > Plesiocystis > Plesiocystis salina_C. Next base: position 87,350 of record NZ_JMCC02000040.1, on the reverse strand, counting down.
TCCTCGGCCTTTGCGACCATCTTGTCGTGGCGCTCCTTACCTTCGAAGCGGAGCTCTTTACCCTCTTCGTGTAGCTGCTTGCGCTTGGCGTGCAACGCCTTGCGATGTGCGTGATGCTTGATCGCCAGCTCTTTGATCTTTGTGTCGAGTTCGGCCTTCTCTTCGTCGGTCAACTCGGCGAAGTCTTCCTTGCGATCACGGATCAGCGCAGCAAGCTCCTTGCCCCGCACGCCCTCGGCGATCTGCACCTTGACCCACAGGCCAAACGCTTTGCGCTTGCCCTTGCCGCGGAAGTGCTCGGCTTCGTCGTCGAGGGCCTCGGTGATGATCGCGGCGGACACCGCGGATTGCTCGGCGGCGTCGAGGGCCTCGGTGATCTCGGCCTCTTCGAGCCCAGCGTCGCGGGCTTCGTCGGCGGCGATCGGGAGGTCGATGACCATCAAGATGTCGTCATCGAGGGCCTCTTCATCGCTGACCTCGACGGCGACCTCGGCTTCGACTGTGGGGGGAGCGGCGATCGCCGGAATCGCGAGGGCGAGCGGCAGGACCACCAATATCGACTTGAGAACGACTTGTTTCATGAGAGACCTCGTGGGGGGGGGGTCGCGCAGTGTAACGCAGATGTGGGACGACGGCGCACATGGAGCCATTGCCAGTCGCACGCCAATCGAAGCGGGGGCTCGGGGGTTCAGGTGCTACAGTTCCACGATGCCGGATCAGGCACCGCGGGCGCGTCGCCTTGCTCCACCTCGAGTTCAGTCGCGGTTAGCGGGGTCGAGTCCGCTCGCGCCCCGGTCGACCGCGAAGGCGGCGAAGTCCAGCTTTGGCGCGCTGTTCGAGCACTATGGCGTGGGTGTTGAATCCACCCACGGGCAGCCCCAGCCGGTCGTGGATGGACGCCCGTGCGCCGGCTGTGGCTGGCTGTTGCGCGCCGATGAAACGGGCGCTTGTGTGCTGTGCGGAGCCGCGAGCAAGCAAGAGTGAGCTGAAGCAGCCTAGGCGGTCTTTTCCAGGCCCTGATCCCAGCGGCCCGAGCAGGCCGCGGAATTGGCCTTTGCGCGCTGGAAGAACGCCTTTTGGCCAGCGGCGAATTGCTCCGGCTTGCCACCCCATGCCTTGAGCGCGCCCTGCTGCAGCGCGCGGCCGTACGAGAAGCTCAGCTCCCACGGGGTGTCCACGTGCAGACCGTTCATCGCGTTGAGGTGCGCGGTCGCAAGCACGTCGTCCTGGCCACCAGACAAGAACACGATGCCGGGCACGGCGGCGGGCACGTTGCGCAGCAGGCACCGCATGGTTCGTTCTGCGACCTCGCTGATGCTGGCCTGGCTCGCGGACTCAGTGCCCGAGATGACCATGTTTGGCTTGAGCAAGATTCCCTCGAGCAGCACGTCGTGACGCCGCAGCGCGGTGAAGACCTCGCCGAGGGTGCGAGAGGTGACCTGTTCGCAGCGATCGATGTCGTGGCCGCCGTCCATCAGGACCTCTGGCTCGACGATCGGGACGATCTCGGCCTCTTGGCAGAGCGCGGCGTAGTGGGCCAGCGCGTGGGCGTTGGCGACAATGCACGCCTCGCTGGGGATGCCGTCGCCGATCGTAATCACGGCGCGCCACTTGGCGAAGCGGGCGCCTTGCTCACGGAAGCCAACCAGCCGCTCACGCAGGCCGTCGAGGCCCGAGGTGACCAGCTCGTTGTTGTGCAGCGCGAGCGGCTTGGCGCCCAGGTCAACCTTGATGCCGGGGATGATCCCGCGCTCGGTCAGCGCTTCGGTGAACAGCTTGCCTTCACTGGTGCGCTGGCCAAGGGTCTCTTCGAACATGATCACGCCCGAGATGTAGGCCTCGACCCCGGGGGTGGAGAACAGCAAGTCCCGATAGCTGCGGCGGTTCTCCTCGGTGTTCTCGACCCCGATCGACGCGAGCCGCTTGCCGATCGTCGAGAAGCTCTCGTCGGCGGCCAAGATGCCCTTGGCCGGGGCTACGAGTTCGCGTGCAGTGCTGGTCAGCGTGTCCTGATTCATGATCGTCGCTCTCGCCCCGCTCATCGCGGAATCGGTTTGGACAGTCGCTGGCAGCCGCGGCGAAGTCAAGAGCGCGGATTGTGCTGGGTGGGCCCGCGTGCGTGATGGCTCGATCGCGCCCGTGGAGGGCTGGGGCGGACGGTGCAACGCGTAACCGGTGGCTCCGCGCGGCCGTAGCCCCGTGGAGTAGGGTCGATCGATCATGAGCGCGACCAGGCGAAGCGGACTCCTCGACGAGCAGACCCAGGCGGCCCAACGCCGGGAAGATCGGCGGCGCTTCATCAAGCTGGCCGCAGCTGGGACCACGATCGCGGCGCTCGGTGGCTACTACTTCTTGGCCCCGGACGAGCAGACCAAGGCCGCGCGGCGCGAGCGGTTGCCGGACGGCCGCGCCCGACTGCCGCCCGGGCAAAAGGTCATCGAGCAGCTCAAGCCAATGGGGGGGAGCCGCGGCGACATCCGCAAGTCGGCGTTTCGTCTGCGGGTTCATGGCGCCGTCGATGCGCCGTTCGAGATCGACTTCACCGAGCTCTTGTCGCTGCCCCAGGTGGAGCTCGATCTCGATGTTCACTGTGTCACGGGGTGGTCGCGGCTCGGTGCCCGCTGGCAAGGTGTGCGCTTGGCCGAGCTGGCCGCCCGCGCCCAGGTCCGGCCCACGGCCCGCCATGTGATCCTCGAGGCCGCGCACGGGTATACGGCCAACGTTCCGCTAGATGATGCGCTCGCCGATGACTCGCTCGTGGCCCATCGCTACGAAGGCGAGTCCCTGGCCAGCCAAAATGGCGCGCCCGCGCGCGCCCTGATCCCGCACCTCTACTTTTGGAAGAGCGCGAAGTGGCTCGAGGGCGTTCGCTTCGTCGAGCGTGACGAGCCTGGCTTCTGGGAGGTCCGCGGCTATCACAACCGCGCCGATCCGTGGCTGGAACAACGCTACGGATGAGATGATGGCCAGACCCATGGCCGACGAGACACGCCCCGCAGATCAACCCGCGCGCGAGCGCAAACCCGTACGCTGGCGCCCCCGGCTGCGCTCACTGCATCGAGATCTTGGCTACCTCGTCGTGGGGCTGACCTTTGTCTACGCGTGCTCGGGGCTGGCGGTGAACCATATCGAGGATTGGGATCCCAACTACACCCAGTTCGAAACCACGCATGTGCTCGCAGCGCCGCTGCCCGAAGACGAACAGGAGGCCGCGCGGATGGTGCTCGCGCAGCTTGGGATCGAGGAGCAACCAAGCGACGTGTTCTTGTACGAGCAAGAGCTCGAGATCCAGCTGGAAGACCGATCGCTGTTCGTCGACGGCGCGAAGATGACGATCCTCGATCGCGGCCAGCACCAGCGTCCGCTGCTGCGCCTGGCCAACTGGCTGCACCTCAACCGCGGCAAGCAAGCCTGGACAGTGGTCGCCGATGGCTACGCGCTGTTGCTGTTGTTTCTAGCCAGCTCGGGGATGCTGATGCTGCCGGGCAAGAAGGGCATGGCGGGGCGCGGCTGGATCTTGGTGCTGGCGGGCGCCGCGATCCCGATTGGGTACGTGGTGCTGTCCGGCGGCCCTTAGTCCCGACTCTAGCGGGGCGCTCACTTGCGCTTGTAGGTGAGGTCGTACTCGACCGGCACCGGGAGCTGCGACGAGATGATCTTGACCTTGATGGTCAGGCGGCTGCCGTCGGCGCTGAGCTTGAACTCGTTGTGGCGGTCGCCGCCGACCCCGTCGAGCAGCTCCACCAGCTTGGTCCCGCGCATGCGATGGCTGACCTTGACCTTGTCGCCGTGCGCGGACTCGGTCTTGTGAGGCGTGCCGTCCAGCTTGGCCCGGTGTCCGTCCCCGTCGAACAAGATCGCCACCGACTCGTCGTCGACGCGGATCGAGAGGTTTTTCAGGATCGGGTTGCTCTGTTGCAAGCGCTGACGCCCGAGCTTGCGGACCATGGGGTTGAGCGCGGCGACCGAGGTCTCGATCGCTGCCGTGACGCCATCTCGCTGTTTTTGGCCGCCGTCGAACACAAAATCGCCATCGAAGGCGCGCGCGTGTTCGAGCGTGTCTTGATTGACGACCGCAGGGACCGGGAGGTCACGGTCATGCAGACCGCCAGCCCACACCTCGGAGCCAACGGCAAACCCACCAACGAGTACAACCAAAGATCCTAGTGACAGGGCGCACGCGAGTTTAAGAGTGCTCACGGCTCCACTGTACACTATCTGCAACTGTCGTCCAGAAGATACGCGCAACGAAATGCGCATCATGTAACTGCATGATCTCAGGTAGTTACGATGATTGGACGCAAAATCGCGCAACCTTCGCGTGAAGGATCGTGCACGCGGGGGTGGTGGCCCTGGGTGACGCGTCAGCGTCGAGCCAACGACCGCGACCCCGACCGCTGAATCGCGCGCAGCTGTTCACCCGCTCCGAGTTGTGGCGCGCGTGGGATCACGATCGCGCCGACGAGATACGCGATCAACCCAGGGCCGGTGAAGAACAGCAGGACGAAGGCGAGGCGGACCAGCGTGGGGTCCCATCCCATGCGCTCGGCGATGCCGCCGCACACGCCCAGGATCATTCGCTCGTTGTTGGATCGGTAGAGTTTTTCGGTCATTGCTGCTCTCGCTGGCCTCGAGTTGGGGGCCCAGCCGCGCAAGCGTGAGTTCATTCCCGGCAATGTCCAGCCCCGCCGGGCCCAACGCCGCGGGGCCCGGTAGAATCGCGGCCGGATGCCTCTCGCCAAGCGCCCCGCTCTCACCTCTGGACCGTTGCTGCTCACGCTCGCGCTCGGGCTCGTCGCCTGCCGCACGCCGTCCAGCAAGTTGCCCTTCGATCAGCCCACAGACACCAAGGAGGACGCGCCCAAACAGGGCGAGGTGAGCGAGCGGCCCGAGCCGCTGCCGGTCGAGGCGCCGACGGATCTGTTGCCCGCCGAGGTGCCGCTGCTCGCCGAGGCGATCGATCCCGAGGCGATCCTGGGCTTGCTGACGCCGCTTGCCGAGTATCCGCAGTTTCAAGCCGCGCGCGGCCAGCTGAGCTCGCAGATCGGGGTGGATCTGCTCGACGCAACCCAGTGGCAGCAAGTCGGGCTCGACGTTCACGGCGCCATGGGCTTCGGCCTGCTCGATGTCGAAGCCGAGGGTTTCTTTGGCTACGCGACGCTCTCGGATCAGCCTGCGTTCGAGCGCTTCATCGAGCGCTTGGCGGACATGGTCGGGCGCGGCGAGGACCTCGCGTCCGCCGAGATCGGCCCGGCCCACGTGTATCGGTTTGGTGAGGAGCTCAGCGTGGTGTTGCGCGAGGGCGTCGCCTGCGTGGTCTTCGTCGACAAACCCCAGCGGGCGCCACGGGACTACGCCGCGACGATCGCAACCATGGATCCGCGTGAGGCCCTGGGCCGGACCAAGTCGTTCTCGTGGGCGCGCGAGCAGATCGTCAGCGCTGACGACGGGCTCATTTTTGTCGCACCCAACGAGCTGCGCCAGCAGATCCAGCGTGACGAGGACGACAACGACTATGGGACCCGGTATGCCCAAGAGGAGCTCGATCGCGCTCGCGCGTCGGGCCAGTCGGCGGCGACCTTGCGCGAGCTCGAGCAGCGCCTCGAAGAGGAGCGAAAGTGGGAGCAGGAGCGGGCGGTGGCCCAGCTGCATCGGCGCGAGCTGACCAAGAGCTTGTTCAGCCCGATCGGCGCGGCGGTGTTCGCAGCCGATCTGCACAGCGACGGTATCGATGCGCACGGGCGCGTGCTGATCCCCGGCGCGAGCCTGCTGCGCGATCTGTTCGCGCCCGTCGAGGCGGAGTCGCCGTTGTTCCGCGCCCTCGACGAGCCCCCGCTGATGGCGTTTGACGGGCGCGCGAACATGCAGGTGTTCGTGCAGCTGCTCGAGCAGCTGGCCAAGGCCGACGGGGAGTCGCTGGCCTCGATCAACGCCAAGGCGCGCGCGGAGCTGGGCTTCGACGTGCTCGGCGAGCTGGTCCCCGCGTTGACCGGCGCCGGCGGGGTGGTGCTGACGCAGACCAAGCAGCCCGACGCCAAGCGGCTCGCGGAGGTCCCCAAGAGCCTCGGGCTCGCGGCCTATCTGCAGCTGTCCAAGCCCGACGTGATGCGGCGGTTGCTGGACGCTGCGATCGCCTCGGGGGCGATGGGTGGGGTGCTGAGCCGGGCCAAGCGCGGCGATGGCTGGGTGCTGCGGCCGCCCGAGTGGCGCGAGGTTCAGCTCTCGATCGTCGGTGATCGACTGATCGCGAGCACCGACACCAAGTTCGCGGCCCGGATCCGCGACGCGCGTCCGGGCTCGCAGGCCGAGCCGCTCGCGGATCCCAAGCATCCGCTGCGCGGACCCTCGCCAACGCCTTCGCTGCGGTTCTATCAGCGCTGGATCTGGCTGGCGCTGGTCAACGCCCACGCCCCGTGGGAGCAGGACGGCGAGTCGATGCTCTACGACCTCGACAGCCACGCCACGCTCAGCCCCGAGCAGGCCGCCAAGGTCCCGCGCTCGCGCGAGTTCAAGCGCAAGTTCAAGGAGCTAGAGAAGGTCGTTGGCGAGCTCAACACCTACCAGCGTCGGCAGGCGACGCGGGAATTCGAGCGCGGCCTCGAGTTCGCCGCGGATCTCGGCGACGCGGGCATGCAGATCGATCGGCTCACGGACGGCCTAGGTGTCCACGCGCAGTGGCGGATGGCCTCGAGCTCGACCCCGCTCGCGCTCCCGCTGCGGTGGCTTCTGATGTTCGAGGATCAGGGGGCTGACTGGGCCGAGTACGAGGACATCCAAAACCGGCTCTCCTCGCTGCGCGAAGAGCTGTATCAGATCCGCCGGCTCGATCTCGACGCGGGGGCCGCCAAAGCCAAATAGTGGCTGGCTTCAGCTCGGGCGAGGGCTTCTCGCCCGCTTGCGGACGACATTCCCGGGCTGGTTCACCGAGGGCAGCGAGCTGGTTTCAGCTCAGCTCGCCATGCAGGAGTCGAACACGTCTTGGCAGGCTTGGACCTGCAGCTCGCCGTCTGCACACGCGATGCACAGCTGGTGCTGGTCGAGGCACGCGTCGAGGTTGGGGTTCTGATCGACTTGGCACGCGTCGGCGAAGCCGGCCGTGCACGCGTCGAAGCCGCCCTCGCACAGCTCGACCTTCTCGGGGGTGTCGGCCAGCTCGGCGCAGTCGGCGTAGTCGCCCAGACACGCCTGGAGCTCGTTGGCCGGGCAGCCACCGCACTCGGGACACTCGCCGGGATCAATGCACTGATCGTAGAGGGCTTCGCAGGCTTCGACATCCTGCAGGGTCTTGGCGCTGTCGATGCAGTTGCCAAACAGATCGATGCACACGCCAGGATCTTCGCCCGTATCGCCCCCGTCGGTGGTGCCCTCGTCCTCGCCGGTGGTGGTGTTCTCGTCTTCGCCGTCGTCGCCGTTGTCGTCGTCGTCCCAGCCGCCCTCGCACGACTCGTAGCAGTACTTGACGTCGTCCTCGCACCACTGCTTTTCCTGGTCGGTGTTGGCGTTCTCGAGGCAGGACTCGTACTCCTCGTCGCACCACTCGAACACGTCCTCGCCGTGCTCGACATCCCACAGCAGCCAGTGACATCCGCCGATGCTCAGCAGCGATCCCGCGAGCGCGCCAGTGAGGGCCAGCTTGACCAGCGATTTTTGGGAGCGGGAGAGCGCAGTGACGGAGCCGGGCTTGCGTGAGGACATCGCGTCATTCGATTACCATCCAATGACGATGATTCAAACGTGAATTGGATGATGGCTCGACTCGCGGACGGCTGGTGACTCGGGCCACGCCCGCGCGGGCGGGGCTCGGCTTCGCGCGCTGTTGGTGGGTGGTTCTGAATTGTGATCGTTCGATGTTCCTGAGCTGCTTGCGATCGAAAGATCGCCGATCTCGTCTGACTTTTTGCTCTTGCTCCCGTTCCTGCTTTGGGAGGGTCCACGAAAAATTGTGTGGCGAGCTGAGACGTTGCGTTCTGCAACTGCGCTTGCATGGGGCCTGTGGTGATGCGACAGCTCGCCCATGTCCGACGTCCCGCGCGCCGCCGCCGAGCTCGCCCGCCTGATCGATCACACGCTGTTGGCCCCCACCGCGACGGCTGCCGCGATCGATCAGCTCTGCGCACAAGCGCGGACCCACGGGTTGTTCTCGGTCTGCGTCAACCCGTGCTGGGCCGCGCGGGCCAAGCAGCAGCTCGACGGGAGTGAGGTGCGGGTGTGCACGGTGATCGGGTTTCCGCTGGGCGCCAACGCGACCGCGGGCAAGGCCGCGGAGGCGCGTGTCGCTGTCGACGACGGGGCGGACGAGCTCGACATGGTCATGAACGTGGGCTGGTTGCTAGATGGGCGCGAGCAGCAGGTCCGCGATGACATCGCCGCGGTCGTGGACGCGGGGCAGGGCCGGGTCGTGAAGGTCATCTTGGAGATCGCGCTGCTCGACGAGCAGGCGATGATCGCCCGGGCGTGCGAGCTCGCGGTCGCGGGTGGAGCGAGCTTCGTGAAGACCTCGACGGGGTTTGGCCCGGGTGGGGCGACCCTCGAAGCGGTGCGAGTGATGCGGCGGACGGTTGGCGAGACGATCGGCGTCAAGGCGTCGGGGGGGATCCGCGACGCGGCGACGGCTCGGCGCATGATCGAGGCTGGGGCCTCGCGGCTCGGGGCCAGCGCCTCGCTGCGGATCCTCGCGGAGTGGGGCGCCGCGCAGCCTGCATAGCTGTCGCGGGCGCCCGGTGTTGGTTTGTGCGAGCATGGGCACCCGTGGCCCCGCGTCCCCCAGCAGACCGCTCCGAGCGGCCGCCCAAGTGCAGCTCGGACCGTGAGCGCGCGCTGCTTCGACGCATGTGCGAGCGAGCCGAGGTCGGGTTCACCGAGTGGGAGTGCGCGCGGCTGCTGACCGAGTTCAAGCGCAATCTGTCGGAGGCGCAGTGGGCCTCGCTGCGCGATGACGTGCGGGTCGAGTCCAGCGAGGACGCGCTGCGCTCGTTGATCGTGTTTGGGTTCGAGAACCGGCGGCTCAAGCGACTGCGCTTGCGCGGACGCGGCCGCGATCGCGTGTGGGCAGAGACCGCCCACAAGCAACGAATGACCACGTTGCTGCGCTCGGGCCGATAGGGCGGGTCGTCTAGACCCAAATCAAGCGCTGAATTGGAAAAGGTGAATGATTTGGGGCTAGTACGAGCCGACAGGCGAGCGTTTGGGGTGAGCGAAGGGGGCTCCGCCGCCGAAGCGAGGGGCTTTCGAAAGCCCCCTTGAAGACATAGTAGGCCCGAGTCGAGCGCGCAGCGCTTGATTCGGGGCTACAGCCCGGCGTTCTCGAGGACTGCTGCGGCTCCGAGGCCGCCGGCCGCACACACGCCCAGCAGCGCGAACGCCTTGCCGGTCGAGTGCAGCTCGTTGGCGACGGTCGTGACCATGCGGGCCCCGGTGGCGCCGAACGGGTGACCGAGGGCGACCGAGCCGCCGTGGACGTTGAGGATCGCCGGGTCGATCTCGCCAACGGCCTTGTCGCGGCCGAGCCGGGCGTTGGCGAAGTTGGTGCTGGCGAGCATGCTGAGCACGCTGAGCACCTGGGCCGCGAAGGCCTCGTGCATGTCGACGAGCTCCATGTCGCTGAGCTCGTAGCCGGCCCGCGCCAGCGCCTGCGGCATTGCGAGGGCAGGGCCCATCAACAGCTGATCGGCGGGGTCACAGCCGACGTAGGACCACGACGCGAACCGGGCGAGCGGCGTATAGCCGAGCGCCTTGGCCTTGGCCTCGCTCATCAGCAGCACCGCGGCGGCGCCGTCGGTCAGTGAGCTCGAGTTGCCGGCGGTCAGGCTGCCGGTCTTGCTGAACACCGGACGCAGCTTGGCGAGCTTCTCTACGCTGGTGTCGCCGCGCACGATCGTGTCTTGGTGGACCCACTTGCCACTGGGGGTCTCGACCGGCGCGATCTCGTCGCGGAACCGACCCGAGGCGATCGCCTCGGCCGCGCGGTGGTGGCTGCGGGCCGCGAACTCGTCTTGGGCTTGGCGGCTGATCTCGTTGCGGACCGCCATCTTCTCGGCGCTCTCGCCCATCAGCTCGCCGGTCGTGCGCTCGACGATCCGCGGGATCCTGGGCATGATCTCGGTGATCGGCATGAGCTGGCTGAGCACCCCAAGCATGTCGCGGGGGGTCGCCTTGCCCTTGTTCGGACCCATCATCATGGGGCCGAGGGCGCGGACGAGCTTCTGGGGGATCTTGAGCTCGGCGTTCGAGGTCGAGTCCGAGCCGCCAGCGATGACCACGTCGGCCTCGCCGCGCTCGATCGCCGCGACCGCGAGGGTGATCGCCTGCAGCCCGCTGGCGCATGCGCGGGTGCAGGTCATCGCTTCGACCGAGGGCGGCAAGCCCAGATCCAGGGCGATCTCGCGGCCAACGTTGGGGGCCGCGCTGGGCAGGATCACGCCGCCCCACACGATCGAGTCGAGCTCGCGGCGGGGCAGCTCGGTGCGCTTGAGCAGGGCCGAGACGGCCGCGCCTCCGAGCGCGATGGTGTCGAGCGGCAGGTACTCGGCGAAGGCCTTGACGAAGGGGGTGCGCACGCCGGAGACGATCACGGCGCGCTGCTTGGGTTGGTCTTGCTTGCTGACTGGCATGGCGAAAATCTGGATGGGGCGCGGGTGGTGGGAGGCGCGGGTGTGGGGGGCGATGGTGACGGTCAGGATCCGACGAAGGACTGACCGCAGACGCGCAGGACGTTGCCCGTGAGGCCCTGGCTGCCGGGCGTGGCCAAGAAGGTGATCGCGTCGCCGATGTCGCGTGGCAGCCCGCCCTGGCCCAGGCTGGACAGGCGGCGGCCGACCTCGCGGATCATCACGGGGATCGCGGCGGTCAGGCGGGTCTCGATGAAGCCGGGCGCGATCGCGTTGACGGTGACGCCGCGGCCGTCGAGCTCGTCGGCGAGCCGGCGGACGTAGCCGATCACGCCGGCCTTGGTCGCGGCGTAGTTGGTCTGGCCCAGGTTGCCCGCGACCCCGGCGATCGAGCTGAGCACGATCACGCGGCCGTCGTCGAGCAGCGGGCCGTCGTCGGCGATCAGCGCGTCGGTGATCCGGGCGATCGCGTTCAGGTTGATCGAGAACACCTGATCCCAGTGCTCTGGAGACATCCGCGCGAGGGTCTTGTCGCGGGTGATGCCAGCGTTGTGAACGACGATGTCGACGCCGCCATGATCCTCGCGCAGGGTCTTGGCGATCAGGGCCGGGGTCTCGGGATCGCTGACGTCGGCGAGCAGCGGTGTGCCGCCGATCTCCAGGGCGATCGCGCTGAGCAGCTCGTCATCCGCCGGGCGATCGAGGCAGACCACGTGGGCGCCCTCGTCGGCGAGCAGCTTGGCGGTGGCCCGGCCGATCCCGCGCGCGGCCCCGGTGACCAGCGCGACCTTGCCCTCGAGCGAGCGCACGAACGCTGGCTCGAACGCGGCGAGGCCCTCGTCGTCGAGCGTTCGCGTGCTCACGTGCAGCGGCTGACCCGAGATGAACGCGCTGCGCTTGGACAGCAAGAAGCGCAGCGGGCCGGGGACCAGCGGCTCGGCGGACTCCTCTACAAACAATACGTTTGCGGTGGTGCCGGCCTTGCCGAGCTCTTTGCCGAGCGAGCGACAAAACCCCTCGATTGCGGCTTGGGCCCCCGCGACCTCGGGGCTGCGCGCCAAGCCTGGCGGCCGCGCGAGCAGGACCACGCGGCCGCACTTACGCAGGCTGCGAACCAGCGGGTGGAAGAACTCGTAGAGGCTGCGCAGGCCGGCGGCGTCGGTGATCTGCGTGGCGTCGAAGACCATCGCGTCGAGCCGCAGCTTGTCGGGCAGCGCGTCGAGCAGCAGGCCCCGCGGCGGGCGGCCCCAGGCGTCGCCGTGGGCGAGGAAGGCCGGTGGAATGTGGGCGTCGCCGACGACCAGCGGCGTGGCGCCGGCTTGGGTCAACGTCTTGGCCAAGACTTCGATCAGCGCGGACTCGCCTGCGCCCGCGTAGCCGCCAACTGCGATCTCGTAGTCATGCAGCGGGCGCTCCTCCATCGGGCCCTTGGCCCGGGCCAGCGCCTGCGGGATCGGGAGCGGGAGGCCAAGGGTCTTGACCAGGCGACGGGCCTGGGGGTTCTTACCGAGTTGCAGCAGGATGTCGTTCATGATCGGGTTGTCTCTTCGGCGGGCTGGGGTGCCCGCGGTGGTGTCTGACGCGGCCCCGCGTGCGTCGCTGCGGGCCGGGGTCGAGGACTGAAGTCGAAGGTGGTTCGGGGTGCTGCGAGGCGTCGCGCTGCGGCGACCGGGCCTCAGGATCGGGCCTCAGGATCGGGCCGAACTCCTTGCGCCGCGGACCGAGCCGGCGAGGTAGGGGGAGGCGCCGGGGGCCGCCGCGACCCAGACGCGATCCGGGGCCGGCTCGCCGCTCGAGTCGCCGGGATCGGTGCTTTGCAAGTACAGGCCGACCTTGGCCGGCAAGATCAGCGGCTTGGTGAACTTGACGTCGAAGCTGTGGATCGCGGTGGGCGACCCGCCGTAGCGCGAGCGGACCAGCCGCTCCCAGGCCATGGCCATGCTCGCGAAGCCATGCAGGATCGTGTTGCGAAACCCAAACGCGCGGGCGTAGGGGGCGAGCCAGTGAACCGGGTTGAAGTCACCGGTCAACATCGCAAACGCGAGCCCAGCGTCGGGCGCGAGCTTCCACCGGGCGAGCTCGTCGGCCTCGAGCGGGACCCGGTCGGGCTGCGGCTTGGCTTGGCCGGAGCGCCGGCCGCCGCCGCCGCCGAGCGGCACGATCGCGTACATGGTCGCAACGATCGCCCTGGGGTTGGCGGCGGTCCCGGTCACGACCTGCTGCTCGAGCACGGCGCGGCGCTCGTTCTCGTCGATGCTGACCAGTCGCGCGCTGACCTCGAGGGGCTCGTCGTTGGCGAGGGTCCCGTTGACCTCGACGCGGCAGCCGCCGTTGAGCACCTTGAACAGCGGATACGGAATCTGCTCGAGGGTCTTGGCCGCGAGCGGGAAGCCCCACTGCGGCCACAGGTGCGGGGGCACGGTGTGCTTGTAGCTGCTGGGGTCGCCCCCGCAAAACCGCACGTAGTCGCGGATCAGCTCGCGCGGGCGTGGGCTCAAGGTCGCGTGGAGCTCGGGGCCTGGGAGCTCGGGCAGGCCCTCTGGGCTGGAGCCGGTCACGGATCGGCGAATGGCAGTGAGCGCCGTGGCCCCCAGTGACGCGATCACGGATCCCTGGCTGCGGATGTGCTTGGTCGGTAACGCCATGTCGATGTGCTCGTGATGGGGTGGCTTTGGGTGTGGATCACTCCGCGGCCGCGCGCTCGTCTGCAGTTCGCTTGCGGGCCAACTCGGCGAGCAGCCGCCGTCCGGTGGTGGTGATCTCGTCGAGCAAGAAGCGGTCGCGGGGCTCGGCGCGATCGAGCCAGCGCTCACACAGCTCGCGCCGCTGCTCGTGCGCCTTGGCCTGGGCGAGCAGGATCTCGGCGATCTGTACATCCGCGAGGATCCGGGTGAAGCGCTCGGCGTGGAGCATGGCCCAGGCGAAGTCGCGCTTGGGGTTCCAGTCCTTCAAGAACGCCTCGCTCCAGCGTGACATCGGCTTGTCCGACAGCGAGCGGACCTTGTCGGTCGCGGTCTTGCGCAGCAACAATTGCGTGGCGTCGTAGGCAATGACCTGCAGCTTGGCGACCCGACGCTCGAGCGGATCGCGGGCCGAGAGCGCGCGCCAGCGGGCTTGGGCTTGCTCGCGCACGAATTTTTGCGGGTCCTTCATGACCCCGGCCAGGGTGTCCTTCATCGCCATCAGCGACTGGATCTGACTGGTGCCCTCGTAGATCGGCAGGATCATCGCGTCGCGCAGCAGCTTCTCCGCGCCGAATTCCTTGATGTAGCCGTTGCCGCCGTGGATCTGGACGCAGCGCCGGGCGTGCTCGACGGCGCGCTCGCCAGCGAAGTACTTGAGCAAGGGCGTGGCCCGGCGTGCCGCGGCCTTGTGCCTGCGGATCTCGGCGTCGATCTCGTCGGCGGGGACCGGGGCGAGCTCGGGCATGTGGTCGCGGGCAAGCTCGAGCTTGGTTGCGATCTCTTCGTGCCAAGCGGCGTGCATGGCCAGCGCCCGGGTCGCCTGGATCTCGGTGCGCATCTCGTCGAGCAGGTCCGCGATCATCTCGTGTTGATCGATGGTCTTGCCCATGGACGGGCGCTCGCGGGCGTAGGCCAGCGCCTTGCGATAGGCGGCCTCCATCAGGCCGATCGCCTCGAAGCCCACGCCGATCCGGGCGTTGTTCATGAGCGTGAGCATGTACTTGAAGCCCTCGCCGCGCTGACCAAGCAGGTGCGCGGGGCTGCGATCAAAGCTGATCGCGCAGGTCGCCGAGGCGTGGTGACCCATCTTCTCTTCGAGCCGGTCGACGGTCGCGAAGCGCTTGCGGCCCTCGGGGGTGTCCTCGTAGGTGGGGACCAAGAAGAAGCTCAGACCGCCGAGTCCGGCGTAGGCGTCGTCTTCGCTGCCAAGCTCGGGCTGCTCGGTCCGGGCGATCACGAAGTGGAAGCGCGCGTGGCCCGAGGTGATGAAGATCTTCTGACCGCTGACGAACCAGTTGCCGTGCTCGTCGACCTCGCCCACGCAGCGCAGCGCGGCCATGTCGGAGCCGGCGTCGGGCTCGGTGATGTCCATCGCGCCCCAGCTCTCGCCGCTGCCGATCTCTTCGATCCAGTCTTGAAAGCGGGTGCTGGTGATGCAGCCCTGATCGGCGTCGAACGCCGAGCTGCCCTCGCGGATCGAGAACACCAGCATCGCCATGGCCATGCCGCCGTGGAACCCGAAGTGGGTCGTGACCGACTGATCGCCGCGCGACAGGATCTCGGTGCTGATCATGTAGAGGATCAGCGCGCTGTTCATCCCGCCGAATTCGCGGGGGAGCGCCATCCAGTGCAGGTCGAGCTGCTTCATGCGCTCGAAGATCAGGCCCATGCGCTCACCCGGCACGACCTCGCCGTCGACGAGGGTGGGGGACTCGCGGTCGAGCTGCTCCCAGTGGGGGGCGACCTCTTCGGCCACGAACGCGCCGATCATGCTGGCGAAGTCGCGGTAGGTCTCGACGCCCTCGGCGACGCTGGTTGGGCCGTCTTGGGCCTGAAAATTCCACTCGGCCAGGCGCACGATCGGATCCCAGTCGAGGCCGTGGTCGAAGTACCAGCGCAGGTCGTCGTTGTCGTCGAAGAAGTTGGCCATGATCGTGACTGCTTTCAGCTGGGGTGGGGGGAGTCGGTGGCTGGGGACGCGCCGCCCGCAGGACGCGGACGAAACAGGCTGGTCTTGGCGATGCGCAGGAGCTCGGCGGTGTGGCGCTCGAGCAGCAGCTCGCGGGGTTCGTGCTCGGGCGCGAGCGCGACCAAGGTCTCGAAGGTGGCGAGGCTGCCGATCACCAGGACCGTCATGTGGGCCACGTAGGACTGCGGGTCAGCCTCGAAGCGCACGCGGCCTTGCTCTTGGCCGCGACGAATGTAGTTGGAGACGATCGTGACCCACGGGCGCACGTGCAGCTCGATCAGCGGCTGCATTTGCGTGGGCCGATCCAGCAGCTCGCGCAGGATCAGCCGGGCCCGATCGTGATCCTCGGCGAAGAACGCGACGGTCTTGGACAGCACGGCGTCGAACTGCTCCGAGCCGGTCGTTGCTGCCATCAGCAGCTTGGGCAGCACGTCATTCCAGTGGGCGAGCAGCTGCTCGAGCACCGCCTGGCGCAAGGTGTCCTTGGTGCCGTAGTGGTACAGCAGCGAGGGCTTGCGGATCCCGACCCGCTTCGAGATGTCGGCGAGCGAGACGCCGTCAAAGCCATGGGCGGCGAACAAGCGCCGGGCGTGGTCGAGGATCTGTTGCGCGATATCCGCGCGTGCGCTACGGGAGGTAGACATGTAACTACCGGTCAGGGCGATTCTCCCTACCACTCGGTAGTCACAGATTCAATGGCCAGCTAAGAGTCCAGTAGTTGCCGGATGCGCTCGGCCAGCGCGGCCGCCCGAAACGGCTTCTCGATCAGCTCGATGCCGCCCAGCGCGGCGATCTTGTCGTGCGCCAGCTGGCCGGCGGTGAACCCGCTCATGAACAGGATTTTGATCCCCGGCTCGATCGCGCGCAGCTTGGTGGCGAGGTCGAGGCCGCCCAGCCGGGGCATCACGAAGTCGGTGAGCACCAGATCGATGGTGCCCGCGTGGGCGTGAAACAGCTCGAGCGAGGCCTCGCCGTCTTCGGCCGTGAACACCGTGTAGCCGTGCAGCGAGAGGATCTGCTCGACGGTGCGGCGGACCGGGGCCTCGTCCTCGACCACGAGGACGGTCTCGCGGCCAGTGCTCGAGCTCGGGTCGGGATCCTCGGTTTCGGTGGGCCGGAGATCCCGATCCGCGGGTGCGTCGATCCGGGGCAGCCAGATCTCGAAGGTCGTGCCCACGCCGAGCTTGGTGGTGACGGTCACGGCCCCGTCCGACTGCTGCACGATCCCCAGCACGGTCGAGAGGCCCAGGCCCGTGCCCTTGCCGACCCCCTTGGTCGTGAAGAAGGGCTCGAAGATGTGGGCGATCGACTCGGGCTTCATGCCCGCGCCGGTGTCGCTGACCTCGAGCACGATCCAGTCGCCGGGGCGGACGTCGTGAGGCTGGCCCTGGCGCCGCTGCGTCAGGTGCTCGGCGCGGGTCGAGAGCCAGACCTTGCCGCCGGGGTCGCTCGCGTCGCGGGCGTTGATGACGAGGTTGAGGATCACCTGCTCGAGCTGTCCCGGGTCGACCCGGACTCGACCCAGCCGGGTCGCCAAGCGGACGTTGAGTTCGTACTCGGCGCCGAGCAGGCGCTCGAGGATCGAGCCGCTGCGCTCGACCAGCGCGTTGATCTCGACGACCTCGGGCTGCAACACCTGGCGGCGAGAGAAGGCCAGGAGCTGACGCGTGAGCGAGGCCCCGCGCTCGGCAGCCTCGCGGATCACCCGGACCTCGGTGGCGCCGCTGTGGTTGTCGACATCGCCGCGCGCGCGCGCGCTGAGGACATCGGTCGAGCCGATGATCGTCGTGAGCAGGTTGTTGAAGTCGTGGGCCACGCCGCCCGCGAGCTGCCCGATCGCCTCCATCTTCTGTGACTGCCGCAGCTGGGCCTCGAGCGCGACCCGCTTGGCTTGGCTTCGCTCGCGCTCGAGGATCTCGGCCTCGAGCTGGGTCTTGGACGAGGCGAGCTCATCGGCGCGGCTTCGCAGCTCGGCGTTGAGGGTCTTGAGCTCGTTGTAGTAGCGAGCGTTCTCGAGCGAGATCGCGGCTTGCGAGAGCAGGATCTGCAGGACCTCGGTGCGCGAGTCGGTGAACGCGGCCGCGGTGAGCTCGTTCTCCAGGTACAAGACCCCGACCAGCTCGTCCTTGTGGCGGATCGGCGTGCACAACACCGACTTGAGCCGCCGCCGAACCACGTGGGGATCCTTGGTGAAGGGGCCGCGGCGGTAGGCGTCCTCGAGCACCACGTTCTCGCCGCTGCGCAGCACGTGCCGGACGACCCCAACGGCCAGCTCCGCGTCGGCGAGCGGGCGCTTGTAGTTCAGCTCGACCTCGTCGATCTCGCTGCTGGCCGCGGCTTCGATCCGAAAGTCGTCTTCGGACTCGAGGATCAAGAAGCCCCGGTTGGCGCCCGCGTTGAGCAGGATGATCTGCATCATGCGGGCGAGCAGGCGGTCCAGATCGATCTCGCTGGAGATCGCTTGCGAGGCCCGGGTCACGGTAGCGAGGTCGAGCGCCTGCGAGCTGCCGGTCCCGGCCCATGGCTCGGAGGTCGCGGTGAACTTGCTGCGGCGGGTGTCGACGGTCAGCTCGCGGTAGAGCGCTGGCTGCTCGGCCTGGAGCAGGCGCAGCTTTCGTCGCGCACCCCAGGCGCGGTAGCTCGCGATCGCAGCAGCGAAGAAGGGCCGGGCCAGGCGCGAGTTGCCGCGCGCCGTCCACATCCGGGCCGCGAGCTCGCTGGCCAGCGCATGGACGTGGATGAAGCCGTGGGTGACGGCGCTGGCGATCGCCCGCTCGTACAGATCGAGGGCCGCGAGCACGTCGCCGTCAAATCGGGCCAGCTCTGCGGCGACCAGCAGGTGCTTGTGCTCGAAGTTCTGCGGGGCGCTCTTGGCCCACTGCGCCATCTGATCTTGGTTGTGCTCGATGGTTGCGAGCGCCAGCCGGCGGCGGGCCTCGGGCAGATCGGGCAGCGAGGCCGCGAGCGCCAACGAGTGGTAAAAATTGCGATCGGCGAGCGCGACGTGGCCGATCGCGTAGGGCAGGAATTCCTTGCTGGCGGTGATGCACGCGAGCGCAGCGGTCGGATCCCCGTGGAGGTAGTGCAGCTGCGCGCTGTAGATCTGGTGGACGCACAGCGCGATGTGGCTGTGGCGCTGCCGACACTCGGCCAAGAACTCGCGCTCGAGCGTGGCGAGGTCGCGGACATCTCCTGCGAGGCGCTCACCGAGCAGCGCGGCGACGATGAGCTGCACGCCACGCACGACGTTGGCCGCGTACACGTGGTTGATCTCGGTCAGCTGCGGCAGCGTGCGCGCGAGCTCGAGCTCGATCCGCGCAAGCGGGGTGCCGGCGAACATGTGCAACAGCTGGCGCTGGTATTGAATGTAGCCGACGAACTGGAGCTGACCGGACTCGGTCGCGGCCTGCTGACCGCGGTCGTTGAGCGCCTCGCACTCGTCGATCGGGCCCCGCCACGGCAACAGGAAGCCGGCGACGATGTAGCACGCGCGGGCCTCTTGCTCGAGGTCGTTGGACCGGCGCGCGAGCGCGAGCGCGAGCGCGCCCCACTCGTACGCGGTCTCGTGATCACCGAGCACGGCGCCGACGAAGGTCCCGTGGTGCGCATAGCCAAACGCCGACTCGGGCAGCGAGCCGTGCGCGAGGGTCAGGTTGACGAGCAGCAGGGTCACGAGCGGAAACAGCCGATAGTCGTCGCTGTAGGCCGCGCTGATCATCGTTGCGAGCAGACGCGCGGCCCCGCGGGTGTCTCGTTGCGGCATCGACGGCAGCTCGATCAGCGAGGCGACGGAGCCTCCGCGCAGTCGCTCCTCGAGGCGCTCGCGGTACTCGGCGAGCGCGGCCGCGAGCGCTTGATCGATCGCCTCGTCGCTCGCGGGCAGGCTGATGCCGAGCAGCGCGAGCCCCCGACGTCCGGTTGCGATGGCCTCGGCGTACTGCGTGGCCATGGTCTGCTGGAACACCAAAAGGTCGAAGAGCTCGACGCGATCGACGGGATCGTGGACGTGGTCGAGCGCGGTCGTGATCCGCGAGCGCGAGGGCTCGACCTCGTCGCACAGGTACTCGGCGATCGCGAGTTCGCGGTGCAGCGCGAGCGCGAGCTTGTAGTGGTCCCGCCACGCGCGAGGACCTTCGTTGGCCCCGCTGGCGTCACCTAGCTCGTCAATGAGGCTCAAGCACTCGACGCCGGTTCGCAGGTAGCGTGCGGCCGTCTTGTAGGCCGTTGCCTTGTGGGCGCGCTCGCCAGCGAGGCGGGCGAGCTCGGTGAGGCGAGCGAGCTCGGTGGGCGTGGTGATCAGCGTGCGGCCGCTGTCGAGGTGATCGACGATGTTGAACACACGCTCGGCGAGCCGGTCGTCGGGGGTGTTGGCCAGCAGCATGTTGCCAATCCGCAGGTGCGCCGCGGCGCGCTCGTTGGGCGGCAACAGGTCGTAGGCCGCCTCGCGCACGCGGTTGTGGACGAAGTCCCAGCGCTCGTCGTCGCGCAGCAGGATCATCCCGGCCCGGGCCGCGGCCCGCAGGTCCTCGAGCGTCGCGGTGGCCGGGACCTCGTTGATCGCGGCGACGGTCTCGTGCGTGAACGAGCCGCCCAAGCAGGCCGCCGTGCGCAGCACGTTGCGGGTCGAGTCCGGCAGCTGCAGCAGGCGCCGCGCGAGCAGCTCGCCGACGGACTCGCTGGCCTGCATCTGGCGCAGCCCGGTCTCGTCCCAGGTCCAGCTCACGCCAGCGTGGGCCTCGAGGTCGCTGGACAGCTCGAGGCTTGGCTCGTCGGCGCTGAGCAGCTTCTCTTCCCACGCCATCTGCAAGAAGGTGCGGACGAACAGCGGGTTGCCAGCGGTGCGCTCGACCACGAGCTCGGCCAGCTCGCGCGGACGCGGGGGCGGGCGGCCCAGGGCTTCGCTGATCAGCGTCTCGACCTCGGCGACGCCCAGCGAGCGCAGCGGCAGCTCGGTGACCGAGGCGCCGCACAGGCGGAGGTTGGCGAGCGAGTGGCGGGTCGGGTGGTCGGCGTCGAGCTCGTCATCGCGGACCGAGGCGATCAGCAGCAGGTGGCTCTGTTCATCGTCGGCGGCGAGCAGCTCGAGCAGCGCGAGGCTGCCCGGGTCGGCCCACTGGAGGTCATCGAGGAACAGCGTCAGGGGCTGGCCCGCGCTGGCGCAGGCCCGGACGAACCGGCGAAACACCAGGTTGAAGCGCTGCAGGGACTCCTCGGGGCCAAGCGGCGCGACCGGGGGCAGCGCGCCCACGATCGGCTCCATCTCGGGGACAACGTCGAGCAGGATCCGACCGTTGATCGCCAGCGCCTCGGACAGCCGGGCGCGCCAATCACCGAATTCTTCCATGCCCGCGCCAAGGATGCGCCCGGCCAGGCTGCGAAACGCGGTGGCGAACGCCTCGTAGGCCGCGCGACTGCCGAGCTGTCCAAATTTGCCGCTGATGAACGCGCCCGCGCGCCCGCTCAGGCGGCTCTCGAACGCGCTGATCAGCGCGGACTTGCCAACCCCCGAGCTGCCCGAGACCAACACAATTGACGGGCGCCCGCGCTGGGCCCTGGCCCATGACCGCTCGAGCGCCTCGAGGTCGCGATCTCGCCCAAACAGCCGCTCGGGGACCCGCAGCTCGGGCCGGCGATCGTGGGTGCCAAGCTCGAAATTGGGGATCGGCGAGCGGCGCGAGGCCGACCCGTGGGCCTGAGATGGGTCGCGGTCGCGGGGCGAAGCAGGGGCGTCTTGAAGGTCCCGCGTGGGCAGCCCGTCGCGCATGCTCAGCAGATCGCGAATGCGCAGCAGATCATGGTAGAGCCCGCGGCTGCTCTGGTAGCGGTCCTCCGGGGCCTTGGCGAGCAGCTTCATGATGATCCGCGAGAGCTGCTCGGAGGTCTCGGGGCGCAGGTGGATCGGGGGCTCGGGCAGCTTCGCGAGGTGGCAGTGAACCAGCTCCAGCGCCTCGGCGGCCGAGAATGGGACCTGGCCGCACAGCAGCTCGTACAAGGTCACGCCGAGCGAGTAGAGATCCGCGCGGTGATCCAGCGCCCGGTTCATGCGCCCCGTCTGCTCGGGTGAAATATAGGCGAGCGTGCCCTCGAGGCGGTTGGGCGCCACGGTCAGGCGCTCGCCGTCGTCGAGCCGCGCGGACACGCCAAAGTCGATGAACTTCAGCTGCTCGCCCGCCGCGTCGATCAGGATGTTGCGAGGCTTGACGTCCTTGTGGATGACGCCGCCGGCATGGATCGCCGAGAGCCCCCGCGCGAGCTGGACCGCGATGTCCAAGAACCGGTCGACGCTGAACCCACGCGCGGGGATTCGCTCGGCCAGCGAGACACCCTCGAAGTCCTCCATGACGATCGCGGCGGCGTGCCCGTTGGTCTCGAAGCTGAGGAAGCGGACGACGTTGGCGTGCGAGAAGACCTGCCCGATCTCCCACTCACGCCGGAGCCGAGCGATCGCCTGTGAGCTCGGCCGGCTCGACGCCAAGGTCTTGAGCACCACCGACACGCCGTCGTGCTGCCGACGCGCGCGGAGGATTCGAGACCGCGATCCCGCGTGGATCAGCGGTCCCGGTTCGAAGCCCGGCACAGACATTGACTAGGCCCCTCCACAGGCAGCATGTACTTTGCCAGAGCGTGACGCCCCGCGCTTGAACTTGCGCATCGGGAGCGTCGCTCGGTTCGCACCTTGGCCAGGACGGCTATTTGTGCGCGATGTGAGGGATCGAGCCCGTCGCTGGGCCGGCCGCGGGTCGGGGGAGCTCGCCCCCGACCCTGGCAACTCGGTGCCAGTGCCAGTGCGTGGTTTCGGAACGACAAGCGAGAAGATGACACTCGGGCGCACCGCGGATGGACACACGGCGCACGGAGTCACTGCCTCAGCCCCGCTTCAGCCCTGCCCTAACCCTGCCTCAACCCTGATAGTTCGGGTCCAGCTTTTGACGGAGCACGGCTCGAATCGTGGACACATCGAATGGCTTGTCCACGCGCGGGGCGTTGACGCGCGCGATGAACTCTGCGGCGCGCTCGGTAAACGCGCCACCGGTCATGAACACGATCTTGTCGAGCATGCCGGGGTGGTGCTCCGTGATGTGCTCGTGGACGTCGCGACCGGTGACGTCGGGCATCATGACATCGCAGAAGATCAGATCGAAGGTGGCGCCGTCATCGAGGGCACGCACGCCCTCGCGGCCGCTGTCGACCACGGTGATCTCGTGCTCGGGCAGCGAGCGCACGAAGCTCCGGCCAATGTTGGGCTCGTCGTCGATGACCAGGATTCGCGCGCGCGGCAGATCTTCTTGGCGCTTGCGCCCGGGCACGGGCATGAGCGGGCTGAGCACGGCGTCGGCCGGGGCGGGGGGCAGCCTGACCGTGAAGCTGGTGCCTTCGCCGACCACGGAGTCGACCTGAATCACGCCGCCGATGTGATGAATGATGTCGCGGCAGATATACAGCCCAAGGCCGGTCCCGACCCCGACTGGCTTCATGGTCACGAAGGGCTCGAAGATCCGCTCGATCAGGTGCTTGGCGATGCCGGTGCCGGAGTCGGCGACGATGACCTCGGCGTGGCCATCTTCGCCGGTCGTGGTCGTTAGTTTGATCAAGTTGTCGTCGGCGGCGCCCTCGGGGATCGCCTGGGCGGCGTTGACGATCAGGTTGAGAAACACCTGGCCAAGCCGCGAGGCGTTCGCCAACACCAGCGGCGAACCCAGGTAGTTGCGCTCGAGCCGAGCGCGGTGGCGGATCTCGTTGATCGCCATGCGCAGCGAGGAGTCCAGCACTTGGCGCACGTCGACGGGTTGGACCTCGTCGCTCGAGCGCGAGAAGGTCTTCAGGTCGCGGGCGATGTCGCGAACCCGACGCGCACCCTCTGCGGTCTCTCGTAGGAGCTGCAGCGTATCTTGCGAGCAAAGCTGGCTGCGGGCCGCGTCGCTCTGATCGATCCCGATCGCTTTTTCGGCGCGCTTGCCAAGGATGTGCAGGTTGGCGAGCACGTAGGTGAGCGGGTTGTTGATCTCGTGGGCCACGCCGGCGGCGAGGGTGCCGATCGAGGCCATGCGATCCGAGAGCATCAGGCGCGCCTGCAGATCCTTGCGCTCGCTCATGTCGAGCATGACCCCGTCCCAGACCACCGTGCCCGACTCGTTTCGCACGGGCCGCGACTGGGCCTGAAACCAGCGGACGTCGCCCGATGGCAGGATGATGCGTCCCTCCCAGCTCCACAGGCTCAGGGTCTCGGCGGAGCGGGCCAGCGACTCACGAAGGTCTTCGCTGTCTTCCGGGTGCACGCGGTCCGTGAACGCCCGCGCGTCCGCGACCACGTCCGTTGGGTTGATCCCGAACGTCTCTTGGGCGCTGTCGGCCATGAACGTGAACTCGAATTCGCCGTCTGACTGGCGCTCGAATTGGAGGAGCACGCCTGGGATGTTTGAAGCGATCCGGCTGATCCGCTCCACGGTCGAGGCCAGCGCTTCTTTGGTGTCGCGCACCTCTGCCGTGCGGACCTCGACCAGCCTGGCGAGCTCGGCTCGCTGCTGGTCGTTCTCCGCTTGCAGCCGGTTGTTGTCGTCTTGGAGGGATTTGACCCGGGCCGCCGAGCCGACGACCTTGCGGATCTTCGAGCTGGAGACTGGCTTGGAGATGTAGTCGTAGGCACCTGAGCGCACTGCGCTGGCCGCCGTCTCGACCGTGGGCTCGCCCGTCACCAAAATTACTTTGATGTCTGGCCACCGCTCGGCGACGGCCTCCATCAGGGAGACCCCGCTGCGGCGAGGCAGGATGATGTCGGAGACGACGACGTCGAAGTGACCGCCGCCTTCGGCCTGCGCCTTCACCCAGGCCGCTTCTAGCGTTTCGAGCGCCTGATCGACGTCCTCCGCGGTCTCTACTTCGTGGCCATCGTCACGAAGGAACAAGGCAAAGGTACGACGCAAGCTGCGTTCGTCGTCTACGACGAGGATTCGGGCCATGGTGGGCGACGGGGGACGGGTGACGGGTGACTGGGACGAGGCGGCGCGCTGCGGACTGATCGATTTTCTCAGTCCTACTCTGCGGGTATAACATGACCGGCCAAGTCGCCGACACGATGGTCTTCATGGATGACGAGCCGGAACGAGGAGCGGCCGATGACGCCGAGCCAGGCCCGGCCATGGAAGCGCTGCGTGAGGAACTGGCGCGAACTCGCGCCGAGTTAAAAACGGCACACGAAGACTTGGACGTGTTCTCGCAGCTCACGTCGGGCTACTGGTGGTCTGCGCGGACTGTCGAGAGCGGACTCGAAGTGCGCGCGTGGACGACACGCAGCTTCACGCGCACCACCGGGCACGACAGCGCCTACGTCAGGGAGCTCGCGTCCGCCGCGGATGCGAAGCTGCACCTCGACGACACCGAAGCCTACGCGAGCATCGTAGAGGCGGTCATGCGTGGGACTAGCGCAGGGGGCCGCGACCAAGCCGTTCACGAATTTCGCCTGCTGGGACGCGACGGGTCGATCATGTGGGTCCGCCAGCGACTCGACGGTCGCGGCGAGGGGACCGGTCGGCGGGTCCACGCCAGCGGTGAGCTGATCACCGAACGAAAGCGGACCGAAGACGCGCTGGGCCACGTCGAGGCCCGGTTTCTCTCGCTCGTCGAGCATGCGCCCAACGTGATCGTGACGATCGATCTGGAGGGCACGATCCTGTTCGTCAATCGCCAGGTCCCCGTTGATGGGCGCGAACCCTGGGAGCTGATTGGGTCGAGCGTGTTCGAGCTCGCGGGCGGGCAGAGCGGTCCGGATCTGCAGGCCGCGATCACCGAGATCGTCGAGCGCAAGAGCGCCCATGAATTTCGGCTGCGCGGGATCATTGCGCAGGGTGCGGAGGAGCGGGACGCCCGCTGGTACGAAGTCCAGGGCGCCCCGGTCATGCGCGGGGGTAGCGTGGTCGCTATCACAATGATCCTCACCGATGTCACCGAGCGCCGCGTTGCGGAGCTCGCGCTGCGACGCTCCGAAGCTCGCTGGCGGTTCTTGTGGGAGAACGTGCCAGATCGAATCACGGAGCTCGACGCCGACGGTCGGATCGTGGTGACCAATCGAGCGGTCGGCGAGCGTCGGGCCGAGGAGCTCTACGGCACCCACGTGTTTGCGCACCTCAGCCCCGAGGCCGGGGGCGCGCTGCGTCGCGCGATGGAGAACGCGCTGCGAACCGGCGCGCCGTCGAGCTACGAGATCAGCCTGCCTGCGGGTGGGGCTGGCGAGCGCGAGCGGTGGTGGTCCAACCGCGTGGTGCCCTACGTCGACGGCGGCGCCCGAGGCTTCTTGCTGATCGGCACCGACGTCAGCGATCGCAAGTCCGCCGAGCGCGAGCGCGCCAACCTCGAGGCCCAGCTGCGTCAGCAACAAAAGCTCGAGTCGATCGGCACGCTGGCCAGCGGTGTCGCCCACGAGATCAACAACCCGATCCAGAGCATCATGAACTACGCCGACCTGGTGCGGATCCGGGCGGAGCCGGGCGGGGTGGTCGCTGACTTCGCGGGCGAGATCGTCGCCGAGACCGAGCGCGTGGCGACGATCGTCCGCAACCTGCTGGCGTTCGCGCGGCAGGAGAAAGAGCACCACAGCCCCGCGCGGATCAGTGAGGTCATCGAGTCGACGTTGACCTTGATGCGCGCCGTGTTGCGCCGCAGTCAGATCGACGTGCGCGTCGAGATCCCGCCTGACATCCCCCCGATCAAGTGTCGCAGCCAGCAGATCCAACAGGTCTTCATGAACCTGATCGGCAACGCCCGCGACGCCCTAGACGCCCGCTATCCAGAGTCCGACGACAACAAGTGCATCTTGATCCAGGCCAGCGTGCAGGAGCGAGACGGCGAGCCGTGGGTGCGGACGACCGTTGAAGATCACGGCAGCGGCATCTCGCTCGATGCGATCGATCGTGTGTTCGACCCGTTCTTTTCGACCAAGGCCCGCAATGAGGGCACCGGCCTGGGGCTGTCGGTCAGCCATGGGATCATTCGCGAGCACCGCGGCGAGCTCGAGGTCGAGAGCATGCCCGGCGAGTACACCCGGTTTCACGTCAACCTTCGCGTTGACAACGGGTGGGGCCTGGACCTCGACCTAGAGACGTAGCAGGCCCGCGCGGATCGCCTTGACCACGACCTGCGTGCGCGAGCGGGCGCCGAGCTTGTCGAGCAGCGCGTCGACGTGGAACTTGACGGTGTGGGCGGAGATCCCGAGCGCCTGACCGATCGCGCGGTTTGACAGGCCCTCGGCGAGGTGCTCGAGCACCTGCTGCTCACGCGGTGTCAGGTGATCGTTCGCCGGTGCCTGGCGCGAGGGGGACCAGGCCGCGACGATCGCGTCGGCGGGGTCTTCGTCGAGCACGCTCAGACCCAGCTGCACGGCGATGATCGCTGCGCGCAGCCGGCCGATCTCGACGTTGGTGTCGAGCAATCCGCGGACCCCCGCAGCAAGCAGCGGGAGCGGGTCGGTGGTGTCCGAGATCAGGGCGATCACGGCCGGCGGCTCGTGTCCGGCGTGGTGGGCGGGATCGAGGGGCAGCACGGGTAGCTCACCCGGGTCCGAGGGTGGAGCCGCCCAGACGATGATGCCGGCCCGGGCTGAAGGATCCTCGATCAAGCGCACGCCGGCGGCCGCGTTCAGCTTGGCGCGCAGGCTCGCAGCGATCCGCGGATCCGCGCTCACGATCGCGACTGGGATCCCAACCGGAGTTGCGACGGGGGCCGCTGGCGCCGGCCATGGCGGCTGCGCGTAGTCGGCGAGTGAGGTGACAGATGCGCCAGCGACCACCGAGAGGGACGGGGCGGCTGGGCGGCGGCCGGAGCTGGGGAGATCGAGTGGCATGGCGGTAGCTGGATCCTGTTCGTTGCTGCGCTGCTCGAAGTTCCAATTCTAGAGCGCGCGGAGCAGCGCCAAGGCCGTGACCGAGGCGACCCCCGCCTCGCGCAGCGCGTGCATGCAAGCCTGGGCGGTCGCGCCGGTCGTGGTCACGTCGTCGATGAGCAGCACTCGACGACCGCGAACCTGCTCGGGGCGGCGGACGAAGAACGCGCCTTCGACGTTGGCGGCGCGCGCGGGCGCGTCGAGCTGGGTCTGAGGTCGCGTCGCGCGGGATCGGGCGAGCACGCGCCGAGCGAGCACCGGGGCGCGCGAGCGCAGGGTTTGCCGCGCGTGTCGGACAGCCCAGCGGCTCAGCTCTTCGCTCTGATCAAAGCCGCGGACGAGCCGGCGCCGCCAGTGCAGCGGCACCGAGACGACTCGATCACAGCCATCGAGCACCCCGGGATCCGCGACCAAGAGCCGCCCGAGCGGGCCGGCGAGCGCGAGCGCGCCGCTGAATTTGAGCCGCACGACGGCTCGGCTCAGCGGGCCGTCGTAGGACCACAGGGCTCGGATGCCGTTGGCTTCGGCCACCGAGTCTGGCAGGCGGGCCTGCAGCGGGTGACAGCGAGAGCACAGCGCGAGCGCGTCGTCGTGACGAAGCAGCCGCTCACATCCGAGACAGATCGGGGGAAACACTGGAGTCCACACGCAGGGCTTGTCGGCCCCGGACGCGCGGATTTGCAGGGTTTGGCACGAATATCGGGGAGGAGATCTCCGAGGAGATCTCTACATTGAGCGGCTATTTCATGATTGTCGCGAACACGCGGCTCGCTTCAAAACCCACAGAATCGCTCTATTTGACGTCTGGTGCGGTTCTGGCGGCGATTTGGTGCGCGCAGACCCTTGCTCCAACCCCGATCTCGCGGCGTGGCGCAATGCCGTCCGCGGGTTCAGAACAAAAGGGAGGAGGTTCGATACCCATGCGTACTCCATTGAGTTTCGGTGTTGGTGAAGTCCTGTTTTCCTCCGCGTTCCAGATCACGCCCCACGATGTGGCGGCTTGGGAGCGCGCCAAAGTGCTCGGCGGCCGGGATGATCGTCCTGGCTTCCGATCTCGCCTCGAGCGGCCGTTGGTCGCCGGTAGTCCGGTTCCGCAGGATTTGGTGCTCGCGCGCGCACTCGAGGCGCTCGAGCACGCGAGCGGGCTCGACGGTTGTGTGCTCGAGCCAACCTCGGCTGGGAAGCTGCGCTCGCTCGGGCATGTGGGGGTTGGCGAGCCGCTCAACTCGGTCGCAACGGTGCGGTTTCGCAGCGATCGTCCCCAGGGGAGCTTCTTGACCCTCTCGATCGAGATCCGAGGGGGCGGGCGCAAGCTGGCGGATGTCGAGGTTTGTGTGGAGGTCTCGGCTGGCAAAGTCGCCCCGTCCACCATCAATTGGTGCAACGCGGCTTGATATGACCCCCACATAGGTCTTCGCACTTTGCCGACTGCAGCCGCTTCGCGTCTGGTCGCTTCGCTCCTCGGGGCTGGCTGTTCGCATCCGCATGTGTGGCCCCCTGGAAGGGGGCTCGGGTGGCTTCGGCGGACATCCTCGGGGGGGTGGGGGACCTCGTCGGGGGCTTGACGGTCCTCGTCGGGGGCTTTGGGGACCTCGTCGGGGGGTCAATGATGATAGGGGTGGTTGGCTAGGATTGTGCCGGCTCGGTAGAGCTGCTCGACCAATAGGACTTGGGCTAGGCGGTGGGGGAGGGTCATCTTCGAGAGGGCCATGACGCGGGCTGCGGACTGGCGATCGTTGTCGTTGAAGCCGTGGGCGTCGCCGATGAGGAAGTCGACTTGGCGGGCTCCGGTGGACTGCCAGGTGCTCAGCCAGGCGGCCAGGGTCTCGCTGGTGATCTGTTCGCCCCGCTCGTCTAGGACGACGCGGGGGCCGGTCTGCGAGGGTTGAGCTCGGCTGCGTAGGGCGGCGAGGTCGCGTAGGTGACACAGCTCGATCGGCAAGAGCGAGCGCGCGCGCTTGATGTAGTCGCTGACGAGGGACTCGAGGCCGGGCTGCTTGAGCTTGCCGACGGCTAGGATCCGAAGCCGCACCGCAACCTGCTCAGGTGTCGAACAGATCGTCGTCGGGGTTGGCGGCGGCTTCCGAGTCTGCGGTGGGGCTCACCGGGGGGTCGTCGTCGAACAGATCGTCGTCGACGAACTCGGGATCCTCTTCAGACTCGTCGTCGTCGTCGTCGTCGACGAACTCGTCTTCGAAGCCGCCGAAGGCCAGGTCACCGCGGTAGCTGGGCATCGGATCCGGCGCGGCGAGGCCGTCGAGGTCGCTGTCGTCCATGGTCTCGGCCGGGAGCCCCAGCTCGACCCGGGGGGCGTCGCTCCACATACTCTCGAGGTCGTAGTGGCGACGGACCGGGTGGTAGAACACGTGGATCAAGAAGTCGTCGTAGTCGAGCAGGGCCCACAGATACAGGTCGAGGCCGTCGCTGCCGATCAGCTTGGTCGTGCCGTCTTGGACCGTCTCGAGGATCCCGTCGACGATGCCCCGGACCTGCCGCTCGGATCGAGCGGAGATCAGCAGCGCCCAGTCGGTGTAGCCGGCGACCTCGGTCAGGCGCAGGATCACCGGCGCCTTGGCGCCCCGATCGACGGCCGCCACCAAGCCTCGTTCGAGGGCTGGCGGCAGTTCGCCGCGGCTCCATGTCCTCGGTGTCCCCTCGTCCGACATCGGTGCGCTATAGCCCGCCGGATCAGGGCCCGGCAAGTCCATCGAGCAAGCGCTCGCGCAGCAGCTCGGGCCGCTCGCGCTCGGGGACCGGCTGGGCGAGGTCTGGCGGGGCGATGACAGGGGGCTCGGCGAGGACCTGGACGCGCCCGTCAAACCGCGCTTTGCCCGTCAGCTCACGACCCGCGCTGTCATTGAAGGACCAGCTCAGCTCCACTTGCGCGGCGAGCCACAGGCCAGTAGCCCGATCCAGCACGATCGATCCCGAGTGAAGCGTGACCTTCGCGCCTCGTCGCCAGGGGACCAGGGCCTCGACCGTGCGTTCAGGGTGAGGCCGATCGCCAGCGCGCAGGCTCACACGCAGGGCCGGGCGGCCCTCGTGCTCGATCGCCTCGATCTGTCCAAGGTCGACGCTGGGGCCCGCGAGCTCGACGAGGTCGAGCACCGCGGTCTGGGCGTCGTCAGCCCACACCTGCCACAGCTCATCCTCGAGCGGTCGCTCGAGCCAGCCGCGGCCGTCGATCTGCGACCACGCGCGCTCGTCGATCACGATCAGCGCGCGCCCGAGCTCGTGCTCGTTGTGTTGGTCGAGGTGGAGCAGCGGCGGCTCACCGGGCGTTGAACCCCAGCGCAGCTCGAGCTCGTCGACGACGCTGAAGCGCTCGTAGATCGGTCGTCCTGCGGGCACGTCGGGGAGCGGCGCCGCATCGTCTAGACCGACCGGGACCGTGGAGATCGCGGCGCGGTAGCTCAGCAGGTGCGGGCCGAGCAGCTCGCGGGCCAGCGCGTGGGGCTGGGCGAGCAATCCGACGAAGCTGTTCCAGTCGGGCACCGCGGCGAAGCTGTTGAGGCGGGCGCTGGCCTCGGCGCCCGGATCACGCGCGCCGGACAGCCGCTTGGTGTCCGGCGCGTCCCGATCCCCACAGCCGTGGCTGCAGCCAAGCGCGACGACGGCGGCGAGGATTCGCAACGGCTGCGACCGGGGACGCACGTGCGGAGGATAGAGCGCTTCGCCACCGCAAGCGACTGCGCCGGTCCAGACCCTGTGAGAGAAGCATTTTCTGCTAAGGTCGCTGACCGTGCTCGGAGCCGTCCCCGCCAGCTTGCCGGTCGCCGTCGATCCGACCCTGATCGAGATCCTGATGAGCCCGTGGCTGCGCCTGGCGGCGTTCGTGTGGGGGGCGCTGTGGGGGTCGTTTGCCAATGTGGTGATCTACCGGCTGCCGCTGGGCCTGTCGGTGGCCCGGCCGCGCTCGCGCTGCCCCGGCTGCGAGACCCCGATCGCCTGGTACGACAACATCCCGATCCTGTCCTTTCTGCTGCTGCGCGGGCGCTGCCGCAAGTGTGACGAGCCGTTCTCGGCCCGGTACCTGCTCGTCGAGCTGCTCGCCGGCTTGCTCAGCTTCGCGCTGTACATGCTCTACGTGGTCACGCCCTTGCTCGAGGGCGGTGGCATCGAGGGGCTCATCGCCTGGCAGATCTGGTTCTTCTTCTGTCTGTCCCTGGTCATCGTGACCTTCACCGACCTCGATCAGTGGATCATCCCCAACGAGGTCGTGCTGGGGATGTCGGCGCTTGGGATCCCGCTGGTGCTGTGGCAGCCGGAGTTGGTCGGCGTCGAGCCGATCCCCGCGATCGCTTCGGGCGTCGGTGGGCTGGTGCTGATCGCCGGGATCCGCTGGTACTACCTAAAATTCCGCGAGATAGAGGGGATCGGTCTGGGCGACGCGAAGCTGATCTTGATGATCGGCATCTTCTGCGGGCCGCAGGCGGTCGCGTGGACGCTCGGCGCGGGCGCCGTCCAGGGGCTGTTGGTCTCGATCCCCATGCTGCTCGCCGGTCGCAACCCCGCGAACACCGAGCTTGAAGAGGTCCACGGCGACGACCCCGAGCTCGGCACGCCCGACCCCGACGCCGGGGTCATGGGGCAGCGCGTGCCGTTCGGACCGTTCTTGGCGCTGGCCGGGCTCGAGTGGGTGCTGCTGCGCCGACCGATCGAGGCGTTGTTCGCGTGGATGATGGGCGCCTGACTGTGCCAGCGCGAAGCGACTGCTGCTTCGCGGGGGGCGCGGTACCCTCCCGGCGATGGCCAAGATCGAGTTCGACAAAATAAAACAGCTGCGCGAGCAAGCCGGCGACTTCACCCAGTGGATCTGGGTCGCGGCCTCCGGGCTGATCGTGCTCGTCATGATGTTCATGTCGTTCACGACGATCGAGCCCGGTGAGGTCGCGGTCCGCGTCAACAACGTCACCGGATCGGCTTCCGCGATCACCCAGCCAGGCTGGGTGTTCCGCATGCCGCTGGGCGTCCACTCGCTGCACGTGCTCGATCTCAGCCCCCAGACCTTTCAGATGAAGGGCGAGCAGGGCGTCGACGATCTGCATGTCGAGAAGCTGACGGTCCGGGCCAGCGATGGCGCCAACTTCCACTTCGAGGACACCACGCTGATCTTCCAGATCACCGGCGACGAGGCCGTGACCGTGACCCGCGACGCGGGCCTGGAGTACATGTACCGAGCCTGGATCAAGCCCTACGCCCGCGCGATCCTGCGCGACGAGTTTGGCCGCGAGTCCACGATCACCGTGTCGGATCCGTCGAACTACGGCCGCGCCGCGGCCCGGGCCCAAGAGCGGCTCAACGAGTTCCTGCGGCCGCACGGGATCATCGTCACCCAGATGGTGACGCCGCGACCCAAGTTCAACGCCAACTACGAGCACCTGATCGAAGAGCGCAACCGGCTGCGCAACGAGCTCGAGGTCATCAAGTCCAACCTCGAGCGATCCGAGACCGATCGTCAGCGGACCCTGTCCGAGGTCGACCGCGACGAGAACAAGAAGATCCAGGAGCGCCGCGCCGTGCTCGAGTCCGACCTGGCGACGGCCGTCGCCGATCGGGAGAAGGCGATCCAGGCGGCCGACACCTACAAGATCGCCAAGATCGGTGAAGGCCAGGCCAAGCTGGTCGCGGCCCGCCGCAAAGCCGAGGAGCTCGAAGGCCAGCTCGAGGCCGACTATCGGGGCAAGAAGGCCGAGGTCGAAGCGTTTCGGACCCAGCCAGTCGAGCGCGTGATGCAGCGGCTCGGCGCCAGCCTCGAGGGCGTGACGATCCACATCGAACCCTGGGCCAACGACGCCAACCCCTCACGCGTGGTGCTCGAGCAATAAAGGAACGACGACCATGGAAAAGCTGAGCAAAGTCTGTAAATGGTTCGTCCTCGCGTTCCTCGCCGCGGTGCTGCTGCGCGGGATGCTGGTTCACAACGTCGAGCTCGGGAAGGTCGGGGTCCGGCGCAGCAACGTTGGCGGCGTGGTCGAGAAGGATCTCGCGCCCGGCTGGCGGCTCGAGATGGCGGGGTTGCACAAGGTCATCGAGCTGCCCAGCACCTATCAGTTCTTGGATTTTCTCGAGGGTGACTCGCTCGAGATCCGGACCAAGGACAACAACATCGTCACCCTCGACATCTCGGTGCCGTACCGGATCGCCCCCGGGTCCGGCTGGGAGATCGTCACCGCCGGCAACCATGTCGAGGATGGCCAGGGTAGCTTTCGCTTCCAACGCCTGACCCGCGAGACCACGGTTGGCGTGCTGCGCCAGCACCTCGCGGATCTTCAGAGCAGCGATTTTTACGACACGGATCGGCGCAACGCAGTCACGGCGCGGGCGCTCGAGGTGCTCAACGAAGAGCTCGCGCCGCTGCACGTCGAGGCCAACGCGATCTTGATGCGTGCCGTGTTCTTCCGGCCCGAGTACGAGCAGCAGCTGCTGCAGATCCAGCTGAACGCGCAGAACAAGCTGCTCGACGGGGCCCGCAAAGAGGTCGCCGACATTCAGCAGACCCTCGACAACTATCAGCAACGGACCTTCGCGTTGGCCTCGGCGCGGGCCCAGGAGTGGGTCGCCCGGCTCGCGCGGGTTGATCGGGCGTACCAGGTTGGGTTCTTGGCGGTGAAGCCCGAGGTGCGGGTGAGCGCGGTGGTGGAACCGCCGGACGCGGACGCGGACGCGGATGCAGATGCGGACGCGGCCGACGCAGACGCAGACGCGGCCGATGCAGACGCCGACGCAGACGCAGCCGATGCAGACGCAGACGCAGACGCGCCCGACGCCGACGCGGACACGCCGGACGCGGACGCCGCCGAGAACGAGGCGCTCGCGGCCCTGACCGCGGAGGAGCTGGCCGAGCTCGAGGAGCTCGCCGCCCAGAGCATCGATCTCGAGCCGGGCGCGGCGCGGCGCAAGCTCGAGGAGCTGACCGTCGCGCAAAAAACTGCGTTGCTGACAGCGGCCGCCAAGGCGCTGGGCGGCGAGCCAGACGAGTACGGCGACAATTACTTGCTGGGCATCAAGAACATCCAGGCCGAGACCTTGGCCTACGACCAACGGCTCCGCGCCGAGGCCGACGGCGTGGCCGCGCGCTTGAACGCCGAAGGTCAGGCGCTGGTCGCCGAGGTCAACGGCAACTACGAAGCGCGGGTCAACCAGCTGCTGGACTCACCGGCAGGCCGAGCGTTCGTCGCCTGGCAGGCGGCGGCGAACATCCACTTCGCCGAGGAGCTGACGTTTCAAAGCCGCGACGGGATCCCGTCGGTGCTTCGGCTCCGCGACTTCGCCCGCGCCTTCATGGGCGACTGAGCGACGCACCTGTAGCGTCCGCCGAAGCCACGCGAGCCCCCTTACAGGGGGCCACACATACGACCGCGCACAAACGGCCCCGAGGAGCGAAGCGACCAGACGCGCTAGCGGCTGCAGTCGGCGAGGTCTAAGGTCTCTGTGGGGGTCTAAGAGGATCCAAGCCCTTAGTTACCCTCGCACTGCTGCATTTGGATGCCTGTCTCGGCGTGGGTGAGGCAGCCCAGCAGCCTGGCGTAGCTATCGTCGTCGAGGTTGGGTCGGTGCTCGACCATGAACAGCTCGACGCACTCGTCGGTGAGGTCCTGCCGCTCTTGCGCGGAGATCGTGGGTGGTGCCGTGCCGAGCTCTTCGGCGGTCTCCTGCATGACGATGTCGAACATGTGGTCGCAGGCGGCTTGCTCTCGCTCGGTGCTGGCCGGCAGCGCGGTCGCGTTGCCGGGCATGGGGTAGCGCTGGTCGCAGGCTTCGAGCTCGTCGTCGGTCTGGGCTTGCAGCACGCAGGTGGCGATCTCGTTCCAGTTGGCGCTGCCGCGGGTCGCGGCTTCGATGCGAAGCTCGTGGTCGCAGTCGGCGAGCAGGCGCGGGTCGACCTTGGCCTCGGGGTGGCCGTTCTCGGCCTCGAACATGCGCGCGAGGTGCTCGCAGACCTGCATCGGCTGGACGCTGGTAGCGAACGCAGCTTCGCCGTAGTGGCTGGTGCTTGGGCGGGCGTCCGCGTTGGGCTGGTGCGAGGGCTCGCGCTTGCACGCGAGCACGAACACGGCGGACAGCATCAAGACCCAGCGTCGACACATTCGGGCAGTGTAGCTCACGCGGCGCACAGCTCGGCCGCCGCGGTGGTCGAGGCTGCCTCGACGCACTGCAGCATCGCTGCGTAGTCGCGCTGCCCGAGCTGGTCTCGCTCCTCGTTCACCAGCGTGTCGACGCAGGCGGCCAGCAGCGGGGCGAACTCCTCGAGCCTGGCGGGGTCGAGCATCGGCTCGGGTCCAAGCTCCTCGACGATGCCCAGCGCGAACACGTGCATGCACACGGCGGACTCGCGCGCATGAGCGGGGATCGGGGCCACGCTGGGCGGGGTCGCGAGCTTGCAAGCTTCGACGCCAGCGACGTCCGTTGTCGCGACCAGACACGCAGCGAGGGTCTTCCAGTCGCTGATCGGGCGAAACACTTGGGCGACCCGGTGCTGGCGTCGGCACGCTGCGTCGGCTTCGGCGCTGGCCCCCTCACCGCCGAGGTGCTTGCACACGCGGATGATGTCTTCGGTGTACGCGACTGGTTCGGACGAGGAGGGCGCGCCGAGCTCCGCGCCGATCATGCCGATGTCGGGGCCGCGCTGACCCGAGCCCGCGCGATCCGGTGGAGTCCACGGCATCGGCGCTGTGCGTGGGACCGGATCGCTGTCGTAGCCCGTGGCCGGCGGGGTCTGCTCGGAGCCGTAGCCGAGCGAGCCGGGGTCGACGCCGCTGACGACACGATGGCACCCAAGCGCCGACGTCAGGCTCGAGACCACCACTGCCCAGGCACAAGCTCGGCCGCGCTTCACGGCCGGAGTCTACGTGACGTTGGCGGTTTTCCACGCCGTGACCTCTCGCTTCTGTGGGTTTGCGCGAGATTCTTGGGTGCTGGCCCTCGGGTTTGGCAGCCCGCTTGCTCCGATCGCGGCGAGCGTGGACCATGCGGCGAGTCTCGCTGATGCCTCCGCACGCCTCGACCTCCTCTATCTGTTCGGATCCGGCCCTCCCGGGGGGTCTACCTGGGTTGGCCGGCCGGGTTTGGACCATGTGCGTGGCCCGGGCCGGCGCAGGAGAGATCTCGGAGTGTCCTGGCGCGCAGCGGCGAGAGCTGGCGCGCAGCTGGGCACAAGCTGGGTGCGAATCCCGAGAAACCACGATCCAGGGGTCCAGCGTCGCTCCTGGCTCAGTCGGGGCAGGCGCCCCCCCACAGCTGATCCGTGCCGTCAACAGCCGCTTTGCACTGGCGCCTCGCTACGCGGGAGTCCCGCTGCGGAGCCCTGCGCTTCCAATGGGCCCCAACTTCGGTACTGTGTCGGACTTGCGCGCCGGCGATCCGGCCGCGATCGCTTCGAGCGAGTCGAGCATGCGGCCCAAGCCCATCACCACGCAGGTCATGTCTGACGCTCCCCGCCCCGCCGGCCTGGCTGACCCCAGCCGCGTGCGACCCACCCTGCTGCTGAGCGCGCGCTCGCGTGAAATGTCAACGCCGTGACCTCTGCTGCCCTACTTCCCCAGTTCGAGCCGAGCGAAGACAGCGCGGAGTCGCGTGATACGCTCCGCGACCGCCAACCCCCTGTGGCACGGATCGTCTACGCCTTGACCTCGCAGGGCCGCGGCCACAGCTCGCGGGTCACAGCCATGGCTGAAGCCCTCGAAGCTCGCGGCCACGAGCTCTTGTTTTGTGCGGGCGGGGGCGCTGGTGGGCTGCTCGCCGACCAGGGTCGCAACGTGATCGAGGTGCCGGTTCTTCGCCACCTGATGCACAACAACCACATCCGGCTGTGGACCAGCCTGATGCAGGTCGGCAAGAAGGCGATCGAGACCCGCGGGGTCGTCGACGGGCTCGTCGAGCGCTTCGAAGCGTTCCGCCCCAACCTGCTGATCACCGACTTCGAGAGCTACTCGGTGCGCGCGGCCCAGCGCATGGGGCTGCCGTTGATGTGCTTCAACCATCAGCAGATGCTCACCCACACCCGCTACGAGGTCCCGCGTCGTTACGCCTGGGACGCGTGGGTTGCCCGCCTGGTCATCAACACGGTGATGCCCCAGCAGCCCGAGCACGTGCTGCTCAGCTCGTTCTTTTATCCGCCGCTTCGCTACGAGCAGGGCGCGACCATGGTCCCGCCGATCCTGCGCGCCGCAGTTCGGGAGATCGAGCCGTCGACCGGCGATCACGTGCTCGTCTATCACAACGATCCCACCGGGGTGACCGGGCTGATCGAGGCCATGCAGGCGCTCTCCGAGCACCGCTTCATCGCCTACAATTTTCAGCCGCCCCCCGATGCTGCGCGCACGATGCCCAACATCGAGTTCAAGGATCCAGAGATCGACGGCTTCCTGGTCGACCTCGCCAGCGCCAAGGCGGTGATCTCGACCGCCGGGTTCACGCTGATCTCGGAAGCCCTGTATCTGGGCAAGCCGCTGCTGGTCATGCCCAACGGCGGGATCTTCGAGCAGACCCTCAACGCGCTGTATCTCAAGCGCGAGAACCTGGGCGAAGCGATCATGCATCGCGTCCCGGGGCCCGAAGATCTGCGCGGGTTCTTGCAGCGGGCTTCGCAGCACTCGGGGCGCCGGCATGACCTGCTCAGCTGCGGAAACGACGAAGCGGTGCAGTGCATCGAGGACGTGCTCGAGCGCGTCCGCGGCCGCACCGTGAGCGTGTAGGCCGACTCAGCCCCTCACAGGCGGCTTCGCGCTGCCCGGTCCCTCGCAGGGCTCGCGGCGAGCCATGGCCGAAGAGCGTATGCTGTGGCGGATGTCCGGGGGGCTGCAGCGGGTCGTGGTTGGGACCTGCGTGATCGCGCCAGCGGTTGGCTGCGGCGGCGGGGACGAGACGGCGCCGGTGCTCGTGGAGGCCGCGTTCGAGGATCCGAGCACGCTCGTGCTGACCTTCTCGGAGCCGATCGCGAGCGTCGTGGACGTCGACCCGGTCACGCACTTTCGGCTGGGTAGCGCCTTCGCGCTCGAGGCGCTCGACCTGACGGTCTACTACGACCTCTCGCACCACTTTGGTGGCGGCTTCCCGGGGTCGGGGGGCGATGCGTCGGGGCCCTGGCAGCGGCATGGGTTCACAGTGGTGTCGCGGGTCGAGCACGGCGACGATCCCTCGCAGCTGCGACTGTCGATCTCGTACCCGATCATCTACTACGTCTGTGACAACCTGGCGCTGGCCAGCGAGATGGGGATCCCGGCGGGCATTCACCTGCACTACGCGCAAGCTGGGTTTCCACGGGTGACCGACGAGGCTGGCAACCCGCTCGCGGACATCGGCGCGTGGTGGGTCGCGGCGAGCTTCTCGACCACGCAGCCGGGCGAGTTCCCCGAGCTGGACATGCGGATGCCGATCCCTTGCCCAGAGCTGTAGAGCTCTAGCGAAATTGTCGGGGTCCACGGCGCGCGGGCGTGGCCGCGGGGTCCTGGCCAAAGTAGTCGCGCAGCATCGCATAGAGCTCGGGATCGTCGTCGCGCAGCTTGTGGGGGCGCTCGAAGAAGGTCTCGACCGCGACGGCGAAGAACTCGGCCTCGTTGGTTCCCGCGTAGTCGCGCAGGGTCTTCTTGTAGCGGTGCGAGCGTAGCTTGCGGAGCCGATCGGTGACGACCTCGAGCCACGGGGCGCTGCTGGCCCAGCTCGCGCCAACGGGGACACCGTCGACGTGGCCGTCGGCCATGTCGAGCACGTGCGCGAGCTCGTGAAGCCCGACGTTGTGGCCGTCGCGGCGGCGAAACCCAAGGGCGAGGTCGCGCTTCGAGTACAGGATCGGTCCTTGGTAGTGGACCATGCCGGCGATGTCGGCGTGGTCTTCACTGGCGTAGTCCTCGTCGAAGGCGCGCGGGTGCACGACGATGTCGCGCATGCGTGGCCACTCGAAGTTGGGCATGCCGTGGCCCAAGATCGCGGCCGACGACGCGATCAGCAGGCGGGTCTCGTCCTCGACCTCGAGCTGCTGCGGGCCCTGACCGGCGCCGTAGATGTGCTGCTCGGCCAAGAAGATCCGGACGTCGTCTTCAAAGCGTTGGCGGGCCTCGCCGTCGATCGGGAGCTGGCGATAGAAGTCGACGCGACGCTCGAGGATCTGCCGCCAGTGGGTGGGGAAGGGGTTGGCAACGAGGGCGCGCCGCTTGTGGTAGGTGCCCGCCATCCACAGGTACCAAGCTGCGCCCAGCACCAGGCCGACCAGCGCACCGGGCCACGGCCACGCCGAGAAGACCGCGCCGAACAACCCGAGCGCCGCGAAGCTCAGCGCGACGCCGAGGTGCACGCGGATCTTCGCGGACGGCCAGACTTGCACGGCACCAGCATAGCGCTGGCTGCGAGGCGCGACAGCGGCGGGCGGGCAGCGCGGGCGACCCCACCGCCGCGGTCGCGAGCGCTGGTGCCGATCGTAGGCTCGACCGCGAAGGTGCGGGCACTTGGCGACACGCTGGCCAGTGACTCAAAACTCGGGCGCGAGGGTCAGCTCACAGTCGAGGTCGAAGGTGTCGTACAGCGTCGAGCCACCCATGCTCTGCATGTGGGCCAGCACCGTGCAGTTCGCGTCGTAGAGCCCGTCGGCATACAAGAACAAGCCCTCCTCGTCCTCGTCGATGAACTCGACGCTGTACGAGGTGAATCCAGTGGTCACGGGGTCGACGCATGAGTCGATGAAGGTCGGCGCGGGGCAGTCTCCGTCACAGTCCATCTTGAACAAGAACGCATGCCCCGAGAGCGAATAGACACACGACGCCTCACCATTTTGCCAGCCATCCACGCTCACGGCGTAGCCACCACCCGCCCAGCCGATCGAGCCATGGATGAAGCGGGCGATGCCCTGCACGGGGTGGATCAGATCGAGGGTCGCGTGCTGGGCCCACGCGTCAGGCCGATCGTCGCAGAAGGTGTCGTATGGCTCGCAGTACTCCTGATCCGTGGTGTCGAGGGTCAGCGGCGCCAGCCAGGTCTCGAGCGTCTCGTCCATGACCGCGAGCGCTTCGCTGGTGACCTCGAAGTCCTTCTCGAAGTGGGCCGCGAGCATGGTGTCGTCGTCCGCTCGGCGGATGACCGACCAACGATTCCTGCATCCGATCGGGTTCTCGAAGCAGCCCCAGGTGTGGCCAAACACGCGGACCTGGGTGCCCAACGCGAACTGTTGCAGGATCGTTCCGTTGTCCTTGGTCGCGAAGCGGATCCGCAGATCAGGCTTTCCATCGAGGGTTGGATCGCCATCGCCGTCGCCATCACCGTCGCCGTCGCCATCACCGTCGCCGTCACCATCGCCGTCGCCGTCACCATCACCATCGCCGTCACCATCACCATCGCCGTCACCGCTCGTCTCTGCGTGGCTGGCAGTGCCCGCGTTCACGAGCTCGTCGCTGCACCCGCTCGCGCACCCCAGCATCAGCCCCGCGAGGCTCAGCGTCATCCATTTGCACTCGAGCGACATGCGGCAATCGTACCGCACGGATCTGCCGAGCGGTGGCGCACAACCGCTCAGGCCTCCACGCGACGCATCAAGTCGAGGATGTCCTCGCCGAAGCGATCGATCTTCACCGCGCCCAGGCCGGGGATCCGCGCGAGATCCTCGAGGGTCTGCGGGCGCTGCCGATCCACGGCGGCGATCACCTTGCGATGGAACACCATGTAGGGCTTGCACGAGAGCCGGCGGGCCATTCGGCGCCGGTAGTTCTCGAGCTCCCGGGCCAGCTCGCTGCGTCCGCGGGAGCTCCCTGCCTGTTTGGTGGTCTTTGCCGAGCGCGCTGGGGTGGCGCCGGCGAGCCATAATTTTTCGTACTTGCGACCCTTGATCACGAGCCGTCCGGCAGCGAGCAGGGCGTCCAAGCCCGCGAGCACCTCGGCCTCTTTGTGGTCCGCGAGCGCGCCGTAGCACGCGAGCCGATGCAGGCCGAGCGCCTTGACGGACTTGGCCGTAGATCCCCGCAGCGCCCGGGCGAGGTTGAGCCGACCCGTGGGCTTGGGCAGCCCAGTCAGCGACGCCATGATCGCGTCCTCGAGACCCGCGGGCACGGGCACGACCTTCGCCGCAGGCTTGGGCGTGGACAAGATCGGCGTGGCCTGTCCGCGGCAGCAGTCACACCGCTCGCACGCTTGGACCGCCTGGGTCACGCCAAAGTACGCACCCATCGCTTGTTGCCGACAGCCGTCGGTGTGCACGTAGGCGACCATCGCCTCGAGGGCCGACTCCACGCGCGCGCGCTGGGCCGCCGAGCACCGCTTGGGGATCCCCAGGCGCCGCTGGGTCATGAGATCCGACGCGCCAAAGAACAACACACAGCGCGAGGCCAGCCCGTCGCGCCCGGCCCGGCCGGCCTCTTGATAGTAGGCCTCGACGCTGCCCGGGGTTGCGAAGTGGACCAACAGCCGCACATCGGGGAAATCGACGCCCATCCCGAACGCGTTGGTTGCCACCAAGACTCGCTTCTTGCCGCTCGTGAACGCGGCCTCGGCCCGCTCGCGGGCCAGCTTGGTCCGGCCGGCGTGGTAGTAGCCCGCGCCCACCTTGGCCTGGACCAGCGCCTTGCACACGCGCTGGGTCTGCTTGCGGGTCGAGCAGTACACCAGCACCCGGCCGCGCTCGACGGCGGCGATCGCCTGCGTGAGCGCGGCGACGCGGGCGGCGTCGGTCTTGATCGCGTGGACCTCGAACGCCAGGTTGGGTCGGGCCAGGCCACCCTCGACCCGCTCGGGATCGACCAGCTGCAGACCCAAGATGAGCTCATCGAGCACCCGGCGGGTCGCGGTCGCCGTCAACGCGATCACCGGGCAGGTCACGCGTCGTCGCAGCTCGTGCAGGCGCAGGTACTCCGGGCGAAAGTCGTGGCCCCACTGGCTGACGCAGTGCGCCTCGTCGATTGCGAGCAGCGCGACCTTGGCCCGCGCGAGGCTCAGGCGAAACCGGTGCTGGGCCGCGCGCTCGGGCGAGACATACAGCAGCTCGAGCTCGCCGGCCTCGAACGCGCGCACGACCTGGCGCTGCTCGGCGGCGCTCAGGTTGCTGTTGAGCGCCGCGGCGGTGACCCCAAGCTCACCCAGCGCCCGGACCTGGTCGTGCATCAACGCCAGCAGCGGAGAGATGACCACGGTGCAGCCACGCCCGGCGCGGGCCATGGCGATCGCCGGGACCTGAAAGCACAAGGATTTGCCGCTGCCCGTGGGCAGCAGCACCACCGCGTCGCGTCCGGCGAGCACGGCATCGATCGCGCGCCGCTGGCCCGGGCGAAAGTCTGGGTGGCCAAATAGCTCGCGCAGCACTCGGGTTGGCTCGTCGAGCTGTGGGTCGGGATCCGCAGGCCCGGCGCTGGCCTGTTCCGGTCGCTCGTCGCTCACCGCGAAGATCGAGAGCTGCTGCCCGCTCGAGCGCTGCCGCGGCTTGGTCACGGCGAACGCTAGCACGCCAACGCCCGGCCCGAACCCCGGCCCGAACCCGCGTCAAACGACCCGGCTCAGCGGCAGCGACGGCGGAGCACCGCGAGCAAGCCAAGGCCGAACACCAGCAACGGCGCGCTGCGTCGGCGGTTGTCGTCGGTGTTGCAGGCGCAGCCATCGTCCCCGAGTTGACTCGGGCCGTCACCGGTCTCTTCGCCGAGGCCGTTGTCACCCTCGAGCGTGCAGTCGGACCTGCAGCCGTCGCCGTCTTGGTTGTTGCCGTCGTCGCAGGCCTCGTCGAGCTGAACGATCCCATCGCCACAGCTGGCCGCTGCGCAGGCGTTGGTGCACGCGTCGCTGTCGTCGTTGTTGGCGTCGTCGCAGTCCTCACCGGCTTGGATGATGCCGTCGCCACACGCTGGCCACGCGCAGTCGTTGGTGCAGTCGTCGCCAGGCTCGCGGTTGCCGTCGTCGCAAGCTTCGTCGAATTGAAGGATGCCGTCGCCGCAGGCCGCCGGGACGCACATGTTGGTGCATGCGTCATCGTTGATCCCATTGCCATCATCGCAGCCTTCGGCGGCCTGAACGATGCCGTCCCCACAGGTTGGGGTCGTGCAGGCGTTGGTGCACTCGTCGTCGGGGATCATGTTGGCGTCGTCGCAGCCTTCATCGCCCTGGACAATGCCGTCGCCGCAGCTGGCCGCGACGCACGCGTTCGAGCAGCCGTCGTCGTCGTCGGTGTTGGCGTCGTCACAGCTCTCGCCGGGACCCACGTAGCCGTCGCCGCAAGCAGCCTGTGCGCACGCGTTGGTGCACGAGTCGTTGTTGTTGTCGTTGGCGTCGTCGCACTGCTCGACGCCAGCCCAGGTGTAGCCGTCGCCGCACGTTGCGATCATGCAGGTGTTGAGGCAGGCGTCGTGGTTGTTGTCGTTGGCGTCGTCGCAGTCCTCGTTGCCGAGCCAGATGTGCCCATCTCCGCAGCTGGCCTGCACGCAGGTGTCGAGGCAGCCGTCATTATTGTTGACGTTGACGTCGTCGCAGGTCTCGCTGCCCTCAACCACCCCGTCGCCGCAGACCGGGTTGACCACGTAGAGCCGGATCGCGGCGTCGGAGCTCTTGTGGTTCTCCACTTCTGGAAATGGATAGTTTGTGAAATTCGGGTTGTTGACGACAGATGAAAAATTGCCGGTTGACGCGGGCGCATAGTCGAATTGCCAGTCGCCGCTTGGCACCGAGATGGCCCCAATGTCGTACTCACCGGGCTGAAGCTCGAGGTTGAACACATCCGACTGCTTCCAGCTCATTCCGTCGTCCACGAAATTCTTGTGAGGGCTGACATAGATGAGGTCGTGCCCTGGGTGCGTGAAGACGACAAACTTCACATCACCGCCAATGGTGAGATCAACCCGTACCGCGATGCTGGCGAGGGTCTGGGTCTCGTTTGTAACCACGACCCGTGCGCCCGGCGACTTGCCGGAGGGGCGGAACGACACGTTATTGTCCCCATTCCAGCTGTCAAACGCGAGCTGCGGAGGTCCGGCGAAGGCCAGCCCTGGGGCCAACACGAGGGCGGCGAGGGTGACAGACCAGATGAGCGGATCGATGAGCTTGACGGCCACGAGCAAATTCCTTGGCGAAGTTCGAGATCGAATAGGTGTAGCCTTGCGATACTGCTCCGTTCGTCGCGCGAAAGTTTGGCGGGGTCGCTGCGGGCCCACGCAGCTGAACTCCATGCCGGTTGTGGAGTCAGGCGAGCTGCGAGGGTGCGATCGTCAGACAGATGCCGCCGCAAGCGCCCCGTGACGAGGTGTTGGTATATCGAGTGCCAATTGTCCAAACGGCCACTCAGCGTAGCTGAGCGGCCGTTTTTAGATCTCTTCTGGATCTCTTCGGGCTCGCGCCCAAGCAAGACTCAGACCTTCAGCACGACGGCGGCCGCCGTATCGCCCGCTGCAC
This sequence comes from Enhygromyxa salina, assembly GCF_000737335.2. Lineage (GTDB taxonomy): Bacteria > Myxococcota_A > Polyangia > Nannocystales > Nannocystaceae > Plesiocystis > Plesiocystis salina_C. The sequence goes on along the minus strand of NZ_JMCC02000040.1, from coordinate 42,869 downwards.
AGCCAGCGAACAGCACATGTCCGCCACCGAGCATCCGCGCCTCTTCGATACCCTCGGCGATCAACCGGGCCCCGGTTGGCCCCTGCGGGTGCCCGAAGATCAGCGAGCTGCCGAAGTTGTTGAACGACTCCGCGTCGATCTCCATGTGCTTGGCGAAGTACAGATCGTTGACCGCAAACGGGTTGTGGGTCTTGATCACGGCCATGTCGCCGATCCCGAGCCCGGCCTCGGCCAGCGCCCGCTTGGCGGCAGGCACGACGGCCTTGGCCATGTAGCCCTTCTCGACCCGGGCCTGCGCATAGCTGAGCAGCTGGATCGGATCGCCGTCGCGGCTCCACGCGGCCGCCCGCTCGCGGCTACACACCAACAGGCCCGCGTTGCCGTCGGCCGGGTGGGTCTGGCTGCCAAACGTGACCGTGCCGGCCTCGCCCATGGCCGGGCGCAGCTTGGCCAGCCCTTCGGCGGAGGTCGGGAACACGCCCTCGTCATACTCGACCGTGGCCACGACCCGGCGGCCGCTGGGGTTCACCTCCACGGGCGTGATCATGTATCGCTTGTAGAACCCCTCGTCCTTGGCCCGCTGGTATTGGTGGTGGCGGTGCAAGGTCAGCGCGTCTTGCTGCGCGCGGGTGATGCCGGCCTCGCGCGCGACGTTCTCGGCGGTCTCGAGCATCGAGTTCTTTGCCCACGGGTCGCGCGAGAACGAGTCCCACACCCAATCTTCGGCGTCGGGCTTGCTGCCCGGGGCGAGCGGGTTGGGGTAGACGAGGTGCGGGCCGTTGGAGGTCTTGTCGGCCAGCAGCACCAGCGTGGCTTCGTTGTCGTTGCACTCGAGCTTGCCCGCCGCGTGGGCCAGCGCCGCCGCCGAGGTCGCGCAGGCTTGTGACACGATCGCGCCGGTCAGGCCCTCGGCGCCGATCATCCCTGCGACCCACGGGGCCGCGTAAAAGCAATTGGGCGAGGGGATCGTCCAGCCAACGACCAGCTCGGCGAGCTCTTTGGGATCGACCTGGCGATCCGCGAGGGCTGTGCGCGCGACCTCGGCGGCGAACTTCAGGGGATGAAGGGAGGCGAAGCTGCCGCCCCACTTTGAGAAGGGAGTGGACCAGTAGCCGCCAGCGGGCAGGAACGCCTTGTCAAAACGCATGCGCAGATTATCGCCGACGCCGCGCCAGACCTGTCTGGGCGACGGCGCATGCCGAGGTGCGGATCCTCCGACGCCGAGGAACCTCCAGCTCGCTAGGAGCCCGTGGTGCAACGCCTCACGCCGCCTCGCTTGGTCTTTCCGCCGAGCTCTTCGTCGCCGAAACTTCCAGTACGCCCGGTACAGGTGCGTTTCGGCTCCTCAATCTCGACGAAAATCCCGGCGCGAGGCGACGCGATGCATTGCACCACGGGCTCCTAGGGGACCCGCGGTCTTCGCTGCCCACGGTGAACCAGTCGACGAAAGCAGCGAACTGTCTGTGCTGGTCATTTCCCGGTAGCATTTGGCGAATGGCTGCTCTGCACCGCGCCGCGCTCACGCTCTGCTCACTCTCGATCTTGTCGCTCTCAGGCGTTGCGTGCGTGGCGAGCCCGCCTCAGGCCAATGCCAACGGCAAGGCCAACGACAACGCCAAGCCCGAGGTCGTGTGCAAGCACGTGCGCGACGTCGCGGCCAAGACCAACAGCGACGTCGAGGCCCTCGACGTGGTCCAGCGCGAGTGTGTCGAGACGCTGTCCCAGCTGTCCACGCGCTACCAGACCTTCACGACCTGCGTTGACCTCGCTGGCGACGCGACGGCCGTGCTGCAGTGCGAAGAGGCCCTGGCCAAGCCGCGCTCGCTGCTGGCCGCGGCCTCGCCAACCGCCAAGCTCGAGGCCCTGTGTGATCACATGCTCGGTCTGGTCTGGACCGAGCTTGGCGAGATGGCCAACAACATGACCCCGGACGAGTTCAAGCAGCTCCGCGACAAGTGCGTGTCCGAGGCCGCCTCGCAGATCGAGGCCAAGGGCGCCGAGCAGTTCAACAAAGAGGCCGAGTGCATCATGGCCGGGCAGAACCTAAAGGACATCGAGGGCTGCAAGCTCTAGAGCGCCAATCAGTTTGAATTCACGACGCCAGGCACATCTGGGGCCGCTCCTGCCGTTGTCGGTCGGCGCTCGCAGTATGCCGGTACTGGAAGTTTCGGCGACGAAGAGCTCGGCGGAAAGACCAAGCGAGGCGGCGTGAGGCGTTGCACCACGGGCTCCTAGCCCCGAATCAAGCGCTGCGCGCTCGACTCGGGCCTACTATGTCTTCAAGGGGGCTTTCGAAAGCCCCTCGCTTCGGCGGCGGAGCCCCCTTCGCTCACCCCAAACGCTCGCCTGTCGGCTCGTACTAGCCCCAAATCACTCACCTTTTCCAATTCAGCGCTTGATTTGGGTCTAGCTCGAGCGCGAGCGCGTGCAGCTCTTCCAGCCCGACCGGGGCCTGGCACTTGCCGTTTAGCGCCTGCTTCCAGCGCCGCGCGCCCGGTCGACCTGCGAACAAGTTCATCAGCGGTCGCAGCAAGATCGTGGGGCTTGGACGTCCGCGCTTTGGTCCGCGCGGGACCGCCAACCAATCCTGGACGTGCTCGAGGTAGGCGGCGACCACCTCGGGTCGCGTGGGGTCGGGGTCAGCCCCACCAAACAGCGCGCGGTCGGCCGCCGCGAACATCCATGGATCATCCCAAGCCGCGCGTCCGATCATCACGGCGTCGACCTGCTCGAGCTGCTCGTGGACCTGCGCGAGGGTGCGGAACCCTCCGTTGATCTCGATGACCAGCTGCGGGAACGCCCGCGCGAGCTGGTGGACCTCGGGGTAGCGCAGCGGTGGGACGGTGCGGTTGTGCTTGGGCGAGACCCCGTTGAGCCACGCCTTGCGAGCGTGGATCGTGAACCGATCACAGCCGGCAGCCGCGACGATCGCTACGAAGCGCGCCATGTCTTCGTAGCGATCGAGCTCATCGACGCCGATCCGATGCTTGACCGTGACGGGCACGGTCACGCTCGCGCGCATGGCCAGCACGCAGGCGGCCACGCGCTCGGGCTCGCGCATCAGACAGGCCCCAAAGTTGCCGCTCTGGACCCGATCTGACGGGCAGCCGACGTTGAGGTTGATCTCGTCGTAGCCACGCTCGACAGCAATTACGGCGCAGCGAGCTAGCGCTTCGGGGTCGTCGCCACCAAGCTGCAGCGCGAGCGGATCGGCGTTGGCGTCGTAGCCAAGCAGGTGATCACGATCGCCGTTGAGGATCGCCGGACACGTGATCATCTCGGTGTAGAGCAGCGTGTGGCGGCTGATCAGACGCAGCAGTCGGCGAAAGTGCCGGTCGGTTCGATCCATCATTGGAGCCACGCTCAGCGGCCGGATCACGCCGCGGATCAGCTCCCGTGAGCTGCGGTTGGCGTGCTGCTGTTCGCGAGTCGGCATCGGTGACCGGGCAGCCTAGGGCACGAGCGCGCGCTGGGCCAGCCACACTGATCTGAAGCGCAACGTAGATGTAACTGCATGAATTCATTCAAAATGTTTGCAGTGCAAGGATTCTCTATCTAGGGATCTCGCCCCTTTGGCGCCGGCATCGCCCCGTGAACCGAGCGGTTGGGCTCGCTGCGCGGGCGCAGGCCCTTTGGGGGTTGGATCTGTGGACGCACACCGATAGACTCGCGCTCGGTTCAACACCACCGACTCGACCACCCCCACCGACCCAAGGTTTTCCGAAATGAAGAAGTTCCGCACCCTGATGGCCCTCCTCGTTCTCGCTCCCATGCTTGGCGCATGCGCTCCCGCCCCCGCGGACGTCTGCCAGCATGTCGTTGATCTGATGAAGAAGGAGCTTGGCGAGCAAGTCGACGCGATGCCCGAGGAAGAGATCACCAAGATCAAGGACAACTGCGTCAAAGAGGCGGAGAAGGAGAAGGAGATGAAGGGCTCGATGGAGTACAACAAGCAAGCCAAGTGCGTCATGGCGGCCACCTCCCTCGAGGGCCTCGCCAAGTGCGAAGAGGGCGACAAGAAGGAGTAGCCTTCGTCGCCTTCTACGCTGCCAGTCGCACGGCGACTCGCACTGTAGTTGCACCGTAAAAGGGGCCCGTTCGCGGGCCCTTTTGCGTTGGTTCGCGGTGTCACGGCACCGGCTGCGTCGTCGGTGGTACGCCCGCGCAGGTCCAACGAAACCCGTCGAGCAGCACGACCGAGTCGTAGTCGTCGTCGGTAAGATCGAACACCGCGAGGACCAGCTGCACGGTCTCGCCAGGCGTGACGCCGAACCCGGTCGTCAGCCATCGGGTGCCCGCGTGGCCTTCCATTCCGAACCCGTCGAGCTCGTCGCTCGTGTAGTCGGTGAAGCCTGCGTTGACCGTGATCGGGTTGCCGGCGGCGTCGAACGCAGCGTTGCCGGTCCAGCTCTCGGACTCGAGCCAGGCCACGAACATGTCGTTGAAGCCGCCGCCCACGAAGTCGGGCCACTCGACCGACATGAACGCGAAGTCGAACGCGAGGCCGTAGGTGTGCTCGGGGACCGTGAGCCCGACCCGGAGCTCGGCGTAGTCCCAGACCTCGCAGCCGCCACCGCAGGCCGACCATTGCTCGTACAAGCTGTTGGAGCAGTCCCCGGTGCCGATCAGGCTGGGGTCGTCGACGCAGGTCGAGGTGTCATCGACCGGGTCGACCTTCAGCGGCGGGGGCAGGTTCGATGGCCCCACTCCGTGTTGGGTGCTCGGGCACCACTTTGGCCAGTCGTTGGCGGGACACACGGCCTCGAGCTCGGCCAGGTTCAGCGACAGGTGGGCCGCGAGCCCGGTCGACATGATCAGGAATTTCTCGCCCTCGCGAACTTCATAGGGGCCGAGCGGGCCCGTGTGCGCAGCGATCGCGCCCGCGGGTCCCGAGCTGCCGCCAGCCGCTGGCGTTCCGCCCACACAGTCGAGGCCAACGACCTGCAGGGGATCGTCGCTGTTGGCGTCGCAGCTGAGCAGGGCAGGGGGGGCGCACTGTCCATCAGGGACGTCGAGCGCCGGCAGATCCATGAGCGGGTCGCCGGATGTTGGCGTGCCTTCGCTGTTGGCTTGGTCGCGCACCCCGACCACCGTTGACAGCTCGCAGCTGGTCGCGAGCAGGGCGAGCAAGGTCAGCGCGCCTTCCCTGACCTGCCTGACCTGCCTGCTGCGACGCACGCCCGAAGCTTAGTCGCTATTGGCCCAGCGCGTCGCGGACCCGGCGTGCGAGCGGACCGTTGGGCCAGCGCTGCAGGTACGACGTGGCGACTTGCTCGGCCTCTGGGCGGCGGTTGAGGGCGACCAGCGCGAGGATTGTGTAGCCGGTGCGCTCTTGGATCATGGCGCCGTTTGGAAACTGTTGCTCGGCGGCCTTCATGATCGCCAAGGTCTGGGCGGGATCGCTGGTGAGCAGCTTGCGGCCAGCGTTGATCTGCTTGGCCTCGTCGGCCAGCGATGGCGCGGGCTCGGGGGCGATCGCTGGCTTGGCGGCCGGCCGCTCGTGGGCTTCGGGCGCGGTCGCGGGCTCGGGCTCGGGTTCAGACGCGGCTGCTGGAACTGGCGCCTTGGCTGTCTCAGCCGGGTTGGTGGCGGCCGGATCTGCGGCCAGATCTGCGGACGGAGCCGCTGCGGCCAGATCTGCGGACGGAGCCGCTGCGGCCGGTGCCGCCACGACTGGATCTTCGTGGGCATCGGCGATCGCTACCACGCCCGCGTGATCGCCCGTTTCGTGCGCGCCCGATCCACTGGCGAGCCAACCGGCCCCGACGCCGCCGCTGATCAGCACGGCCGCGATCACGACCCACCCGAGCACGCTGGTGCCCGACGGCCCGGCGGGCGCGGCCTGAATCGTCTGTTGGAACCGCTCGAGACCCGCGTCGACATCGTAGGGCAGCGGCGCCTGGGCGCTCATCGCTTGCAGATCATCGCGCAAGATCCCGCTGAGCGAGGGGTCATCGAGGAGCCGCGTGGGCGCGAGGGATTCGGGGTCGGTCATGTCATCACCGGGGTGCGTGGAGAAGCGCGGACGGGCCGACGCTCTCTCTCGACCATGCGTGCGTGGGCCTCTTTGAATTGCTTGCGAGCCTTGTGCAGGCGCGAGTAGACGGTGCCGACTGGGATGTCGAAGGCGCCCGCGATCGACTGACACGGCTCGCCCTCGAGCTCGAACAAGATGAAGATTGCGCGGCGATCGGGATCGAGGCTGTCGAGCGCGGCTTGGACCCGATCGAGGGCTTCGTTTGTCTCTGCGGCGCGGGCGGGATCCACCTCGCGGCTGCTGGCGTCGGTGACCGTGTCTTGATCCGGCTGCTCGCGGGAGCGCCGGCGGCTGCGGCGGGACACGCTGGCGACGCGGATCGCGATCTCGGCTAGCCAGGTGGTGGGTCGAGCGCGGCCGTCTTCGATGAAGCCGCCGCGCCGGTGGGCGACGAGGAACACTTCTTGGACGAGATCGTCGACTTCCACGGGCCCGGCTCCCAAGCGGTGCAGGAAATTGGCCACGAAGCCAGCGTGCTCGCGAAACAGCGAGGCGGCGTCGTGGTGCCTGGGGGGCCGGCTAGACATCCATGGCCTTCATGCAGCTCGGTCTGGGATCCTTCACGGGATTAAAACTCGAAGCGGGGCCCGACCGCGACCACAGCCGCCGCGACCGGGAGCCGCTGGCTGGCCAGCAGCTGGCCCGTGTCGCTGCGAACGTCGATACGCGTGCGCTGAAGCGGAAACACGCCCTCGACCCGCAGCTCGAGGGCGAGCGGACCAACCAGCTGGATCGCCACGTCGAGCGCGGCGATCCCCGCCAGCCACGGGATCGAGCGGCGGAAATTGGTCGAGAAATCGTGGCCGGCCGCGATCGTCGCCCCCGCGGCCACGGCCGCGCAAGTGCGCAGGCGAACCGCCCTTGGGGTGCTGCCCCAGCACAGATCCAAGCGCCCGGCCGCGACCGTGATCCCCACGCGACCTTGGTCCAGGGCAAAGTTGGGCAGGTGCGTGGCCAGGGCCCCGATCCGCACGTCGAAGTGCGCGAGCGGGCGCACGTCGAACAACAGCTCGCCGCCGCCGCTGAGCGCGGGGGTCAGGCCCATGAACGCCGCGGGGGCGACCGTGAGCCCCAGCGCCGGGCCGGAGCGGCTTGGGGCGGTCGCGTCTGATCCCCTGGGGTGGCGCTCGAGCAGCGGGAGGTCGCCATCGCCGGCCTGGATCTGTTCGACGGGGGGCGGCGCTTCGACGATCCCCAGCGAGCCGGCCAGCGTGTCGTCGAGGGCGATCGCCAGGGCGAGCGCGACGACTGCGTGCAGATCCGTGCAGCTGTCTGGCGCGGGCGCGAAGCTGCGATCCACCGCGATCTCGTCGCCAACCTTCAGGGTAAAGCCGAGCGTGTGCGGGTCTTCGGTCGAGCCGAGCACGCGGATCGTGACGCGCGGATCAACCTCGTCTTGGTCGCGCCAGCTGCGGAGATCTGCGAGCAGCGTCGCTCGATTCAGACAGGTCACCCCAGGCTCGACGCTCAGCGCGTCGTCAAGGGTTCGCGTCGGCTTGATCTGCGGGGCGCGGGTGGGCTCCACGCCGGGATCCGAGCTGGGCGGTGAGGCGTGAGCGCTCGCGCTGGCGACCCACGCGATCACGCCAGCGGCGAGCGTGATCGCCAACCGAGCCGGGCACCGGTGGCGCTCAAAAGTCGTTGTCGTCCTCCGCTGCGCTGGCCTGAACATTGGCCGCTGCGCGCTTTTTGGGGGACTTGGACTTCGGCGTGGGTTTGGGCCCCGACGCTGGGATCGCGGGCATGCCGATCGCCCCGCGATCACCCCGCACCGCGAACAGCTGGCCCTCGCGCTCGGCTCGGGTCTGCCAGCTGTCGATCGGGTCGCGCTCGCGGGCATCACACAGCTCGTTGATCGCACAGCTGCCGCAGTCGGGCTGCTTGGACTTGCACACGTGACGACCGTGCAAGATCAGCCGATGACTGACGTCGATCCACTGCTCGCGCGGGACCAGCTTGGTCAGCGTCGCCTCGACCTTGTCTGGCTTGGTGCCGGCTTTGACCACGCCCAGGCGCGCAGAGACCCGGGCCACGTGGGTGTCCACGACGATCCCGCTGGCGATCCCCCACGCGATGCCAAGCACCAAGTTCGCGGTCTTGTGCGAGGCACCCGGCAGCGCGATCAACTCGTCGTGGGTCTGCGGGACCTCGCCGGCGTGGCGGTCGACGATCGCCTGCGCGCACTCGCGAATCGCCTTGGCCTTGTTGCGGAAGTAGCCGCTGCGCTTGACGACGACCTCGACCTCTTCCTGCGGGGCGGCGGCCAGGGCGGCGGGCGTTGGCCAGCGCTCGAACAGGGCCGGGCGGATCTCGTTGATGACTGCGTCCTGGGCTTGGGCGCTGAGGATCGTGACGATCAGCAGCTGCCAGGGATCATCGTGGTCGAGCTCGCACACCGCCTTGGGCAGCGCGAGCGCCAGGCGATCGTTGACTTCGGCCAGCAAGGACGCGGGATCGGAGTGCGCGGGCATGCGCCTAGTTATACGATCACGAGCGTTCGACGTGGACCTGCAGCTGCCCGAGCTCGTCGCGGGACACGTGGACCTGCCACGGGCGGCAGCACACGTCGCAGTCTTGGACCATCTGGCCGGTGGTCGCGGGATCGACCCAGAGCTCTTGCTGTTCGCCGCACCACGGGCAGCTGACGTCAACGACATCGTCCATGCGCGGGAGCATAGTTGATGGGGCGCTCTCCTGGGGGCGCGCGCGTCAGAGCGCTGCGTACGAGACCCCCGTGAGCTCCGCCGACAGCTCCCACAGCCGGCGCGCGCTCGCCTGATCGTAGGCCCGGTCCTGCGCCCGCACCTTCCGCGGATACCCCGTCATCTCCAGCGGCCCGCCTGGCCCGTAGTAGTCGCCGCCGCTCACGTCGGCGACCGTCGCGGCGTACAGAGTTGGCAGCGCGCCCATGTAGGCGCTCTGGGCGATCACTCGATTCCCGAGCGCGCTCATCCGCTCGAACACCGAGTTCCCTGTCATCTGCGCCCCGACAAAGACCAAGTTCGTGCTCGAGTATCCGGGGTGCGCCGCGACGGCGATCACACCCTGGCGATCCGCGGCGCTGGCCTCGAGCCGCCGCTGCAGCTCGTTGGTGAACAGCAAGTTGGCGAGCTTGCTGCGCCCGTACGCGACCCACTTTTGGTAGCGCCGCGTCGACTGCAGATCATCGAGCTTCATCCCGCTGATCCGATGCGCCATGCTGGACACCGTCACCACCCGCGCCCCCGCCGTCGCGAGCAGCGGCTCGAGCAACAGCCCGGTCAGCGCGAAGTGGCCCAGGTGGTTGGTGCCGATCTGCATCTCGAACCCGTCTTCGGTCGTGCGATAGGGCAGCGCCATCACGCCAGCGTTGTTGATCAGCAGATCCAGCTGGCCATGGTCCCGGCTGAATCCACCGCAAAATTCGCGGACCGAGGCCAAGCTCGACAGATCACAAGCACGAAATTCGAGCAGGCTTCGGTCGATCCCACCGGCGGTCAGCTCTGCGATCGCGGTCTCGGCCTTGGCCTGCCCGCGGCACGCGAGGATCACCTTGGCGCCCTTGGCAGCCAGCGCCCGCGTGGTCTCGAGTCCGAGCCCGCTGTTGGCTCCGGTCACGATCGCCAGCTTGCCCGCGAGATCGGGCATGTCGTTGGCCTTCCACTTCAACGCTGTCTGGGGGGACATGCGGCGCTGGATAGCACGCTGATCACGAAGGCGCACTTGCTGCGGGCGCGTGGCGCTGGACACTCGCTCACTCTCGGCCCATTGCTATTAGCAACAGAACAGGAGGACCCATGAACGTCCCCAATCGCTGCCCTCACTGCCAAGCACCCGCGCCACGGGTGCCCCCTCGCTGGTTGCGCGCCGCTGCCCTTGCGGGCGCCTGGACCTTGGCGATGGTCTACGTGTTCGGCGCGTCGTTGCTGGGTCCCGTGGTGATCCCGGTGCTGCCCATCTTCTTTCTTGGGGGGCTGTCGATCATCACCGAGACGTACCGCTGGGCCCACGCAGATATCGCGTGTGATGAGTGCCGCAAGCTGATCGTGATGGACGGCGAGCTACTGGTGCCCGTCGGGTCCGTGCCCGCGCAGGTCATCGTGCACGAACCGTCGCACGGCATCGCCGCCTGAAAGCAACCCTTGGGTTCAGGCCCAACGGCGCCGACGCACGAAGCCAAGCAGCCCCAGGCACGCCAGCCCCAGCGCGATCTTGCCGGGGGCGTCGTCGGTCTGGATCGCGCACCCGCACCCGCTGTTGCCGAGCCCGGTGATCTGGGCCTTCGTGCTGGCGTTGTGCGCGGCGAGCAGCTCGTTGATGCGATCCGTGTTGTCGACCAGGTTCAGGAGCGGCGCGTTGTCGGCCATGTTCTCCTGGTCGATGTCCTCTTCCCACGGCATCTCGTCGGCGAAGTCGGGCCACACGATGTTGCCGGAGTCGGGGAACAGCACCTCGCGGCCATCGGGCAGCAGCACGGTCGCGCTGCCGTCACAATGGTTGGTCTGGGTCGCAAAGTTGATGTTGGGGACGTCGGGCAGGGTCGTGTTGACCCGGAAGATCGGATCCTCGTTCATCTCGGCTGGCGAGATTGTAGTGTACAGCCGCGTCAGGTAGGGGTTGTTCTCGATCAGCGCGACCGCGGCCTTGGCTGGCGCGATCACCCGCTCATCCAGACGCGCGGCAAACCCAGCGGCATCCCACGCGGCCAGATCGATCTGGTCCACGTAGCAGGACAGACAATCGTAGAACAGGTTGGCTTCGACGCCCTCGGGCGCCGGGATGAACTCGGTGACGATCGACTCGAGCAGCGGGTGCATATATGTGCACTTTGTGTCCCAGTCGGTGTCGCACAGCATCAGGCCCTGGTTCTCGAGCGCCTCGATCGCGCCGATCGGGCTGTCGACCAGGTCCAAGAACGGATCCGAGACCCAGTCCTGGTAGATCATCCAGGTCTGGATGTTCTGGCTGGTGCCCGCGTACTCGGTCACGAACGCGTTGCCGTTGGCCTCTTGGGCGTCAACGGCCATCGAGATCACTTCTTTGTAGTTGCTGCCGTTGTTGACCCAATCGAGCTTCAGCGGATTGACGAGCACGTGCCGATAGTTCGTTGGCACCACCCGGGCGTCTTGCAGAAAGAACGCGCGGATCTCCATGTCGTCGATCGCGGCGATCCGGGTCAAGCGGATCGGCACGCACGGCTCAACGCCGTCATAGCGGATCACGATCGGGTGGATCTCGTCGACCCCCGCCTGGTTGTTGAGCTTCAGCGCGACAAACAGGTAGTCGTTGGCCAGGTACTCGGCCAGGATCGGCTCGGCCGCGGGATCTTGCTGGTAGCCGTTGTCGCCCAGCCACTGCATGACGCTCTGGACCGTGCCGCCCTCGAGCACGCTGATATCGAACGCGCCAACCGTGGTCTGCAGCACGATCGAGGGGCCGCCGCCGTTGCCCTCGTCGTCGCCACCGGTCCCGGAGCTGAGCCCGTCGCCGTCCGGGGCTCCGTCTTCGCCGGCGCTCTGGGGGTCGTCTGGGTCCCCGCAAAAGTCGGTCTGGACCGAGAGCCCGTAGCTGGGCACCGAGGCGGCGAGCACGGCGTCAAACATCAATTGCGAGCCAACCGCGAACTCCGGGATCGCCATCACCGGGATCACCCACGCGAACTGCTCCGCCCCCGAGTCGGGGTTGTATTGAATCTGGATGTGGGCCTCGACGCTGGTGTCGCTGACGTGGAACAGGATGTTCTCGCCGGTCTGGTCGACGGGCATCGCGGTTGGGCCGCTGTCGCAAAAGGTCCCGCCGCAGGCCAAGGCGGTGGTCGGGGTCAGCAGCGGCGCGGCGAAGGCCAGCGCGGCGCCGGTCAAGGTGGCGGCCAAACGAGGGGAGCGAGCAAGTTCAAAGCGCATGGTCAGGTGAGTATGAACCAACCGCGGAGAGCCGGTTGATCGAGCGGCGTGGAGCAAACGTGATCGCGCCCGCCGAGTGACCGGCGGGCGCCAAGGGCTTTAACCTAGCCGGCGAACGGCACCGGGATTTCTTCGCCCTCGATCCCGGCCCTGGCGATCTGGGCGCCCGCGTCGCTTTGCAGGCCGAGGTCAGTGTTCTGATCGACGAAGCCGGCGCTCACGACCATGAGAAGGGCGATCGAGAGGAGGGCGAGGGGGCTACGGCGAGAGGTCTTCATGGTTCGGCTCCTCAGCAGGTGTCGAGACGTATGTGCCGCGACCGCGACGTTCCGATCAGGGTGCGTGAAGATCGCCAGCCAATAAATGCGCCCGGGTGACAGGTGTGCGGGGGCGCCGCGCTCTGGCCGTGCTTGGATCGGGCGAGATCGGGTCAAAACCCGAACAGGTAGGCCAGCTTCATGAACAGCACGTCCTCGTGGCGGGCCCCCGTTGCGACCAAGTTGGTGAACGCGTTGGCCGATCGATACTCGATCACGCCCTCACCCTCGGGCAGCGCGGTGCGGTGGGTATAGGCCACGAACACGAAGCTGCCCGGCAGGTACTCCCAGCGCAGGATCGAGTTGCTGGTCAGGCTGGTCAGGCCGCGATCCACCGCACCAAACCATGGATCTCGAGCGATCGGCACCAGCAGATCCGGCGCCCGAAGCTCGAGAAAGTCGGTGTGGTGGGCGGCCGAGTAGAACAGCTGGTTGTAGCTGGTCAGCGAGAGCTCGGGGGTGATCGCCAAGGTCAGGCGGACCTCGGCGTTGGTCGTGTGGATCTGCGCGCGCGCGAAGATCGGGACCTCGTCGAGCTCGCGCTCGGCGACCCAGCGGGGCCGGTCGAAGCTGCCGTTCCAGCTCCCCGAAAAATTGATCTGTAGCCGGTCGACGGGGCGAAACCCGAGATCCAAGAACACGTCGGGTCCAGGCCTGCCAGCTTGCTCGCCGTAGTTGGCCCCCACGCTGGCGCTGACTCGCTTGTTGCGTGGGGTCGAGACCCGCGCGCCGGTCCACCAGTGGATCGGGACTTCGTAGGGGATGTTGCCGCGGGTCTCGAACAGATCCAGCTGCGGCAGGTGACCGCCAAAGAACGCGCGGAACTGCCACAGCCCCAGGGTCTCGAGGGTCCAGTCGGTCGAGAGCTGCTTCTCGGTGATCTGCCCCGCGAAGCTGGAGGCGACGGTGAGATCGAGCGAGCCCGACAGCGATCGCACGTCGCCGATCGGCTGGGCGTTGTACACGGCGATCCCGCTCGAGCCGCGCACGTAGTTGTTGCGGGTCATGAACCCGAGGTCGCTGAAGTTGGCGTGGGGCGTGAGGAACTCGCCCGAGGCGCTCCACTGGGTTCGGCGACCCGAGCGGACCAAGCTGGTGCTGCCGCCCATCCCCGACTTCTCGCCGTCGTGGGTCGCGATGACCTGGGCGCCGTGCAGCCAGCGCTTGCGCAAATTGATGTTGTAGTCGAACCCACCCGTGGTCGCCTCGGGTGCGTCGCCGAGCCGGGCGACGTTGGTCACGATCCCGCCAACCCAGGTCTGTGGATCAAAGTGGCGACGCAGGCGGACGACCGACCAGCCCGAGTAGGGATCGACGGGCACCCGCTGCTCGAGGTCGTCGGTGAAGCGCTGGGTCGCAAAGGTTGGGCTGGTCGCGGCCGTCAGCACACCCATGACCCAGCCGGGCGCGATCTGGCCGGTCATGCGCATCGACCCGAGCACGCGGCTGAGCGGATCGAGCTCCACGATCTCACCGCGCTGTTGCTCGCCAAACACGACGCGCTCGGTCGTCTGCGCGCGACCTGGCCGGGGCGCGGCGCCGACCCGGCGCGAGTAGAACAGCGGAAACCGGGTCTCGAAGATCTCCTTGGACTCGAGGAAGAACCGGCGCTTCTCGGGGAAGAACACCTCGAAGGGCCCAAGGTTGAGGACCGCGGCGTCGACCTCGGCCTGGCCAAAGTCTGGGTTCACGGCCACGTCGAGGGTCAGGTCACCGGTGATCCCGTACTTGAGATCGAAGCCCGCGTTGGGCAGCGCGCGCCATGATTGATCCAGGCTGTCGGGCGGGCGCTGCAGCAAGAAGCGACCCGAGACGTAGGGTTGCAGCTCGAGGTTGAGGCCGCCGTCGATGTCCTCGATCCCGTACCAGGCGATCGCCTCGGACACCCGGGCCGGCTCGCCCTGCGGGGCGAAGCTGAGCCGATTTGTCTCTTGCTGATCATTGATGACCCGCGTGAAGTTCAGGCCGATCGTCAGTGAGGCTGCGTGCTCGAAGCGCAGCGTCGACCACGGCACGAACACTTCGGCGGTCCAGCCGGTCGCGGTCTGCTTGGCGTCGGATCGCCACACGCCGTCCCACAGGAGCTCTTGCGAGGTGTCGCGGAACAGCTGGCCGTCGAAGATCGCGCCCGAAGGCGAGACACCGAACACGTAGCCGTTGGTGTGATCGGCGTTCGAGTCGATCTCGATCTGCACGTAGTCCGACGCGACGATCTGGTCGCGCTGAAAGAACGGAGCGATCACCTCGCCGTGGTGCTCGTCGCAGTCGAACGCGAAGTACAGGCCGTCGGTCCCGTACGCGGCCCGGACCGTCGTCGCGTGGGTCGCGGCCGCGCCGAACGCTGGCGATTGTTGGATCAGCTGGGGCAGCGCGGGTACCGAGCGCCACTGCGGCTCGTCGAGCTTGCCGTCGATCGTGATCGCGTCGGCGTCGATCGGGGCCGCGCGCAGCCGCAGGCCGCGACGATCGTGATCGGGGACGTCGCCAGGCTCCTGACGCGCTTCGACCTGCGGCGTGTCTCGTTCGTCGGGGCGACCCTCGCCAGCACGCGCCGAGCTCGGCGCCAACACCCCAACCAACAGCGCAACGACTCGCCCCCGAGCCAGCCGGCTCATGCTTCTATTGACGCCCTCGCAACGCGACCAGCGTCCCGCAGCCGCCGTTGTCCTCGATCCGCGCCTGAGAGCTGCGCCGCACGTCGAGACCGCGGGCGCGCATGCGCTCGAACGCCGCCTCGTAGCGGGCTTCGTTGGTGCGGCTCTGGGTCGAGGTTGGGACTGGGTTGTAGCTATACAGATGGATCTTCAGGCCCAGCGGCTCGGCCCGGCGCAAGAACGCGTCGAGCTCGTCGTCGTCGTCGTTGAGATCGGCGAGCAGCAGATACGCGAGGGCGAGCTTGCGTCGGCGCGCGCCCGAGATCGAAGGGACGCGCTCGCGCAGCAGCTCGAACAGTGGATCGAGCGCGGGCCCGCGCGGGACCGTGCGCGCGCGGGTTGACTCGTTGCCGGCGTGGATCGACAGGCTGATCCCGTTGTGGGGCGGCGCGTCGTCGCTCAGCCACTCGCCAAGCCGCCGCAGCGGCCCGCCCGAGGTCGTGATGCTGGCCGGGGTGGATCGGGCCCGACACCAGCTGACGAACTTTGGCACCGCGGGGTTGTGAAGCGGCTCGCCGACGCCAGACACGGTCACCCGCCTGACGCCAAAGCCCGCGCCCTGATCCGCGATCGCGGCGTCGACCGCCTCGACCTGGCCGATCAGCTCATCGAGCTCGAGGTTGCGAGACAGCCCGTTGGCCCCCGACGCGCAAAATGGGCAGCCGACGGCGCAGCCGACCTGCGACGACACGCACAGCGAGTCGCCCCGATAGAGCACGCTCTCGACGGCGGCGCCGTCCTCGAGCTGGACGACGTAGCGCCGGTTGAACACCGGGCCTTCTGCGTCGCCCTTGGCCCGGCACGCGGCGCCGCGGTGCTCTTCGATGATCTCGACCACTCCCGCGGAGCTATCCCGACTGGGCGCCGGGGTCCAGGGGCGAGGAGCGGACTGTGCGCTGTATGCGCGAATTGGTCAGCTCGATTGCGCGCAAAAGCCTGACGGAGGCGCGCATGACGAAGTTTTCGCGGCTTGCGCGATCTTTCGTGACTGATTCACTCGTGGCAGACACTACCGCTGCGAGTGAAGCGGATGGAGGGGCAGACACAAGCAGAGGTCGAGCGCGCGAAGCTGGCCAAAGAGCGCCTGTTCGGCGGCGATGGCGCCGATCAGCTGCGCAAGCAGATGATCAAGGCGCGCTTCCTCCAGAGTCTGTCGCCGCCACCCGGTCCGAACAACGGGCCCAAGACGGGGGGCGACGAGACGAGGGATCAGCGCGAAGGCGCGACGGAGCCCTCGAACGACGGGCTGACCATCGAACTCGCGCACATTGATCGCTTCGCGGTGCTGCGCAAGCTCGGCGAGGGTGGGATGGGCGTCGTCTACGCCGCCTTCGACGAGCAGCTCAATCGGCGGGTCGCCATCAAGCTGCTCCGCACGGACCTGTCCAAGGACGAGCGCGGCCGCGCCCGCATGCAGCGAGAGGCGCAGGCGCTCGCGCGGCTGTCTCACCCCAACGTCGTGCAGGTCCACGAGATTGGTCGGTGGCGCGAGCACGACTACGTTGCGATGGAGTACGTCGAGGGCCAGACCTTGCTGCGCTGGCGCGAGGCGCAGGAGCGGACGTGGCGCGAGGTCCTCGACGTGATGATCCAGGCTGGTCGCGGGCTCGCTGCCGCTCACGCCGCCGGCCTCGTGCACCGTGACTTCAAGCCAGCAAACTTGTTGGTCGGCAATGACGGTCGGCCCCGGGTGCTCGACTTTGGGCTGGCCCGCGCGGCGACGCCAGCCACGAGCGAGGGCCGCAGCGAGGATCCCTCGAGCCCGCGCGTGGAGGTGGGCGAGCTGTTCGAGACGGGTGAGCACGGCGAAGGGCTCCACTCGGAGACCGGCGGCTTCACCCACGATTCGGGCAGCAGCAGCAGCAACAGCAACAGCGCGTTCGACCAGCTGCTCACTGCCACCGGCTCCGTGTTGGGGACGCCGGCCTACATGGCGCCCGAGCAGCACCTGGGCGAGCGCGCGACCGAGCTCAGCGATCAGTTCAGCTTCTGCCTGGTGCTCTACGAGGCGTTGTTTGGCGACCGGCCCTACAAGGCGCGGAGCCGCCACGAGTACTCGGTGCGCGTGCGCGACGGTGACTTCACCGTCCCGGGTCCGAACTCGGGGGTCCCAGGTTGGCTGCGTCACGCGGTGTGCCGTGGGCTCGCCCCGCAGCCCGCGAATCGCTGGGCTTCAATGGACGCGCTGCTCGCCGAGCTTGGGCGGGACCGTGCGCGGGCCTGGAAGCGGACCACCCTCGCGGCGGGGTTGATGGCGAGCGTGGGCGTCGCGGTGGCGCTTGGGAGGTTCGGGCCGTCCGCCCCCGTCTGCGAGTACGACCGCAGCGTGGTTGACGATAGTTGGTCGGACACGCAGCGAGCCAGCATGCGCGCAGCGTTCTCGGCGACGGAACTCGACGGCGCCACGCAGGTGTTCGAGCACACCGCGCGGGCGCTCGACAGCTACGCGGATGCGCTGGTCGCCGCGCGGACCGACGCGTGCGAGCAACGCCGCGTCCACCAGGCGCAGACCGATCAACAGCTCGAGCTGCGCATGAGCTGCCTCGAGCAGCGCGAGGGGGAGCTGGCGGCGGTGGCCGAGCTGTTCGCGGCGGCGGACCAAGGGGTGGTGCTGCACGCGTCGGAGCTGGTCGCGGGGCTTGGCGACATCGACATGTGCGCGGCCGTCGAGCTGCTCGAGCGCCACACGCCGGTGCCCAAAGATCAGGTCACGGCGGCCGCGATCGCCCAGGTTCGCAGGGACATCGCGTCGGCCCAGGCTTCCGCGCAGGCTGGGAAAATATTGGCGTCGAATGAGCTGGTGGCGAGCATCGAGCAGCGGGCGGCCGATCTGAACTACGGGCCGCTGCTCGCCGAAGTCGCGTTCTCGCGAGGGTTCATGTTCATGGTGGCCCGCGAGCTCACGGCGGCCCGCGGCGCGTTCGTCGAGGCCATGTATCTGGCCGAGATCAGCAACTTCGACGAGCTGCGCTGGCGGTCCGCGATCGTGATCGCGCAGCTGTCCGAGCACGAGGATCCCAGCTCGAGCCTCGCGTTCGCCCTCGCTCGCGCGGCAGTGGGCTCACTCGGGGATCGCCCGGTCGATCGGTACGGGCTGGGCTTTGCGCAGGCGCGCGCCCTCGATGCGCACGGACGGCACGAGCTCGCGCTCGCAGAATTCGATGAGGTCGTGGCGCTCGCGCGGGACGGGTTCGCGGGCAGTCAGCACAAGCTGGTTTGGGCACTCAAAGCGCGCGCTGCCGTCGCTGCGTCGATCGGTCGTGGCGAGCAGGCGCGCGCCGATCTGGCCGACGCGCTGCAGCTGCGTGAGCAGCTTGGCGCCGACGATATTGCGATCTTGCACGCGACGCGGGACCTCGCGATCCTCGAGCTCGAGCAGAGCGACTACGCAGGCGCCAAGAACCACTTCAATGAGGTGCTAGCCGGGTACGCGCGGGTCTACGGACCCGAGAGTGCCAACGTCGGACACGCGCACCTGGGACTGGCCGAGGTCGCCCTTGCGCGCGATCACTACGAAGAAGCGGAGCAGCTGATCGGTGACGCGCTGAAGATATTCGACGCCACCCACCCGGACCACGCGTGGGCGCTGGACGCGTTGGCTGGCGTTCAGCTACGGCGGGGTGCGTTTTCGTCTGCGGTGGACTCGCTCGAGCGGGCACTGGCGCACAGCGAAGCGGTGAGCCCCGGCGACGCGGCGGATCTGGGCTACCGTCACGGTCGACTTGGTGATGCATTCGCGCAGCTTGGCCAGCATGAGCGAGCGCTCGCCGAGTTCGATCTGGCGATCGAGCTGTTGGACGGAGAGCCGCCGAACATCGACCAGACCACGCCGCTGATCGGTCTAGGGATGCTTCGCCTCGAACTCGGCCAGCCAGAGCTCGCGCGCGCGTCGTTCGAACGCGCGGTCGACGTATCGTCCGCCGCCGACCATCCGATGCTCGCCGCACAGGCGCGGCTCGGACTAGCTCAGGCCTCGGGGGTGCTCGGCGACCACGATCGTCGGGTGGCACTTGCGGTCGAAGCGGAGCGCTTGTTGCTGGACCTCCCTGACGCTGTCGCGCTGCGCGAGCGCGCGAAGGAATTGCAGGGCACTTGACCCAGCGCGCGAACTACTTCATCGAATTTGGGAGTGGCAACCGATGACGTACAACTTCACCGATAACCCAACCCCCATCCTGAACAGCATCGTCGACGCGACCGGAGCGGTCGGGCTCAAAGAGGGATCACCGCAAGGTGACCTCATCACGCCCAATTTCACGGGTAGCAGCGTGTCCGTGTCAATTCAGCCTCCAGAAGGCTGGTCGCTCGACGATGTGGTCTGGACGACCGGTGGCACCGGCACCTTTGGGCTCCCTGAGCCCGGTCAGGAGCACAGCCATGAGTTCAGGTATACGGTCTCCCAAAACGGGACCTCTCAGACGCATGCAGGATCGTTCAAGATCAAGAAGGACGGCACCGCACCGCCACCTCCCTGACCGCTGAGACCCCGTCTGAGATTCAGTCGGACGTCTCGTGCTCATCCTGGCGCTCGTCCTCGTCAGCCGGCTCGCCGCCTGCGTGGATCGAGCGGACCCAGTGCTCGAGGTCCTCGAGCGTGCTTCGGAGCTCTTCGGGGTTTCGCGCGAGGGCCTTCATCTTCTTCTTCAGCAGCCGCTTCCCCTCGCGGATCCGGCTGCGAACCGTATTTTCCCGCAGCTCGATGATCTTGGCGATCGCCGAGCCAGACAGCTCCTCCCAGTAGTACAGCTCGAGCACCACTTGGTAATCGAGCGGGATCTGTCGGAGCGACTCGAGCAGCAGCTGATGCTCGCGTCGCTCTCGGATCATTGTGCTCGGCCCCGGCGCGAGGTCCTGCGCGCTGATCTCGGTGAACTCGAGCCGCTCCGACTCGCGCTTGCGCGAGCGATAGTGCCCATGCAGGACGTTGTGGGCGATCCCAAACAGATAGGTTCGAAAGCTCGAGTCGCCGCGAAAGCGCTTGTGGTTCTCGACGCAGGCCATGAAGGTCTTTTGAACCAAGTCATCCGACCCCTCGACGACCTTGTTGCGGAAGAATCGGTCGATCCGTGAGAAATGCCGCTCGAACAGCTCATCGGCCGCACGCCGATCGTTGGCGATCCAAGCTTCGAACAGCTCGAGGTCGGTCATGCGCCGATAGTCCCGCGACACCGCGTGAAGCTATCACGGGCCGCGCGCAAGTGACTGCGCATGACATTGGGAGTCGCGTTTACTGCGCAGTCCAAATGAACAGTTCACCCGGCGCTGATCATGCGCGTTTTCGCGCGTTGTCAGCCCGCGAACTTCGCGTCGACCTAGAGAAAATTGAGGCCAAGCGAGATCAGTCGCGCGTGGACCGCGTGGGTCGCGGGGCGTCGGATTGCCCCACGGTTTGGAGCCCGAGCTCACCCACGAGGTGGACGAGATCCCGGGGGGCCCAGGGCTTTTGCAGGAGCGCATCGACCCCAAGCGCATTGAGCTGCAGCGACCCTTCGTCCTGCGCGTAGCCGCTCGAGATGATCACGGGCACGTCGGGTCGCCGCGTCCGGATCCGTGCGAGCAGCTCGAGACTGTCGAGCCCAGGCATGGTGCGATCGAGCACGATCAGATCGATGTCGTCGGCGTGGGCCTCGAACAGGCGCAGACCATCGTCGCCGTCGCAACCCAGCAGCACCTGTTGGCCCGCGCCCTCGAGCACCTCGCCGGCGAGCTCGCGGATCATCTGCTCATCGTCGACGATCAGGACCCATGCCGGCCCGCCCGGGCGGGGCTGGGCGCGCCGACGGCGGCGGGGACCCACCATCTGCGAGAGATCGGTCGCGGTCGGCAGCCGGATGCGTGGACGCGGCGCGTCTTCATCTTCGGCGGCGGCGAGCGCCTTCGCGTCGGGGCAGCGCAACAGCACGCGAAACTGGGTGCCCTCGCCGACGCTGCTGTCGACCTCGATGTCGCCGCCGTGGCTCTGCACGATCCCAAGCACGGCGGCGAGGCCAAGTCCGTGCCCGGTTGGTTTGGTCGTGAAGAAGGGATCGAAGATGCGCTCGAGCTTGTGGGCAGGGATCCCGCAGCCTTCGTCACGAACCTCGAGCATCACGAAGTCGTCGGGGGTCGCCGCGCGGGTGAGCTCGGTCCCGGACGCATCGACGGTCCGGGTCAGGATCCATACGCGTCCTCGCCGGCCCTCGAGCGCCTCGGATGCGTTGGTGACCAGGTTCATGGCGACCTGCTGGATCTGGACGGGATCGCCAGTGACACGCGGCGCGGGTCGGTCCAAGTCCAGGATCAGCTCGGTCTGCTTGTCGAGCCCGGGCCTGACCAGGCCCACGACCTCGCGGACGAGACCAGGCAGGTCAATGGCGCCAGTGCTGGTTCGCGAGCGACCCGCGTAGGCCAGCATTTGCTCGACGAGGATCGCGGCGCGTCGCGAGCTATGGGCGATCGCCTCGATGCGCTGGGTTGCGCTGGCCCGGCTGAGCGCCGATGGATCGTTGGCTTCGACCGCGAGCATGCTCGCCTGGCCAAGGATCCCCGCGAGGATGTTGTTGAAGTCGTGCGCGATGCCGCCAGCGAGCATGCCCACGGTCTCGAGCGTCTGGCTGCGACGGATCCGGGCCTCGAAGTCGTCGCGCTCGGCTTGGAGTCGGGCCTCCGCGTGCTCCGAAAACAGGCTCAGGGTGCTGATGATCGCCAGCGCGGAGAGCAGGTTGAGCGCGATCAGGGCGGGGCCCTCGGCTGCTGTGAGGCTGGGGTCGTAGCTCAGCCACGGCACCACGTCGATCAGCCAGAACGCTGCGATACACACCGTCGAGACCAACGAGAACCCGATCGTCCAGCGGGCGCCAAGGAACAGGCCCGCGCTGGCTGGCACCGCCAAGAACCACACGATGATGACCGAGTGCAGACCCTGTTGCTTGTAGACCACACCCACCGTGGCCAGCACCGCGGCGAACAGCATCCACGCACCCGCGAGGTTGGGCGACTTGGTCCAGCGCAGCACGAAGGGCGCCAGCGCGAACATCGAGCAGAGCAGCACAGCGATCGCGAGGGTGAGCGGCGTCGGGCTGCCATCGAGGGGCTGCGCCAGCGCGGGTATCAAGGTTGCGACGATCGCGATCGGGCTGACGAGCACCAACGCGATCGCACGGGTCGTCGCGGTGGTCCCGAGCGCCCGGATCTCATCGGTGACGAACCATGCGGTCGACTGACTGGCCCTCTCGAGGACCCGCGCGAGCCAGGACCGATCGCCCGCTGCTGGTACCTCGGAGCCCACCTGCGTTGCATATGGCCACGATGGACACTTGGGCGCAACCCAGGACACCCCATCGCCCCTCAGCAAGTGAGCGCTGAACTCTACGAAGGTGCTCGCAAGCGGGCGAGAAGCCCTCGCCCGAGCTGAAAACAGTCCGCAAGCGGGCGAGAAGCCCTCGCCCGAGCTGAAAACAGCGAGCCCTCGCCCGAGCTGAAGACAGTTTGACCTCAGTCCGCGCTCGCGGGCGGAACCGAGGCTTGGCTTGGACCGTCTTTCGGGCTCGATCCGTCAGACGGCCCAGTCACCTCGAGCGGCTTGGCCAGTGCCGGCGGCGAGGGATCGGGAAAGCGCGCGGGAGGTGCCTTGTCGGCGCACCCGAGCGCTCCACCCACGCTCGCGCAGGTGAGCGAGATGATCCAGATGAGGTGAAGGTGACGCGGACGTTCAGTCGTCGTCAGACTTGTCGTCGTCGTCGTCGTCGTCGTCATCGTCGTCGTCGAGTTCGTCCAACACCGCGGGCACGTCGGCGTCATCGGTGAGATCGTCGCCGTCAGCGTCGTCGTCGATCTCGGCGTCATCGTCGTCGGCCACGGGCGTCTCTGGGTCGCCGTCTTCGTCGTCGTCGTCGTCGTCGTCGTCAGCCTCGAGCTTGTCGGGATCACCGACGAGCTCCTTGACGTCGTCGTCATCCTCATCCTCATCGTCGTCGTCGTTGCCGAAGGTCGCCGCGTCGATGAAGGTTGCGTCGGTGTTGGAGCCGGCCATCAGCTGGGCGCGCTGCTCCTCGATGAAGTCCCGGATCGTCTGCTCGACGTCTTCGTCGTAGCGCACCGAAGCTTTGGCGATCTCGCGCAGGGCCACGACCCCGACTTTGTTGCTGCTCTTGACGAGCGCGGTGCCCTTGCCTTCGCTCAGCGCTCGCGCGCGACGGGACGCCAGCACCGTGAGTGCAAAGCGATTTGGAACCTGTTCGAGGCAATCTTCGACGGTGACGCGTGCCATGAGGAGGGCGGAGTATGGGGGGCACTTTTGGAAATGTCCACTGGCCCGAATGACCGCTGGCGGGATGTGCGCCAGGCCCTGCGCGGCCGAAAACAGCGGTATTAGGGGTTAGTCGATCCTGTGTGGCGGGTCTGACGGCGGGGGGATCGCGGGCTGGGCCCTCACGGGCACCGAGATCAGTGTCCGGACCCGGGTCGCGCTAGCGATCGTCTGGCTCCGAGTCAACTCCGACGAGGCGGGCACGTATCGAGCGCAGCTCGGCCTCGACGATCTTGTCTTTTGGCCGCTGCAAGTGCGCCTTGACCTCGATCAGCTGGTCGAGCGACAGCACCTGCACGGGCTGGCCGGGCAGCAGCTCCATCTCGATCGCGTCGATGTCCTCGAACCCGCCCAGCGGTTCGACTGTGCCGAGCACGTCGAGCCGTCCGATATCCGTGTCGAGCAGCAGGAGGCGAAACTTGGTGAGTTCGGCGGCGGATTGCCAGACGACGCCAAGATCCGGGCGCGTGGCGTGGTGCGGACGAAGCGGCATGATCGCGTCCAGCAGACGGGTGAGATTTGCCTCTGTGAGCGGCGCGACGACGTCGAGGTCGCGGGTTGGTGTGAGCGCTCCGTGGGCGAGGGCCGCGGCGCCACCGATCACAATAAACTCGAAACCCGCGTCGACCAGTGCCCGCAGCAGGCGGGCGCTGTCAACGTCGCTCACGCAGCGCCTCGGGCCAGGCCGGGTCGGGTCCGCCGAGGGCGTCGATCTTCTCCCACAGCCGCTCGCGCTCGAGTTGCTCGCGCAGCTGAACACAGACGGTGGTTCGCTGGACGGCGTCGATGAAGCGCTGGTGTTGGTCCGCCTGGCGAAGGCGCTCGTGCGGGGGCAGGGTCAGGTTGCGCACGAGCATCATGACGTCGACACCAAGCTCGATGCCCGACTCCCAGTCGTGGCCGTACGAGGGCAATCCACGAGCTGCGTCGGCGGAGGTCTGCAGCTCGGCGAGGTCGCAGCGCGCTCGCGCAGCGGCGACCCCGTGCTCGTGTTCGAGGTGGACCGGCGCGGTTTCAGCACCGGCGCCCAGCTCGGGCGTGAGCACAGGTGTGAGCACGGGCGTGAGCACGGGCGCAGGATAGCACTTCAGCCGCGGGAGAGTGCGCGCTCGCTCGCTCGCACTGAGCGCCCGGTTCACGCTATCCTGCGCGCCGCATGACCGCACCGGTCCTAGAGGTCGATGGCCTGCGCAAGGAGTTCGTGCGTGGGTTCTTGCGCAAGCGGACGGTGGCGGTCGACGGCATCAGCTTTCGCGTCGAGCGTGGCGAGGTGTTCGGGTTCCTTGGCCCCAACGGCGCGGGCAAGACCACGACCATGAAAATGCTCATGGGCCTGATCTACCCGAGCTCCGGCAAGGCAACGATCCTCGGGGCCGCGGTCGGGGACATCGAGGCCAAGCGGCGGATCGGGTACCTACCCGAGAACCCCTACTTCTACGACTACCTGTCGGCGACCGAGTACCTGCACATGATCGGCCGGATCTACGGGCTCGATCGGGCCGAGCGACACAAGCGATCCTCGCGCCTGCTCGAGCGACTGGGCCTGGCCATGGCCGAGAGCCGAGCGATGCGCAGCTACTCGAAGGGCATGCTGCAGCGGGTTGGGTTGGCCCAGGCGCTGATCGGAGATCCCGAGCTGGTGGTCCTCGACGAGCCGATGAGCGGGCTCGATCCGATCGGCCGTCGCGAGGTCCGCGACCTGATCATCGAGCTGCGCGAGCAGGGCAAGACCGTGTTCTTCTCGACCCACATCCTCGCCGACGCCAACCTGCTCTGCGACCGGGTCGGGATCATCGTCAAGGGCAAGCTCCGCGACGTGGGCCCGCTCGGCGAGCTGCTCAGCCCCAAGGTCCTGCGGATCGACGTGCTGTGGCAAGGCAGCGAACAGCTGCAAGCCGCGCTGCGCGAGCAGTTTGACGGGTCCGAGCCTGGTTCCGAGCCCGGGTCCGAGCCGACCGCCAGCCCGCACAGCAGCAGCTCGGAGGGCCAAGTGTTCGTCGCCCAGGCCCAGGCCCAGCTCGATCGCTTCGTGGCCGCCGTGATCGCGGGCGGCGGCGAGATCAGCTCCGTGACACCCCAGCGCGAGACCCTCGAGCAGCTGTTCGTGCGTGACTCGGGCTCACGCCCAGAGGAGCAGCGCTCATGACGGACACCCCCAAGCACCCACGCGGCGTGCTCGCCGGCTTTGGGCGGATGTGGGCGATCGCGCTCAACACCTTCCGCGAGGCCGTGCGCAACAAGGTGCTGGCGATCCTCGTGATGTTCGCCGTCGCGCTGATGGCGTTTTCCCTGGTCCTGGGGCAGCTGTCGCTGCACGAAGAGATCCGCATCATCAAAGATCTGGGGCTCGCGGGCATCAGCATCTTTGGCGTGGTGATTGCGCTGTTCTTGGGCGTGAACCTGCTGAGCAAGGAGCTCGATCGCAAGACCGTCTACGCGATCGTCCCCAAGCCGCTGCACCGCCACGAATTCTTGCTTGGCAAGTACTTGGGGCTGGTCGTGACCATGGTTGCGCTGGTCGTGCTGATGAGCGCCGTGCTCGCGGGGTTCTTGCTGATGCAGGGCGGGCGACACGGCGTGCTGATGGTCCGCGCCGAAATTCTGATCTTGCTCGAGCTGCTGCTGCTCATGGCCGTGGCGATGCTGTTCTCGAGCTTCAGCTCGCCGTGGTTGTCTGCGATGTTCGCGGGGTCGCTGTGGGTGATCGGCCGCAACACCGCAGAGCTCGAGGCCTTCGCCACGGGCAAGCTCGAAGGCAGCGCGGGCGGCACGGTGCTCGGGGTGGTCTTGGAGCTGCTCCCCGACTTTCGGATGTTCTTCGTGTCCGGCGCCAACTTTGACGAGACGGTGGTCAGCGTCCACGAGAGCTTCGTCAGCTGGGCCTACGTCGGCAGCGCGTCGGCCTACGCGGCGGCCTATGGCGGGATGTGCTTGCTGATCGCCGTGCTGCTGTTTCAGCGGCGTGACTTCACCTGAGTATGGGCAACACCACGCAGCCGGGGGCCCGCGAGCGGGCGGGTGTGCGGCGCGTGGGCCGGCGCATCGGGTGGGTCGCGCTCGCCGTCGTGTTGGTGCTTGGCCCCTTAATTGCGCGCGCGTGGATCGACGGCCGCGCGCAGCTGTTGCTTGCGGAGGCCGCGGCGAGCAACGGCGATGTCGAGGCGCAGCTCCTCCACCTTGGCCGCGCGGCTCGCTGGCGCCTGCCGCTCGCGACACACGATGACCAGGCCCGCGCGCAGCTGGGCGAGCTCGCGCTCGCGGCGACCGCGGCCAACGAGCACGAGCTCGCGCTCGCGGCTTGGCGGGAGCTTCGCGGGGCGCTGGTGGGCACTCGCGCGATCCGTGTCGTCGATCCCGAGCAGCTCGAGACCGCCAACGCGGCGATCGTGCAGCTCATGGTTCGCCAGGCCAACGCGAGCGGTCAGGTTGTCGAAGCAGCCGATCGCGCCCGGTGGGCCGCCGAGCTCGAGCAAGATCTGGTCCCACGCTGGCGGAGCCTGCTCGCGTCCGCGTGCTTCGCCGCGTGGCTGTTCGCGTGCGTGGGCTTGTTCGCGCTCGGTATTGACTCGAATGGCCGGCTCGATCCCCGCCCCGCGCTGCGCTGGGGAGGCGCGGCGCTCGTGTCGCTGCTCGCCTGGATTCTTCTGATGTAGCGATGTATCGCATATCGCAGCAATTCACCTGGATGTAATTGCTCGATCGCTCATTTTCCGTCGTTGTGTCGATTCTCTTGTGCCTATTGTCGCCTCCTTAGGTTTATGCGAGGTTAGCGAAATGCGAGTCTTGCAGGTGCGTCGTCTGCCCTTGGTCGCGGTCCCCCTCATTGGTGTCGGGCTGCTGGTCCCCAGCTCATCGTTCGCGGCTGACCCACCGAGCCAGGTCGAAGTCGGCGTTGACCAAGAGCCCGCGGTCTACGGTGGCGCGGCGGCGAAGCCCTGCGGCTGGCCAACGGCGGTGTACGTGTCGTTTGGCAGCTGGGTCTGCTCGGGCACGCTGGTCCACCCCGACGTCGTGATCACGGCCGCGCACTGCCCCAACAGCACCTCGGGCAAGAACGCGACGATCAGCTTTGGCGAGGGCCAAGGCGGTGGGGCACGCAATGTCAGCGCGACCTGCTACTCGAACCCCAGCTACAACGGCAACGTCGGCCCCTCCGACTACGCGTACTGCAAGCTCAACCAGTCGGTCACCGACGTGCCGATCATCCCGCCCGCGTGGGGCTGCGACGTCTCGGCGCTCGCCCCCGGGCGCGAGGTCGTGATCGTTGGCTTCGGCAACTCTGACAACGGCGGCAGCGGGAGCAAGCGCGAGGTCACCACCACGATCAACGGGATCAACACCGAGGCGTGGATCGGCGGTGACGGCAAGGACGCGTGTCAGGGTGACTCGGGCGGGCCGGTCTACATCAAGCTCAAGAGCGAGTTTGGCGGCGACGACTCCTGGCGTGCGTTCGGCATCACCTCTGGCGGTGGCACCTGCGGCCAAGGGGGCACCTTCGCGCTGATGCACGTGGCGATCCCGTGGATCGAGGAGCACTCCGGCATCGACATCACGCCGTGTCACGACAGCGAGGGGGAGTGGGCGCCGACCCCCGAGTGCGGCGCGATCCCGCTCGATCCTGGCAACGGCATGGGCACCTGGAGCAGCGGCTGCTCCGACGGCCCGATCAGCGGGTTCTCCTCGCTGTGTGGCGACGCGTTTGGATCCGGCGAGGATCTCGATCCGCCCACGGTCGACATCACCTCGCCCGCGACCGGCACGGTGTTCATGGTTGGCGCTGGCGAGACCCAGGCCGATGTGGCGATCTCGGTCAGCGCAGATGACGGCGCTGGCTTTGGCGTGGCCGACGTGCGCTTGAAGATCAACGGCCAAGAGTTTCCGGGCAACACGGACTCGAGCGCGCCGTATGACTGGAACCTCGTGTTTGGACCGGGCGGCTACCTGATCGAGGCGATCGCTACGGACTTCGTGGGGAACGAGTCGAGCCCGGACGTCGTCGCGGTCGGCGTCGACGAAGAAGCGCCGCCGCTCCCCGGGGGCGACGACGGCGGTGGCGGCGAAGATGACGGAGACTCCGACACCGGGGGGGATGACGGGCTCGACTCTGGGCTCGACTCTGGACTCGACTCTGGGCTGGGTGACTCGGGCTACGGGACGAGCTTCGAGGGCAGCGTTGGCTGCAGCTGCGCGACGCCAGCGGGCTCGGGCAAGCAGCAGGGCGGGGCGCTTGGGGCCCTCGCGTTGCTGGGCCTGCTCGGCCTCCGTCGCCGACGTGATTGATCGACGTGACTGAAACTGGCTCTGGCCGGGCTCGAGCGCTCACATCGCGTCGTCGTACTCGTCGAGCTTCTCGTCGAACGCGTCCATGGCGTTGTCGAGACCCTCGAGGGCGCCGTCAACGGTCTCTGGCGTGGCCCTGCGGAGCTCGTCGATCTTCGCCTTGGCCAGCGACTTTGCCTGCTCGATCTCGGCGGCGGCGGCGGTGTTGGTCGCGCCCGCGCTGATCTTGGCGGCGCGAAGCTCGAGCTCAGCGAACCGCTGCTCGGCCTTTGCGACTCGCTCGGACAGCTCGGTGGCGAACTCTGCCTTTTCCTCCGCGAGCTCGGACTGCTCCTCTTTGGTCTCCTGCTTCTCCTCGGTGACGTCCTGCTTTTCGTCCCGCACGTCTTTGGCATCCTGCTTGACCTTGGTGTCGGCGCAAGCGGCGACGGAACCCAGGAGCGCAGCGGCGGTGATTGCGATTGCGATTGCCGATTTGGACATGCGATCAACCTGGACAAATTCCGTGTGCTGTCAATCGCGGCTTCAGTGCCATCGATACATTGAAGCCGCCCGAACGATAATTGCGCGATCAAGTCGGGTCGGGTCTACATGCCTTCGTCGACTTCGCGGACCGCGGACGCGAGCCGACTTCGACGCTCGCGGACGATGGCTTCGATCGCTGCGAGCGCCTGCCGCAATCCCTGCGCGGCCGTGTAGATCTGGATGCGCTCGGTGAGCTGGGCGAGCTGCTCGTCGCTGCGCTCGGCGACGCCGATCAGGTCGTCGAGTGACGGATCTTCTGGCACTTGCAGCTCATCGGCGCGAAATGGGAAGCCTCCGCCAAGTCGGACGTGGACGTCGAGCTCGGCGTGAGCGACGCCGGAATCGAAGGCGGAATCGACGTAGCCGCGCAGCGCCGTGATCGTGTGATTCTCGCGGCGGATCAACAGCGTCAAAAATTGAACGATCGCGCGACCCCGAAGGTCGTCGGGCTCGGCGCACTCGAGCTTCCGCGAGAGCTTCTCGTACTGAGCCCGCAGCTGCTCGAGGTCCACGATGGTGCGATGGAGGATGTCCGCGATGCTTGTTGAGGGCATGCGCGTTTACATGCAAACGCGCATCCACATCGGGCACCGGTAGCAAACCATTGGGGGCTCGAGTCCGGCTAAAAATTCACGCCGGGTCAGTCGTGGGTGCTCGCTTGGTTCGCGCGCAACGACTGCGCTCACGTGCTCTGCACAGTCACGGGACAATGTGATGATGTCTGGTCCGTTTCAACTGACACTTGGCCTCGACTTGCGACCGCAGTCCACGGGCGCGATCCAGTATGCGCTGTGGCTGTGTCGGGCGGCGTCCCTGCAGCCTGCGGGGCACGTCCAAGCCGTCCACGTGATCGACCCCGCGGCGATGGTCGAGCTGAGTCGCCACGCTGATCAGCAGACCATCCTCGGGGCGTTCAAGCAGCGGGGGAAAGAGATCCTCAACGAGGTCGCTCATGGCGCACGGCTCCACGGGCCAGAGGTCCGCAGCGGTGACGTGCTCGACGAACTCGAGGCCGCGGCGCGCGAGCGATCGAGCACCGCGCTGCTCATCAGTCGGCGCACGGGGACGGGGGCCCGGTTTGCGGTCACGCGCCTGGGCTCGATCGCCCGTCGGTTGCTGCGGCGCCTCGCGCTGCCGGTCATCGTCGTGCCGGCGGATCTGTTGTTCTCTGCAGTTGGGGATGGGCCGGTGCTCGTGGCGGTGGACTTCAGCGAGGACGCCGCCCGTGCGTTGGTGTGGGCGCGGTCGCTCGCCCAGACGATCGCGCGCGAGGTCGAGCTGGTGCACTTCGTCGAGATGCCCGATGAGCTTGGCTACGCTGGGCTCATCCAGACCGAGCGCTGGGAGCAGCTCTGCGATGAGGTCCTCGAGCAAGGCCGGGGGCGCATGGCCAGCTTCGTCCGCAGGCATCACTGCGCGGACCTGAGAACCGCCGTCGTCCGTGGGCCCACGCTGCCGGCGCTGGCGGACTACGGCGCGGCGCGGGGCGCCTGCTTGTTGGTCACGGGCTCGGGTCACCATGGGCTCGTGCACCGGGTGATCGTGCCCTCGGTCGCCTCGGAGACGGCGGCGTTGTCGTCGGTGCCGGTCGCGGTGGTGCCGTGAGTCCGCCCGTGAACGGACGGCAAGCGTGGACGGACTCGCCTGCGGCGGCGCGCTGGCTCAGGCGATCCGGTCGCGCTCGCGCAGCGCGGCGATCGGCTCGGCAGCGAAGTCATCGTGTCGTGAATTTGTTGCCGCACAGATCCGTGACCTCGAGGACGTAGACGTCTCCCAAGATCGGGATCAGCCCGATGGCGCCCAGCCCCACGAAGTCGACGGCCAGGCGCCAGCTCGAGCTGCTGCTGTCGAAGTCGCTTGGGCTGAGGGTGAGCGCGACGCCCCCGAGATCGAGCAGGGGCTGATCTGGATCATCGAGCTGCCCGATCTCGGACAACACCACGCGCAGCTCGTCGATCACCTCGTTGTCTAGATCGCGCAGCTGCAGCGAGATATCGGCAATGTCCAATTGCTGGCTGAGGTCCGTGACCGAGCCCATCGCCCCGCCCGCGCGGGGGATCTCGACGAGCGCGCGCAGGGTCGCTCCTTCCACGCTCAGGCTGGCGGTGTGCTGGGTCTGGTCGAGGTGGGGCAGATAGGCGAAGGGGTTGCGCGCGTGGGCCGAAGTCGGCGAGGTCTCGCGGATCTCGAAGTGAAGGTGCTCGTAGGTGGCCCCGCTGTCGCCGATGATGGCGATTGGATCTTGGCGAAGGACGCGTGGGTAGGCGGTGATCGGCGCGCCGCTGGATTTGAAGGTAGGACGCTTGTGCCCGCGGTTTTCCGCCGTCGTGCCTGATCCGCCGAGGTAGTAGTATTCGCGCAGATCGACGTTCACGACCGTGTTGATGTCGTCGGCGAAGCGGGCCGCGAACGCTTCGAGGTTCATGGTATCGAGATGCAGATACAGGCTGTAGAGGGTGTCCGCGCCAGGGTGCAGATCCGCCGGCGCGTGCTCGAGGATGATGACGTTGCCAGCCGAGGGGCCATAGTTGGACAGCGCGCCTTGATTCGGGCTTGGGCGGTTTCCGATCGCGTGGATGCTGCCGTCGGCGACGGCGTGGACTGGATCGAAAAACCCACCATCGTCGCTGTGGCCGGGCAGATCGATGCCGCCGTGCCAGTCGTAGCTGCCGTCGAGCAGGCGCGGACCGTAGGCGTCGTGAACGATCGTCTGTGCGACGTCGGTCCCCGTGGTTGGCCAGACCAAGTCGAACTTGCAGCCCGACGGTTGGGGGTTGGGTTGTTCGGGATCTGGATCGGGTGAGCTGGGCGGATCGGGCAGCGGCGCTGGCTCGGTGGGCTCGGTGGGCTCGCCGTCGCCAGTCTCCGAGTCCGCGCCGTCGTCGGAGTCCGACTCCGAGGTCCAGTCATGCTCTGCTTGGGTGCTGGCGCCGTCCAGCGACGGTTCGAACCCGGGCTCGACGCACCCGAGACAAGCCAAGCCAAGCACGAGCATCCACAACAAACGCCAAGTCGCCACGCGGATCAGTGTGCGCGGGCGCGAGAAATAGCTCGAATTATTCGTGTAATCGCCGACCCCAAGCCTGCATCCATGCCGTGCTGAAGTAGCGATCCCAACTGTCGGGCAGCACCGTGACCACCGGGCCATCGATGTCGTCGCGCGCTGCGACTCGCAAGGCGGCCGCGACGTTGGTGCCGGCCGAGCCACCGACCAGCAGCCCCTCTTCGGCGACCAGCCGCCGCGCGGTCTCGAAGCTGTCTTCATCGCTGATCCGCTCGGCCGCGTGGATGACCTCGCGGTGCAGGTTGGCGGGCGGCTGGCTCGATCCAATGCCCTCGACCGCGTAGGACCCATCAGGGCCGACCTCGCCGGTCTCGACCCAGCTCGCGAGCCCCGAGCCGATTGGATCGGCCAGCACCACGCGGACTGCCGGCCACGCCTGCGCGAGCGCCCGACCCACGCCGCTGATCGTGCCCCCGGTTCCGGCCCCGGCGACAAACGCCCCGATCGGGCCGCCAACTTGCCGCAGGATCTCGGCCCCGGTCGTGCGCGCGTGGACCTGCACATTGACCGGGTTTTGGAATTGGTCGGTCGAGAACCAACCGTGCTCCGCGGCCAACGCCTTGGCCACGTTCTGAAAGTTGTCCGGGCTGGTCGGAGGCGCGTTCGCGGCGATGATCACTGTGGCCCCGAGCGAGCTCAGCACCCGCCGCTTGTCGACGCTCATCTTCTCCGGCATCACGCACACGAGCTGGTAGCCGCGCGTTGCCGCGACCAGGGCCAGACCCACGCCCGTGTTGCCGGCCGTGGCCTCGATCAAGGTCATGCCGGGGCGCAGGACACCGCGGGCCTCGGCGTCGTCGACGATCGCCTTGGCCAGTCGATCTTTAATGCTGCCGCCGGGGTTGAGGTGTTCGCACTTGACCAGGATCGGGCGGGGGAGTCCGCGGCCGAGGTGGCGCAACGGAAGGAGCGGGGTGTCACCGATCGTGTCGAGAATCGTCTGCATGAGTTGGCTGCCCTCGGTGAACCAGTCTACGAAGGCGTCCGCGAGCGGGCGAGACGCCCTCGCCCAATCTGAAAAACCTCTGCTATTGCGCCTGCTCGCCAGGGCAACCCATCTGCCGGGTGTGGGCGCCGGGCCAGCCCTCGAACACGCTGCGTAGCTCGTGCACGCGGGCGTCGCCAAGCTCGTCGCCCAGCAGCGCAGCGAAGCGATCGCCCGCGTTGAAGCGCAGCCGATTGTAGCGGTTCCAGGCCGAGAGTTGATCGGGGTTGGCCGGGGCCTCGCGCAGACCCGCGCGCTCTTGCGCGACGTGGCGCTGCAGCGAGTCGTCCGCTTCGCTGCGGGCCCGGCCGGCGACCTTGGTCAGCTGCCGACGGATCTGCGCGAGCGGGAGCTCGTCGATCCCCGGGGTGTCTGGTTCGAGCTCGCGCAGGATCTCGAGGTAGTAGGCCCGCTCTTGTTCAACGAAGGCCTGCAGCGCGCGCTCCCACGCTTGCTGCTCTTCGGGCTCGAGCGCGAGGTCCTCGATCTCCTGCGGCTCGAGGCGTTTGGGGTAGTCCATGCGCACGTCACAGTGGCGGGCCATGGCCTCGAGCTCCGCCTGGCTGTGGTTGTAGTAGGAGAGCTCGCCCGTCACGACGCGCTCGGCCAGCACTTGGTTTTGGGCCTCGAGCAGCGCGAGCTGGTCCTCGACCGCGAGCGCGTGGAGCTGGGCCTTGCGGCTGCTCGGGTGGGGGCGGGCGCCCGCGAACAACGGACTGCGGGGGCGCGAGGCGTCAGGTTGGTCGTCAGGCGGACACTCGCTGGGGCATTCGCTCGTGGACGGCTCTCGCTCGATGAGGTCGAGCTCGTAGGCCAGGACCACGCCCAGCGCGATCCCAACGCCGAGCAGGGTTGGCAGGGCCCGCCGCAGACCCGATCCGGCCGGTTTGAGGGGTGCCACTCGGGCAATTTACTACGTGGGTCGACAACGCTGGGATTTTCCGATGGCGGCGCGGATATGGGAGACTCGTTCGGTGCGATACACGAACTTGATTCTTGCGGTGGCGATCGGGCTGACTCCAGCGATGTTCGCCTGCGGTGATAGTGGCGGCAGCGAGGCCAACGACGACGGCGACAGCGGCACGGATACGACCGGAGACACGGGCTCCGAGGCGTCTGAGGCCATGGGCGACGGCGACGGGGATCCAGGCGACGGCGACGGCGACACGGGCGACGGCGACGGCGACGGCGACGGCGACACCGGGGACGGGGATGGCGACACGGGCGACGGCGACGGGGACGGCGATACGGGCGACGGCGATGGCGACGGCGACGGCGACATGAGCTGCGAGCCGGCCGGCGACACACCCTGCGCAGAGTGCACGGCGGAGAATTGTTGCGACGAGCTCCAAGCCTGCGCAGCCGATGAAACCTGCAGCTGCTTCTCGGGCTGCCTTGGCATGGGCATGAACGGGATGGAGTGCTCGATGGAGTGCGGCGTGGACAACCCCATGCAGATCCCCGCGCTTGGGCAGCTGCGCATCTGCACCAACCAGAGCTGCATGATGGAGTGCCCCGGCGCAGGCGGCATGCCCTGACCGCGCTCAGGCGGGTCGGGTGAATTGCTCGCGGGCCTGAAAAACGCGATCGCGCGTCGTGCAGCCTTCGATGTGATCGTTGACGAGCCCCATCGCCTGCATGAACGCGTAGGCGGTGGTCGGGCCAAAGAACGCGAAGCCGCGGCGCTTGAGGTCCTTGGCCATGGCGGCCGCCTCGGGTGCCGGGCCCAACTTGGTGAGCGCAGCCTTGGTCATCCGCTTGGGCCGGGCCTTGGCGTCTGGCTCCCACCGCCAAAAGTAGGCGGCGAGCGAGCCAAACTCGTCAGCGAGCGCGACGGCTTGTTTGGCGTTGTTGAGCGTGGCCTCGATCTTGCCCCTGTGACGAACGATCCCGGCGTCCTCGAGCAGGCGATCGACGCGGCTGCTCGCGCGCCAGCGTGCGATCGCCTCGTAGTCGAAGCCCGCGAACGCGCGCCGAAAATTCTCGCGCTTGCGCAGGATCGTCAGCCAGCTGAGCCCGGACTGAAAGCCCTCGAGACACAGCTTCTCGAACAGGCGGTGATCGTCGTCGACGGGGAACCCCCACTCGTGGTCGTGGTAGTGCTGATAGTCCGGGTGTTCGCCGCACCACCAGCACCGACGCTGGTCCGCATCTTGGATCAACCCCGGGCTGAGCTTGGTCACGATCCGAGCATGCCTGGCCACGACCCCGCCGAACAGGCTAAAACTGGGTGTAGCTGAGGACTTGGCCTGCGTGGACCGCTCATCTTCGGCTGATCTTGCAACCGCCCGGCGCTTGCGGGAAACACTAGCGACCGACGATGCGCATCGCCGACGAATTCCGCCGCCTGTGGCAAGGCGTGCGCCTGTTCGCTCTGATTAGCTGGTTCCACGGGTTCAAGATCGCCGGGAACATGATCGACCGGCGCGGCGGCGTGATCGAGCAACGGATCGCGCGGCTGATGAGCCGGCGGATCCTCGCGGTGCTCGACATGCACGTCACCGTCGAGGGCCAAGAGCACGCCAAGTTCATCGAGAACTACGCGGTCGCCAGCAACCACCTGAGCTACCTCGACTGGGTGCTGATCCTGGCTGAGTTTCCCAACTCGGTCAGCTTCATCGCCAAGCGTGCGGTGACCTTGATGCCGGTGTTTGGCTCGTACCTGCGCAACCGTGGCGTGCTGATCGATCGTCGCAAGGGCCAGACGGCGCGCTCGGTGATCCGCGACGCCGCGGTGTCCAGCCCGTGGCCGCTGCTGATCTTCCCCGAGGGCACGCGCAGCCCCGACGGCAACCTGCAGCCGTTTCGCCGGGCCGGCATCCGGATCTTGACCGACCAGGGCCTCAAGCTGCTCCCGATCGTGTTGCTGGGCACCTACGAGGGCCTGAGCCGCGAGGCCCGCTGCATCCGCAAGGGGCAACGGCTGCACATGATCATCCTGCCGCCGATCGATCCCAAGCAGATCGGCGCCGCAGCGGCCTGCGATGAGCTCGAGCGGGTGATCAACGAGACGTACGACGCGCGCCGAGCCGAGTTCGAGCGAAAGTCGTAGTCTCCCCCGCATGTCCGAGGCCGAGCCGGCACCCGATACGCAACCCAAGCCCCTCGAGCTCGTGACGGTCGAGCCGCCGCCGCCCGAGCAGCGCGCCCGTCGGGACGCTCGCTTCGCGCTGCCCGGGGAGAAGCGCACGCGCTACTCGCTGCCGACCGCGCTCGAGTCGGGTTCGCCGGTTGGCTACCGCAGCCGCGTGGGCATGAGCCAGGCCGAAGGTCGCGGGGCCCTGAAGCTGCTGTGCTTGCAGGCCCCCACCGGGTTCGGTCCCGTCGAGCGGGTCCCCGAGCAAGAGCTGTTCGAAGAGTCGGCGCTGGGTGTGCTCAGCTCGCGGCAGTCGACCAACTACCGGGGCCAGCGACAGGTCAGCTTTGGGCCCGACGACAGCGACACGATCGCCGGGATCCTGCGCAGCATGACGGGTGTCGACGGCGCGGGTGAGGGCAAGGTGCTCGATGGCGCTTGCTACACCCACGTGGTGCTCTCGCGTCCGTATCGGACCCCGTTCACGCTGCTGCTGACCTTCGTCGGTCACAAGCCGGTCCGCAGCCTGCTGAGCGTGCCGATCCGGGCGATCCGCAAGCAGCTGTTTCACGAGAGCGACATCCCCACGATCGGCTACCTCCAGCAGCTGCACGTGGGGATCTTGGCCGACACCCTCGAGCGCGCGGTGGTGATCGCCTCGCAGGGTCGGCGCCGCGCGCAGATCTTCCAGGCCCCGTTTTGCGGGCGCAACCGCGAGCGAAACGCCGGCGCGATCGCTCGGCTCGAGCGGATGTGCAAGCTTGGCAGCGAGGATCGGCGGCAAGGCTGGCAAGTCGCGATGGTCGTGCAAGTCGGTGTCGCGCTCGAGCACGAGCAAGTCCGGTTCGACGACGAGCTTCCTGAAGATCAGGCCAAGCGGCTGTGGCGCAAGCTCGGCGCCAACCTGCTCGCGTTTCGCAGCGAGCGGATCCAGCCGGGGGTCAACTACGAGGACAAGGCCCCGCCGCAGTATCGCGCGCGCCAGGACATGGACGTGCCCGAGGCGTTCACCGTCCAAGCTGGGCGCGCCGGCTACAACGCGTTCGCGCGCTGGACCGGGTTCGAGCGCGAGGGCGCCAAGGAGCTGCTGCTGCTCGATCGGGTCGACGTGCTCACGCCGGGCGGCAAGCAGCGCCTGCGCAAGATCCAGCAGAAGCTCGAGACGATCACGGACCGCGTGGTCGCGCAGATCCCCAAGTGGGCGGACTTTCCGCTGGCCAAGGCGCTGTCGCGCAACGCCGAGCGCGGTCGCAAGGCGTTCGCGCTGGCCGGGCAGCGCATCTACATCGCTGGGCTGTCGCGGCGCGAGGTCGAGGCGGCGGGGCTGGACTGGGAGCTGGCGATCCGGGCCGTCGGCGCCTCGGCCTGTCGCGGTGCGCTGTACGCCGAGCTGATGGGGGTGGTCGATCTGCCCGACGACTGCGACCTGCTCGCCGGGATCTGCATGATGGCCGGGCCCGTCAACCAAGACGACATCGGCAAGACCCACTTTGGGATGCCGGATCTGCTCGCCGACAACTCGGGCTTTGCGAGCCGTGATCCAACCGCGCTGCTGGTGTGGACCTTCAAGGCCAAGACCGTCGCGGACCCGATCGGCAACGAAGAGCAGCTGCTCAACGCCTCGCGCAAGGGTGCGCTGGTCGATCTGCGCGCGGCGCCCCACGAGATCGTGGCGATCGCCGACGCCGGGCAGATCCAACCGATGCGCGCGCGAGCTGGCAAACACAGCCGCGAGCGCGCGTTCGCGGACGTCGACAATTTTGTCCGCGACGGCGCGGGCCTCGATATCCCGGGCAACCGCGGTGAAGCGTGGCCCGAAGACTGGAGCGCGCAGCCGGTTTGGGGGCGCTAGAGAGGCGAGGTTCGCCTCTCTAGGCGACGCCCTCGGCCTCGTCGAGGCGCGAATTCACCAGCTCGGCAATGTGTGCCAGCAGCACGGGCGGGACCGGCAGCGTGAACTCCACGCCCGTCATGCCCGGCAGCACCGTCGACGCCCATCGCACCTTCGAGGGCACGACCAAGCTCCCGTAGCCTGGTAGCTCGATCTCGAGCGCGATCTCCTCGCCGGCTGCGAGCGGCGGATCGATGTCCAACGACACCATCGCGCCACGCTCACTGAGGTTCTCGGTCGTCCCTCGACCCTCGACACCAGCTCGCCGCAAGCTCAGCCGATAGTGCACGGCCACTCGCAGCTGCGCACGTAGATCAGCCACGCCGTTACTCTACGCGGCGCACGCGAGCGTCCACAGTTTTCGGAATTTTCGAGGCTGTCGTCAGCTTTGGCAGCGAAGCCCGTGATCAACTCTGCACTTCGGGCGCGCTCGAGAAATCCTTGCTCGGTCGATGACAGATCTCGCCGCGCGATCGGGTCGCGATCGGAGATGATCGAGCGCGAGCGCAGTGGAAAACTTGTCGACAAGCTGTCGAGAGATCTCCTCAGCGAGATCGGCACCCCATCGAAAAGCGAGGCGATCACAACACCTTAGGAGGATGCCGCGGCCAGCACGCCGGTCTGGATCAGGCGAGTGCGCTCGGCACGGACCCGCGTGCGCGTTGTATGCGCATGGGTCCGAGACAGATCGAGCGATCGGCGAATGCTGATCAAAGCGTGTTCGTGGGCGCTTGACGGCATGACTGAACGAGTGTTAGGTCAACTCACCCGTTCAGTGCAGGCGAGATTTTCCGTTCGATGCTAGAGCACCCATCAGGCTTTCCCCGCGTACGGACCCTCCTTCCAGAAACACCGGATCCTCCTTCAATTTCGGGTGTTTCTGCCGGCGCGGGGAAGCCTGATGTACCCGAGCGGTCGACCTTCGCCAACACTGGCGACAGGTCGACCGCTCACCTTTTGGGTCGCGTTCCTGTTGGTCATGCCAGCGCTCGACTCGATCACGTGGTCGCGTCGATCACGGATCTCGAGGACATCGATCTCGTCACGGTGCGCCGCACTCCGCCGCGCGCGGGTGTGTCTGGCGAGTGGCCAGCGTGGATCGACGCGCGCGTGCGCCAGTGCTTTGCGACGATCGGTGTCGATCGACCCTACGCACATCAACAGCGCGGCCTCGATGCACTCCATGCAGGTCGGGATCTCGTGCTCGCAACCGCGACCGCGTCGGGCAAGTCGCTCTGCTACCAAGCTCCGGTTTTACAGGCTGCGCTCGCAGATCCAGCCGCGCGCGCGCTGTTCTTGTTTCCAACCAAGGCGCTCGCGCGCGACCAAGTAGAAGCGTTTCGCAAGCTGGTCGGCCCCAACACGCCGCTGCAAGGGTGCGTGGGTGCGGGCACCTACGACGGCGACACGCCGCCCGATCAACGGCGTGCAGCCCGTGCGCGCGCTCACGTGATCGCTACCAACCCCGACATGCTGCATCGCGCCGTGCTGCCCCATCACGATCGCTGGTCGGCGTTCTTGTCGGGGCTGCGCTACGTCGTCATCGACGAGCTGCACACTTACCGCGGCGTGTTTGGCAGCCACGTTGCCAACGTGCTGCGGCGGCTGTGGCGGGTGTGTGCGTTTCATGGGTCGCGGCCGCAGCTGATCACCTGCTCGGCGACGATCGCCAACCCGCGCGAGCTCGCGGCGTCACTGTGCGCCCGCGAAGACTTCGAGGTCATTGATCAGAGCTCGGCGCCGGTTGGTCCGCGGACCTTCGTCGTGGTCAACCCCGCGGTCGTCGATCCGCTCACCGGGGTCCGGCGTGACTACCTCAAATGCACGCGCGCGGTGCTTGGCCGGCTGCGTGCGGCCGATCTAACGACGTTGGCGTTTTGCCGCACGCGCAAGGCGGTCGAGCTGCTGACTCGCTACCTGCGCGAGGACGAGTGCGGCGTGCACGAGCGCGATCGCTCACCCATGCAGCCCACGAACGGCGTCAACCAGCAACCGCTGGGTCCGGGTGGGTTCAGGCCCCAAGGAAAGACGGCGATCGGTCCGTGGGCGCGGTTGCAAAACCAGCCGGCGAGCCAGTTTCGTCGTCCGCCGGAGCACGCGGGCCCCGTCGATCCTGGCGCTGTCGCTCGCGCGCGCCGAACCATCCGTGGCTACCGCGGCGGCTACTTGCCCGAGCATCGCCGCGAGATCGAGGCTGCCCTGCGCGAAGGTGAGGCCAAGGTCGTCACTTCCACCAACGCGCTCGAGCTCGGCATGGACATTGGTGGGCTCGACGCGGTGGTGCTGGCGGGCTACCCGGGCACGCGCGCGGCGACGTGGCAGCGATCGGGGCGGGCCGGTCGGCGCCAGGATCCATCACTGACGATCATGGTGCTCTCGTCGCGGCCGCTAGATCAGTTCGTCTGTGCGGCGCCAGAGTTCTTGTTTGGCGAGCCACCCGAGCACGCCCGGCTCGACGCGCTCAACCCCGAGATCTTGGTGCCGCACCTGCGCTGCGCCGCCTACGAGCTGCCGTTTGGATTTCAGGCGCCCGGCTCGGTGAGCGAGGTCGAGCAGCCATGGTGGTCGAGCTGGGGCGGGCTCACGACCGAAGAGCTCGCAGGCGCGCTCGACTACCTGGGCGAGCGGGGGGCGCTGCTGCGCGAGCAAGAGGCCGACGGTGGGCTGCGCTTTTACGCGATCGGCTCGGCGTTCCCGGCCGACGCGGTCGATCTGCGTGGCTCGCTCGAAGAAAATTTCACGGTCGTCGAAGACGTCCCGGGTCGGGCCGAGCACGGTCGGATTTTGGCAGAGGTCGACTTCGAAGACGGCCCGCTGTACCTGCACCCAGGCGCAATCTATCCGCTCGAGGGCAAGACCTACGAGGTCCGCCGGCTCGACTGGGACGAGCGCAAGGCCTACGTGCACGAGGCCGCGGTCACCTACTACACAGAGGCGGTCTGCAACCTGCGGGTGCGCATGCTCGAGGGTGATCGCAGCGACGAAGGGTCCGGCGCGAGCCAGGGCGATCCGCGGCGGGTCCCGTCGGGCACCGGCTACGCCCACGTGGTGCGCGCGGTGCCCGGGTTCAAGAAGCTGCGGTTTCGAACCCACGAGAACGTTGGGTTTGGGCCGGTCAAGCTGCCCGATCTCGAGCTGCACACGATCGCGGCGTACTGGGGCTTCCCGGATCAGCTGCTCGCGTGGCTGGGCGATCCCCACCGGCGCAGCAACGCGGCGTTGGCTGCCGCGCACGCGATTCGCCACGTCGCGGCGATGGTCCTGATGTGCGAGGTCCAGGATCTGTGCCACGCCGTCACGTCGGGCCTGCCCGGTCCCGACGGCGTGACCGCGTGGGCGCCCGTGGGGTTTGGCCGGCCGCCGGCCGAGGCCTCGATGCTCGCGAGTGGGCGCCCCACAATCTATCTCTACGATGATCTGCCAGGCGGCGCGGGCCTCTCGACGCAGGCGCACGCGCTGGGCCGGCCCTTCTTCGAGCGCGTGCTCGCGGCGGTGCGCGGGTGTGGCTGCGCGAACGGCTGTCCCACCTGCATCGGCACGGAGGTCGCGCTCGATGCTGGGGGGAGCTTTGGCCCCACCCCAACCGAGGCCGAGCGCGTCAACCTCGAACACCCGGAAGCTGTCGCGCGCAGGCACGCGCGGGCAGATCTGATCGCCACGATCGAAGCGATGATCGACGGGCTCTGATGGACCTGCTCACGCGGCTCGCCCATGCCCGGGCGCTCGAGCGGCTCGATCCGCGCGCGACGGCCTCGTCCGCGTCGAGTGGGCGGGCCGCACCCGCGGTTTCAGGGTCTGTGACGGCGCCCGCGGTTTCAGGGTCTGTGACGGCGCCCGCGGTTTCAGGGTCAGTGACGGCGCCCGCGGTTTCAGGGTCTGTGACGGCGCCCGCGGTTTCAGGGTCTGTGAACGAGCCCGTGGCCATGGACGCGGGCGCGCCCTTCGAGCGGCGCGACGTGCTGCTGCCCGTCGCGGCGCCCACCCGGGTGGTGCCGCGGGGGTTTGCGCAGCGCCTGGCGACGGGTCGGCCCGCGCTGCTTGGCGGCTGCCTGGATCGGCTCGAGCTCCCCACGGGGTCCGCGTTGGCGCGCGATCTGGTCTGTCTTGGGGCGACCCGCGGCGTCCGGCCCGTGTTCATCGACACGGAGACCACGGGGCTCGGCGGGGTCGCGCTGCCGTTCATGGTCGGCATCGCTTGGTATGGCGAGGGCAACCTCACCGTCACGCAGTGGACGCTCTCGCGCCTGGGCGGCGAGTCAGCGCTGCTCGCCGACGTGCTGGCCACGCTGCGCAACTTGTCCCCGGATCCGCTGGTGAGCTTCAACGGCGCGAGCTTTGATCTGCCGTTGCTGCGGCTCCGTGCCCGGCGCTACGGCCTGTGTGATCGGGTCCTCGCGGCCGCGCATGTCGATCACGTCGATCTCTTGCATCCCGCCCGGCGGATCCACGGCGGGTTTGGCCCAGACTGTCGGCTCGGGACCCTCGAGCGTGATCTCTTGGGCGTGCGGCGGCGCGGGGACATCGACTCGGCGGAGATCCCCGAGGTGTTCTGGCGGTGGCTGCAGGCGCCCGGTGATCCACACGCGCTGCGCCAGCTGCAGGCCGTCCGCGATCACAACGTGGTCGATCTCGCCAGCTTGCCCGCGCTCGGGGCTTGGCTCGCGGGCATGATCCGCGAGCCCAACGACCTCGAGCGGGCCCGACGCGCGGCCCGGCACTTCGCCAAGCTCGGCGCCCACGAACAGGCCCGGCGCTCGCTCGCGCGCTGGGTCGAGCCTGGCCTGACGCGGGCGCAGCAAGGCCAGGCGCTGGCAAGCAGCTGGCGCGAGGCGGCGCTCGAGCTCGCGGATCTCGAGCGCCGGATCGGCTCG
>NZ_JMCC02000004.1 GCF_000737335.2 Enhygromyxa salina | reverse complement strand
CTCACCGCAGACCGGTTCCAATCCTGCCGAGCGAGCTTGCGCAGACCCATGAACCGCCGGCCTTTGGCACGAAACTCGGCCTGCACCGAAAGCTCCTTCGTGATCGCGCCCGAGGGCAAGGTCGCCGGCGCGGTCGTGAAGGACAACTCCATGCAGGGCGGCCTCGACGTCGCCAACTGCATGACCCGGGCGTTCGAGCGCTGGAAATTCCCCAAGCCCCGCGCCGGCCAGGTCACCGTCACGTCCCCCTTCGAGCTCGAGCCCGGTCACATCAGCGAGTAGGGATCGGCGTTGGTGAGATCGACGTGGATATTACAGTGAAGCGAACACTCACTCGCAAAACGAAGGCTGGACGTACTGAGATGCCCCTCGCAAAACTCGAGGATTACGGAGACCCGGTTCCAAACATCCCTTTCGAGGTAGTTACTTTGCATCCAACCGCTGACGAAACCGAATGG
Source organism: Enhygromyxa salina (assembly GCF_000737335.2). Lineage (GTDB taxonomy): Bacteria > Myxococcota_A > Polyangia > Nannocystales > Nannocystaceae > Plesiocystis > Plesiocystis salina_C. Next base: position 159,916 of record NZ_JMCC02000004.1, on the reverse strand, counting down.
TTGCGTGACAATGGCATGCACCCCAAAGACTGCCTTCACGTGGACTTGTACTGGAACACAAGCAACGTTCTGGCCTTTGTGGCTGTGGATGCACCACAAGCGCGAGGATACTGATGTTGGCCACAGCTTCTTCGTGTCGAGTCCGACTGGGCCCATCACCATCGCTCGTCTGGTCAAGGCGCTCGAGTGGCTGTCGAGTTGGCTGGACAGCCGCAGCCTGCACCTAGACGAGGACCTCGATGGACCAAACAGGATCGCGGAGTTCGACATTACTCGATGAGATCCGGACTCAAAGACTTCCCGGGCGGCCAGCAGACCGAGGCCCGAGTCCGCCCCGCCGAGTCACAACTACGCACCCACTTCGGCCCTGCGAAGCCAAACCGCGTACTGCCGCCCCCACTCACGGTCCCGCTCGATCTCGACCAGATTGGTCAGCGCGTAACCGGACGCGCTCGTAGCCATGATCGTTGCCCCTCCCCCCGGTGGGTCTCCTGAACGGCGGCGCTAGCTCACTTCTGCGCGGGACCATCTCGCACAAACCACCAACCCAAACCGGTACGATACACGCGATGACTGCGCGCTCGTCTCTGTATCTAACCTTATCAGGCACGCTCGGGTTCTTCGTCGGCTGCGGTGGCGCAGGAAGCGATGACTCGGACTGCCAACCAGGCACCTACCTCTGCGAGTGCCTGAGCGGCATCTGCCAAGTTGGCCTGGTCTGCACGGGCACCGTCTGCGTCAACCCGACAGGTGGTGACGACACCACCGGACCAGGCGACGGCGACGGCGACGGCGACACCGGACCCACGGGCCCCGGTGATGGTGACGGCGACACCGGGCCAGGTGATGGCGACGGCGACACCGGCCCCACGGGTGACGGCGACGGCGACACCGGCCCCACGGGTGACGGCGACGGCGACGGAGATCTCGACGATGACGCCGACGGCATCCCCAACAACCAGGACAACTGCCCCTCGGACTACAACCCCAACCAGCTCGACTTCGACAACAAGGGCGGGGGCAACGTGTGCGACGTGCTCGAGTTCACCACGGTCACGGGAACCCTGCAGACCACGTGGGTCACCAATGCGGTGTTCATTGATTGTGAAGAACCCGTGAGCTGGGTTGTCACTGGCGGCAGCGTCTCGGTTCAGCTCGACGACGACGCGGCCGTCGCTAGCTTCGAGATCAACACCCTCGAGATCGCTGACTTCTCTGCTGTCTGCGACGACTTCGTCACCGCGGAATTCGTGTTCGACGACCCCAGCGTCAACGCCGACGGGCCTGCGTTCCCCGTCGATGTGAATCATAGCTTCGTAGCTCACAACAACGGCACGATCAGCGGTAGCTCTGACGCTCCGCACCCCATGCTCCTGCTCTCCGACGGCCAGATCAACATCATCAACCAGCGCCCAACCATGGCCAACTGGATGCTCCAGGGCCAGCTGTGGACCTTCAACGCCAACATCACGGGTGGCGGCTCGAGCGGAACCCTGAGCTGGAACGCACCCAACGTCGAGACAACCTACCCGGAGGTCATTGTCATTCAAACCGTCGACTTCGAGGTCTACTTCAAGGGCCTCAGCGGGACCTTGAACCTCGCGCCGTGATCCCGGAGCGCCCGCCCTCACCCAGCAGCTGAAGGGCGCTCTTGAGGCTGCGCATGCACATGCCCGCGGGGATCCTCGCGTTCGAGCTCACCATCGTCTGGGCGTTTGCGGGCGAGATCCCGGTGAGATAGGCGCGGGCGCCAAGCAGCGCGAGCGAGCTGGTCAGGCGGACCAGTTCGTTGGCGGTGAGCTCGTCGATCGAGCCGAGGCCCGTGACGTCGATGACGACATCGCGGGCCTTGGTCGAGCTGACCACGTCGAGCAGCTTCTCGCGGACGATCTCGCTGCGCTGCAGGTCGAAGTTGCCAGCGAGCGGCATCGCGAGGACGCCGGTCCCCACTTCGAGGATCGGGGCCGTGAGCGCGATGATGTCTCGCTTTTGAGCCTCGATGACACGCAGCTTCTCGTCGAGGTCCTTGGCCGACTGGGCGAAGCGCTCGGCCTTGTCGCGGGCTTCGGCGGCGGCCGCGAGCGTGGCTTTGGCCTCGGCCTGGGCCCGGCGCTCTTCGGTGACGTTGGTGAACTCGACCAGCGCGCTGCGCTTCCCAACGGGCCGCACCACGATCGAGAACATGCCATCAGGGACGATCTCGTCCTTGTAGGGCACGTCGCCAAGCGCCACCGTTGTCTGGGTCTCGATGACGTTGGTGAACACGCCTGGCAGCGGCGTGTCGAGCGAGCCAGGGAAGCCTTCGCTGATCTGCTTGCCGACCACGTCCTCGACCCGCACGCTGAGAAACCGAGCCGCAGCCGGGTTGCAGACCCGAAGCCTCAGGCTCTCGCGCTGGCCCACGGTCTCGAGCTGCCATACACATACACCGACCTCCAAGAGGTCCATCACCTCGCCGAGCGCAAGCGGTGACGCGTCCATCCCAGTCAGAGTAGCGAGTGATCCACTGCGCGGGGGCCGGCAACGAACGCCAAGCACGGCGCAGATGCGCGAGAACGTGCACCGTGTCTGGGGGGTCACTCGCACCCAAACGCAATGACCGCGAGTTCACCCCGAACCCGAACCCGAACCCGAACTCGAACCCAGCCGGTCGCGCATCACCGAGCGACGCGACCCGTGGACGAACCGGTCGCGTACAGACCGCCGGCCACGCCTACGAGGTCCACTCGCCAAGGTACTTCGGCAGCATGTTCCGCCAGGTTGGCCAATCGTGGTGCCACTCGTCGCCCCAAGGGTCCACCCGATTGGGCACCCCCTTGCTGCCCAGCAAGTTCGCCAACCCCCAGCTCTCGCTCATGTCCTCTGCGCGGCCAGACCCCGACGCCATCAGAATGAAGCGCTTGCGCAGCTCCTCCAAGTGCACGCCCCCCAGCGTGGGAACGAACTGCAGCGGCGAAGACACAAAGTAGTCCTCTGTGTATTTATCTTCGCTCTTGAAGAAGCGCAGGATGTTCCAGGTTCCGCTCATGCCCAGCGCGCGGTGGAAGATATGCGGCCAGCGACAGGTGACCGCGACCGCATGAAACGCCCCGATCGAGGCCCCCGTGGTCCAGATCCCAATGTCGTCGCTGTTGCAGTCCTTGCGGATCGCCGGCACCACTTCGTGGCGCACGTGCTGGTGAAACTGATTGAGCAGCCACATGCGATGCTGCGGGCTGCCCTCTTGGTGGACCATGGCCCGGCCCGCGACGCTGTCGCACGAGTACACCTTGATCCGCCCCGCGGTGATCAGCGGCTCGAGCACCCGGACCAGGTGAAAGCGCTCAATCTCCTCGGCGTCGCCCCCGGCGGTCGGGAAGATCAGCACGGGCTGGCCCATGACGCCCCACCGGACCAGAGTGGCCTCGGCCTGCATGCGCTCTGAATACCACTGCGACTTCTCGAACATGGTCTCGTACATGGGCTACTCCGTCTCCTGACGCCAGTCTTGAATCCGCTGCCAAAACAGCTCGGTGAACTGCTCAATCTCGTGATCGGGGAACAACGACGCGACCTTTTGGTGGACGGCGTCGCGGGCCACGGGCCCGCCAAAGAATTCGTGGGCGACCTCGTCGAGGTGCGACAGGTGCTTCGCGCAGAACTCTTCAAAGCGCGCGGTCTCGAGCCGCTCTTCGGCGATCGCGGCGTACGCGTCCAGCTTCTCTGCGTAGCTGCGCTCGCTGGCGGCGACCGCATAATAGGGCGCCCAGTCCAGCGTCATTCGCATCGGCCGCTTGGTCGCCGCACAAAACACGCTCCACCGAATATACGCCTTGATCAACCACGGAAAGTGGCGATGCAAGCTGGTCACCTGCGAGTCCGGGCAGGCGTTGGCGAAGTCCATTGGGTGCCACACGCCGTCCTTGCGCAGCGACTCGCAGCTGTTGAACTCCCAGCCAAAGAAGGTGTTGATCGTCAGGGTGATCTTGCGAAGGGTCTCGAGATCCGCGTCGCCGATCGTGTCGTAGTGCTGCTGGCGGTAGCGATCGTGCAGCGGCTTGTCGGGGTCGTAGCTGACGTGGCGGACCTGCGGCCCAAACCCGATGCTGCGCACGAACGCGTCGTAGGGGTACACCCCCGCCTGCACGTGCATGACGTCGGCGCCGCTGTTCTCGTAGGCGTCGCGCAGATCCTCCTCGCTGTCGGTCTTGCGCACCGACCGCCAGCCGCCGCCGTCGTAGGGCTTGACGAACATCGGAAAGTCCATCTTTTGGCTCAGCCGCCCCACGTCAAACAGCTTGGCGTAGCGGGTCAGCGTGGGCTTGAGATCCGGGTTTTGCGTGACGTAGTCCTTGGGCGGGATCAGCCAGGTGGTTGGCACCGGCATGCCCAGGCGCATCATCGCGCAGTAGGCCGTGTGCTTCTCCATCGACTGCACCGACCACGGATTGTTGAGCACGTACAGGCCGTCCATCAGCACGGCCTTCTTGATCCACTCGCGCGACATGTGGAACCAGTGCGTGAGCCGATCAATGACCACGTCGTACTTGCAGCCCTGGGTCAGATCAAACGGTTCAATGGTCACGCGCTCGACCGAGAAGCGCAGCGTGTCATCACCGCTGGGGATCTGCAGATCCAGACCCCGCATGATCTGCTCGTAGCAGATCGGCCAGCACAGGTCAGCGCCAAGAGAGAGCCCAATGTTGCGAACGATATCAGCCACGGTGTCCTTCTTTCACTCGTAGATCATCAGCAGGGGGCCGGGGAACAGCCACGAGAGCCCCTCGCGCGAGCGGTCGCGCCAGTTCTCCCAGTTGTGTCCGTCGCGGGCCTCGACAAAGCGCACTTGCATGCCGGTCTCGTCGAGCAACGGTACCAGAGATCGGTTCTCGTAGATCAAGGACTCGTACACGCCGCAGCTCACGAACACCCGCTCGCTGATCGCCTTGGGGTCCTCGCGGAAGGCGTTCATGAAGCTGACCACCGGGTTGAACAGCGGGCCCCGGTGGTTTTGGTGGCCGATGTCCGTGAACGCGAACGAGCCAGACTGCAGCAGCAGCCGCCCCCAGTAGTTCGGATAGCGGACCGCGGTTGACAGCGCCGCGACCCCGCCAAAGCTCGCGCCCATCAGGCAGCGGCCGCGCGGGGTGTCGAGCAACGGCAGCCGCTCGGCCAGCCGCGGCGCGAGCTCCTCGGTCACGAAGCGGGCGTGGCGTTCGTCGTTGGCGTACTCGCGCAGGCGGTCGGGCGAGTCCAGGAACACCGCGATCAGCGGCGGGATCTCGAGGCGCTCGATCAGGTTGTCCAGCACCGTCTTCATGCCCGCGAAGCGCATGTAGTCGGAGCCATCGTGGATCACCAGCAGCGGGTACTGACGGGTCCGGCGAAACCGCGGCGGCAGATACAGGTGCCCCCGCCGATCCTCGCCAAACGCCTCGCTGTGGATCGAGAACGGCTCGAGCAGACCCGCGCGGGCCTTGGGATCGGGCTGCGTCCAGACCGGGATCGTGTAGCCAGCCCCCTGCAGCACCGAGTTCGCGCCAAAGGGATCGTGAGCGCGGTGGGGGTTGAGCGGGTCGCGGATCCACTTGTTGGTCTCGCCGCGGCGGACCTCGAGCTTGTACTCGACCCGCGAACGCGGCGGGATCTCGACTTCGAGGTACCACAAGTTGGTGCCCTCGATCCGCGCCAGCGGCTGCGAGGTCTCGAGCCCAAAGATGAAGTGGCGCAGGCGGACCTCGTCGGCGTCGCCGCGCCAGACCAGCGTCGCGTTCTTGCCCTCGACCAGCGGGAAGGTCTTTCCCTTCATCCACTCGTCAACGTTGGCGCTGGGGCCCGCGGCGACCAGCTCTCGGATCGCGGTGGTCATGTCGGCTGCTCCTCGCCCGAATTCCCGTCGCCGGGGTTCCCTTCACTGGGGTCCGCTTCAAATGGCGCGTACGATCCGTCGCGGCGCAGACGGATGACCGACGAAGGCCGGACCAGCTCGCCGCCCTGGTACGTGACGTGAGCGCCCTCGGGGAACGCGAGGCACTGGGCAGGATCAAAGCGCCGCGCCAACAGCCCAACCCGCTCCCGATCATCGAGGCGCAGGCGGGTGCGCGGATGCGGCAGCACGACCACGCCGGGCACCAGCCCCAGGCCCGCGCCCAGCACCTCCGAAGCCCCGGGACCCTGGGGCGGCGAGTCGTGAAACAGCACGATCCGCTCGCTCACGACCATCCCGCCGCCCGACCACGCGAACACGCTTTGGTTGGTCAGCAGCTCGCGGATCCCAAACAGGCGCATGCGGTTGAGCAGCGCCGCCACGTGCCCGCCCGCGATCGCCACCGCGTTGCAGCCCGCGAGCGCCTCTGCCAATTGCTCGCGGTGCTCCTTGATCACGGGGCGCTCGTACAGACCCTCGGCCTCCTCGAACTCTTGGTGGATCCGCTCGCACTGGTCGTAGTGGTAGGCGTCGAGCGCCCGGATCGCGGCGACCGAGGCGCCCTCCTCTTCCTCGAGCACTTCAGGCGGCGCGCGACGCTGACGGATCACATGGTTCGCGGCCAGCTCGTGCTCGAGCCGGATCCGATAGAAGTCCTGCTTGTGGCGCAGCTTGGTCTGCTTGGCCCGGTGGGCCTTGGCCAGGTCGCCGTCGCGGGCGTTGACCTCGTCGCTGCGGTGGTACAGGCGCAAGTTGACGGTCTTGCACGCCAAGTGGTTGCGCAGCTCTTCGTCCTCGTCCTCGCGGTCGCGCCAGCCGGCGGTGATCAACGCGATCGGCCCATCGCAGTCGAGCCCACGCACGACCGAGCCAAGCGTGGAATCCCAGCGCTGCGCTCCCAGCAAGACGACGTCGCGTGGACGGGGTGTGGGGGTCACCATCGCCAAGCTCAAGCTGCCCGAACCTTCACCGTTTGCCCAACCAGGTCGAGCATGCGCCGCAGCTCGTCGTAGTCGGGGTGCTTCATGCGGATCCACGCGTTGGCCATGAACCCGGCGCCAACCGGGCCGGTGGGCGTGCCCGCGGCCGGCAGGTGGGCGTCGATGATCCACTGACCGAACGCGCGCTCGACCGTGTCCATGCCCTCGTAGCCGACGATCCGGCCGTCACGATCCGGGCGCAGCGCGACGATCCCGGCCGAGAAGCGACGCGAGAGCTTCTGTTTTTGGGTGCGCCACACCACCGCCTCGGCCCACTCGCGGTAGATGTCGACGTCGTTGGCGGCGCAGTACAAGTCCCACGCGCCGACGCCCGGCGGGCGGCAGCCGATCTCGCTGAACTTGAGCCCCTTGGGACCGTAGAACCACTCCATGTGGGTGGCGCTGGTCTTGATCCCGAGCGCACCCAGGACCTTGCGGCCCATCGCCTTGACCTCGTCGTAGCTGCCGGCTGCGTCGACCCGGTTGGTGCAGATGAACTGCGGGTTGACCTCGCGCGAGCGCATCGCCTCGAGCACGCTGGGGTAGTAGTGGCACACGAACTCGTGGACGACCGTGCCCCCGACCGTGATCGTGTCCCAGAACCCTTCGTGGCCCTCGATGAACTCTTCCACCGCGACGCTGTGCCCGCTGCCCACGCCGCTCTCGTGCAGCGCCTGGGCCAGCGACGCGTCGTCGTCACACCGGTAGGTCGCGGCCGCCCCCGCGGCGTCGCGCGGCTTGACGATCACCGGGTAGCCGATCCGCTGAACGAAGTCCTTGATCTCCTTGGCATCGTCCGAGCCAATTGACTGGGCACAGGGCACCCCAGCCTTGCGCAGCGCCTCTTTCATGGCCGGCTTGTCGCGGCACAAGAACGTGGTCTCGACCGAGGTGCCCGGGATCCCGCAGGCCTCGCGGACCTTGGCCGCACACATCACGTGGGCCTCGACCGCGGCCTCGAGCCGATCCACGCGGATCTTGGTTTGCATGAACCGAACCGCGCGCTCGACCTGGGTTGGATCCGTGACGTTGCTGACTTGCTCGTAGTGGCTCAGCCAGTGGCGCATCTCGTCGTCGAGATACTCCTTGGGTCGCTCACCGATCCCGGTGACGCGCGCGCCCACTGCATGCAGCGCGCGGGCAAACTCTCGCTGGTTACGAGGAAAGTTGGGTTCGAGGAAGATGACGTCGACGGGCATGGGTGTGCTCCGGCACCGGAAGCCCGAACCTATCAGAGCCGCGGCGGCCGCCAAGCGCTAGCTGCAGGGTGGTCACGGTTGGCCAGCAGGTGGCGCGCGGCGTGTGTGGGCCGCGGCGGCAGGCCGGGGTCTGCGTCGGCGAACCACGCGGGGCGCTCCGTCTGCCGCCAAGACTCGAGGCGGAAGACGGAGCGCTCGGTCGCCGAGGGGACCGCGGCGTGAGCAACTCGCGCTATCAGGGAGCCAGCAGCTCGACGGTGAAGGTCGACGAGTCCTCGAGCATGCCGAGCACGAAGCGATCCTCGTCGCTGTTGCAGCTGCCCGTGCAGGTCAAGAACACATACAGCGACTCGTTGTTGGCGACCTGCATGAACGCCGCGCCCTGCCAGTCATCCGCGAGAAGTCGGCGGGGATGGCCTCGTCAACGTGGGAGTCAACATTGATCCACACGTTGGGGTGCCCCATGTACACGCCCATCGCCGCGACCGTGTACTTCTTGCCGGCCTCGAACACGTAGCCGATCTCGTTCGAGAGCACGAGGTCCTCGAGGTTGGTGGCCGAGACGTCGTGGGCCCCAACGGGGAACGGCTGGTAGCCCTCGGACTGGCTAAACTCGAGCTCGGGACCGACCCACTCACCGATCTTGAAGCGCGTCGGCTCGGCGCCGCCGTCCGAGAGGTTGACGAAGCGGATCAGCGCCTCCTCTGGCTGGGTGCAGCCGGCCTCGGTTGGATCGACCGTCACGCACATCGAGCCCGGCCCGACCTCGGCGTCGCAGTTGACCACGAAGTGCTCGATGCAGTCGTTCTCTGGGTTGTACTGGCAGATCTCCAGGGTCCCGTCGGGGCCGCAGTGCGACTCGGCCTCGGTGCAGAACGCCTCGGAGCCGGGGCAGATCCCGTCGCCGTCGCCGTCGCCGTCGCCCGTGTCGGGGTCGCCGTCGCCGTCCCCCGTAGTGTCGTCGCCGTCGCCGTCCCCCGTGGTCGCGTCGCTGGTGTCCTCATTGGGTGGCTCCTCGATGACGCACCCGCTGGCGAGCAGGGCGAGGAGGCTGGTCGAAGCAAGGAAAGCGCGGGAGGGGAAGAGTTGGCTGGTCATCGCCCACTGAGTGAGGCGTGGGTCGCGAACGATTGAGGGGGGTGATCAAAAAAAACACGACACCTGCGTCGACTCCGCACGCGGCCGCCCGGCTATCCCTGCCCGGCTCACTGCGCGTCGCAGCACAACCACGAAGCCGTTGTCGTGGACCATCACCAGCTCGTCGTCGCCGTCGCCATCGAGGTCACCCGCGCGGGCCATGATCACGTCCTGGGCGATGTCCACCACCAACGCCGTGCAGTTGATCCAGCGCTCCGACTCCTCGCTGCGGCTCAACGTGACCTGCCCGCGTTCCCGAGGTGCGATGCGCTTGGTCGAGATAGCCAACAAGCCGGACCACATCGCCACCCGACCCGGCCCGGGCCCACTTCGCCTGCCGATCCGCCCGCCGAAAATGAACGGCACGACGTTCACGCTCCCCCCGATCGTATGTCCTATCCGCGCGATTCAGGTGGCTGTAGCCACGCAACATTTGACCGAGTTCCGCGTGCATGCGACCGTTCTGGCATGGGCGCCGATCCCCTCTCAAACTGGAAAGAAACGGCGGCCGCCGTCGATCTGCAGACGCTCGGGGAGCAGGATCCCTTTGCGAAGCTGGAGGCGTTCTTAAAGCCAAAGTTGCTCGAGATCTTGTGCGCCCGAGCCAGTGAGTTGCCCCAGGATGTGCTCGTGCAAGGCTGTATGGACGAGAGGTTCGGCCGCTATGGCTGGCACTTTTCGGAGTACATCGAAGCCCCGATGAAGTGGGGATACCGGGACAATGACAGCGACGTCAAACCCCTCACGGCCGCCTTCGGGAAGAAGGGGGAGGACCACCGGGCGCTGGGGGCCAGGGTTCTGCAGGCAGCGCGGGCCCGCTACGACGCGAGCACGACGGATGGTCTTCGGTGGTCGCCGCTGTTTCGCACGAACAAGACGCGTCACAAGCTCCTCGGTTTCGCGGTTGACGGGAAGGTTGACGTTGCGCCGGAACAACGGTGCGTCTTCTCCCCATTCGCCAGGTCTCTCAACGAGCTTCTGGAGGCCGCAGGTCCGCTCCCGCTCATTGCGCCGCTATCCAAAGAGAAGGTCGAATACGTGAAGCTCGACCGCGAAAACAGCAAATCCGCCGCGCCGAGCTATGTCGAGCGATGGATGGTGGCCTGGGCCGCATCGAGTGCGGCGTCATTTCAGGACGCGGCGGGATGCGATCCGATCACCCCCGTCGCCGAGCATGTTCTCGAGAAGAGCGAGCCATGGACGGTATGGGGCTACGTGGCCCGGCGTCACGTGTATCTGGCCGTGAACAAGAAGGGTTGGATCAAGCTTGTCAATCCGTTCGCCCGTACGGAATTCCAGTACCTGCCCGATGGACTGGAGGCCCAGTTGGTGCCGAGCGCGGATGACTCGAAGGCACCGCCAACCGCGGTGTCGATTCATGAATGGGCGGCCAAGACACCCGAGGAGCTTCGAGCGGCGTTATTCGCCGACCTTCCCTCGGAGGCTCGCTCCAAGTGGAAGCTCGCTCCTTCCGTTCTGGCTCACCTCTACGCCAACCGTGGGTGCATCGACAAGAGCGGGCACATTCGGTTCGCCGCCGCCGACATCGTGACCTCCTCCGCGACCTACGGCCTGAGCTATGCGTGGGACATGTACCGCGACGTTCGCGATGCTCGGCCAGGCACCTACCATCAGTTGGCGTATTCCGAGGAGCTGCAGGCGTCGCTGTGCATTCACGCCGAGGACACGTCGGGCGACCCGGTGGTCTACGATATCGACCACGAGAACTGGCTGCGCGGGGAGTTCGGGACCCTCAGCAGCTTCTGCGCCCGCGCCCTTCATCCTCGCAAACCCTAGCCGCGTCGTTGGGGTGGGTGGGGCCTCGGATCAGTGTAGGATCGGTTTGCTAGACCCGAATCAAGCGCTGCGCGCTCGACTCGGGCCTACTATGTCTTCAAGGGGGCTTTCGAAAGCCCCTCGCTTCGGCGGCGGAGCCCCCTTCGCTCACCCCAAACGCTCGCCTGTCGGCTCGTACTAGCCCCAAATCACTCACCTTTTCCAATTCAGCGCTTGATTTGGGGCTAGACTAGGGCAGCTTGCAGCAACAGCTGATCGCGGGGTACGCCGAGAACGGGAGTTCGGCGTCGCACGTGATAGCGAGCGGCGTCTGCGTGTCCTCGATGACGAGACCGCAGTTGGTCAGGGCCTCGTCTTTGCTCGGCGCCGCCCAACCAAACGCGACGACGCCCTCGCAGCTCGCCTCGCAGCTCGCGTCGATCTCCGCGCAGATCGCCGCACAGCTCGCGCCTAGCTCATAGCACTCCGTCAGGCGTCCCTGGCACTCGCCATCGATGCACGTGCCGATCTGCAGCGGGCCCACGCAGTTGAGGTTGTCCTCACCACAGTTCAATGGATCGCCGGCCACGCCCGCATCGGGCGGTGTTCCCTCATCCATCGCGGTGTCCGAATCAATCGGATCCGGTTTGCAGGCGAACACGAGCATCGAGAGCAAGCACCCGAGCACTACCAGAATTCGTCGGTCGCTGTTCATGGCTACCCCTCCCACGGTCGCATCGGCATCGCGCGCGCCGGCATGAGCGTCTCTCCGAATCGGTCGCCTGAGACCACCTCTCCGCCAAAGTCCGCCATCGTCCACGTCGGTCCGCCTCCGTGAAAGAACATCCCATCGAATGACAGGCGGATCGCAACGACCGCCCCCGCGTCGCTGTCTTCCCCCGGAATACCCACAACCAGCGCCGCCGCGAGGTCACCGCGAACCCCACCCACGCGACCTCGGGTCCAACTCAGCGAGTAGCCCGCTTCGTCACCTGGTTCGTTGTCGCCATTGGCCTGGGTCCATAAAGTAGCGTTGTCGATGACGAGCCCATTCGCTGATCCTGGTATGACCATCACGGACCCGCCGACCGAGTCGCCCGGAGCGCTCACAGCGAGATCGTCGAACCCGTCGCGATTGAAGTCACCCGCCGTCATCGCGTGGCCGAAGCGGTCTCCGGGCTCCCCTGTGCTCAAGCCGGTATCCTCGAGGTGAAGGATTGGCCCAACGAATACAAACCCGTCCGGGCTCCCCTCGAAGACCTGAATTTCACCAATGCCGTCGTTTTCTCCTGGGGTCGCAACGACGAGATCAAAGCAACTGCGCTCGCTGACGGAGAGTCGCGCCCCGTTGAAATTGCCCGCGATCAGCGTCTCACCAAAACGATCTGAGGGCTCGGGCTCTCCGCCGACCTCGAAGGCACCTTGCCTCAGCACCGTCGCGCCGCCCACGATGTTGGGAGGGGCGTTGGCGAACACATAGACCGCCCCTGCTCCTTCCACAAACCCTCCGCCTTGAATCGGCAAGGCCGCACCAGGGGCACCGATCGCCAGGTCGTCGACTCCGTCGCAGTCGAAGTCGGCAACACTCAGAGACGCGCCGAACTCCTCGTTGTTGAATGCACCGTTGAGAACCTCGCTCCATGGTTGGCAGTCGACATTACCGAAGTTGGGGCTGAAGTCGCACTGGCATTCTCGTGTTCCCTCCCGCGTTCCACCCACAATATTGAGTTGCTCGAAGCGGCGATAGGCCTCGGCGTCGATCACGGCGACCGTTCCACTGCCATCCAGAGGGCTCCCGACGATCATCTTTTCAGTTGGCACTTCAGCCGGATCGCCAAAAAAACCGAACGCAACACTGCCCCCAAACTGGGTGCCGAGGACAGTGTCTTCGCCGCTGGGCTTGGGAAAGACTACGCAACTGCTGCAGCCGGGATAGAGCAAGAGCCGGCCGGAGTTCCCAGCCGCGGTCGCCGCCGAGGTGGCGAGGCGTCCTGCATAGCTGCTAAACGGCGAGCCTGGCTTTTGGACGTAGAAGGCAAGCGCAGACCCCAGCCGTCGGTTCGCCCCCAGTTCCCAGGCGAAGCGGTGGCCGTCTGAGCAGATCGGGGCAGTCTGGTCCTCGACGATCCGGGCTGGCACGGAGTCGGGCACGACGTAGCCAGCGCCATCATCAATCACGATCAACACCTGTCCCGCTCTCACGTTTCCACTATACGCGCTCTGCGGGGCTCCGATGACGACAGCACTTTTTGAGCCCGCCTGGATGGGCGGATATATACGCCCACGACCCTGGCCATCAAACTCCACGGATTCTTCAACTCCGCCACTCTCGGCTGTACTTCCAGCCTCGATGTCAGGCGACGGGTCAAAGCTAGCACACGCCAACACTGGACCGAGGCTCGACACTATGGTCGCTCGCATCGGAGACCGTCTGAAAGCGCGGATGCTCATGACACAATGGTACACGCGAACCGCACCATCAACTCGTGAGATCGCACACGCGACATGGGTCACGGCCACCCCCTCAGCATCTGCGTCGCGTGCCCACACGCCCGAATAGGAAGCTGCCGGTCGAAGCAAGGAACTCGAACCGCGCCTGAATCCGGCAGCCCACCGACGGTTGACGGCGAGACTCCCCAGGCACCGGCACCCTGTGCGATGCTCCGCCGATGACCTCTCCTGCCCTGCCTCGGACGCTCCTGCTCGCTAGCTCGCTGACCATCCTGTTCGCGTGCACCGACGACACCCCCGCGGACACGAGCGACGGAACCGGCACCGAGACCAGCGACACCACAACCGGCGACGGTGACGGCGACAGCACCGAGGTCGATCCCTTCGTCGCGTGGCCCACCCTGGACTGCGATCCGCTGGTCCCGGACTTGTGCGGCCTGCCCTTCCCGAACAACGTGTTCACGATCGACGACCCCGACTCGCCGACCGGGCGGCGGCTCGCGTTCACGGAGGCGCTGGTGCCCGAGGGTGACGGCTACCAGCCCGATCCCGACGTGTGGCTGGACAGCGACGGGTTCTCGCCTGGGAGCGCGTTGCTGACCTACTTCCCGAATGTGTCGATTCAGGGCCTGCCCACACCGGTCACAATTGAAGTGTCGCTGTCGGACGACTCGCCAACGATCCTGCTCGACGCGGACTCCGGCGAGCGCGTGCCGCACTGGGCCGAGCTCGACATGTCGCACGGCGACGACGGCCGGCGCGCGTTCATGATCCGGCCCGCCGTGCGCTTGGATCCAAACACCCGCTACATTGTTGCGATCCGCGGCCTCGTGGATCAGGGCGGCGCGCTGATCGAAGCAAGCTCGGGGTTCGCCGCGCTGCGCGACATCAGCCCCAGCGATGATGACACCATCGAGCAGCGCCGGGGCCTCTACGCGGACATTTTCATGCGGCTTGGCGACGCGGGGATCGGCCGCGCGGACCTACAGCTGGCGTGGGACTTCACGACCGCCAGCGATGCCAACATCACCGAGCGGCTGGTCCACGTCCGCGACGAGGGCCTGGCCATGTTCGACGCCGGCCCCCAATTCAACATCACCAAGATCGACATTGACCCCTTCCCGGGCATCGCCATGCGCGTCACGGGTGATCTGCTGGTGCCGCTGTACCTCGACGAGCCGGGCCCCGCAGGCCGGTTCACCTATGGCGCCGACGGCCTCCCCGAGCCAAACACGACCACCGAATACCCCTTCATGGTCCTGATCCCAACCTCGGCGTTCAGCGAGCCGGCCGGGCTCTTGCAGTTTGGTCACGGGCTGTTTGGCTCCTACCAAGACGTCGACGACTCGCTGCTGCGCGACATGGCAATTGACTACAACTTGGTCCCCTTCGCGACCACGTGGTTGGGCCTGTCGAACCAAGACCTGGGCCAGATCTCGAGCGTTCTGCAGTCCGCGCGAATCGATGACTTCTCCACGATCGTCGATCGGCTTGGCCAAGGTGTGTTCAACGGGCTCTCGGCCATGCGAATGATGCGAGAGTCGTTCGCCGACGCGCCCGAGATCATGGGGCCCAGCATGGAGCCGTTGTTGATCGATGCCGATCGCAGCTACTTCTTCGGGGCCAGCTTGGGCGGGATCATGGGCTCGACCTACATGGCGCTGACCACCGACGTGCAGCGGGGCGTGCTTGGGGTCCCCGGGCAGCCCTACGGTCTGCTGCTCGACCGCAGCGAGGCGTTTACCCCGCTCGCGACCCTCTCGAACGCCGCCTACGAAGACAAGCTGGACCTGCGCATCGCGTTCGAGTTGATGCAGATCCTGTGGGATCGGTCCGAGCCAACCGGGTTCTCGCGCCACGTGATCAGCGATCCACTCCCGGGCACGCAGCCGCACGAGGTCATCATGCTGGGTGCGATCGGCGATCACCTGGTCACCAACTTTGGCACCCACGTCATGGCCCGCGAGCTCGGTATCCCCCAGCTGAACCCGGCGGTCCGGCCGCTGTTTGGGATTGACCAGGTCGAGCAGCCCTACTCGGGTTCGGTGTTCATCGAGTACGACTTTGGGCTGCCGCCGATCCCGATCACCAACGTGCCCATGACCCAGGGCAGCGACCCGCACGGCGCGTTGGCGGATGTGCCCAACGCGATCTTGACGGTCGAGCAATTCCTGCGCACGGGGGTCGTCGAGAACTTCTGCAACGGCACCTGCGACCCTGATTAGAACCCGTTGAGGGTCTCGACGACCGCGAACAGATCCCCGCGCTCGTAAAAGTCCACCGCCAAGAAATTTGGCGGGTGGTCCCACATCGCCTGGCACTCCTGGGCCCGCGCCAGCAAGAACTCATACTCGTTGACGACGTCGGCGTCCGCTGGCGAGGGTAGGCCGAGGTCGTTGTTGACCCAATGATTGACCAAGAACAGATCATTGTCGCTCGAGCCCCGGTTGAGCTCGCACGACAGCTCATCCGGGTCGAGCGGACCATAGGGGGTATCCCAGCCGATCTCCCAGATGTTGTGGTGCCACGCGGGCGGTGCTGCGCCCTGCTCGGCGGTCACGATCAACCGGGTGTCCGCCGCCACGAGCTCGCCTAGCGTTGGCCAGGGCTGGCCGGTTTCGTGGGTATAGACCAGGTCGATCGCGCCCGTGGCCTCGTAGTCGAGGGCCAGATCCGCCGCGTCCACGTGATCTTCGTAGATCAACGTGAGCAGCTCGCCGGAGTTGGCCTGCAGGAACTCGACCATGCTCGTCAACACGTCCAGGTGCGGGGTCGAGCCGAGCGAGCACGGGCCGTGGCACAGCACGATCTTCGTGGGGTCGTCCGCGTCGTAGTAGGTGTCGATCAGCATCGCGCGCACTCCGTCTTGAAGCTGCGTCGGGATGTTGCGCTTGTGGTTGGCGTTGAACTGCGAGAAGCCCTCGTCGGAGGCGGAGTGCGCGTTGTGGGTGGCCGCGAACACGACCTCGTCGTAGGGCCGATCGCACAGCTCGACGTGACCGCTGCAGGCGAGGCCGCCGTCTCCATCTCCATCTCCGTCTCCGTCTCCGGGATCGCCATCTCCGTCGCCGTCGCCATCGCCATCGCCATCGCCATGATCGCCATCCCCGTCCCCGTCCCCGTCCCCGCTGGTCTCGGTCCCCGTCTCACCCTCGGCGGTGGGCTCGTCCGTACACGCGGCCGCGAGCGCCAGGCCGATCAACACACCACACCAGCGGGAACCCAAGCGACGACTCATCCTGGCATTGTAGCAAGCAGTCAGCGACCCAGTCCGCGGACCAGCTCGAGTCGCGCGTTGATCTTCGCGTCGCTGTCGATCGAGAAGGTCTTCGCGTGGCCCAGCTGCGTGGCCATGAACCCGCGCAACCCCGCAACTTGCTTCTCGGCCGCGCGCGCGACCGTCTTGCTTGGGGCATCGAGCCACGCGAGCACCTGCTCGTCCATGCTCGCGTTGACATCCCAAAACCCCGCGAGCATCCCGTTGACGAGCAGCGCGCGCAGGTGCGGGTGTTGGGTCGCGCGGATCGAGCCGCCGCTCATCGGGCCCCAGCGCGGAATCTCGAGATCCAGGTGGGCGGCCGGGCACACATCCGCCGGGCCGCCGCGCACGACCAAGTAGAGATCCTGCAGCCCCAGCAGCGCGACCCCCTTGGGCTTGGCCTTGCTGTTGGCCAGCTTCATCGCGGCCGGGGTCGCCCACATGGGCTCGCGCTCGTTGGCGTGGGTCTGAACCTCGACCTGAACCAAGTCGAGCTCGGCCATTGCCGCCTTCGCCACCTTCTTGCCGAGCCCCGACCACGCCACGAAGTGCTCGAAGCTCGCGGGGCTGTGGTGCGCGAAGAACAGCGCCGCGATCGCCCGCTCGGCGTCCGCGGGTGCGTGGCGAGTCAGCTTGGTCTGGCGCACCGACCAGCGGTAGCTCTCCGTGTCCAGCCGGCCCTCGATCGGGGTCCGCTCGATCGCGCCGTCGAACTCGAGCTGGCGCAGCGCGATCGGCAGCGACGAGCTCAGCCCCACCTTCTTGCCCTTGTCGCCAAAGCTCACGATCGCCTTGGCCGCGGCGCCCTTGCGCAGCTCGGCGGTGGTCTGGGGCCCGTCCTCGAGCGCGCGCAGGATCGCCTTGGCGGTCTTGTCGATCTGCTTGGCGGTGCCGCCGGCCTTCTCGATGTCGCGTTGGTTTCGCTTGTTGCTGCCGTGGTAGGCCAGGCTCAGGGCCAGATCTGCGTGCTCGGCCGCGACCAAGTACATGCAGCCGCGAACGGCTGGCGTCACGCGCAGCTCGCCCGCGCGCACGGCCGCGGAGATCGGCTCGAGCTGCGGCGCGGCCCCGCGAGCGAACAACGCGAAGTAGGGATCCGCACCGCCAAGCGTCCGGACCCAGGTGTGCTTGCTCGCGATCGTCTGAGCGCTGCGATCCGTGGTCGCGCCGAAGCCCTGGTGGCCCGCCCAGGCTCGCAGGGCGGCCGCCCGACTGAGGATCTCGCTGCTCATTGGCGGATCATCCAAGACCGCGTGCGCGAGATCAACCGCAAGCCGCGGCGCGTGGAGATCGTGTGTCCAACCTGGTAAACCGCGGCGATGCGGCGCGCACTCATCACTGCCTTGGATCAGTATCGCCGGACCTCGCGTTGGTGGATGGAGCTGCGGGGCCAGACCCCCGAAGACCAAGCCGCCGCCCGAATCACGAGCGGACAGAGCTGGGCCGAGTTTTGCGACACGCTCAAGGCCGCTGGCGCGTCGCTCAGCTTTCCGGGCACGCCGCAGACCCCCTTTGATCAAGCCGAGGGCTACCGCTACCTGTCCCGGCTGACCCGCGCGGGGCTCGAGGCCTTCGTCGAATACGCCGATCCAGCCCGGCCGGTCTTGCATCGGGTGGTCCACGAGACCGTGAAGATGGGCAGCGACAACCCCGACAATTACTACCAGACGGCGCGGATCAGCGGCGCCCTCGAGTACCGGATTCGGGGCCAGCGCAACACGATCGCGTACCTCAGCTTTGGCAGCATGATCGGCCACTATGGCCAGGGCGGCGGCATGCCACCGACCGGCTATATCGAGGGCTCGCAGCTACACGTGGAGGACGACGGCAGCTTCGAGATCATCATCAGCGCGACGGAGCAGCCGGGCAATTGGCTGCCCATGACGCCCGAGAGCGGGACCTTGGTGGTGCGTCAGACTTTCTTGGATCGCGCGAACGAGCAGCCGGCAGAGCTGACGATCGAGTGTATTGACCAAGACGCGACCCCGCAGCCGCTGACCCCCGCCATGCTCGACGAGGGCCTGCGCGCGACCAGCTCGCTGGTCGCGGGGGCCTCGCTGTTGTTCGCCAAGTGGGCGCGGGACTTCAAGTCCCACTCCAATCAATTGCCCATGTTCGACCCCGAGCGATCAACGGCGGCCGGCGGCGATCCAAACATTGTCTACTATCACTCACACTGGGCGCTCGCGCCCGACCAAGCCCTGGTCATAGAGGTCACGCCGCCCGCGTGCGAGCACTGGAATTTTCAGCTCAACAATTATTGGATGGAGTCCCTCGACTACCGCCACTTTCAGGTGCACGTGAACAAGCACAGCGCAGAATATGAGTCCGATGGATCCGTGCGCATAGTCGTTGCCCACGCGGACCCCGGCTCGCCAAACTGGATCCGTACCCTTGGCCACGAGTCGGGGACGATGTGCTTTCGCTGGGTCCGCGCCACGCAGCATCCGCAGCCGGGCACGCGCGTGGTCCCCCTCGCCCAGCTGCAGCGCGAGGCGCTGTCATGAGCGCGCGCGAGACCTCGCGCGACTACGCCAACCCCCATCGGCCGGCGCCGCTGCGCTGGTTCAACCGGGTTGGCCAGCTTCACGCGGCGCGGCCGTTCGAGATCGACGAGCTCGAGCAGACCGCCCGCGACAAGACCGGGCTGTCGGACTTTGGGGATCCCCGCTACCGCGAGCCGCTGCGCCAGCTGCTGTGGTCCATGACCCATGAAGCCAAGCTCAACCCGCTTGGCGCCGTGGTCCAGCGCACCCGGATTTTGGAGGCGCTGCAGACCCGGCTGCGGATCGAGCAATGGTTCACTGAACACCCCGAGATCAACGAGATCGAGCTGGGTCCGGTGATCGCCATCGCCGGGTTTCAGCGCACGGGCACGACCAAGCTCCACCGGCTGCTCGCCGCGGATCCAGACACGCGGGCGCTGCGATCTTGGGAGGCCCTGTGTCCCGCGCCAACCCAGTCCGAGGGTCGGACCGGCGCGGCCACGCGGATTCGCCGGGCCCGACTTGCCCAGGGCGCGGCCAGCTACATGGCGCCGGACTTCTTCATCGTGCATCCAATCGAGTACGACGCGCCCGAAGAAGACATTCTGCTCTTGGATCTGTGCTTTCTCAGCCAGACCCCGGAGTCGATCATGCACGTGCCCACCTACGCGGCGTGGGCCCAGGCGCAGGACCCCCAATTTGCGTACGAGTACCTCGCGCGCTGCATGCAGCTGCTCATGTGGCAGCGGCCGGCGCTGCGGTGGGTGCTCAAGACGCCGCACCACCTCGAGCACCTCGACACGCTCGCCAAGGTGTTCGCTGACCTGACGATCGTCCAGACCCACCGCGACCCGCTGGCGACCACGGCCTCGTTCTGCAGCATGGTCGCGCACGCGCGGGGCATCTTCAGTGATCAGGTTGATCCGCTCGAGGTCGGGCAGCATTGGCTCGCGAAGATCCGCCATGTTGGACAGCGCGCAAGCTCGGTCCGCGAGCAGGGTCAGCTGCGCGTGTGCGACGTGCTCTATGCAGACCTGCTCGAGGATCCAATTGGCGAGGTCGCGCGAATCTACGCCGCGGCGGGTCTGCAACTCACGGACGCGGTCGTCGCCAGCATGCGCGAGCACGACGGCGCCAACAAGGTGAATCGGCACGGCGTGCATCGCTATGAGCTCTCCGACTTCGGCCTGTCACCCGCGGGCGTCAATGATACGCTCGGGTTCCTGCGCGAGATGCCAGCGACGTCATCCATCCCCGCCATGCCAGCGAACGAGTCAGAGAATCGGCCCCACACAGCGCGCGCAGCCGGCTCCACCCAAGACGCCAAAGCCACGGGCGTCGGTCACCAAAACCCGATCGCGGCCACGCTGACCGGCGCGTTCGATCTGCTCCTCAGGCGCAAGCGCGCGGGCGACCTCAAGCCGCTCGATGCTTCAATCCGTATGGATGGCCGGGTGTGCCTGGTGACCGGCGCAAACACGGGGCTGGGCTTGGCCACGGCGCGGTCGCTGGCCCGGCGCGGGGCCACCCTGATCCTGGCCTGCCGCAGCGGGATCCCGGACACAGCGGACACGCTGATCGCCGAGACCGGCAACCCCAACATCACAATGCGTCACGTCGACCTCGCGGATCTCCACAGCATTGATCAGCTGTGTGGGGCCCTGCGCAAAGACGGCATTCGGCTCGACGTGGTCGTGCTCAACGCGGGGCTGATGCCGCTGAGCGACCGCCCGTCCGCGCAGGGCTACGAGGTCATGTTTGCGGTCCACGTGCTCGCCAACGCCACGCTGCTGCGGCGCTTCATCGCGGACGGGGTGCTGCGGCCCGCCGCCACCAACGACGCCCAGCCTCGGGTCGTGATCGTCAGCTCCGAAGCGCACCGCTCGGCCCCGCCAACCTCGGTGGAGGAGATCGGTGCTTACTTCAAATACGGCGTGCGCGACGGCATGCGCGAGTATGGCCGCAGCAAGCTCGAGCTGTGCGCGCTCGGGGTCCACCTGCGCCAGCTGATCGCCGAGGGTGAGCAAGGCTCGCCGATCCCATGGCTGGCGGTCCACATTCTATGTCCCGGCCCGGTCGCCAGCAGCCTCGCGCGCGAGGCCCCCAAGTGGATGCGGCCGTGGCTGGATCCGCTGATGCGGCTGACCTTCAAGTCGCCCGAGGAGGCGTCCGCCCCGGTTGACTATCTGGCCTGCGCCCCCGCGCTCGCGGGCCACGCTGGGGAGTACTTGCACATGCTGCGGCCGCGACCGATGTCGGCTGCGGCGACGGATCCCAAATTTGCGGCGGCCGTGTGGGACACCTGCGCGCGCATCTCGAACGCGCACGAGCACGACCCGCCGTCCGCAACCGGGGCGGCCGCAGCCGACTGACTGACGCCGCTCAGGCGGCCTGCTCTTGTCCTTCTTCCTCGTTCATTTCCACCTCGTCGGGGTCGGGCTCGTCCTCGTCGGTCTTCATCATGCCCAGCTTTCGTTCGATCTCTTCGATCTGCGTGCGCAGCTCGTCGCGGATCTCGGCGCGTAGCTTGGCGCCGGACTTGGGCGCAAACAGCAGCGCCGCGCCAGCACCCAACACGAGCCCCGAAGCGAACACGCCCAGCGCCGGCCACATGTAGTCGCTTGCCCGCGGGCCCAGGCCGAGCGCCCGGAGCACGTCCGAGCGCGAGATGTCAGTGAGATTGTCGATGTTCATGGCGTTCCTTGTCGTTTGCTTTGATTCTTGGGAGTCCGGGTCAAGCTAGTCGAGCGAATCGAGGGCCGCGCTGCCGTCCGCGAACACGCGCCCGAGTAACGCACGCAGGCCCATGCTCAAGGCCGTCTGCGCAACGAAGCGGGGCGTGCCGTTGCCAATCACGAACCCGGCGAGCAGCGCGCCGCCCACGGCCGTGAGCGGGCGCCGACGCACGCCTTCGCGCACACGATCGAGGCCGCGCTGAATCGCCGTTTGCGCCGCTCGTTCAGCGTCGGCTGTCCTCACTCGCGGGGCCTTGCGGTCGCGATTGTGGGTAGGCTCAGCGCGTTGGGGTGCCACGATGACCCACCTCGCCTTCGGGTGCGCATCGTCGGAATGGAAGGGTCACAAATCGGGCCATGGAGGGTCTCCTTGGCCTCTAGTCTGAGCGAGCTTTGCACGCGGCGCAGGTCGTTGATCCGCGCAAGGGTTACGCCGGATCATTGTGACACTGCGCGCCAGGCCGCCGCGCCTCAGCCCTGCGGATTTGGGTTGATCTTCGCCAGCCGCAGCCCGCCCGGGTACGCGTACGAGGTCACGTCTGTATAGCCGACCTGCGTCACGCCAAACGGCGCCGCGCTGTCGGCCACGTGCGCGCCCGAGCCGATCGACCAGTCCGCGACCTCGAACGCCCCAACGGTATAATACCCATCAACGAGCACACCATCGACGAACACATCTGCGGCCCCGAGCGGACGCGTGATCTGGACGTAGTTGAGGTCGTAGCCGGACCCCGTGACAAACACATAGCGAGGCAGGAATTGCTCGGTTGGCACCATTTGGTACGAGGCCGGATCCCCGGTCCCCGCCCCGCCGTTTTGGCCCTCGAGGTACTGCACGGGCATGAACGGCCCGTCGGCCTGGATGATGAAGCTGTCTTGGGTCGAGAACTCGATGAACTCGCCGCGATCGAGCACGACCGGGGTCTGGGGCTGCGGCGGATCCGTGATCACCGTGACCGCGTCGGCGCCCGAGAACACCCGCCAGTAGTAGCTCTCGTTGCCGCGCTGCGGCGCGTGAGCGGCGACGTACTCCATGCCCCAATACTCGAGCGGCAGCAGCTGCTCTTCGATGTGATCACAAAAGGTCACGCCATTGGGCACATTGACGCAGGGCATCGCCGCGACCACCCAGGCCGGCTCGCTGGTGGTGATGATCGTGCCCGACATGTCGTTGGGCGTGACGACCTGCAGCATGTCATAGGCGTTGATCTGGACCTGACCCATGCCAAACGCCGGGACCGCCGGGACCCCGGGTCCGGCCGTTGTCGCCTGCGGCGGCTCCCAGGTCACCATGGTGTTGTCGTGGATGCCGACCACGTTGAAATAGGGCGGACCCGAGACATTGTGGGTATAGGTTGCGGCGATGTAGTTTTGACCCTGGGCGTGATCGGGGATCAGCATGGACGAGTCATTGTGGGCCTCGGCCATGATCGGTGAGTGCTGATAGGCCACGATCGGGCGATCGCTGACAACCTTGAACGCGCCGCCGGTCCGGTGGACCGAGCCGGTGCCTGGCTGCCCGGGCATGCCCATCACGTACTCGTAGGTGCCGCCGGGCGGGATGTCGACGGGGCCAGCGACCAGCTGCTCGCCTCCGTTCGCGCCAAAGTAGACGTTGATGCTCGCAATGTTGTCCTCGGACACGTTGCCGAGCACCAGCGAGCTTGGCTCCTCGATGAAGTTCTGCATCTTGTTGGCGTGGAATTCACAGCCAACCGTGCTCGCGATCATCAGCGCTTGGTCGCAGGTCTCGGGGATCGTTGGCAGCACCGGGTCGCCGCCCGCGTCGGGCAAGCTCGCAAGGTCGAATTTGGCGCCGTCGCCGTCGCCCGGATCGCCGTCGCCCGGATCACCGTCGCCGTCACCAGAGTCGCCGTCACCGTCGCCGGGGCTGTCGTCGCCGTCGCCGTCGCCAACGCTGGTGATTCCCGTCTCGCTCAGGCTCACGCCGTCGCCGTTGCTGCTGCTGCTGTCACCCTGCGGGCCGCCGCACCCGAGCGCGAGCAGGCTCGCTGCAGAACCCAACAACGAGCCAAATCGGACCATCTTGCGCGCCATCGGGTGCAGCATATCAAGCTCGCGAACACGAATCGGCCCGAGGGGGGCAGCCGCGAGATCGTGGATCGTGAGAATTGTGCACGTTGGCAAGAGCCGCGCGACTTGCCCGCGAGCACCCCAGCGGCCGTGGGTGTGCGTCAACCCCGTCGACCACGCATTGGCGATCGCGCCCTCGCGAGGGACCATCTGCGCCATGACTCGACATACCCTTCGCATCTCTTGTGTGCTCGCGAGCTTGAGCCTCGCTGGCGCGCTCGCTTGCAACGATGACACACCCGCCGACACCACCACCACCGACACGACCGGAGACGGAGACGGAGACGGAGACGGCGATGGCGATGGCGATGGCGACGGCGACGGCGATGGCGATGGCGATCCCGGAGACGGCGACGGCGACGGAGATGGCGACGGCGACGGCGATGGCGACGGAGACGGCGACCCCCACCCGATGCCCCCGCCCTGCCCCTACACCGCCGTGGACAACCCGAGCGGCATCTCGACCGAGCTGATCGCCAGCGGGCTCGGCGAGCCGCTGCTCGTGACCGGCCACCCGACCAAGCCCGACGAGCTCTACGTGGTCGATCGCGGCGGCGACATCTTGGTCGTTGACATGAACACGGGCGACGAGCAGCCCAACCCGTTCTTGAGCGTCAACGTCACGACCCAGAGCGAGTTTGGCCTGCTCGGGTTCGCGTTCCACCCGCTCTACCCCGACGATCCGCGCGTCTACATCAACTACTCGCCGCAAGGTGAGAGCATGACGCGGATCTCCGAGTTCACGATCGACCTCAACGCCAACGAGGCCGTCGACGGGAGCGAGCGCGTGGTCCTCGAGCTGCATCAGCCAGCGCCCAACCACGACGGTGGCATGATCGCGTTTGGCCCCGACGACTATCTGTACATCGGCATGGGCGACGGCGGAGCCGCGAACGATCAGTTCAACACCGGCCGCGACTTTGGCGTGCTGCTAGCCAAGATGCTGCGCATCGACGTCGAGCCGACCGGCGTCGCCGACAAGGACCCGGTCTCGTGCCAGGGCTGCCCGCAGTACGGGCCCTTCGACTACGGGATCCCGGCCGACAACCCGTTCTTGAGTGACGACAGCGTCGCCCCAGAGATCTGGGCGCTCGGGTTCCGCAACCCGTGGCGGTTCGCGTTCGACCTCGAGACCGACGAGCTCTACGTGGGCGACGTCGGCCAGAACGCCCGCGAGGAGATCGCCGTTGTCGTCGCCGGCTCGGACCACGGCTGGAGCGACATGGAGGGCTTCTCGTGCTTCCAGGGCGCGCCGTGCATCGCCGGCAGCCCGATGACCGCGGGCCAGGTCAACGCCGACGGCCTGACCTACCCGATCCACGACTACGGCCACGGTCAGAACAACTGCTCGGTCACCGGCGGCAACGTGTACCGCAGCTGCGAGGTCCCCACCTGGAGCGGCACCTACTTCTTCGGCGACTACTGCAACGGCCGCGTCGACGCGCTGACCTGGGACGGAACCACGACGACGTTGCTCGATCCCGACGGCGAGGTGCTCGACACGCCGGTGTTCGACAACGTGCTCGGGTTCGGCGGCAACGCCTGGGGTGACGTGTTCATCGGCACCGCGAACGGCAGCATCTACCGCATCGTGCCCACGAATTAGCGCCCACATCGGGTGTTTGTTCGTTCCCAGGGGCCATGTTGTCCGCGAGGACATCATGGCCCCCGAGAGCGGCTCGTTCGGATGGCTTGGACAGCTCTCGCGCCCGCAATGCCGACCTGATCGACCAACGACCGGCTACTGGCAGCTGAGGTAGATGTCGACGACCTCGCCCACGCTGCCGCCAGCGAACTCGAAGGCCGAGCGCTGGACCCCACAGTTGCCGCGCTCGTCACACTCGGTCTGGACCCAATAATCTACCGCGAGGCGCTCGACCCCCGCGTTGGCGAGCGGCTCGAGCTCGCCGGACGTCGACAGGCGGTCGGCGTTCCAGTCGCGCCACAGCATCAGCTCACCAAACCGGGCGTCGCTGGAGTCGACGCTGCCGTCGGCGTTGCTGTCGAACTCGGCGAGCGCCGCGAACCCATGCTCGGCGTGGCGACCGTTGGTCAGCCGCGAGCCCGAGCCAAACAGCTCGTTGCCGCCATCGATGCTGCCGTTGCCGTCGAGGTCGACGACCAGCCAGGGCGTCGCCGCCGTCGGCCAGTCGGTGGTGATGCACGAGTTCGGGCGCATGTTGATGTCGAAGGTCGCCGCGGGCGTGGACTCTTGGGCGATCATCTCGATCGGGCGCTGATCGAAGCGCAGCACCAACGGTGTGTTGCACAGCTGCTCGACCCAGATCGGCTCGCCGCCAACGACCTGGCAGTGGTAGTCGATGCCCGGGCACAGATCTTCGCCGGTGGGGTCGCTGGTCGGGCCCTCGTGCCGATAGTCGCCGGGCTCGCACTCGATCTCCTCGACGCTGATGCACGGACCCTGCGACAGATCGCCGTAGTTGTCCTGGGCCTCGTACAGCTCCATGTAGCCGCAGTACGACGCCGTGCCCGTGGCCTCGTCGCAGGTGATGGCCTCGCCCGAGACCTCGCAGGCGCGCCCCTCGGGGCTGGTGGCGCCGCCGCCATCTGCATCGCCGCCGCCATCGCAAGCGGCGACGGTCAGGCCGGTGAAGAGCGACAAGGACAAGGTCAGGATCAAGCGCGAGGTGGTCATGGGGGCTCGGCTTGGTTGTGCCAGGACGCAGGGGATTCGATCACGGCGCCGGGGCCCAAGATCCAAGCTTCCGGCCAGGCGTGGGCGCGGACGGCGTTCTGCGGGGTCTCGTGGGCAGATCAACGCCGCCGTCGGCGGACGCCGAGCAACAGCAGCAGCGACCCGACCCCGAGCGTCAACGGACCGCCCGCGCCACCGACCGCGCAGCCACACCCGCCGCCGTCGTCGTTGCCACCCGCCGCTTCGCCGCCGCTCTCGCTGGTCATGCCGGCCGGATCCCCGTCGCCATCGCCATCCCCAGGATCCCCATCGCCGTCGCCGTCGCCGTCGCCCGGATCCCCATCGCCATCCCCATCGCCAGGATCAGGCTGCTCGAGCCCCGTGAGCGGGACGGTGACCGCGGCCGTGCTCAGCACCATCGGCGCAGGCCCCCCGTCGTCCATGTACATGTCGTGGACCGCCTGCCCGGCGTCGTTGACGTCGTTGTCATCGCGCAGCTGGTCGAGGTAGCTCTGGGTGTTGATCACATACAAGAGCCGCAGCTCGAGCTCGAGCTCGTCGTCGCTGGCGTCGTCGGGCGTCACGTCCACGACTGACACCGGGCCAAACGCATAGCTGTGATCATCGTAGTGTGGCCAGGTGTCGTCGGGCAGCGGCGCGTAGCGATCACCGACCGGATCAGTCTGAATGTCCTGGACCAACCCCTTGGGTGGGATCCGGGTGTCGTGAACCCAGTGGTCGTTGAGCAGCAAGTGGTTGCGGGTCCCGTCGGCCCAGCGCTGGGCCACGCCTTCGTAGCTGCGCAGCTGACTGTCTTGCTCGATCTCAGCGCCGTCCCACAGCCCCGAAGACCACACGATCTCCCCCGCGTAGCGAGCCGTGACCTCGAGCCACATCACCCGACCTTCGCTGTAGCCAGTTGGCAGCTTGTGGCCGGTGTTGTTGGTCACGCGCACGTCCAGCGCGTCGATCCCAGCTTGCAGATCCACGGCCGCCGGAAACTGCACCTCGAGGGTGGCGGCGGTCGCCAGGAATTCATCGAACAGCCCCAGCGCGACGTCGATCGCGTTGCCGTTGGCCCCTGGGGAGTTGTCCGCGATCACCCGCAGCGCCTGCATGTTGGCGCCAAGCATCAAGTGTCGCCGGGCCCCGGACTCGGCGAACTCGCCGATGTTCTCGTACTCCATGCAGCCCGCGGCCGGGACCTCGACGAGCGCCATGTGACAGTCCTGGCAGGTCTGGGCCTCGTCGCCGGGCTGCGCGTAGACGCTGCCCAACCACTCGCTGTAGGTCCGCTGCTCGTTGAAGTTCACGCCGATCGGCGCGCCCTGATCGTCGAGGCGGGCCCGACCCGTCGTGACGTCGTGGCAGGTCCCGCACATCCGCGAGCTGGGCAGAAATTCGAGGTCCTGAATGATCGGATGGGGCGGCAGCGGGGGCCCTTCGGGATCGACGTACCCCCACGGTCCGCGCCGCGCCGGCTCGCCATCGACGAGCGTGTCATCGAGCACGAAGCGAGCGTTGCCCGGCGGCGTGACGCCGTCATCGATCGCCCGGTGGCAGACCTCGCAGCTGACGCTGTTGAAGTCCGGCGGGATCAGCTCATCCATGGCGATCGCGTCGCCGCGCCCCTCGAGAAACGCCCGCGGCGCATGGCAACGCACGCAGTCTTCGGTCTCGCCGGGGTAGTCGTCCGAGGCCAGCGCGACCCCAGCCCAAAACACCGGATCCCGGGCCGCGTTGGCCATCAGCGTGCCAAAGTACGCCGCCGGAGCATGCGGCGGCAGATCCTCCGCGAGCGGGTTGTTCGCGAACTGGTGGCAGCCCGAGCACTGAAAGTCCAAGGTCAGCGGATTTTGAAGCGACTCCGTCGGCGACGCCTGAGCCGGCCTGCTCGAGCCAGCCGTCACCCACAGCGCGGCCAACCCGACAGCACCCAACACAAAGGTAACAGCCCACGGCCGCGGCAAGGTCGTCACAGGCCGGACCCTATCACGCCGAGCCCCCGAAAAAGCGTCCCTAGCGCGACCGAACGCCCCCCAGCCATCCCCTCGAGCCCCCAAGGAGCGAAGCGACCAAAGCCAGCGAAGTGCCAAGGTGTCTGTGGAGGCTCGAGGATCCCCCTACCCCAGCGTTCGCCGAAGCCACCCGAGCCCCCTTCCAGCGACCAAAGCCAGCGAAGTGCCAAGGTGTCTGTGGAGGCTCGAGGATCCCCCTACCCCAGCGTTCGCCGAAGCCACCCGAGCCCCCTTCCAGCGACCAAAGCCACCCGAGCCCCCTTCCAGCGACCAAAGCCAGCGAAGTGCCAAGGTGTCTGTGGAGGCTCGAGGATCCCCCTGCCCCAGCGTTCGCCGAAGCCACCCGAGCCCCCTTCCAGGGGGCCAAACATGCGACCGCGAACAGCCAGCCCCGAGGAGCGAAGCGACCAGACGCGAAGCGGCTGCAGTCGGCGAAGTGCCACGGTCCCTGTGGGGGTAATATACTGTGGAACAGCCAGCCCCGAGGAGCGAAGCGACCAGACGCGAAGCGGCTGCAGTCGGCGAAGTCCAAAGTCTCTGTGGGGGTCAAAAATACTGCTAGCCTTCGCGCAACTATCGTGCCCCGCTCCGCGAAAGCCCGCCCGTCCCGCAACACCAAGCTCAGCCGGGCCTGGGCTTCGGCCAAGCGCTTCATGACCCGCGCGATGGGCCCGTTCCCGATCACCCCGCTGGGGCTGCTGGTCACGCTGGGCTGCGCGCACGCGCTGATCAACTACGGGTTTGGCCAGATCGATCTGGTGCTGTTGGTCGTCGGCGCCGTCGGGGTTGGGATCGCGGCGCTCGGCCTGCTCGCCACGCTGACCGGCGCGCTGGTGCTGTGGCTGCGTCAGCGCAACCGCCCGGCAGAGGGCTCGCTCGACGTCGAGTGCGGGTATCCGGTGGCCACCGGGTATTGGCTGCCGCGCCTGCGCTGGCTGCCGTTCGTGGCAATCAGCTGGCGCTGGCTCGAGCCCGAGGCCCAGGTCCGCATCGTGCCCCAGCGCGGGCGCCTGCGCGAAGAGGTGATCGCCTCGCGGCGCGGCCGGGTTGGCGCGGTGGTCCGCGAGCTCGAGATCGGCGACATCTTTGGGCTCTCGCAGATCCGCCTGCGCGTGGCCGAGCAACGCAAGGTCCGCTTCGTGCCCTCGGTGGGTCAGCTCCAGCGCGTCGACGTGATCCGCGGGATGGCCGGCGGCGACGACATCTCGCACCCAGAGGGCCCGCAAGAGGGCGAGCTCTACGATCTGCGCGCCTACACCCCGGGCGATCCCATCCGCTTCGTGCTGTGGAAGGTGTTCGCGCGCACCCGTCAGCTGGTCGTGCGTGCACCCGAGCGCGCGCTCAGCCCGATCCGTCAGACCTGCGCGTACTTGGTCGCCGGCGGCAGCGACGAGCCAGCGGCCGGCGCCGCGCGGCTGGCTGTCGAGCTTGGCGCCCTGGGCACCGACTGGGTGCTGGGCGCCGACGGCAGCAACGACGACGCGACCCGCAAGGATCAAGCCGTCGACGTGCTCGCGCGCTCGGCCGAGGTCCAAGAGCCCGTCGGCGGCAAGGGCCTTGGCGCGTTCTTGCAGCGCCGCGGTCAGGCGGCCAGCATCGGCCGCGCGGTCGTGTTCGTGCCGGGCCGCCCGGGTCCCTGGCTGACCAGCGTGACCGAGCAGTGCAAGCACGTGGGTGGGCGCGGCGGCCGGATCGACTTCGTGGTTGGCACCGACGGGATCACGCCCCCACCCAAGCGCAAGTGGCTGGCGCGGCTCGCTATCCGTGAAGCCGCCCCCGACATCCCGCCGGGCGCGACCGCCCCGGTCACCACCGAACAAGTCGGCGAGGTCGTGCGCACGCTGTCCAGCATCGGCAACGTGATCGTGGTCGATCGCGCCGCTGGTCGCGTGTTCGCGGGCGGGCATCTCACCGCGCTAGGAGCCAAGGGAAACCAGTAGCGCAGACCCAAACTCCGCGCCGTGCATCGCCCAGCGCGCCTTTGGGGTCTGCGATACAAAAAGAGAGCCAATATCGATGGGTCGACGCGAACTACAGCAAGAGCTCGAGCGGCTCGAGGCCGAGCACACCGGCCGCCCGGTCAAGCCGCCCAAGACCATCGGTGAGCGCGTGGTCGCCTGGCTGCGTTCGAGCCGGCACCTGATCCGCGCGGGCGCCATGGCCATGGCTGCGCTCGCGCTCGCGTGGGGCATTACCACCTCGGCAGGGCTGGTCGCCGCGATGCTCGGCGCGGTCGCGGGTGTCGCGGGCGGCGAGCTGCTCGCGCGAACCAAGACCCGCCTGATCGCGCTGGTCTTGGCGATCGTCAGCTTCGCCGGGCTTGGGTGGTGGTTCGCGGACTTCGTGACCGAGATCCGCCTGATCCCCGCCACAATTGGTCCCGGCGCGACGCTGGGGCTGAGCTCGGTCATGCGCTTCTTCGTGCTGGCGCTCGGGGTCACGGGCGCGCTGCGGGTCATGGCCGCCCGCCACAAGGCGCTGATCGGCCTCGAGCTCGCGGTTGTTGGCGCCAGCGTGGCCTCCATGTTCGCCAGCCACCGCGAAGGCGTGATCGCCCGCCCGCTGTGGCTGTCCGACTGGGCTTGGCAGCACGGCTACGATCCCGCCGACGTGCTCCTGACGATCGGCGCGATCGCGGTCGTCGTGCTTGCGAGCTTGCTGGTCGCCGAGTCCGAGCGGCGCGTGTCGCTGGCGTCGATCGGCGGGCTCGGGGCCATTGTCCTGCTCGCCCTGCTGTTGCTTCAGGTAGAGGGTCTGCCGCAGCCGCAGGCCAACAGCGACCTCGGCCTGACCGAGTCGCAGATCGGCGATCCGCCCAAGCCAACAGACAGCGACGGCTACGGCCCCGGTGGCGACAAGAAGCCCGACAACGGCGAGGGTCAGGGCCAAAAGCAAGACCAGGACAAGCAGGGTCAAGGCGGCGGCGGTCAGCAGCAACAAGACCAGCAGCAGGGCCAAGGCGGCGGCCAGGGTCAGCAGCAGCAAGACCAGCAAGGCCAAGGCGGCGGCCAGGGTCAGCAGCAAGATCAGCAAGGCCAAGGCGGCGGCCAGCAGCAGCAACAGCAAGACCAGCAGGGCCAGGGCCAAGGCCAGCAGCAGCAAGACCAGCAGGGCCAGGGCCAAGGCCAACAACAGCAAGACCAACAAGGCGGCGGTCAGGGCCAGCAGCAGCAGCAGCCCAACTTGGATCAACAACCATCCGAGGGCACCAAGCCCGCGCCCATGGCCGTGGTGTTGCTTGGCGACGACTACAACCCGCCCACCCAAGCCTTCTACTTTCGTCAGGACGCGTGGTCCCACTTCAACGGCTCACGCCTCGTCGCCCCGGTTCGGCCAGACGTCGACAAAGACATCCTGCGGCGATTTCCGGCCCGCCCCACGAACGTGCCCGAGATCCCCCCAGAAGCCCTGCACACGACTGTCCACGCCGACGTCGTGTTGCTGGCCAAGCACGCCCAGCCGTTCGCGCTGGAGTCCCCGATCTCCATGAAGCCGGAGCTGAACCCCAACCCCGCGCGGTTCTTGCGAGCGTACAGCTTCGTCTCGCTCGCGCCCGACTACGAGCTCGAGCAGCTCATTGGTCACGCGCCTGGGGACCCAAGCTGGACCGACGCGCAATGGCAATTTTACACGGCGCTGCCCAACGACCCGCGCTATCGCGACCTCGCCAATGAGCTGATTCAAGAGCTGCCCGCGCAGTACAACCAAGACCCATTCATGCGCGCGCTGGCGATCAAGCTGTGGATGGACCGCGAGCTGACCTATTCAACTGCCGAGCGCCACGCCGGCGTGCCCGAGCCAGCCGGCGACTTCCTGTTTGGCAATCGAATTGGCTACTGCGTGCACTTTGCCCACGCCGCCGTGTACATGTGGCGCAGCCTGGGCATCCCCGCGCGGGTTGGCACCGGGTACCACATCACGGAAGACGAGCGGCGCGGCTCGACGATCGTGATCCGTGGCGGCGACGCTCACGCCTGGCCCGAGCTCTACCTGGAGGGCGTTGGCTGGGTCATCCTCGACATCGCCGCCGAGCAAAACCTGGATCCACCCGGCACGCCCATGGACGACGATCTCGCCGACCTGCTCGGCGACATGGCCCGCAACGAGACCGACGAAGCCGGCGAGAACGGCGAAGAGCCCGCCGAGCGCCGCAACTTTGGCCGCGACGTGGCCTTTGGGTTCTTGTTCTTCCTGCTCGCTGCATTGTTGGTCCTCTACGTCGCCAAGATCTGGCGCCGGGTGATCCCCAAGTACGCCGCGCAAAAGCACCTGCCCCGGGTTGGCTACCGCGCGGCAATTGACATGCTCAGCGACGCCGGGCTCACGCGCCGCTACGGTGAGACTCGCGAAGCGTTCGCGCGTCGGCTGCATCCGCGCGCGCCCAGCCTCGCCGGGCTCACCTCCATGCACGTGGCCGCGGCGCTTGGCGACCCCAGCGTGCCGATGCCCGAGCGGCCCGAGTTCAGCACCAGTGTCTGGCACAAGGGCCTCGCGGGGGTCCGCGGCGAACTCCCCCTATCCGCGCCGTTGTGGCGGCGGGCACTTGGCGTCATTGATCCCACGACCGTCCTGCGGTCTCGCTAATACTGGCACTCGGTCGCGCAATTGGTCGCGCAATTGGTCGCGTGCACCCACTGCGCGCGACCAAGCACGCACGGGGTAGACGTTGCGGCTAGCCCTTTGGTGCGAAGCGCTAGGCTACCGGAATGGACGCCCGAATTTCACCCACCGAAGGTATGATCGTCGTGCTGGAGTTCGCGCTGGCGGTCGGCGGGTTCATGGCCGGCGTCGCGTTGCTGACAGCACCTGACGGCGCCAGTCTGGGGTGGAGCACAGCGTCGCTGGATGGCACGCCGTTTAGCAACTATGTGGTCCCCGCCCTTTTCTTGCTGACACTCACCGGGGTATTTCCCGCGCTGGTCGCAATCGCAACGCTCGCCCGGCGGCCGTGGTCCATGTGGGGTCACCTCGTCATGGGTGGATTGTCGGTCGCGTGGATCGGCGGACAGATCTTGACGATCGGATACATCTCGTTGCTGCAACCGATCTTTGGCGCGATCGCGTTTCTCATCACCACGCTTGGGCTGATGTTGTACGCCCAGGCCCGAGATGAGGCGATCGCTAGTGGAGGACCGGCGCGCTCGGGACCGATCGCGCCTACGGGTGTCCGCGGCGTCGGCGGGCCGCTGCGGCAGCCGTAGAGACACGAAGTCGCCCGCGAGCCGGACGCGACGCTCAGCACGGCGAGCAAGAACAGGCCGCGTCACAGCCTGGCATGCTGGGGGGCTGTGTCGGGTCCAAGCAGGTCGCGCTGCAAGCCCCCGCTCCGCACTTGATCGACGCGCCCTTGCAGACCCCACTCGCCTCGCCGCAGTTGATCGTGCACGAGCCCTGACCACAGCTCATCGGGAGGTCGCCGCACGCGTCGTTGCCCCCTTCGCAGGTCAGGGTGCACGCGTAGAGATCTGGGCAGGTCACGCTGCCCGTGTCGCAGGCGTCGGTGCCCTCGCAGGTGACCTCGCACTCGTAGTCCTGGGGGCAGACGATGTCTTGGCCTTCGCACTGGG
This sequence comes from Enhygromyxa salina, assembly GCF_000737335.2. GTDB lineage: Bacteria > Myxococcota_A > Polyangia > Nannocystales > Nannocystaceae > Plesiocystis > Plesiocystis salina_C. The sequence goes on along the minus strand of NZ_JMCC02000004.1, from coordinate 125,653 downwards.
ACTCGCCCGCGCACTCGATCACGCAGACGTTGCCCCGACAGCTGGTGCATTCCCCAGGGCATTGATCACTCCCGGGAGCCTCGAGATCGCTGCAGTCGTCACCATCGCCGGTCGTGGGATCACCATCACCATCACCATCACCATCGCCGGTCGTGGGATCACCGGTCGTGGGATCACCGTCACCATCTCCGGTCGTGGGATCGCCTGCTGTCTCGCTCGTCCCCACGCCGTGGTCACCGTCGCGTCCCCCCGAATCGAACAGAGTATTCGGTTCGATCAAGCAGCCGCACAGACACGCAGACACGAACACGGCCAGCAGCCTCCGACGCGCGGCCCCACAGTTCACGGATGTCTCCACGACAGACAATTCGTCACCAGGTGACTGCATGATAGACCCGAACGGGATTCTTGGGCACGCCATCAGCCGCGCCCACGGCGCACCCTGAGTCGCCGTGCTGCCCACCACACCTCGCGCGCATCAAATGCGCCCCGCGGCCGAGGGTGCGAAAACGGAGAAGCTACTCGATCACGAACACATACGCGCTCTGATCCGCGACATCCGCCGCAAACCCGTCACCCACCAGCTCCCCCGCCGCCAAGCTACCCACCATCACGTCCACCGCCCCGCTGCGATCGAGCACCCTTCGCACCACCAGATCCCCGGCCAACCCCGCGGCATCCAGCAGGTCCTGGGGCAGCCGCACCGGCCCAGCAGCCGCCTGCCCCGGCGCGAAGTTGGCGACCACGACCACCAGCCGTCCCGCGCCCGGCTCGAACCTAGCGAAGGTATAGAACCCATCCGGGCAGTCCCCAAACATGCCTGGATTGTTGAAGTACTCCAGCCCCCAATAGCTCGATCCCAGCACCGCAGGGTCCTGCGCGAGCGCGAGCAGGTCCGCATAGAACTTCCGCAGCGCGACCTGCTCGGGCGCCAACCCGCCGCCGTCGAACGCCCCGTCGTTGACCCACTTCGACAATTGCTCGAGCGACCAATAGTCAAAGATCGAGGTCCGTCCGTCGTCCTTGCCAAACCCCTCTTCGCCGCCGCCCACCTCGCCAACCTCCTGGCCGTTGTAGACCAGCACGGGCCCGTTGCCGTACAGGAAGGCCAGCGGCGCCAGCTGATACCCAGCGGCCGCCGAGCCAAACCCGGAGTCGTCGGGGTTGGGGCCCTGGACGATCGGCGAGGCGATCCGCCGCTCGTCGTGGTTTTCTAGGTACTGGGCATACCGGGGCCGCGCGGCGTCGTCGAGCGCGAGCATCACATTGGCGTACGAGCTCTGCGACGCGTTGCCCTGGTAGAGCCGCTTGAGCTCGTCGTAGGACGCGTCGTGATAGACGGCGTCAAACCCGGCGGCCAGCAAGCCGTCGAGATCCGCGTACGCCTCGGCGATGAAGTAGACCTGGGGATCCCGCGCCCGGGCTTGCTCAATCAGCCAGGTCCACGCCGGGGCTGGGACAAAGTGGGCAAAGTCGCAGCGGAACCCGTCAACGCCGTGGTCTTGCCAATACGCAATGATCGCGTCCATCTTCACCCAGGTGTCGGGCATTGGATCAAACGCCTCTACATTGTTGGCGAAGTCAAAGCCCCAATTGAGCTTGACGGTCTCGTACCAGTCGGTGTCCGACGGCGTCGGCGAGCTTTGGTTGTTTCCGGTGACCTTTGGCGTGTTCCCGGGGCTGCCGTCCTCGGGCGTAAACGCGCCGTCGAAGCTGAACCCCGGCGGGTTCCACCCCGGCGGCTTGGTCAGGCTCAGGCTCTGGCCCGGCAGATAGAAGAAGTTGTTGCTGGGCGCGAAAAACACGCTCTGATCGTCGTCAAGCCCAAAGTCGGCGTCGGGCTGCACGACCGAGGCGTAGCTGCGCGCGACATGGTTCGGCACGAAGTCGATCAGCACCCGCAGCTGCGCGGCGTGGATCCGCGCGACCAGCTGATCAAACTCCTGCATGCGCATGGTTGGATCCATCGCGTAGTCAGGGCTCACATCGTAGTAATCGCGGACCGCGTAGAACGACCCCGCGCGGCCCTTGACGATGTCAGGGTCGTCGGCCGGCATGCCGTAGCCCTGGTAGTTGGTCAGCGTCGCCTGGCGTAGCACGCCCGTCAGCCACACGTGGGTGACGCCAAAGCCAACGAGCTCGTCAATCGCGACGTCGTCGATGTCGTTGAACTTGCCGACGCCGTTTTGGGCCAGCGAGCCATCGACCGCTCGCGTTTGGTTGCTGTTCCCGAAGTGGCGGACGACCAGCTGGTAGATGACGGGCCGCTCGGCGAGCGGGTCGCCATCGCCATCGCCGTCCCCATCCCCGTCCCCATCGCCGTCTCCATCGCCGTCCCCGTCCCCGTCCCCGTCGCCGTCGCCGTCGCCGTCGCCGTCGCCATCGCCATCGCCGTCGCCGTCCCCGTCCCCGTCGCCCGGGTCGCCATCGCCGTCCCCGGTGAAGGTCGTCGTCGCGATCTCTTCGGTGCCGGTCCCGTAGCCAAGGCTCTCATCGACCGTGTCATCGCCCGTACAGGCGCCAACGAGCAGGACCAAACACACGCAAGGCAGGATCGGGCGAGGCATCGCCCAATGATACGCCGGGGTGCGTCGCTCAAAAACAGATCGATCGAGGATCGCCGCCCGACTCGATCTTCTCGCAGCGCATGCCTGCCGGGCAGGACCCGTTTGCGCCGCAATCGAGCGCGCACACCCCTTCACCGTCGACCGTCAGACAGGTCGTGTTCCCGCCCAGCTCCGTCTCACAGCCCTGCGCGCATGGGTAGGTGCAGAACCCCGGCTCACTGGCGGGATGCACACACCACTCGTCAAAGCAGTCGCTCGCGTCCATACACTCGCCGTAGAGTTCGCCAGGCGGCGGGCCGTCAACCGACAGCTCGTCGCCCCCGCCAATCGCCCGATCCGCGCAGCCAACCACGGCCACCAGCCACAGGAACACAAAGAGTTGTTTCGGCACGCGGAGGTAGACACCACCCTCGCTAGCGTTTTCCGAGCGGTAATTTTTGGGGACCACGCAGGGAGCTGGCCCAGCCCGGGCGAACGCATGAGGGCGCCTATCGCTGGCCGTCGAACGCGGCGGGGATCGTCCGCATCGAGGCACGAATGCGTTGCACCCAGCGCTGGGGGATCGCTTCGCCGTCCCAGTCGTAGAAGCTTGGCACGATCTCGGTCTCCAGCATCGCGTACAGCATCCGCGAGTCGACGGCGTCCTGCGCTGCCTGCTCGTCGAACATGCGCTCGCCACCCAGGGTCCAGCCGAGCTGATGCCCTGGTTCGCTGGCGACCTCGCGCCACCAACCTTCGGCGATCGACACGTTCAAGGCCCCGTTGGCGGCCGCCCGCACGCCCCAGCTCTCACCCGGCCGGCCGCGGGTGCCGGTGCCCAACCATAGATCGACGCCCTCGACCAGGAGCCCCGCGACCTCGAGCCCCCAGTCGGGCACGAACACGATCCGGCCCTCGAAGGTCGGGTCACACGAGAGCTCGACGAGCTTGGCCAGCTGCGCCTGCCCGACCGCGTCGTCAGCATCGGCGGCGCCCGAGAACACCATCCGCACGGCCCGGAGCGGATCATCGAGCAGCCGACCGAGCCGCGCGAGATCATGAAACAACAGATCCGGCCGCAGCCCGGCGCCCAGCCGCCCCGCGCAGCCGATCCACAGCGCGTCCGAGTCCCCGGCCGGCAGCCCCCGGGCGTACAGCCGCTCGACCATGCGCTCGCGTGCCCGCGCCCGCAGGTTCCACAGCGCGCGGGTCTTGAGCGCGTCGACCTTCGCGGCCAGATCGGCCCCGCGGATCGGCGAGCTGCGCAGCTCCAGCGTTGAGACCACGTCGTCGGCCACCCAGCTGGGCAGGTGCGCGCGAACCTGGCTTGTCTGCGTTCCCGCGTGATGCTGGATCCGCGCCGGGATCCCCATGGCCCGAAGCACTGGCTCGCTGGCGCTGGACAGCAGCGCGTCCTGCCGGGCCCGCGCCGCCGAGCCCGGAGAGCGGGGCCGCATGCACAGCTCCCGCGCCTTGGCGCTGTTGTCCGCGGCGTGCGTGTCGAGCAACAGCAGCCGAATCCCGCCGATCATGTGCGCCCACACCCCAAGCTTCAGCTGCTCATCCGCGTGCGCGACGGTCACCCACAACGGCTCGCCGTCGGATCCCGTCACGCGCTCGAGCGAGCTCGCGGCGAGGTCGACGTTGGCCTCCACGACTCGAAACTGCCCGTCGTCCTCGACCTCGTGGGTCACGAACACGCGGTGATACACCAGCCCGATCGCTACCATCGCCCGGCCCTGATCGCTCGCGGATCGAAGCGCGTCACCGGCCTGCAACCCCGGCTCGCTGACAAATCCACCCAGCGGCGCGTCGATCGCGAACTCGGCACAGACATACGCCAGCGTGACGGGATCAGACTGTGAAGGGAGCTCGCTCGCAGCTGTCACGCGGCCCAGCATCCCGCGCCTGCGCCCCCATCACAAGGCGGTCACGCGGATCACTCGACCGGCGTGAAGCAGGCGATCGTGGTCTCGATCCGAAACGTCGAATCGGTCGAGCGGCGCTCCGCGTGAAAGATGTCCATGGGGTAGCTCTTGCCGGGCGTCAGCCCGAGCTGGTCGAGCGTCGCGGTGCCGGACTGGGCCGGGTGCAGGCCGCCAAGATCGATGACCAGCTGCCCGTCGACAAACAGCCACAGATCATCGTCGCCAATGAAGGTGAAGGTCTGGCCGGCCTCGTAGACGAAGCTGGTGTGGATCTCTGTCGTGAACAAGAAGTTGTGCGGCCCACCCATGCTGTCGGTCAGGCCCTCGTCGCCCCAGCCCATCCCGTCGATCGGGAAGAAGGTCTGATCGTCGAACACCTGCAGCTCGTCGCCCTCGAGCGTGAGCGGCAGCGCGACCGAGAACGACTGGTTGACGCCGTTGACGTCGGCGTACCACTGCTCGAAGTTGTCGACGCTGGTCATCTGCGGCGGGTCCACGGCCAAGCCGCTGAACACCGGCTTTTGATCGGCGCCAAGCGTGGGCTCGACCAGCCCCGGCGTGGCGACGTCGCCGCTGAAGGCCTGAAAATCTGGGTGGTCGACACGAAAGTCGCGGATCGTCGCGACGATGTCGGCACATTCATCGCCAGACGTGTCGCTGGTCGTCCCCTCGGTCTCGTCGCCGGGCATGTCCAGCTTGGGCCCGCTGCCGCTCGCGTCCGTGCTGCCGCTGTCGGTGGCGTCGCCGTCACCGTCGCCCAACGATGTGGCCCCCAGCGTCACGCCAACCCCGGTCTCGGTGTCCGTTGTGCCGTTGCAAGCCAACAGCGCGAGCGCGAACAGGGTGACTGGCAAGCGGCGCACGCCCGATCGTCGCCCAACACGACGCGGCCGCGCAACCAGATCGCCATGCGCCCAGGCTCCCCTTCCAGAAGGCCACGCATCCGGCGGAGCACACAAACGCGACGCGGCCAGCCGGGGGGTGGCCCAAGCGCCCCGGGTCCGGTATAGGCGCCAGCGTGACCAAGGTCGGACGATCCTACAAGCAGAGCGACGTCGACGAGCAGTGGGACGCGATCGTGATCGGCTCCGGGCTTGGCGGCCTGGCCAGCGCCGCGCTGCTCTCGAACATGGGCAAGCGCGTGCTGGTGCTCGAGCGCCACTATGTGATCGGCGGCTTCACCCACACGTTCAAGCGCAAGGGCTACGAGTGGGACGTGGGCGTGCACTACGTCGGCGAGGTCCACCGCGACCGCAGCGTGCTCGGCCAGCTGTTCAACCACGTCACCGACGGCGAGCTGAAGTGGGAGGGCATGGGCGAGGTCTACGACCGCATCGTGTTCGGCGATGAAGCGTACCCGCTGCGCGCGGGGGTGCAGAACTTCAAAGACGGCCTGCGCGAGCAATTCCCCGACGCCAAAGACGGCGCGGCGATCGACGAGTACGTCAGCGCGGTGTTCGCAGCGTCCAAGGCCGCCCGCAGCTTCTACGCCGAGAAGGCGCTGTCGGGTGTCGCCGGGTTCTTGGCCGCGCCGTTCATGCGCCGGCCCTACCTGGCCCACACCCGCAAGACCACCTACGAGGTGCTGCGCGGCATCACCGACAACACCAAATTGATCGGCGTGCTGACCGGACAGTACGGCGACTATGGCCTGCCCCCCAAGCAGAGCGCGTTCGCGATGCACGCCTCGGTCGCCAAGCACTACTTTTTTGGTGGCAACTATCCGATCGGCGGGTCAGCCCGCTTCGCCGAGACCATCGCGCCCAAGATCGAAGCTGGCGGCGGGATGCTGCTGACCAACGCGGGCGTGGACGAGATCGTGATCGAGGGTGGCAAGGCGATCGGTGTCAAGCTCGAGGACGGCAGGGTCCTGCGCGCGGAGCTGATCATCAGCAACGCCGGAGCGCTGAACACCTACGGCGCCCTGCTGCCCGCGGGCGAGCGCGCTCGGGTTGGATTTGCCCCGCAGCTGCAACAAATCGAGCCGTCGGCCGCACACCTCAGCTTGTACATTGGCCTGAACCAGTCGGCCGCCGCGCTGAAGCTGCCCAAGGCCAACTACTGGATCTACCCGGCCAACGAGTACGATCACGATCGCAACGTCCAGCGCTTCACCGAAGATGAAGACGCGCCGTTCCCGGTCATCTACATCTCGTTCCCCGGCGCCAAAGATCCCGACTTCGAGCGCCGCTACCCCGGCAAGAGCACGATCGAGATCATCACGCTGGCCCCGTGGGAGCGCTTCGCCAAGTGGGACGCCAAGCCGTGGAAGAAGCGCGGTGACGACTACGAAGCCTACAAGGCCGCGTTCTCCCAGCGCATGCTCGAGCAGCTCTACGCGGTCGAGCCGCAGACCCGCGACGCCGTCGCCTACCACGAGCTCTCGACGCCGCTGAGCACCAAGCACTTCACCGCATACCAGCACGGTGAGATCTACGGGCTCAGCCACGACCCCGGCCGGTTCGAGGGCAAGTTCTTGCGCCCACGCTCACCGATCCCAAACCTGTACTTGACCGGTCAGGATGTGGTCACCGCCGGGATCGGGGCCGCGCTGTTCTCGGGGTATTTGACGGTCTCCGCGATCACGGGGCGCAATGTGGTCATGGAGACCCTCAACCAGACCGCGAGCGCATAGGCGGGATCAGATCCCAAATATGCACTGCGCGCCAACGTTGATCGTGCACCCAAGAAAGTCGTCGCAGCTCTCGTTGGCGCACTGGTCGAGCTTGTCGAGCGCCTCGTCTTGCTCGTCAGCCTGACAGTCACTCATGGCGTCCTCGCAGTTATTGCGACACGTCTCTTCGTTGGTCTCGTCTTTACACAGCTTCCGCTGCTCACAGTAGTCGGCGCACGAGTTCTGCACGTCGAACGACGCGCCGGACCCATCATCAACGTCGTCGTCCTGCCGACAGGCGCCAAACGCAAAGCTGGCGACGGCTGCAAACGCAAACAGCATGGACACGAACACACGGGGGGATTTGTTGGGATCAGTCATCAGCTTCTCCTCGTTCGAGTGTTCCACAACCATTCGCATCTGGCTTGCGCGTTTTCACGCTGAGATGGCACCGCTATCGCGCAAACCTGTCGGGTCAGCAATTGAGCAGTTCCCGCCGATCCATATGTGACGTTTAGGCACAGGTAAGATCAATGCGGCCAATTCGACACAGCGCGGAGCTGGTTGAGACGGCAGGTGCGCAGCCTGAGCGCCAGTTGCTAGAGCGCCGATCAGTTTGGAGTCGCGTCGTCAGGTGCGTCTGGGGCCGTTCCTGCCTAGGAGGGAGGCCGAAGCTGTATCCGGCATACTGCGAGCGCCGACCGACAACGGCAGGGGCGGTCCCAGATGTGCCTGGCGTCGTGAATTCAAACTGATTGGCGCTCTAGTGCCACACACCCTGAGTTCGTTCCGGGTTAGGTGCGGAGCTGAGGCCCAAGGGCGAGGAGCTGCGACACTGCCATTGGGCCTCAGTGCCGTGCATGACCCGGATCGAACTCAGGGTGTGCGGCACTGGTGGCTCTGATCTTGCACAACCCAACCGCGGGTTCAGCGAGAACCACACAAACGAGAGCACCATGAAACGAATCATCTCAATCCCCCTGCTGCCGCTGCTGATCCTCCTCGCCCCCGTAGGTCTCTCTGCCTGCGCGACCACTCAAACGGTCTCAGCTCAGACCGATGACTCAGCGCTCGCGTCCCGGGTTGGGCGGCGACTCAGCGCAGATCCCGATGTCTCGCGCTTCGACATCGACGTGGACGCCCTCAACGGCGTCGTGACGCTGCGCGGACAGGTTGAAGATCAGGCCACCGCCGACACCGCGGCTCGCGTCGCCGAGAGCACGACCGGCGTCAAGAAGGTCATCAACAAGCTCATGCTCGAGTCCGATCCCGACAATCCCGGGAGCTCCCGCAACGACGCTGCGATCTCGGCCGCCGTCGGCGCGCGGCTGCTCGGTGACCCCGAGGTCCGACGTTTCAACATCGACGTCGACGTCGTCGAGGGCGTCGTCTACCTGTCTGGCATCGTCGAAGACAAGCTGGCCAAAGACACGGCCGAGCGGATCGCCTCTGCTGTCGACGGCGTCGTTCGCGTCGACAACGAACTCGAAGTCGATGATATGGAACACGAGGGACACGAGGAGTCGCCCTAGGAGCGCGCAGGAATTTTCGTCGAGGGCGAGGCGCTGAAACGCAGCTGTACCGGGCGTACTGCAAGTTTCGGCAACACTGCCCTCGGCGAAAAGGCCAAGCGAGGCGGTGCGAGGCATTGCACCACGGGCTCCTAGCCTAGACTAGACCTCAACAGCAGGATAACCATCATGAATTGGACACAAGTCGAGGGTAAGTGGAACGAGCTCGTGGGTAAGGCCCGCACCAAGTGGGGCAAGCTGACGGACTCGGATCTCGAGCAAGCAAAAGGTCGGCGAGAGCAACTCGTGGCCAAGCTGCAACAACGCTACGGCAAGACCAAGGAGTGGGCCGAAGAGCAAGCGGACGAATTCATCGCGAAGCTGTAGGGGTGGTCGCCAAGGTGGCGAGCGGGCACTACGCTCGCTCGCCTAGGCTAGGAACCCGTGGCGGTGCGAGGCATTGCACCACGGGCGCTCTAGGGACCTTCTTGCAGCTTGGGGCGGAAGTCGGATTTGGAGGTGTCACCGTTTAGCCGATCCAAACGGCGGTAGAGCGTGCGGCGGGCCAACCCCAGAATCTCGGCCGCGCGGCTCTTGTTGCCCTTGACCGCGCGGACGACCTCGCGAATATAGCGCCCCTCGAGCTCGCTGAGCGTGATCCATTCCTTGGGCACCGGCGGGTCGGGCAGCTGTTCGTCTAGTTGTTCGCCCAGCTCGTAGCGGCTGATCCGCTCAGGTAGGTCGGCGACCGTGAGCTCGTCATAGCGGGCCAGGGCGACCGCGCGCTCGATGCAATTCTCGAGCTCGCGCACGTTGCCGGGCCAATCATAGGCCAGCAGCTTGGCGGCCACCGACACGCTGATCCCCTCGATCTGTCGTCCGCTGCGCGTCGCGGCGCGATCGAGGAAATACTGGGCCAACAGCAGCACGTCCCGCCCGCGCGACCGCAAGGGCGGAATGTGAACATTGACCACGTTGATCCGGTAAAATAGATCCTCGCGGAACCGGCCCAGCCCGATCTGCGTCTCGAGGTCGACGTTCGTCGCGGTCACGACGCGCGCGTGAAAGCCCGCGCTGCGATCGCTGCCGACCGCGCGGACCTGCCGCTCTTGCAGCGCGCGCAGCAGCTTGGGTTGGGTCTCGATCGGCAGCTCGCCGATCTCGTCGAGAAACAATGTGCCCCCGCCCGCCTCTACGAACAGTCCATCCCGGGCTCGGTTGGCCCCGGTGAACGCGCCGCGGACATGGCCAAATAGCTCGCTCTCTAGCAATTGGCTGGGAATCGCCGCGCAATTGACGGCGACAAAAGGTTCGGACTCCCGGCGGCTTTGCCGATGCAGTTCGCGGGCGACGAGTTCCTTGCCAACCCCGCTCTCACCGGTCACGAGCACGGGGACGTCGGTGTCGGCGATCCTCGCCACCAGGCTCTGGGTGGCCGCGAGCGCAGGACTATCGCCGATCAGCGTGGTGCCGGTCGGACTCAGCGTGCTCCGCATCTGGCAGACTTCGCGCGCGAGCCCGACCCGCTGCAGCGCACGCGCGAGCCGACTCGAGACACTGTCCATGTCGACGGGCTTGGTCACGAAATCGAAGGCCCCGGCACGCAGCGCCGCGACGACCGTTTGGGCGTCGGGGCGCTCCGTCAGGACAATCGTGGGGATGTCGGGCCACCCCTCGCGGACCCGCGCGCACAGCTCGAGGCCGGTGAGCTCGCCGGTGTGAACATCTGTAATGAGCGCGTCAAACGACTGGCTCTGCAACAACGCCAACGCTTGCTCACCGGAGTTGGCGGCGTGGGCCTCATGCCCAAGCCGCGTGAGGCTGGCGCAGAGTCGCTCGCGCGGCTCGACATCGTCGTCGACAACCAGGATTCGGCTCTTCACGGGGCGTGAACTTAGCAAGCATTGACGCCCAAGCCAGTTTCCAGGTCGCGGACACGCGGCCGCACCAGTCGCCAACCAATGCACGAAAGTTATACGCCCCCGACACCCGGGGGCACGCGAATTAATCGATACCGTCCCTGCGAATCGGCACGGAGTCTCCCGTTTTCATGGTGCACACTACCGCCATCATGAATGCCACCTCCACGAAGAAGGACATCGATCAGCTCAACGAGTTTCTGCGCGGCGAGCGATCCGCCGTCGAGACCTACAACCAATGCATCGAGAAATTCGACGAGCCGCAGATGAAGGATCAGCTGCGAGCCCTGCGCTCATCCCATCAAAAACGCGTGGCCCAGCTCGAATCGCGGATCACGGAGCTCGGCGGGAAGCCTGATTCGACGTCGGGTGCTTGGGGATCGTTTGCCAAGCTCGTTGAAGGCGGCGCAAAGCTGCTTGGCAAGTCCCCCGCGATCAACGTGATCGAGGAGGGCGAGGATCACGGCAAGAAGCTCTACGACGATGAGCTCGACTCACTGACGGCCGGCACCCGCTCATTCATCGTCGAGCACATCATCCCAGAGCAGCGTCGGACCCACGACACCCTGGCCGCGCTCCGCCGCCAGGTCTGACGGTCTTTCTTCACACAGTCATCACCCGGCGTCATCCAATGACGCTCGAACAGGAGCAATCACCATGCTGTACTACGCACTCGTCTTCTTCATCATTGCGATCATCGCCGCGGTGTTCGGCTTCACAGGAATCGCCACGGGCGCAGCCTCCATCGCGCAGATCCTATTCTGGGTGTTCATCGTCTTTGCAGTCGCGACGGCGCTCATTCACCTGGTCAGGCGAGGAGGTGCCACCCCGGCGTAGGTCGGCAGATTGACAGACGGTGGCGGGGGGGGACACGCTGGCATGGCAGCGACGAGCTTGCCGACGGCGCCCGACGTAGCCGCCCCCCCGCGAAGGTCACTCGACGCAGTCGAGCGCTGTCAGCCGCCGCCCGGGATGCCGCTCCAACCCGACCGGCACCGAATCCAGCACGACCCCATCAGGCGCGCGGATCACCCGGTCCGCAGGCGCTGAGCGCGAGCAAGCCCAGGATACCAAGCAAGGTGGTTGTCGCGCTCGGCTCAGGGACCTTCATGTAGATGCGCTCGACTGCTAAGCTCCCGGCGTGTCGGCCTCGACGCTTCGATCACGAGCTTGGGAATCATCGCGACCATGAGCGCGTGGCTGTTGGCGTTCGCCTTTACCCAGCTGATCGAGGTGCCGATCTACATCCGCGCCCTGCTCGAGCGGCTGCCCGAGCGCGAGCCGGTGTGCAAGCGCTGGCCGGCGGCGCTGGCGATCGCGTTCGGGGCCAGCGCAGTCACCCACCCGATCGTCTGGTTCGTGATGCCCAAGCTGATCCCCGGCTCGTGGCTGACGATGGTGATCGTCGCCGAGCTGTTTGCGATCACGGTCGAGGCCGCGTGGCTGCGCGGGTTTGGCCTGCAGCGCTCGCTCGCCTGGGCGGCGTTCGCCAACTCGGCGAGCGTGGCGATCGGGCTGCTGTTGCGTCAGACGCTGGGGTGGCCCTGAGCCACTCCCCCAGCACGCTCACGCCAAAACCCAACATGTCGCGGAACCTCGCCGGCTGGCCGCGGTCGGTGGGCGCATGTCGAGTTACCCCCTTGGGTTCAAGCCGCGCATTGCCCTGAGCATCGCCCTGACCGCCGCCGCCCTCTCGTCGCTCCCCCGCGACGCCGAGGCCGGCGGCGACTCTGTCTACGGCACCCGCGGCTACGATCAACTCGTCGAGCGCGGGCACGAGATCGAGCTGACCATGGATCGCGGCTACGCCAGCTTGCGGGTCCGACGAACGGTGCACAACGGGATCGAGCGCCACGACGAGGCCATGTTCTGGATCTACGTGCCCGAGACATCGGTCGCCACGGGCCTGCGCACCCTGGGTGAGCTGCACGGCAAGCCGCATTGGTTCGCGGGTGACCTGCTCGAGGCCGAAGCCGCGGCCGCCCGCTACGAAGAGCTGACGGGAATGGGCGCCTACTATCCCAAAGACCCTGCGCTGCTGTCGTGGCGCGACCAGACGCTGCTGGCGCTTCAGGTGTTTCCGGTCGCGCCCAACACTGAAAAGACAATCGAGTACACGCTGAGTATGCCGGCCCGCTGGGAGGGCGGGCGCTGGCGTCTGTTCTTGCCCGAGCTCGGCACCGCCAGCCTGCCGGCCGAGCTGGTCGTCTCGCCGAGCGAGCAGCTCGACCAGCTGTTCGTCAACGGGGAAGTGGTGGCGCGCGGGCACCTCTTGACCCTCGATCACGGCGTCGAGATCGCGCTGGCGCCACGCGACCCCGCACCCATTTCGCTCGAGCTCGCGTCGGTTGGAACCGGCAGGCAACACCTGGCGGCGTGGCGCCTGACTCTGGCGCCAGAGATCTCGAAGGTGCCAACGGGCGCGCGCGTGGTGATCGCCCTGGATCTGTCGGTGTCGCTCGACGCGGGCGCGGTCGCGGCCCAGCGACTCGCGGCCCAGACCTATCTCGAGCACCTCGCCGATCCGGCGCTCGGCACCCAGGTGGCCCTGCTGGGCTTCGATCGTGAGGTCCACTCGATCTCGCCCGGCTTCGTCACGGCGGCCCAGGCGATCGAGCTGCTGGGCAGCGCAACGCTCAACCAACGCAACGGCAGCGAGGTCGGGCTCGCGCTCGCCAAGGCCGACGAGCTGCTCAGCGCAACCCCGCGTGGGCCCCGGCGGATCTTGCTGATGACCGACTTCGAGACCGCCTCGCGCGTCGCCCCCGAACACTACGCAGCGGTCGTGAAGCACAGCAACGCGATCGTGCATCTCGCCGACATCGTAGAGGGCGACGCGTGGCTTGGACGCGATGATCTGCACCCCTGGTCAACCCTGGCCGCGAGCACCCAAGGCGTGGTGTGGGACGCGGCGGTGCCAAGCGCGTGGGCCGATGACGAGGACCATGCCCGCGGCCGCGCGGTGCTCGAGGAGTGGGCCCGGCCGGTTCGGATCGACGACCTGCGCGTCAGCGTCGACGGGCTCTCGCTCGACGATGACTACTATTGGACGAACTTCGAAGGCAGCCTAGACGAGGGACAAGGCTACGAGGATCTGCTGCTCTCGCCCACACCCGGCCGCGAGCTCAGCGTTGAAGGGGTGACCTGGAACATCCCCGTCGACCACAGCGCCAAGCCCAGCCGCCAAGCTGGGGATCGCTGGTCGGCCCTGGTGTTCGGCTCGCAGGTGCTGTGGGAGCTCGACGAGATCGAGATGATGCAGCTGGCGCTGCGCGGCCGGGCGGTCTCGCCGGTCACCAGCTACCTCGCGATCGAGCCTGGCGTGCGGCCCTCGACCGAGGGGCTCGAGCGCGGCGGGGAGGGCTCGATGGGCATCGGCGGCATCGGCTTGATGGGCAGCGGCGGCGGCTTTGGGGGTAGCGGGAGCGGCATGGGCCCGACCTTCGACAAGCGAGCCTGGCTCGAGGCCGAGCTGCGCGAGGGCTGGAGGCGCTGCGGCGGCGATGGGCTTGGCGGCCAGGTCGTCCTCGAGACCCAGACGGTCGAGATCCTCGACGTCACGCTCACGACCGCGGCGACCAGCGCATCGCTTCGCACGTGCATGGAGCAGGTCACGTGGAGCCTCGCCCTGAACCCGCACTTCTTCGACGCCGAGACCTGGCGAGTCCAGCTGCCCTGAGTGCGCCCGGAGTGGGCCACGCATCGACTCACGCGCGCTCGTGGCCGCGCGGGTATACTCCCGGCGATGTCCTGCCCACGCGCTCTCGCTCTGGCTGCCCTGTTCGCAGTCGCCATGACCTCCACCACCGCGCTCGCCGATCTCGCGAGCCCCGAGCCCGCGCCCACGCCCGCGCCCGAGGTCAAAGCCGAAGTCCCGGCGCCCGAGGTCACAGCCGAAGTTCCGGCGCCCGAGGTCAAAGCCGAGACCGCACCCGACGCCAAGCAAGACGACGCCAAGAAGGACGACGCCAAGCAAGACGACGCCAAGAAGGCCGGCAGCTGCTCGATGGTCGACAACGACGACCGCGTGATCGGCCTCGCTGGCCTCATGCTGCTGATCTCGGGCTTCGCGCTGCGTCGCCGTCGCGGCTGAAGGCTCGACCTTGACCGAGCAAGCGAGCTGGCCGCTGCGCAGCGGCGATGACTACATCAACAGCCTCCGCGGCCGCGATCTCAACGTCTACCTGCTCGGTCAGCGGGTCGACGAGCCGGTCGACCACCCGATCATTCGGCCCTCGATCAACGCGGTCGCGCAGACCTATGACCTGGCCCTGCGCGAGCCCGAGCTGGCCACGGCGATCTCTTCGTTGACGGGCGAGCGGGTCAACCGGTTCCTGCACGTCGCTCACAGCGCCCAGGACCTGGTCGACCAAAACCACATGCAGCGCAAGCTGGGCCAGCTGACCGGCACCTGCTTTCAGCGCTGCGTGGGGATGGACGCCCTCAACGCGCTGTACTCGGTGACCTTCGAGATCGACCAAGCCCACGCGACCCCCTATCACGCCCGCCTGCGCGCGTTCATCAAGATGGTCCAGTCGCGCAATTGCGTGATCGGTGGGGCGATGACCGATCCCAAGGGCGACCGCAGCAAGGCCCCGCATCAGCAGACCGATCCCGACCTGTTCTTGCGGGTGGTCGCGCGCAATGACGAAGGCGTGGTGATCCGCGGCGCCAAGGCCCACCAGACTGGGTGCATTAATTCGCACTGGCTGATCGTGATGCCAACCATGCGCCTGGGCCCCGAAGACCGCGACTACGCGGTGATCGGCGCGCTGCCAGTCGAGGCCCCGGGGATCACGTACATCTATGGGCGTCAGTCCTGCGACACCCGCAGCATGGAGCCCAGCACCCTCGACCGCGGCAACCCGCAGTACGCGGGCCAAGAGGCGCTGGTGATCTTCGACGACGTGTTCATTCCGTGGGAGCGGGTGTTCATGAACGGCGAGGTCGAGTTCGCCTCGATGCTGGTCGAGCGCTTCACCTGCTATCACCGGCGCAGCTACGTGTGCAAGACCGGGGTCGGTGACGTGCTGATCGGCGCGGCGGCAACGGTCGCGGACTACAACGGCGTCGCCAAGGCCTCGCACATCCGCGACAAGCTGGTCGAGATGACCCACCTCAACGAGACCATCTACGGGACCGGGATCGCCTCGTCCCACCAAGCCAAGCCTACGGCCTCGGGCGCGTACCTCAACGACGACATGCTGGCCAACGTGTGCAAGCACCACGTGACCAAGCTGCCCTACGAGCTGGGGCGGCTGGCCCAGGATCTGGCCGGGGGTCTGGTCGCAACCCTGCCCTCGGCCGCGGATCTCGAGTCCGATGCGGTCGGGGCTCTGCTCGAAAAATTTCTCAAGACCCGCGACGACGTCGACGTGCGCGACCGCTGGAAGATCCTGCGCTTGATCGAGAACATGACCCTTGGCCGCAACGCGGTCGGCTACCTGACCGAGTCCATGCACGGCGCAGGATCGCCGCAGGCCCAGCGCATCCAGATCGCCCGCGGCATGCAGCTAGAGTTCAAGCAACAGCTCGCCAAGCGGCTCGCGCAGATCGAGGAGCCCTAGCCGTGAAGGCGCGCGCGCTGGCGGTCCTCGACGCCCTGGCGAAAGCGGGCTCGTGGTCGTGGGATCAGCGGGCCCGGGTTGGGGGTGTGCTGGCCTGTGGCGCGGCCCCTGGCTACGCGTGGTGGATGCTGCGGAACCGCGACACGCTCACCGCGCTGGCCGACAATCGCGTCAAGGCAGAGGTCACCAACTCGATCGTGGCGACGGTGGTGGTCTCGATCGCGCTGGCGCTGGTGGGGATCGCCGCCGTCCATCTTCGGGCCAAGCGCCAGGCGCCCGCCGACACCACGGATGCCACACCGGGGCTGGGCGAGACCATCGATCGCTGCTTGCGGCACGGTGTGCTCGCGCTGATGCTCCCGGCGATCGCGGCGCTGACCACTCCAAAGCTCGAGACCAGCAACCCGTGGTTCACCCTCGCGCTGGCAGGGTTTGCAACCGGCGTGCTGGTGGTCTGGTGTTACCGGCTCCCCACCCGCGAGCGCCCCCCCGCCAAGCTGTGGCAGGTCCACGCGCCCGCGCTGCTGAGCACGCTGGCCGTTGGATTCTACATCTTCCAGATCTCGCGCCTGGCCCTGCTGCACCACTACAACCTCACCACCTCCACCCATGACCTTGGCATCTACGACAACCTGTTTTGGAACGCGAGCCACGGCAACGGGCTGCGCTCGACCTTGGTCAAGGGCGACACCCACCTCGCCGCGCACTTTGATCCAATCCTGATCCTGCTGTCCCCGTTCTACCGGATCAGCCCCGGCGCCCACACGATCATCGTGCTGCAGACGGTGTGGATCGCGGCGGGTGCGGTGCCGCTGTACCTGCTGGTCGTGCGCAAGCTGAGCAGTCACTGGGCCGGGTTTGCGTTGGTCGTGAGCTACCTGGCGCATCCGGGCATCCAGGGCGCCAACCTCTACGACTTTCACTCGCTGAGCCTGGCGATCCCGCTGCTGATGACCGCCGTGCTGCTGCTCGAGACCGGCGCGAGCAAGTCCTACGCCGTCACGCTGCTGCTGTTGTTGCTGGTCCGCGAGGACATGTCGCTGCTCAGCGCGGCGCTGGGCGTCTACGCGCTGGTGACGGGGCGCGGGCGCGTGGGCGTGCTGACGATCCTGGCCTCGATCGCGTACCTCGGCGTGGTCAAGCTGGCGATGATGCCCGACGCCGGCCTGTTGATGGAGTCGACCGACCACAGCTACGGCTACAGCACCTACTTTGGCTACCTGATCCCCAAGGGCCGCAGCGGCGTGAGCGAGCTGCTGGCTTCGCTGATCAGCAACCCGGTGTTCGTGCTGCGCAGCGTCATGACCGAAGACAAGCTGCTGTACCTCGCGCGCTGCTTTGGCCCGCTGTTGGTGCTGCCCTTCTTCGCCCGGCCCGGGCGCGTGCTGCTGGTCTACGGCCTTGGGTTTTGCCTGCTCGGCACCAAGCCGGCCCTGTTCTCGCTGCACTTTCAATACGTCACCTTGCACACGCCGTTTGCGTTCGTGCTGGTGCCCCTGGTGCTGGCCGATCCAGCCCAGAGCCCCGCGCTGGCTCGGTTCGCCGCCACGCAGGTTCAGTTCGCCCGGGCCGGCGCGCTGGGCTGCGCGATGATGTCGGTGTTGGTGTCGTGGAAGTACGGCGGCCTGGTCGAGAACGACAGCTTCCAAGCTGGCTACTACACGCTCGTGCGCACCTACGACGAGGAGGCCGCGGCCCGCTACGAGTGGCTTCGCCAGGCCGCCGACGCGATCCCCCCCGACGCCTCGGTCGCGGCCACGGATCACCTGGTCCCGCACTTGTCGGGGCGCGCGATGATCGAGAAGTACCCCGACGCCGACGCCCGCGGACTCGACTATCTGCTGGTGGATCGGGCCCGGCGGCGGCGCAGCGGACCCTCGCTGATCGACGTCAAGCCGCTCGAGACCTCGGGCGCGTACATCGTGATCGATGAGCACCCAACTGGGCTGGTGCTGCTAAAGCGGGACCCCAGCGTGCCGCTGCCAGTCGAGAAGCCCAAAAAGTCCAAGAAGACCAAGAAGACCAAGAAGTCCAAGCAGGGCTGAGCCGTCCCGGGTCGGCCGGCCGGCACCATCACCGATCAGAGCCGACGCCGGTCACCAGCTGCCCGCACGCCGCCGCCACGTCGCGGCCACGGTTGACGCGAACGGTGACCCGGCAACCGGCGGCATGCAGCGCCGCCGAGAACTCGCTGATGCGCGCGGGCGAGCTCGCCCGCAGGCCGGGCGCCGCGTGGTGGGGGTTGAAGGGGATCAGGTTGAGCATGTGCGGCAGGCCGTCGAGCCACGCCACGAGTCGCTCGATGTCAGCGTCGCTATCGTTGACCCCGGCGAGCATCACGTACTCGATCGTGACGCGCTCACGGGCCTCGAACGGCCAGCGGTCCAAGGCCGCGCGGAGCTCGGCGAGATCCCACTTGCGGTTGACCGGCATGATCGAGCTTCGGGTTGGATCCGACGTGGCGTTGAGGCTGAGCGCGAGCCGGGGCCGACGCGGCGCGCGGGCGAGCGCCTCGATCCCCTTGACCACGCCCGAAGTCGACACCGTGATCCGCTTCGGCGAGAGCCCCAGCCCACGGGGGTGGCACAGCGTCTGGATGGCCTGGACCACGCCCGTGACGTTGTGCAGCGGCTCGCCCATGCCCATGAACACCAGCGACAGCTGGTTTGATGTCTTGGGCCCGATCCGATGCATCGTCGCCAACACCTGGCCGACGATCTCACCCGCGCTCAGGTTGCGGATCAGGCCCATGCTCGCGGTCGCGCAGAACGTGCACCCCATGCCACAGCCAACCTGCGACGAGATGCATATCGTCACCCGCGGCGCCCGAACGTCGCGAGGCATGTGCACGGCTTCGAACGCCTGGCCGCCGCTGCGGTAGACCACCCGCGTCGTGCCGTCGCTCGCAGACACCTCGCGCTCGACCTGCGGCAGCCGCAGATCGGTGTGCTCGACCAACCACCGAGCTGCCGCCTGACCAAGTGGGGGCTCGACGTGACTCCACGTCCACGGGCGCTGCAGCTTCTGGAACGCGTTCGTGGCCGAACCGGGACAGCCGCTGGCCTCGAGCTGCTCGGGCAGCAACGCGAACGCGCTTGGCAACGCCGCTTGCGTCGTGGCGGCGCTCGCTTCCGCGACTTGCCCGAGGAGCTCGAGCATCGAGCCCGAGGGACCGACGCGCTGGGCTTCGGTGCGAGCTGAGTTGCGAATTGGGATCATCGCGCGGCGCCCAGAGTTAACAAACGCTCACGAGCCCGCAAGCTGGGTGAGACTCGAGGCTCGCGGGCCGGACGCCACGGCGACGGCGCGCGAGAACGCTGGACCCCCGACCCGCGCCTACGATATGAAGTACGCGGTATTTGGAACCACGATGCACCCAGCCGTCAGCTGGTGAGCCTCCCATGCAGATCCCCTCGCTCACTCCGCTCACCGCTGCGCACGCGCAGATCATCGAAGCAGTGAGCGAGCGGCTGGGCAAGCGGGCCGCGAGCGCGTTCCGTCGGGTCGGCCCGAAGGTCTGCCGCGCCCACGTGGAGTCAGCCATGACCGCGCTCGTGCAGGATCTTGCCGCGAACCAGCGCGAGGGCGTTCGCGCGTTCGTGCACGCGCTGGTCCTCGAGCTCGCGCCCAACGGGCTCACGTTCGCGGATCTGCGCTTCTTCGCCCAGACCTTTCGCGCCCAGGTGCGCGAGACCTCGAGTGCCACCCCCGAAGCAACCGAGCTTCGCCTGGGGGTCGAAGATTGGTTCTTCGAGCTGATCGTGGTCTGCACCACGTGCTTCATGGCGTGGCGCGACGAAAAGATTCAGCGTGAGGCCGCCCAGCTCGGCGTTCAGCGGCTCGAGTCACAGCTCGCCGAGCTCGAGGTCGCGCTCGAAGAGAAGACCCAGCTGCTCGAGCTCATTCGTCAGGCGTCCACGCCGATCGCTCCGGTCGTGCAGGGCATCCTCGTCGTACCGCTGATCGGCACCTTCGACACGCTTCGGGCCGAGATGCTGACAGAGAAGCTGTTGCTTGAGATCGCTCGGCTGCATACCCGAGCCGCGATCTTGGACATCTCGGGTGTGCCGGTGTTCGACACCGCGGCGGCGCAGCTGATCATCCGCCTCGCTCGAACAATCCGGCTGCTGGGCACCGCCGCGATCTTGGTTGGCATGTCACCACAGAACGCGAGGACGATCGTCCAGCTCGGCGTCGATCTGACCGGTATCCCGACCCTCGCCACCTTGCAAGACGGCTTGGCGCGGGCGCTGAAGCTCCAACGCTTGAAGATCACGCCGCTTCCAACCAGCTAGATGCTCGCCAGAACCAAGAGAACCAGGAGAACCGAGATGACCGAGATGACCATGGACAAACAGGAATACAACGGGGCCGCGCTCAACTCGTTCATCCTCGCCCTCGGGCACTCGGAGGCCATCATCAATAAGTTGTTGTCCGATGCTGGCGTGGATCAAATCGATCCAGAGCGCTGGTACGACTTTGGCTGGGCGAGCGCGCTGTACTTCAAGATCGAGGCCGAAGTGGGCCGCGGGGCGATCATGGAGGTCGGCAAGAAGATGGTCGAGACCGCCGAGTTCCCGCCCAACATCGACGGTATCCAGACCCTGCTGATGAGCCTGGACCACGCCTACCGGCTCAACGCCCGCGGGCCCAACGTTGGCAAGATCAGCTGCACGATCGACGACGATCACAGCGCGATGCTGGAGTTCAGCCCCAAGTTCCCGTGTGCGCTCCACATCGGGATCATCGAGGGCTCCTGCTCACGCTACGGCGCCCGGGCCCTGATCGAGCACGCCGACGGCTGCATCGACAATGGCGACCCAGCCTGCACCTACTATGTGAGCTGGTGACCTGGTGATTGGGTGTTTCAGCTCGGGCGAGACGCCTCGCCCGAGCTGCGAACACGATCGCCGGACCGCCAGAGCCTACGGGGTGTCCCAGGCGTCGGCCGGATCGCTGCCGGCGATCAGCTCGTCGCCGTCACGGTGGCCATCACCGTCACGATCGACCCCAAGCCGCTCACCCGAGCCAGGCGGTACGCAGGTAAAGGTGACCGGCGTCCACTTGGCCATGGCCAAGACCTGGGCCTCAAACAGATCCGGCAGCGCCGCGAAGCTCGTCGTGTAGCCGCCGCCGCTGTAGTAGAGGCCGAGCTCGATCGGGCCCAGGCGGGTCTTGGCGATCAGCTCGCACTCGCCCGCGTCCGCCCGCGCCGTGAGCAGATCGATCCGCGCCGCCACTTGTGCGCCGTTGTGCTTGGTGCGCGTGACCTGCTGGCCGACGATCGGCTTGAGGTTCGAGTCCATCGCAAAGATGAACTCGGCGACCTTGCGCATCTTCTCGAAGTCCAGGAACCCGGTGGGGGTCAGCGCGAAGGCGTTGAAGAAGCGCATGGGCGTGTCCTTCGAGCCGTCGTGGGTGAAGCCAAACGAACGGATTTGATCGCCCTGATGGCTCGGGTCGTAGTACACCGTGCCAGGCGAGTTGAAGACCGGGTCGCCGTCCGGGAACCCGAAGGTGCCGACCTTGGTGTAGAGGTTGCGCAGCTGGGGGGTCTTGAAGGTCTGCGAGAACTCGGCGTGGATGAGCTGGCCGTCGCCACCGAAGAACCCGGGTCGCTCGACCCCATACTCCGCGTTGCCCTGCGGATCGATGACGTGGCAGTCCGAGCAGGTGAAGTCCACGCCGTCGACGAAGGCGTTGTTAAACGCCAGGGCGTTGTTGAAGAACTCCTCGCCCTCGAGCTGATCGGCGTTGAGCGTGTTGTCGAGCGCGCGGATCGGGTTGGGCGGGTACATCACCTGCAGCTGAAAATCCGTGAACGCCTGCATCTGGGCCGGGGTCAGCTCCTCGTCACGCCCGACCAGGCCGACAAACGCCACATTGAACGTGTTGAACGCCGCCACCTCGCTGAACGCGCCCCCATCGGGCTGCACAGACGGGCCAAGGTCCTTCCCGTTTCGGTCGCCGCGCCAGTGCATGGGCCCGTGATTGTCGAGCCCGCGCAGGCTCTGGGTCGTCATCGGCCCCTTCATTGGGTGATAGTCGACGTCGCCAACCCCAAGCGTGGTCAAGGCGTTGCTGGGCGTCGGGGTGACGTCGCCGTCCGGGTCGCCAAGGTCCCACGCGAGCTCGTCCTTGTCGCCAAAGATGTGGCAGGAGGCGCAAGACTGATCGCCCCGGCTCGAGGTCAACGCGGCGTCGTAGAGCATGCGGCGCCCGATAGTGATTGAGTCCGGCTCGGGGTTGTGCATGGAGAGGTGGTCGACCTCCTCCATCAACTCCGTGTCGACGATCGAGATGCCGTTGTCGAACCGGGTCATGACGTAGAGCCGATCGTTGGCCTCGTCGAGGACCACGCCCGTTGGCCCGCCGCCGCTGACCGGGATCTGGTCGACGGCGTCCGGGTAGAACATGTCGTCCTCGATCTCGGCGGTGTAGTAGACGGCGACCTTGTCGTTGCCGAGCACCGCCGTGTAGAGCACTTCGCCGTCACCCGTGATCGCCATGCCCAACGGCTGCGACACGCTTAGCTGCGAATCCGCGTTGCCGATTGGCTCAAAGCCGCTGTCGTAGTCGAGGTGCTTGTTGAGCAGGCGCGGGTGGGCGCCGTCGCCATCGAGCACCGTGATCCGGTTGTCGACGAGGTGACCGCGCACTGTGGTGTCGGCGAAGGTGCCCACCCCCTCGAACCGGACATGATTGCGCGCTTCGGTGTTGGTGACGTAGACCTTCCCGTTGACCGGGTTGACGATCATGTTGAACAAGGTGGTGCCAACATGGGCGAAGAATCCAGCGTCGCCCGGCAGCAGCGCGGGCACGGGCGCGCTGGCGTTGATCACGAACACGTCCTTGTCGGGCAGGTTGAACCTGATCTGGTCGTCCCAGACCCGCCCGAGCTCGTCGACCCAGTGGTCACCATCAAACTTGACGATCAGGCTCATGTCCGGCTCGGGGGCCCCGGCGTGGTTGACGTTGGGCAGCGGGACCCCCCCGTTGGCTTCACCCGTGTCGGGAACCAGCGCCAGCGGGACAATCGCGGTTTGGTTGCCCGAGTTCAGGGCGGCCGCGTAGACCTTGGTACCGGAAGCATCAACGGCGAGCGCACGCGGCACGTCACTAAAGAGGTTCACGATCGACAGCGGCGTACCGCCTGGCCCGGCACCCAGGTTGTTGGCGTCAAACACCCACACGTCGGCTCGACCGACGCTGGGCGTGGTCAGCTGTGGATCGAAAGGCGCGTTTTGGCCGCGGTGTGCTGCGCTGATGAATGCACGTGACCCGCCAGGGCCAGCAAACACGATATCGTTTGGCTCATCGCCTACATATAAGGTGCGCTGCACGTGCGGAACCGCCCCATTCACGGCGACCACACTCACGCTGTCGGATAAATGGTTGACGACCCAGACTTCATTGTTTGATCGAACCGCGACCGCGACCGGCTCGAGCCCGACGGGCACGGACGCCTGGTGCTGAAGACCGCTTTTCTTTACCTTATATATCTCGAGTCGATTGTCCGGGGTATTGACCACGAACAGGCGCTTGCCATTGGGTGAGAGCGCCAGCGGACGTACCTGGCCGCTCTCGAATGCGGTAAATGCCGGGGGCGCTGCTCGAGCCACAGTGGAGGTCGCTGCGAAGAGCAACGTAGCCGACAGGATCGGGAGCAACAGCGGGCGATGTACCATCCCGCGAAGTGTACCGATTAACAGTTGGACTGACTAGCTCCATTTTCGGCTAATTCGTACCACTCACCGCCCGCGCGCACTGGCATTGGGATGGGCGGAGCACGCTGCGCGAATTCGCGGTTTTGTGCGGATTCGACCAGCGGGAACGACACATGCCGTGCTGGACAAAAACGACTAGAACGTGAAGCCCGCAGCCAAACTCGGGTTTCTGCCGCTCGCAACCTTCAGCACATGTGGTCAAAACACCCACTGGCAAAACGACCAGTTTGATTCTCAATACCTTCACTTCTGTCGCATTCCAGCAACTCTGCTCAATCCACGCAGCGCGGACCCGCCCGCGTCACGACCCAATCCCAAACACGCTACTGGTGACCACACCACTCAATCAAGCGGTGGCCGGTTTCCAATCGCTGATCGCGGGGGGGAGCTCGCTGACCCACACGTTCACGCCGCGATCCTCGAGCGCGTCGCGCAGGGCAAACGCCTTTTGCCGCTGCCAGTCCTCATCGCGCGCATGCGAAAACCGCGGATCCGCGAAGTCTTGCTTTGCCCCCATCTCGCCGCGCAACACCCCGATGCTCACCGAGTCGACGACCTCGGCGAGGGCGTTGGCGAGCGCGATGGGATCGCCGGGGAGCATCGGCTGTACGACCACGCAGCGCTGGACCCCGGCCTGCTTGAACTGGCGCAGCATGTCCAGTCGCTCTGGAACGCTCGCGGCCCGGGGCTCGAAGTGCTTGCGGACCTCGTCGTCGAGGGTTGGAATTGACGCACCCACCCACGCATGCGGGACCTCGCGCAGCAGCTCTAGATCGCGCAGGATCAGGGTTGAGCGGGTCATGATGAGGGTTGGCGGCGGATCTTCGGCGCTCGCAATCACCTGCAGGCAGCGGCGCGTGAGCTCAAACCGCTTCTCTACGGCCTGATAGGGATCCGAGACGATCGGACAGAACTTGATGACGTGACGCGGCAGCTCTCGCAGCTCGCGCTCAAGCAGCTCTGGAGCGTTGATCCGCACGTCGACGTAGGACCCCCAGGGGATCTGCGGAAGTCGGAGCAGCGCACGCATTGGATCGAGGCGCGACTGTGCGTAGCAAAATCGACACCCGATCAGGCAGCCAAGGTAGGGGCTGAGCGTGTAGAAGCGCTCGGTTGGCAGCCCCGCGAGCTCGAGCAGCCGCGTGCTGTTGATCTCCCGGATCCGCGCGGCGCTCTGGGTGTCCGTGGTCTCGGTGTGGACCGACAGGCGCTCGAGCACCTCGGCCTCGCGCGCGCCAACGTGGCGAGCCACCGTCTGACACACGCGAAAGCCCAGCTTTTGGTCGACGTGATCCGCACCACCGTCGCGGTACGCAAACGACAAGCGCTCGCTGCGAGCCGCGTACTTCAGCCCGAGCTCGCGCGGTCCCACCTCGACGTGGACCTCGTCGCGCTCGTCAACGAGGAAGGTCAGGCGCAGACCGAGCTCCGTAGACGCGCTGGTGAAGCGCAGACCAGACTCGAGCTCGTCGCCTGGCGCGAGCGGCTGCATCAGCGCCAACAGGTAGTCACGCAGATCCACGTTGGCCGAGCATGCCGCAATTCCGGCGACGCTGCAGTTCCGGGTGCACTTGCCCACGAATGCCACCCAAGAGCCGGGAAAACGGCTCGCGCGCGCTGCAACAGCTCACGAGGTTTTTTGCCCGCACGCAGGCGCCTCATCACGGGTTGGGATAGGCTTGCTGGCCGCAGCGCTCGAACCCAAGATCACCGCCACGTGCCGTCACCGCCAACCAGCAAGGGCCTCGCCCTCTCCCCGGGCCCCGCGCTCGTCGCAGGCATCGGGCTGACGATCGGGGTGTGCGCCGCCGACTACCTGACAGGCGCCGAGCTGTCGTTCTCGATCTTCTACTTTCTGCCGATCGTCTTGGTCACCTGGTGTGCGGGTCGGAGCTTGGGCCTCTTCGTCGCCAGCTTGTCGGGCGGGGCGTGGCTGGTGGCCGAGGCGTTGGGCGGGATGGCGTACTCGGCCGACTGGATCTTGGCCTTCAACACCCTCACGCGGCTGGGCGTGTTCGTCACCCTCGTCCTGATCCTATCCAGCCTTCAAGATGCGCTGCGGGCCGCGAGCGAGCTTGCCCGCGTCGACTCGCTCACCGGCCTCTCGAACTCCCGCGCGTTTCACGAAGCCGCCGAGCGCGAGATCTTCCGTGCCCGACGCCAAGCCGAGGCGCTGAGCGTCATCTATGTCGACGTCGACAACTTCAAGGCGGTCAACGACCAGTTCGGACACAGCGCTGGCGATGCCCTGCTGGTCCGCATCGGTCAGTGCTTGGGCCAGGACCTGCGCGCCACCGATGTCGCGGCGCGCCTCGGCGGCGACGAGTTTGCGGTCCTGCTACCCGGCGCAGGCGTCGAGGCGGCCCAGCTGGTCGTAGCGAAGCTCGACCGTGCGCTCGCCACGATCCCCGCACAGACCTCGTACCCGATCGGATTCAGCATCGGCGTGGCCTGCTTCGACACCCCGCCCGAGTCCGCCGACGCCATGCTCCACCAGGCCGACGCACTGATGTACGAGGTCAAGCGCGCGGGCAAGGGCGAAGTGCGCCTCGCCTCGCGCTGAGTCGAATGACCACACTACCACTGCGCGGAACACCCTCGCAGGCGATATATGCGCAGCTGCGGGCGCTCGTCCTTGGGCCCACGTCGCGCACTCGGGCAAACCTTGTACAAAGCTGTCTGTGAGCCAGCACCCGCGGGCAGGCTTACAAACTCTGTTTGAACATTGTATACATTGTGCCATAGACCGCCCCCGAACGTGTACGGGTGCGTGAAGGTCACAGGCCATCGACATGAAGCAAACATTGAACAATCTATCTATACTTGCTCTCGCCAGCTCCGTCGGCCTGTTCGCGTGCTTCGAGCCCAGCGCGGATCTGTGCCTGACCCAGCGATTCGAGGCCCAAGCGACCGCGCGCTTCGTGGCCGGCGAGACCTTCTACCTCCCCGTGATTGACGCCAGCCCGAGCTGCGCCAAGCTGCGCTGGACGGTCGTCGAGCGCCCCGAGTCCAGCACCGATCCGATCGTCGAGGGCAAGGACGGGATCTGGCGGATCACGCCCACGGTTGCGGGCCACTACCGCTTCAGCCTGGCCGAGGCGCCGGGCGGCGATGAGACCCTGGACCTCGAGGTCGTTCCTGCCAGCGACCGCGCCTTCTACAACCTCAATTATTATCCGGCCAACTCGCTGACCGCGGTCGGTGACGAGCTGTGGGTCGCCAATGCGCAGTCACCCACAGTCTCGCGAGTCGAGCCCAGCACGCTGGCGGTCCTCGATGAGATCGACGTGGGCCCGTGGCCGGTCTCGATCGCGTGGGTGGAGGGGATGACGTTCGCGGTCGTGGCCCAGCGCGGGGCCGACACGCTGGGGCTGATCGATGTGGAGACCAAGCGCTTGGTCGACGCGATCTGGGTCGGTGACGAGCCCGCCAACGTGATCGTGACCGCAGACGGCAAGCAGGCCTATGTCGCGCTGCAGAGCGAGAACGCGGTCGCGGTGGTCGACCTCGAGGCCCGCGTTCGCACCGCTCGGATCGAGGTCGGCAGCAGCCCGCTCGCGATGGCGCTGTCGGCCGATGAAGGCATGCTGTGGGTCGCTAGCCATCGCTCGGGTCAGCCAGGTCGGTTCCCCTACGAGGCGGACTCGGTCGAGGACGAGCGCGACGTCGCCGTGATCGACACCGCCGCTGGCGAGGTCGTTGACTGGTGGCTCGATGTTGGCACCACGATCACCGCGCTCGCGCTCGCACCCGACGGCGAGCGCCTGTACATGAGCCGGCTGCGCAACGACACAGAGGCGAACCTCTCGGCGATCGACGAGCCCAGCTTCATGTACGAGATCGCCATGTTCGACGCCGCCTCCGGCGACGAGCTGCAGCGCGCCGATCTGAGCCGACAGCCAAGCTCGGGCGGCTACGCGGTCGCCCTGCACGCGATCACGCTGGCCGCCAACCAACTGTGGGTCGTCGCCGAGTCCTCTGATCTGGCGATCGCGCTCGACCCAGAGACCTTGGCCGAGCTCGACCGCGTCGAGGTCCTGGGTCGTCCACGCAGCCTGACGGCGATCGGCGACACGGTGTATGCCCATGGCGCCCAGGCCAGCTCGCTCACCGCGATCTCGCCGGCCAACGCCGCGCCGCAGGTGTTGGCGCTGACCACCGATCCACGGCCCGCCGAGGTCGCCGCTGGCCAGTATTTCTTCACCGGTGCCGGCCGCGACTATGCCCAGAACTGGACCTGCAATTCGTGTCACGTCGACGGGCTCTCGGACACCTTGGTGTGGAACGCCGGTCCGTTCGCTGGTCGCAGGGTCAGCCGGCCATTTTACTGGCTCGAGGGCACCTACCCGCTCGGCTGGGACGGCTACTTGAGCAGCGTCGAAAACTACGCATTCACCGTCAACATCAACGTGGGCGTGCGGCCAACCACCGAAGAGCACCGCGCGCTCTCGGCCTATCTGGCGTCGATCATGCCGCCGCCAGCCGCCAACGAGTTCACGCGCCGCGACGGGACCTTGTCCGAGCTTGGCGAGGCCGGCAAGCGCATCTACGAGAACGAGGCTGGCTGCGCGACCTGCCATCCCCTGCCGCTGACCACCTCACGCGCAACCTTGGCGCAGGGCATCACCGAGGGCGTGACCGACGTGCCCGGCTTGGTTGGCAGCTATCGCTTGGGGGTCTGGCTCAAGCGCGGCGAAGCGACCACCCTGCACGACGCGGTCGAACGCGTGTTTGGCAGCCTTGGCGATCCCGGTCTAGACGAAGATCAGCGGGCGGCCCTCGACCGCTTCTTGCTCGAGCTCACCGCGCGCGACTTCATGGTCTTGACCAGCTCGCCCCGGGCCGGCAACACGACAATGGCGGTTGATCAGCCGATCGGCGTGGTGTTCTCGCATCCGGTGTTCAACGACGCGGGCAACCTCGCCAAGGTCACCCTCATCGACGCGAGCGGGGCCGAGGTCGAGGTCACCCGCCAGCTCAGCGCCGACGCCCGCCACCTCGAGCTCACGCCCAAGGCCGCGCTGGCGTTCGAGCAGGACTATACGGTGATCATTGATCCCAGCTTCGAGAGCTTTGGCGAGCAGACCTTGTGGACCCCGGACCCCGCGGCGCCGAGCGCCTGGGAGATCCCGCTGCAGACCGGGGCGGCGCCGCAGCTGCGGCTTGCGGGCGACTATGTGTGGACGGTCGACATGCCAACCGCCGACCTCGAGGCGACGGAATTCGACTTGGACAATACGATCGCCACGGCCGTGCCGCTGAGCGTGGTCGAGACCCAGAGCGGTGGCGAGATGCTGCTGGATTATGGTGAGGACCTCACGCTCGAGCGCGTCGCGGTGGTTGTCGGTGGTTTGCTGGTGACCCCGGCCCTGCCGATCCCGATCGGCCCGAGCTTCGCCGACACCACCGGGATTCAGGCCACGCTGATCGATGAAGACGACGACGGTATCGCCGACTACGCCGAGGGCAGCTTGACGATCGCCGGGCCGGGGTTCTTGGAGTCTGGCGTCACCTGGCGACTGACGCGACCCACCGTGATCGGCGAGTGCAACGAGGGCAGCACCGGGGCGCTCCCGGTGACCGTGGAGTTTGGCGCCGAGGGTCCAATCGTGGATTGGGGCTCGGACATGCCCGACGGACTTGGCGTGTACTTCATTGGCCCGGACGCGCAGCCGCCCGCGGGGCCGGGGCAGCCGGTCACCGGTGGCGACGCCCATTGGGTCGTGCAAGTGGCCGACTTCCCCAATGGCTTCGCGGGGCCGGTGACCTACGGTGTCGTGCCCGACGGGGCGATCGACGACACGGCGAACGTCGGCGGCGGCGACGGGCCAGCGACGCTGAGCCCGGGCCAGTGCGTGAAGGCGGCGGTGACCACGACGGCGTTCGGTCAGGGCAGCGTGACCTTCGTGGTGCCCTGAGGCGCCGGGCCCTTCAGGTCACTCGTCGCGGTAGTGGGAAAATTTGGCGTCGCTGCGTTGCTCGACCACCGGCGCGGGATCGGGCGCCGCGTAGACCACCTCCCCCGTCCCCGCGTCGTGGACGGTCGCCCCGATCGCCATCCGCCGCCCATCCCCGGACCAACCCAAGTGTTGAATCGGGCGATCGGATCCCAGCGTCCACAGGCGCTCGCCGGTCTCGGTGTTCAGCACGGACAGCAAATGGTCCTCGCCCCACGGGTGCCGGTCGCGAAACTGCACGACGGCGATCCTGCTGCCTTCGGGGCTGACCAACAGCCGGCGCCCTTGCCCAGCGGGCAGGCGAAAGCTGGTGTCCTCGCTGCCGCTGCGAACCACCAACGGCGTGCGCGCGGACTTCTCTGTGTAGAACATCCGCCCATCGCGGGCGCTGGTGTACTCGTCGACGACATCGTCCGCTTGGAACTCGCTCATGCCGAACAGCGCCCCGGCTTCGGCGTCGCTCAGATCCAGGGTCTCGAGCCACAGCGGGCGCTGGTCCCGGGGCAATTCGATCACGCTGCCCAGCTGACCGTCACGGATCTCGAGCAGGCGCTCGGGGTCGCGGGGCCGACCGCTGCGCCAGCCCAGCACGCCGCCGCCAGCCTCGTTGGCGTGATAGGCCAGGCCCTGAATCGACCACGTGAAGTCGAGCTTGGTCGAGGCCACGAGCGCGCCCGAGCCCACGTCGAACAGCTTCAAGCGGCCCTTGTCATCGACGAGCAGCACGTGGTCGCGGTCTGCGAAGTCCAGCGACAGGATGCTGCCCGCCCCGTGCTCGGTCTCGTCGAGCACCGACGCGCCGTCTTCGAGGTTGGTGACGCTGAGCGTGGTGTCGCTGGCCACAGCCAGCCGCGCGCCCGCGTGATCGAGGGCACCTTTGACCGCGTAGCTGTATCGCACACCGGGTCGGATCACCAAGTGTTGATCGCTATCGAGCGGGTCGACGATCAACGCGATGCCCAGGTTCGAGTCGCGCCCGAAGCCCGGCGCCCGATCGACGTTGACCCGGACCCCGGCGACGACCGAAGCGTGAAACCGAACGCCGCGGTCCCACGGCGGGTCAAACTCGGGCTCGAAGTACTCGGGCCGGCGCTCGGCCGAGGCCGCCAGCGGGATCGAGTCGTGAGCGGTCTTGTACAGGCGCTCGGCCAGCTTGGACGTGGGGTCGGCGTCGGCCGGATCCGCGAGCAGCTCGGCCTTGGCGAGCTCGACCCACAGGCCCTTGCCGCTGGTGCTGCCGGTCTCGAGCAGGATCCGGCCGGCCTCTGCGAAGTGCATGCGCGTGCGGATCACGGAGTCCGTCTTGCCAGCGACGAGCCGGCGCTCACCGCTTCGCAGATCGATCAGCTCGATCGCAAATTCACGCCCGCGCGACCTGGGCCGGCGCAGCGCGGCCATGACCTGGCCATCGGGGCTCAGCAACAAGTCGTTGCGGTTGGGTCCCCGATCCAGCGCGACGCCGCGGGCCTCGCTGGCGATGCTCAGCTGATCATCACGCAGCTCGAGCGCCTGCACCCGCACGGGCTGGGCCAAGATCGCGGCCAGCTGCGGCGGCTGGCCGGGCGCGCCGTGAGCCACCCGCAGCTGCCAGGGGCCAAAGCTGCGCTCATCGATGACCGAGAGCAGCGCGCCGGACTTGGCGTCATACAGCCGCACGCGATGATCCACCCCCAGCGCCAACACCCGCTCACCGCCGTCGAGGGCGTGCAGCTCGAGCAGCGGGTCATCGGGCGGGATCGCAAACAGCGGGGTCAACTTGGCCTCGCGCCCGTCCTTGCCAGGCGCCACAGCCACGACCTGCCCGGCGTTGGTGGTGTCGATCAGCGCGACCACGAACGAGCCATCTTGGGCCTGCGCGAGCGACATCCACAGCGGCTCTTGCATCGGCAGTACGTAGGGCCTGGCGAGCTCGGGATCCGTCGAGCGAACCGCCGGCCACAGGCACACGCTGCCGTGCGCGTCGATCGTCAACGCTGCCTGCCCGCGCGGATCGAGCTCGACCTCGTGGGGTGCGTGTCCCGGCCCACGCGAGATCGTGAGGCTGCGATCCCGCGGCGCGGCGACTGGAGCTTCACGGACCTCGACGACGTCGCCATTGTCGCCATGGTCGTCTGGGACGATGTTGATGTTCTCGGCCTTGTGACAGGCGCCAGCCACCAGCAAGATCGACAGTGGAATGTAGATGAGCCTGTTCATAGCGACTCCAAGTAGGCGTTGAGATCGCGCAATTGTGCGTCCGACAGCTTGGAGGTGTCGGCCATCTCGTGAATCGTTCCGCGGTCGGTCAGCAGGGTCCAGAGATCCTTGGCGCTGCCGTCGTGGTAGTAGGGCCGAGAATTCGACAGCCCCAACAGCGAAGGCGTGTCGACCTGGCCAAGCGTGGTGTCGAGCGCGTGCTGGCTGCCGTCGACCAGCTTGGCGCCCGCGTGGCAACCATCGCATGCCTCGGCCTCGAACACGGCCCGGCCGCGGGCGACCGCCTGCTCGTCCTTGGGCTTGCGCGGCCGCGGAGGTTCGAGGCTCTTGATATAGGCGATCATCGCGTCGACCTCGGCGTCGCTCAACAGCTTCAGCGGCATGGTCCAGCCAACGAGTTCACCACCACCAAGCCGCTCCATGGTGTGGCGAAGGCTGCGGCTCAGGGTTGGATCTTGCCCGTCCCATTTGTAGGGGGCCGTGTCGCCCACGCGCCCGGCCAAGATCGGGGTTTGCAAGATCGAGTCGCCGAGCCGCCAGGTCAGACCATCCGTGCGGCCCTCGGGGTGGCAGTTGGCGCAGGCCATCATGCCGTTGGACGAGATCTTCGGGTCGCCGCCCCGACGGAACAGCTCGGCGCCATGCTCGATCTGCTCGGAGCGGACCCGGGCAGTCAGCTCGGCTCCGCGCAGCCACTCGTCGTCCTTGGTGGTCGAGGGATCGTTGATGTTCAAGCGCAGGGCTTGGCGGCGAAACTCGCAGTGGATCCACAAGCTGCCGGACTGCTCGAGGGTGATGCCATCGACCCCACACGAGCGCCCGTCGCCGACCTGCGCCCGCCAATCCACGTAGGGCATCTGCTGGGTGACGTCGGCGATCGCTAGCACGACGTCGTCACCATAGCCGGCGACATACAAGGTGTCGGTCGCTAGATCGTAGGCGACGGCCTTGGGCTGGTGCACGTCGAGATCCATGAAGCTCGCCCGAGAATCCAACCCGCCAGGCTGCTCGATGATCGCGAGCTGATGCATGAGGGGTGGGATCGACTCGGCCCCACCGCCGTAGGTGTCTGCGCGATCACGGCTGGGGATTCGCTCGAGCTGCGGGGTTGCGAGCTCGTGGGGGGCGATCAACATGTCGTGCCCGACAAACGCCAGCGCGAAGAAATTTCGAGCGTAGCGGCGACCGGTCTCGACCGGCGTCTGATACTTGCTGCGCATCTCCTTGCGGCGCGCGACGGTGACCATGCTTTCGTAGCCATGCTCCTCTTCGGTGATCGCCACGTGATCCCGAGGATCGAGGCCGCGCCAGTGCACGCGCTCGCCGGCCGAGTCGAGCTCGACGAAGGCCAGCGACCCGCTGGACAAGAACCCAACCGCCGCCGTCAGGCCGTCGCGCGAGACCGCGACAGCGCGCGGCTCGGGGCCCAGCTCGACGCGCCAACGCTGGCTGAGATCCGCGGTGCGCAGGGCCACCAGCGCGTGCTCGGAGACATCGGTGACCAACAGCGTGGCGCCATCGGGCGTCAGCGCGAGGCCGTGCGGCTCGCCTAGCTCGACCGCCGTGGCCACGCCCAGGCCCTGGCCGCTCGCGTCCCCGGGGTTGATCCGAACCACCCGACCGGCCGCGCGATCCGCCACGAACACCGCGCCAGCGCCATCGTGGACGATCTCACCAAGCCCTGGCGTCAGCGCGAGCTCGGCGACCGGCTTGGCGTTGCGATCCGCCCGGACCAGCTTGCCGGCGCTTCGCTCCACCACCAACAGCCCGTGGCTGTCGACGATCATCACGCCGCCGTGGCTGCCGATGTGCGTGGTCCGAGCGGGCGGACGAAGCGGTGTTCGTGGCGGACCATCGAGGTGCGAGGTCTCGACCACGGGCGCGGTCTTCAGCGCGAGCTTGGGCAGCTCGGCCCGAGCCGCGACGCCGATGAGGACCATCGCCCCGAGTCCGGACACCATCAGCGGAAGGTGAGGCCTGTGGGTCCAGCGACGCGTACGAGACATGATGCGCTCCATTGAAACAGATCTGGGCGAGCCGCGGAGGGCGGAAAGCCCAGACCCCGACGCACCACCACTGCGATCGCTTCCTCGGCAGGCTAGAAATCGACCGCCGCGATCCGGGAAGGGCTGCCGACGGCGCCAGGGCTATTTTCAGCTCGGGCGAGGGCTCCTCGCCCGCTTGCGGACACCTTCGTCGACTGATTCGCGCTCACGTCTGGCCTAATCGGGCTCGATCGGGTTGGGCAGCACGACGATCGGATCGGGCTTGTCGGGCCCACCCTCGAAGATCCGGCCACCCTGAGTCCCGTCGCTGTAGGGTGGGAGCAGCTGCTGGAAGCTCTCTTCGCCGCGGATCAGGTTGTCGAGCCCGATCTTGGCGACCAGGGCGACCACGTTGCAGTGCCCCACCATCGCGCCCGACCGGGCACCCCGGCGGCCAAGGTAGGCGAGCTCGGGCTCCTGCGAATAGTCGTAGTCGAAGCACGTGGTCTGCTCACCGCACGCGGGCGCGGGGCTGCGCCACGGACCCTCTTCGAACGCGGCCGAGCAGTCGTCGGGGGGCGACTTGGTGTGGCGATAGATGAACGCCTTGCCCACGTTGTCGGGGATCTCCAGGGGCTCGCCCTTGGACTCTGGCCCAAACGCGTTCGAGTACGGCGTGATCGCAACCAGGTGTTGGATCTTGGCGTGCGCGGCGTCCACGTTGGGATCATCGGCGAGCGCGATCGGCAGGTCCTGGCTGACGACGACGCCGCCCGTCGACCACCCGGCCAGGTTGATCGCGCACGGCGGATCGCCCGAGTCGAGCTTGCCGTCGCCGTTGCGATCTAGGCTGGAGATCAGCCCGGCAAGCCCTTCGCGCCACATCTCGACGGCCCACACGTTGTCGCAGCGCTCGCCCTCGCAACGCTGGACCACGCCGCGCCCGCGCGCGCACAGCTCACCAAGATCGCGGTTGGACTCGCTGTAGAGCTCGCCCGGCCCCGCGATGCACAAGGTGCGCTGGCACTCGCGGTTCTTGGCGTTGCGGATCTCGACGTGAACGCCAGTCGGCGGCGGCTGCTTGGGCTTCGCCCGCTTCTTTCGCGCCGGCTTGGCCTCCTGCGCGACGATCTTCGAGGGGGGCTTGGGGGTGTCCTTGCAGCCAAGCAGCAAGGGCACCAGACACGATGCGAAGATCAGCGTGCGCACGCACGGGAGCCTACCCGATCTCGTTGGTGAGGTCTCGCGCTGAGGGTCGCGCGGCCGTGCACTCTCACTCGCGGCGCTGGCGGGGCTCGGCGCGGAGACCAGCAGCGTTCAGACTGTGCGCTGAGGACCTCGACACCCGGAGCGTCCGGGTGACGCTCGCGGGTGACCACGAGTTCGTGATCCAAGCGGTCCCCTCCCCCACCCCGACGCCACGATCGGACTCTCACGATTGAGCCTTCGCCGCGCGGCTACTGGCGCGAGCGGGTCAGCGTGCGCAGCTCGAAGGTTGGCCCGGTCGCGCCGGGCTTTTCGTCGGCGCGATAGAAGATCGAGAAATCGAGCGTCTCCGACACGAAGAAGTCGCGGCCGTCACGGGTGACCGTGTGGGTCGGCCGCAAGCTGCCATTGTTGATGTAGTGGGCCATGCGCCGGGTCGGCCCGTCACCGACCATGCCCAGCGGCGTGTGCACGGCCTGGTGGGTGTGGCCATACACAATATAGTGAATCGGCGAGCCGGCTTGATGCAGGACCGGTTCTTTGGAGGCGTGGTCGACGAAGCGCTCGAAGGGATCGTAGTTGGCGACCTTGTCGTAGATCGCCAGCGCCAGCTTGGCCTTGCCCATCCACAGGTGCTTGAGCCCCTCGAGCAGCCACTCGATGCGGTCGGCCTCGTCGACGGGGGTCCAGATCTTGTCGTGCCCCGCGGCCGACAGCCACCACTTGACGTACTCTTGATTCTTGAAGTTGTTGAGCGCGCGCTCGATGCAGGTTGCGAGCATCTTTTGCTCGCTCGGGCTCGCAAAGTGATAGGCCAGCCAGCTGACCAGTGACGACACCGGGCGCACGTTGTCGATCTGCTGCAGCTTGTGATTGAACTGGGCAACCAGCTCGGCCGGGGCATCGGCCCCGCCCTGCATCACGCTGGCCTCGTAGGTCAGGCGGGCAAACAGCTCGGTCGTGATCAGATCCGACATGGGGATGTTGTCGTAGTCCTCGGGCTTGGCCGCGTCGCCCTCGAACGAGTACACGTCCCACTCGTGACCGTGGCGGATGAACACGCCGTGGTTGGCGTCGTACCAGGCGTTGGGGAACCGCTGATCCGGGTTCCAGGGTTGATCGCGGCCAAGGTCCAGGCCCAAGAAGTCGATCACGCGCGCGCGTAGGTCCGGGCTCATGTTGATCATGCGATCGGCGTCGCCGGGCAGGTAGCCACGGATCGGCTCGACCCCGCCAAACCGATCCGCGAGCTTGTCGCCAAGGATGCCCTTGATCGGCGCGACGTTCTGGTGCGTCATGATCCGCGTGAACAGCTGCACGGCCCGCTGCAGGTACTCACCGCTGCGCGGCGGCTTGGCCTGGGCGGCGTCCTTGGCCGTGTCAAAGTGCCGCCACGGCTTATGGTCGCCCTGCTCGAACCAAAAATGCGTGCGACGCAGCTCGAACACGTTGCCGGCGTAGATGATCTCGACCCGGCTGTGCGGGTTGAAGCGGCGGACCTTGGCGTGCGCTTCGGCGAGCTGATCGAGCAGGTCGTGGTAGACCTGCGGCGCGAGGTTGTGATCGCCCGCCGAGCCGTCGGCGAGGTGCATGTCACTGATGACCACGAGCATGGCGGCGCCAGCATACCGGATTGGGTACCATCGCTGGGTGTCACGAAACCCCGCGCTCTCGTTCCTCGCTGGCGCCTTGTTGATCGGGGCCTGTGGGTCGCCCCGAGCGACCGCCCCCCCAGACGCCAAGCTGCTGTGCGGGACCTGGGAGGGCGAGGGCACGCGCGAGCGGTGGTGGATCGAGGGTCGGGATCTGCGAGGTGAAGGGCACACGCAGACCGACCAAGGCGAGCTCGAGCTCAGCGAGCGCTTGGTGTTGCGGCACGGCAAGCGGGGGCACGTCTACATCGCCCAGCCCGGCGAGGCCGCGCCAACCAGCTTCTCGCCGATCGACCCCAGCGCCGCGCGCTACCCAGTGCAGGTCCCGGCGGCGACGCTAGTCTGGGTGTGGGCCAACTACGAGCACGACTTCCCGCAAGAGATCCACTACGGACTGCAGGGCGACCAGCTAGAAGCGACGGTCGCCGGGCCTGGCGCGGGCATGGGCTGGAAGCTCGCCCGCATCAGGCCCTGCGACAGCTAGCTCGAGGAACACCGCGACGCCGAGGGCGTCATCGATCCCGAGCGCGGTGCGCTCGAGGAGAACGAGTACACCTTCGTCACTACATCTCGCGTCTCCCGGTCGGCTGAGCGCGCTCAGATCTCAGGGCGCGAGGTTCACGGACCCTTCGATGCTTCCGATCTGAATGAGGGCATCTGGATTGCCATGGTCGAAGTCGTCCAAATTGAACAGGATGAAAGCGGGAGCATCCTCCCAGGTCAACGTTCCGCTTGCACCCTTACCAGTGATGTTCACGTAGTAGGGGGGTATGCGCCCCGGCCACTCCACCGCAGAGTCGACTGGCATCTCGTTGTCGAGGGCGAACTCCACGTTAGCTTCCATTCGGGTGTAGCTGAAGTTGGGCTCTGCATATCCCATGATGATGCCGGCCGAGTGGTCCTGAGGGTTGTAGGGTTCCAGAAAGTTCGAAAAAGGAACGATATTATCGTAGAGCAGATGCACGTCGGTGAACGTGGTTTCCAGGGTCGCGGGCGGATTGTTGTCCATGCACGAGGTTGAGAGATTTGCGATCTCGAGCTCGTCGATCTGAAATTTCACGATGCTCGCGTCATCGTCGAGTTGGACGAGCACGACCCCATCAGTCACGTTCCAGGTCAAATCGACCCCGCAGACGGGGGGGTCTCCGAAACCGTCAATACCCGCGAGGATTTGGACGTCCAAGCCCCCTGTGACCGTGGTGAACTCGAGCACGTCACAGACGTTGCCTTCGCCGTCACCATCGAAATCCCGTTGGTTTGGGTTGTAGATGTTGGGGCAGTTGTCCTCGCCGTTGGTGATGCCGTCCGCATCGTCGTCTCCACTGGGATCGCCGTCGCCGTCGCCAGTGGGATCCCCGTCGCCAGTGGGGTCCCCGTCGCCGGTGGGATCCCCGTCGCCAGTGGGGTCCCCGTCGCCAGTGGGGTCCCCGTCGCCGTCGCCATCTCCGGTGGGGTCCCCGTCGCCGCTGGTCCCCGAGTCAGCGGCGACACACGCATCCATCACGCATTCGTAGCCATCGGGACACGCGCCTGCGCAGGGTGTCATCGTTCCCGAGGAGTCAGAGTTGCAAGCCGAGATGGCCAGGCCAGTCGAAATGCCTGCGATGACGAAAAAAAGCCGGTCGATTTGCATTACGCGTCATAGCAGCCAGAAGGCACTCGGCGCAATCCTCGAGCGAGCTCCGGCGCCCGAGCACCCAGACGCGCGCTTCGAGGGAGAATCGACCGCCTCGGTGAAGCGGGCCCACGGGCTGGGCGGCGGCTTTGACCACCTACCCGGCCGTCGTGGTCTCACTTTGCAGAACTCATGCGTGAGGCAGCGAGGTGTCCAGGGTCGGATGTCCTTTCCGCAGGCAAAATTCGAAGCGGTGGAGAACACTAATGCCGCACACCCTAAGTTCGTTCCGGGTTATGCACGGCACTGAGGCCCAATGGCAGTGTCGCAGCTCCTAGCAGTACGCCCGGTACAGCGTCGTCGCCGCTCCTCGCCCTTGGGCCTCAGCTCCGCACCTAACCCGGAACGAACTTAGGGTGTGCGGCACTAGCGATCAGTGACCAACACGGTTCGCGGACGACGTCGTGAACTGTTTGCCGCCCGACCCGGCCCGGGCCCACTTCGCCTGCCGAACCAGGCACCGAGAATGAGCGGCGCGACGCTCACGCTCTACCCGACCCCTCGTCGTATGTACTATCCGCACGGGGCCACACATGCGGACACCAACAAGTGGCCCCGAGGAGCAAAGCGACAGACGCGCCAGCGGCTGCAGCCGGCGAATCCAAGGCCTCTGTGGGTCATTAATAGCTACGGATAGATATACGCGCAGAGCAACTCTTCTCGATCAACGTACAAACCCGTTCGTACGTTGATGCGAGCCGCCACGTAGTCGCTGGGGCACAGATCGACAAAGGGCCCGCCGCCGCCACCACCGACGGTCCCCGTTATGTGTTGGACGCTTCCATTCGTGCGCCAATTGCCCACCCCAGAGCAATACAGGCCAAGCCGATCGACGAGCGCTCCGCTACCGCCATGAAAGCCGACGATCGCTTGACCCACAGGACAGATGATCCTGAAGAAGCCTCCTCCTGGCCCCCCGTAGGTGCCAATGTCGTAGCTGGGGCCCAGGGAGCCGTCGTCATTCAGATGCGCGCATGTGAGGCCAAGCTGGTCGATGTAGATGCCTGACCTGCCATAGATTCCAACCGCCACGTCGCCCTGCCCGCACGAGAGGGTTCCAGGACCGCCACCGCTGCCGCCGCGGGCCGGAAGCGTATAATAGAGGTTCGAGGCGGCCAGCGCCCAAATCGGGTGTGGAGCTTCGACGTCATTCGAGCGGGTGTCGGCGCCGCTCGTCGCTTCGACCATTGCCGGCTCGATGCCCCAGTCGTCGGGTGTATTCGCGGTCGCTGCGCGAGAGATCGCCAGCGAGGCGGTGAGCAACCCTGTGAGACAGGTGGCGGTAGCGAGCAACTTGAGGTTCGCGCTCGGTGGATTCTTCATTGGTCGTCCTCCTGTGATCAAGCTGCGAGTTGTCGGTGAACGTGGCCAGTCGCTGCCTGCGTGGGCAGAGAGGTAGCGCCGCTCTGCATCAGTGAAGCGGCTATTCTCTGACGCGGCAAAGCAGCGCGCGCATCGACCACCGCGCTAATGTTGTGATCCGTCCGAGCGTTGCCCACGCGATCGCTGCGCCGCGCACCGAGTCGACCGACGCTGGCGACAACGCAGTGGCGCAACGGAGTGATCTGTGGCTGCTCGGCGTCGTCAACCGCGCGCTGGCTTCCCAGACTCGCCGGTCGAAACATGATGGAGCAGGGCGGGACACGAGATTCCACAAACGCGCGCGCTTCGGGCCGCTCTCGCCCCCAGTGGGCCGCGACCTGGTCCGCGACACCATTGGCGCTATGCTCGTCGCGCCGTGCGTGTCTGCGTTCCCATCTTGACGATAGTTGCGCTGTGCTGTGCCTGCTGCCAAGGAAGGGCCAGGCCGTCGCCCGCGAGCCCAGCAGACGTTCGCTTCGTCGGCATGTGCGACGCCTCGGGCGCAGTTCCGCTCGATACTCACCTATTCGCGGTGGCCGACGACGAAGACAATCTGCTGAGGGTTTACGACGCAGACCGTGGTGGGGAGCCGCTGTACAGCAAGGACATCTCGGCTGGTGTGAACATCTTCCCCCGACCGGCCAAAGATCCAAGCCGCCCGCCCAAGCCCCCCGCGGAGGCGGACATCGAAGCTGCGACCGTGCACCAAGGCCATGCCTACTGGCTGACCTCCCATGGCACGAACAGCAAGGGTAAGCACAAGCCCGAGCGCCTGCGCTTGTTCGCCACCACGTCGCCCAACGACGGCGAGCCGCTGGTGATGGTGGGGAGCGCGTACATGAACCTGTTGGTGGATCTCGACGCGGACCCCCGATATCAGCCTTTTGGTCTGCGCAAGGCCGCCCAGATCGCGCCCAAGGAGCCCGGCGGCCTCAACATCGAGGGGATGACCGACCGAGCGGCGGGCGGTGTCTTCATCGGCTTTCGCAACCCGACCCCGCGCGGGAGGGCCTTGTTGGCTGTGCTCGAGAATCCCCCCGGTGTGATCAACGGCGAGGCCGCACGCTTCGGCGATCCCGTCGTGCTGGATCTCGATGGTCTCGGTATCCGTGGTCTCTCGGCGTGGCGTGGGCACTACTTGATCGTTGCAGGCGACTACGCCGGGACGGGGGAGTCTCGTCTCTACACGTGGGACGGCCAGAGCGAACAGCCGCAACGGGTCGACCTCGATCTCGGGGACCTCAACCCCGAAGGCTTCTTCACGCCGGAAGACCGCGAGCAGATCATGCTCCTGAGCGACGACGGGACCGTCGAGGTCGACGGCGCAGCGTGCAAGAAGCTGGACGACCCCGGGAAGAAGTCCTTCCGTGGTCGTTGGGTGCGTGGATTTTAGAGCTGCTCGAGCGGCTGCGGGCAGTCGCCATGGCGAACAAGCGCAACGACGATGCGGCGCGAGTTCGTTGGATTGGACAGTGGATTGAGCCCGGGCAGCGTCTGACGCACACTGCGGTCGTGTTCGGCAGCAAGGCCAAGATCCAAAAGATTGACGAGCTCGAGCGAGCCTTGGCGGCGAGCGAGCAGGCGCTCGAGCGCGCGAACCAGGAGCTCGCGCAGCTGCATGCGGCGCAGCGCTCACTCACCCACGAGCGCGACCAGCTGCGCGCGCACCTGTCTCATCCACGCCCGCGGGCCGACGAGCGAGCGGGCGCCAAGCTCGACGAAATCCCCGTGGACTTCGAGCCGATCGAGGACCCGACCGGTGATCAGCAACCGTGGGCCGCGGCGAACTATCGTGTTTACGGACCGCTTCGGCAGCTCGTGACCCTCGATCTACTGCTGCGCACGATCCACTGCGCGTGCGAGTGGGGCTCCACCGCCTGGTACTCGATCATGGTGGACGGCGACGGGGCCGGGAGCCTGCTGATCGAACGCGACGGGCAAGCCGCCGCCTTGACCCAGGACGAGGAGAGCTGGCTGTTCGCGTCTGAAGATCGCCCGGCATGTCCGCCGCACCTCCAGTTGGCCGAGGCCTACTTTCAGGAGCATCCCCAGATGCTCACCTTCGACATCGTCTGACCCACGGAACCCGCGAACTTCGAGGTCAGGACACGTTCACAGCTCCCCGCAGTCGAGTTCATAGTCGATGCGCTGACCATCGTCGCCGATCGCGAGGATCTCGCAGACGTGGTCGTAGCCCACGGCATCCGGCTCGTAGTCGTAGCCAGCAAAGCTCATGTAGGCGCGGTCTTGGACCTGAGAGTCGGGCGGACAGACGTAGGAATTGGCGGTCTCGGGGCACTCGCCGGGCTCGCAGCTCTGACGAGAGATGAACACCGCGCTGTGGCTGATGCTGTCGACGTTGTCGCCGTTGGGGAACCATGAGTCCATGTCGCCGGCAGCGACAAAGAACACGTCTGCGATGGCGCCCTCGTCCTCATCGACGATCTTGGCGCTCTCGCACTCCCCCGCGTCGACTTGGAGGCTCATGCGAGTCCTGACCGCGCCGTACGACAGCTTCTTGCTGCATAGCAGGTCGTCGCGGGCGCTGAGTTCGAAGGGATACAGCCAGCTGTCGAAGGTCTCGCCGATCGCGGCGAGGACACCCCCGGAGAGTGTGGGCGGGACGTGCCAGTGCGAGTCGACAAGCCCAAGGATGAAGCGCTCGCTCGGGTAGGCACGGACCACCACCGACTCTTTGACGACGATGTCGTCATCACAGCAGTCTTCAAAGCTGCCTTGCACGTGGACGTGTGCGCCGACTTGCAGCTCGACGGGCGGCTCGGAGTCGATCGTCCACAGGCGCAGCTCCATATCGGCGACGCCGTCGCCGACGAAGAGATCGGGCTGAGGATTGTCGACCTCGCCGAGACAGGAGCCGGGCGGCTCGGGATTGCCGGCCCCGCCCGAGTCACTCGCTTCGAGGTCGGGATTGCTCTCGAGGACCATGGCCCAAGACACCAACTCCGCGCCGACGGCGTCCTCGCATGGGTTGTCCTCTTCGCCGTCTTCGCCGTCTTCGCCGCCTTCGCCGTCTTCGGCGCCAATCGAGTGGTTCTGCAGCTCGCTCGTCTCGACCGCCATCGCGTCGAAGCGGATCGCGCGGTACTTCTTGCCCCCGGACTCCAGGTGGGTCCACGGGAAGCCTTGGGCATCGATGACGGCCTCGCCGTCCGCCGTGGCGAAGCGCAGATCGTAGAGCTCGCCTTCGGCGCAATTGGACTCGCAGGGGACCGGATTGATGGCCGAGAGCGCGAGGCCATTTTCGTCGAGGTGGGTGAGCGTCGAGCCGACCGAGTAGATCGGGAGCTCGGGGTTGTCGGGATCCACGATGTCGACGCGAGCGAGCCGGCAGGTGTCATTGCCCGCAGGCTCGGTGAAGAAGTATATGTCCATACACTTCATCATGTAGAGCGAGTCCTCATTCCACTCGGGCTCCCAGTTGTTGTTGGGGAGGCCGAACTGGAGTTGAAACCCGATCTGGGGACTGTCCTCGATGTTGCAGCTGTGAGCGTTGGGAGTTCCGCCCTCGTACTCGAAGTTGAACGACGCGACCGCGGGGAGATCGCACGAGGTCTCGTCGATCGGGACCCAACCCTCGAGGGTGTTGATCGAGCCCGTCAGCCGCAAGTGGGGGAGTGTGGGAGAACTGGGACACACACCGCTCTCGGTCTCGCCCTCGCCGGTCTCGCCCTCGCCGGTCTCGCCCTCGCCGGTCTCGCCCGCGCCGGTCTCGCCCTCGCCGGTCTCGCCCTCGCCGGTCTCGCCCGCGCCGGACTCGCTCTCGGCGTTCGGGTCCGTGTCCGAGCTCGGCATGTCCCCCGAGACCGACATCTCGCCAGCGCTGGCGTCCATGGAGTCGTCGTCGTGGCTCGTCGTAGCGTCGTCGTCAGCAGGGCAAGCAGTGCACAATGCGCCTGCCAGCGCGACCACGGGAATTCCAGGCTTGTACATTGACATGACGAGAAGATATTATGAAAAAGTATGACGAAAGGAAAGTCGATCTTTGCACGTCGACTCTGACTCATTCCTGACGAGTGAAAGCCGAATGCGTGACGAGTGATGGTTCGAGTCTTGCCCTCGAGGCCTTCGACGCGGCCGCTGCAACGACCTGTCCGCCGCATGTCAGGGGGTGTTCGCCGCTGTGTCGGTTCGAATCTCGGGGCGTCGCTGTCTCACCCTGCCGGCACAGGGGGCTCCGGGAGCAAGGCGGCGTTCCCGTACAGGCGCGTCACATCGTCACCATTGTTCCAGTGACCGAGCCACTCCTGATAGTAGTCGGGCAGCGGCTGGCGCTCGGGGTTGTGCCAGGGGGCCTGCGAGGCGAAGATGCCAAACGTCGACCGGAGCTTGGACGAGAGCGGCACGCTCGCGAAGGGGTCGCCTTTGAAGCAAGACTCTGGCACGTCAGGAACGTGGACCTTGAAGTCCTCGAGCAACATGTCTACCAGCGATTTGCTGAACTTCATGAAGCGACGGGTGTTGCGCAGCCGATAGCCGTAGTCACCCACGAGGTGGTTGTAGATGGCGAGCGCTGAGCTGCGGTGCTCGATCTCTTCGCAAAAGTGCCACAAAAACAGCGAGACCACGCGGGGGTCCCCGCCGCCGAACAAGACGGCGCGATTGTCGAGGACCATCTTGAAGAAGGGGGTGAAGATGGCCTCGAGTCCGCCAGAGTGGGCCAGCGCGAACTCGAGCGGATGGGCGTCGTATAGGTCATCGTAGATCTGGATGACCTTGGTGAGGGTGGACTGCAGCCCCGGGTATTGCTTGATCAGCGCTTTGACGTGCGTCTTGTGGGCGGCCGAGTGTACGGCCTCCTGCTTGCGAAAGAGCATGGACTCGGCGGCGATCTCGGGGTCGGTGATCTGCGTCTCGGCCTTGCGGGTCGCCCGGCAGATGTATCGCTCGAAGCCGATCGCCAAGAAGCTGATCTGGTTCAGCAAGATCGCGAAGCGCGGCTGGTCCGGGTTCCACAGGAAGGGTACGCCGTCCAGGTCCCACGCGATCGTTCGAATCTCGAGGTTCGACATGCCTGCTATATATATCTCTGTCTGGTCGCCCGGCGCGAGACCACGCCGAACGGGGTGAAATTGGGGGGCTGTTCGCCGAGGAAGAGCGG
Source organism: Enhygromyxa salina (assembly GCF_000737335.2). GTDB lineage: Bacteria > Myxococcota_A > Polyangia > Nannocystales > Nannocystaceae > Plesiocystis > Plesiocystis salina_C. The sequence goes on along the minus strand of NZ_JMCC02000004.1, from coordinate 80,689 downwards.
CGCGACGTTCACGCTCCCCCCGATCCCCGATCGATGTCCTTTCCGCTGGGGATCGAAAACACCGCCGATCTCAGCGAGATCCACGCCCTTCAGGGCGGAGACGTCGAACACTACGATGCAAGCGTGTTCATGACCCGACGTACGCTGTTGCACGCGAGCGCGCTCCTGCTCGCTCCTGGCTGCGCGGCGCCTCGGCCTCTGACCCCACCCAGGAAACCAACCACCATGCCCTACGATGTCGTCATCGTGGGAGGCGGCCCCGCCGGCCTCTCCGCAGCGCTCACCCTCGGCCGCGCGCGCAAGCGTGTCCTGCTCTGTGATGCGGGGGAGCGGCGCAACGCTGCCGCTGCGCACATCCACGGGTTCGTCACACGCGACGGCGTGACGCCATCAACGTTCCGCGAGATCGGTCACGAGCAGCTCGGGACGTACCCAAATGTCGAGGTGCGTCACGTGCAGGTCCAGGCGATCCACGGAGACATCGGCGGCTTCAACGTGCGCCTGGCAACGGGCGAGGTCGAGGCCCGCCGCATCCTCCTGTGCCCCGGCATGGTCGACCAGCCGCCAGCGCTCGAGGGGTTTCGCGCGATGTGGGGCCACTCGATCTTCCAGTGCCCCTACTGCCACGCCTGGGAGGTCCAGGATCAGCGCTTCGGCTACCTCGCCACAGACGTCGACATGCTCGCGTTCCCCGTGCTCTTGCGCGGGTGGACGCGCCACGTCACCGTGTTCACCGAGCAGCGATTCGAGATCCCCGCGGATGTACGCGCGCGCCTGACCGCCGCGAACGTTCAAATCGAGGAGCGCGTGATCACCCGGCTCGTGGCCAACAGCTCGAACGACAGCCAGATCGAGCGCGTCGAGTTCACGGACGGCGCCACGACAGCTTGTGACGCCTTGTTTGCCCATCCGCCCCAAGTCCAGGTCGAGTTCGTTCGCTCGCTCGGGTTGGCGCTCACTCCAGCGGGCTACGTGCAGGTCGACGACATCCACTGTGAGACGTCGACCCCGGGCATCTACGCGAGCGGAGACCTCGTCACGCCCATGCAGGCGGCGGTCCTCGCCGCGGCCTCCGGAGTACGCACCGCGGCCATGCTCAACCATGCCCTGACGGCCGAGCTAGCAGCGAGCCAGCTGCTCTCCTAGCGCGTCAATTGGTTGGACTTCATGGCCGGCGTCGCGCAGCCCGCCAAGCCGCGGGGGTCACCCCGTGTGCGCGACGAAACAAGCGGATGAAGTGAGTCGCGTCCGCGTAGCCAACCCGCTCCGCGATCACGTCCACGAACTCATCGGTGTGCAGCAGACGATTGCGCGCCTCCGAGAGTCGCCCGGCGATGATCCACTCCACGGCGCTCTTGCCGGTCGCCCGCTTCAAGGCCGTGGTCACGTAAGACGGCGACTTGTTGACCGCCGCCGAGACGTCGCCCAACGAGAGCGGGCGCAAGCAGTTCCTCTCGATAAAACGAAGGGCGTCGCCGACCATGCTGGTTTGCACGCCCGTCGACGGTGTCGTGTGCGCGGCACGGGCGACTTCGGCGAGGATCAACGCGAGCAAGCTCCTCGCCACCAGCTCGGTATGTGCGCGCTGTGGTCCCGCCACCGTGGTCTCTTCCAGTAGCGTGGCGCACAAGCTCGCCAGGTGGTCTTGTCGCTCACTCGGGATGTGGATCACCGCGGACGAACCTGCGCGAGCCCGCTCGAACGGGTCGAGCAAGGTCGCAAGCTCCGACGGCGCGTAGCAGGCCCCGCAAAAGCCGACGCCCCAGAACACCGCGTTCTTCGAGGACACCCAACGATGGGCCTCTCCGGCCGGAACGAGCAGGACATCACCTGCTCGAAGAGCGAATCGCTCTCGTTGTTCGACGACCGCGTGGCCGCTCGTCATGAACCCGAGCACGGCGAAGTCGTGAACGGCGAGAGGTGATGCGCGAGAGCTGTCTTTGTTCGCGCGGCGCTCCGCCCAAATCGGCCGCGCGTGTGCTCGCTCGCCCATGCCTGTGTTCTACCTCGCGCCGCGCCTCGACGCCCACTCGAGCGGTGATCGCGGGCGCCTCGAGACGAAGTGTGCACAGCGTCCAGGTTGCGAGGTAGGGTGAACCTTTCGCTCCGATCGGTGGTTCTTGCTGTGTCGCACTCTGGCCCTGAGCGGCCCCGGTTCATCGACGCTCCAGAGATCGCAACCCCGACGAATGGCCCGGGCGCCCTCGGATCCGTGGCGGCCGCCGGTATGTCCTATCCGCCCAACCATGGATCGAGTTCAATGTAGTCCGGCGCCGCCAACCCCTGGACGTCACGCCCAAGCTGTCGGACACAGTCCATGACATCCTCGAGTCCTTCGTGCTGATCGCCGCTCTCGCCCGCGCCCCCGACCGCGACCGTCATCGCAGACACCTCGTCGTCGGGGGCGTGGACTCGGATCGGCGAAGCAGGGTAGCTTGAGATGTGCGTGGCAAGACGGAGCCCCTCGCCGACATCGGGCATCCCAACCTGATGCGCCTGCTTGGGCTCGTCGTGTTTGAGCTCGGTCCGGTCGACTTCACGATCGCGCTGCTCGGCGGCCAGCCCTTCAACAAGGCGCACGGATGGGGATAGTGAGCGCACAGCTGCGACGCCACATCGACAAATTGCTGTGCTCGCCGCACGCCCCCCGCTACGCAGCGGCTGTCGGGGTGCTGCTCGCCCTCCCAAGCGTGCTCCAGGGCAAGCTGCTCGACGATCACCTGTGGCACGCGGCTGCGCTTCGGGGCGACGCAGCTTGGCGCTTCGAGCTGCTCGACGGCCCGGCCGCACAATTGCGAGAGACAGGTGTCCTGGGCTGGTGGGCCGGCGACGAGCTGCAGCTGTCGTTCATGCGCCCGCTCGCCTCGCTGAGCCACACCTTCGACTTTCGGGTCTGGCCTGAGGCGCTGTGGTTGATGCACCTCGAGAACGTGCTGCTCTACGCCGCGTTGATCCTGGTCGTCGGTTGGGTGTTGCAGCGGCTGTTCGGCCCCGGCCGCGTCGCCGGGCTCGCCTGTTTGATGTTTGCGATCGACGAACTGCACGCCACGACGGTGATGTGGATCAGCGCCCGCAACACCATCTTGGCCGCGCTGTTCGGAGTGCTCGCGCTCGCGGCTCACATCCGCTGGCGGGCGCCAAAGGTCGGCGAGTCTCGACGCTGGCCGTTCGCGCTCGCGGGGCCGCTGTGCTTCGCGCTCGGGTTGATGTCGGCGGAGATCGGCGTCGCGGGCCTGGGCTATCTGCTGGCCTATTCGCTCACCCGTGAGCGTGGCGGCTGGTGGGCTCGACTCGCGCCGCTGCTGCCCTATCTGGCCATCACCGCGGTCTGGCGCCTGAGCTACATACAAATGGGCTTTGGCGCCAAAGCCAGCGGTCTGTACATCGACCCTGGCCAGGACCCTCTCGGGCTGCTCACCGCGCTGGTCTTGCAGACCCCGGCGTTGGGCTTCGTCGCGCTCTCGCTGCCCGTCGCCGACGCGCTCACCACCCTCGTCGGGCCCGCTTGGTTGGGGCTGCCGGCGCTGGGATTTGTCGCACTCGCCTGGGTGCTCGCGCCATTGCGCGACGACCCCAACGCACGGCTGCTGGGCCTGGGCATGCTCGCGGCCGCGCTGCCCCTGACGCTGACGGCCCCGACCTCACGCACGATGTTGATGCTCAGTATCGGCAGCGCCGGGCTCGCTGCGATCGCGTGGGAACGTCGCTACACACCAGCGTTCGCCGGGCGTCTGCGCAGGCTTGGCCTCGGGGGCCTGTTGGTCTGCCAGCTGGTGATCGCGCCGCTGTTGTTTGTGCCCCTGAGCTTCGCCCCGCTCGTGATCGAGCCGCCACACCGCGCGCTAGCGACCATGGTGCCGGACGACGGGCGCGTCGTCGTCGTGCTCAACCCGCCGTCCGAGATCAACGCGTTGTATCCAAAGGCCATCCGCGAGCTCGACAACGAGACCTGGCCAGAGCACTGCTACTTGCTGTTCGCCGGGCTCGGGGCCGTGAGCGTCGAGCGGGTCGACGCGCACACGCTCGCGCTCGAGACACAGCACGGCTGGGCCGCATCGCGCGTCGATCAACTATCGCGGGACTGGAGCGTGCGTGGCTTCAACCCTGGCGATCAGATCGGGCTCGAGCGCGCGTGGGCCGAGGTCGTCGCCGTCGGCGCCGACCAGCGACCGACGCAGATACGTGTGCACTTTGACGACGATCTCGACGAGGTCGTGGTGTTGGGGTTTGACGGAGCGACGTTGACCCGCTGGGCGCCGGCCGAGGGCGAGCGTCGCGTCTGGACGACGTCCCTGACACCCGCCCTCGAGGGCACTAGTGCCCTCGAGGGCAATCCGCCGTTTTGACTCCAGTCGGTGCCGCCAAACTGGCCGCCGACATTGTAGTCGATAGACTTGTTGCCGTTGCTCCAGTCGTGACAGAGGTAGTCTTCAGCGCCGTCACCGTTAAAGTCGCCGGTGTGTAGCTCGGAGTTCGAGTGCTCACACCACGTGCCGTTGTTGGCAGGCCTTTGGTCGCCGAGGTTGTCGTTCGTAGTCTGGTCCCAGAAGGTCGTGCTGGCGTTGAGCCCGTTCCAGCTGGCGATGGTGTGATTGTGGCTGCCCTTGCAGTCAGACCAGCACAGCGGCCAGGGGATCTTGTATTCGATGTTGAAGTAGATGCCGCCCGAGAGCGCGGAGAGCTGGGCCTGGGCGAACTGGTGGAAGCTCAGGCGGCTGGCCGCGAGCGGGTCGTAGTCGATCTTTTCGACCTCGGCTGTTGCGCGCGCACTTGCGCCGCCTTCGAGGGGCGCGACATTGACTCTCGTCGGTAGGAACGCAGCGCGAAGTTCAGACTTGCTCTGGTCGCAGCCCCGCGTGGGCATCCGCTACGGAATCACCAAGGTCTCGAGCGGGGGCAGCTCGAGCGCCTCGTCGCCGATGTCACACTGGGTCCACGGAGCACTCGACACGCAGTCGCCGTGCCCCAGCTCGACGAAGCGGCCGCGGCCCCAGCACTCGATGCTGCCATCGACGAGCAGCGCGCAGCTGTGTTTGCCTCCGACCGCGATCGCCACCGCCTCGTCGCTCAGCGGCACATCGCCACCATTGTCCAGGCCAGCGTAGTACTCGGCGGGCGTCTCGTCGTCGCCGACCGAGTCGGTCGTGCCATAGCCGAGCTGGCCGACATCATTGAGGCCCCAGCACCGGACCGCGCCGCCCTCGATCAAGGCACAGACGTGAGCGGTGCCGGCGGAGATCTCGAGCGCGGCGCCGCCGATCTCGACGTTGCCATCATCGGGGACCCCAGCGTAGTAGTCGGCCGGGGTCTCGTCGTCGCCGACGTCCGCGGTGGCGCCATAGCCAAGCTGGCCGTCGTCACCCATGCCCCAGCATCGCACCGCTCCATCAACGAAGCGCGCGCAGGTGAAGAAGTTGCCAGACGCGAGCTGTTCGACCTCGCCCGCGCCGATCTGGATGTCGCCGCCGTTGGCCTCGATCGCGTAGAAATTGGCCGGCGTCTCGTCGCCGCCGATGTTTCCGTCGTTGTCGACGGACTGGCCATAGCCACAATTCCAGACCGCGCAGTTGCCCCAACAGCGCACCGCCCCCGTGGCCATCACGGCGCAGGTGTGGGCGTAGCCAGCGTCGATCTCATCTACGTCGCCGCCGAGCTGCACGTCGCTCGGCGGCATGTCACCCGGCGCGAGGCCGAGGTTAGTCGTGTTGGCGTAGCCGAGCACGCCGTTGGCGTTGCTGCCCCAGCAGCGCACCGCGCCGCCGGTCAGCACACAGTTGTGGCCCGCACCCGACACCAATCGCGTCGCCGCGCCGCCGAGCTCGACCGAGCCTTCGCCGTCGAGGCCTGCGTAGTACTCGAACGGCGTCTGGCTGCCGCCGACGTGTTCGCTCGTCTCGTATCCAAGCTGACCCCAGTTGCCGACACCCCAGCAACGCACGGCGCCGCCCTCGAACCGCGCGCAGACGTGATAGGTGCCTCCGGTGAGCTCGCGCACGGCCGCGTCCAAGCCCAGCTCGATGTCGCCGTCGTTGGGGGCGTTCGCGTAGAACGCCGCAGGTGTCTCGTCGTCGCCGATCGCCGATGACGACAGCTGGCCGTAGCCCAGCAGCGCGCCGTCGTTGCCCCAGCAGCGCACCCCCGAGTCTCCAACGGTGACGCAGGTGTTGTACTCGAGCGAGAGCAGGCTCGTCGGACTAAAGCGGCAGTCCTGGTTGCAGCCGTCGATGTCGTTCTGGTTTTGGTCGTCGCAATCTTCGCCGACCTCGACGTTGCCGTTGCCGCAGAACTCGCCGTCGCCATCTCCATCGCCGTCGCCATCTCCATCTCCATCACCATCACCATCGCCGTCGCCATCGCCGTCGCCGGTCTCGGACATCGTGCCGGATGAACTCTCGGTCTCGTCACCCGTGGACCCGCTGCTATCCGTGGTCCCGTGCTCGTCAGCGGTCGCGCCGTCGTCGGAGCAGGCACAAGTGAGCAAAACAGCTGTTACCAAATAGCGCATGGTTGGGACCGACACCGGCGCAGAGTTGCAAAGTTCGCGCGCCCGCTCAAGCCGAGCCCCTGCTCCGTTCGGGCGATCCGCTCCGCGCTCGTGAGCACGTCCCAGTCACCCTTCTCCCCTCCCTCGAAATCCGGCTGCGCAGCGCTGCTCACCGGTCGCGTCGGCAGCGACTGTGGCGCCGCGTGTCCCCGGGATCCCTCCCCGCTCTTGGCGATCGCGTTCGCCACCGACGAGCCGCCACGCTTCGACGATATGGGGTATTGCAGAAACCACACAGAGGGCGCAGACGCGGAGGTCAGCTGGAAGTAGCCGTCGTCGTCCGTCGTCACATGAGCGAGGTCGACCTCCGTGATCGTCTCCCCCAGTGGCCCGGACAAGGTGAAATCAGGCGTCCAGGTCGCCTTGCTCGGCTCCCGTGGCGTTACCAGGAACGGCGGGCGGTCGGCGAGCTGCCGGGTGAGGCCAACCCGATCGCTGGTAGTGACATTGCGTTCAACGGGGCGTTGATTGGTCACTTCGTCGGTAGCGACGCGTGGTGCGGCGACATGGAGGGGGCGCTGACCAGTCCGCTCGAGGCTGACCTCTCGGGCAGCAACTTTGCGGCGATTAGGGTTCCGTCGCCCGCGGCGCTGCCTGACAGCTTTCCTTACCGCTGCGACATGCTGCCCTGAGCGATTGCGGCACGTGCCATGGCCCAGCCCGGCTCCGGTCTTAACCCACGGCTCCACTCCCGCGGATTGGATGCCGAGGCGATGAGGATGCTCCGAGCGCTATGAGAGGCTAGGAGCCCGTGGTGCACCGCCTCGCTTGGCCTTTTCGCCGAGGGCAGTGTTGCCGAAACTTGCAGTACGCCCGGTACAGCTGCGTTTCAGCGCCTCGCCCTCGACGAAAATTCCTGCGCGAGGCGACGCGATGCATTGCACCACGGGCTCCTGCTCAGTGCGGACGCGCACGGCCTCGCTGCACTCAGCACCGAACACCGCCGGGGGACGACAGGCCAGCGCCGCGATTCGTTACGATGTCAATCGATGAGCCGGCTGGTCTTCCACAGCATGTACCCGGACATGAAGCTGCCGGTCTCCGGCGAGCAGGTCCTCGGTCCGACCACGCTGCCCAAGCGGGCGCGCTCGTTCTGCAAGCCGATGACCGACGAGGTCCGCTCCGGCGTCTATCTTCACGCGCCGATCGAGTTCGAATTTCGCCACAACCGCCAGACCATGTGGCTGCGAACCACGGTCGGCGATCTCCGTCACACGGCGATCCGCCACTTCGGCGTCACGGCGCGCGCCGATCTGCTCGTCAGCGATCTGTTCCCCGAGCGCTCGCGCGAGCTCCAGGCCAGGTTCCGCGCAATCGCGAGGGGCGCAGAGTTTCCCGACGATCTCACCGACGATCCCAGCTACCGCATCAATGACCGGCTGCTGTCGGCGATCTCCGAGCCCGACGCCCCAGGCGGGATGGTCATCGTCTGGCTGGGCGGAACGCTCTACACCGAGGGCGACGACAAGCTGCTGATCAAGGGCGTGCCCAACCTCTACCAGCGCAACCGCTACGAGGTCCTCGACGCGATCATCGAGAGCTCGCGCTGGCACGGCTGGGTCGGCGCCGTGATCCGCAGCTACGAACAGGACACGTGGGTCCCAGTCTCATCCACCGAGCCGTTCACCAAGGCGATGATCCTCGGCCCACGAACCGAGCTCGAGATCGTCCCCTTCGATCAGCGGCAGCGCGAGGTGCTCGTCGATCCGCTGCGCTGGAGCGACTTCGACGCGACCTACGCCCGGCCGCCGGGCAAGTACCTGCGCGACCTTCGACACGGCGGAAGCTGGGACACCGAGTGGAAGAGCAAGCTCGACCTGCGCCCGCCCGCGCGGCTGCCCTCGCCGCAGCTCGGCGCCCCCTCTACGCGGATCGCCGACGCGACCGAGCTGAGCTTCTTCGAGACCCGGCTGCGGCTGGTCGAAGATCTGCGCGCCACGGACCGAGCGATCGAGATCCACCACAACGGCCGGGTCGCGCGCTTTGGTGGCGCCGACGCGTGCGAAGTCGTCGACGAGCTGTGCGCGCGGCCGCGGCTGTCGGCGGCCGAGCTGGCGACCCGAACCCCCTTCGAGATCGGCGAGCTGCGCGGGTTCTTGCAGCGTCTGGTCGAGACCAGTGTCCTCAACCCCGTCGCGTGATCCGCAGCAGGCCGTGCTCGACCATGACCCGCAGCAACGGCTCGACCTCGGCCCAGACGAAGCGCTCGTCTGCGTCGGTCCACGCGAGGGCGTCGGCGGCGACGAAGCGCTTGCGGGCGAGCAGCTCGCGGACCAGCGGAACCGCCGAGACCGGCAACGACAGCGACTTGGCCCCGGCGTGGAGCGTGATCGTGGGCGCGTGATCACGAGCCGAGCGCAGTCGGATCGGAGGTCGACGATCGACCTCGAGCAGCTCGTCGCGCGCGAGCTCGGGCACGGACCCAGACGGCCACGGCGGTGGTTGGGCTGACGCGCAGGTCGAGGCCGACCACAGCTGCGTCAGCGTGTCCTCGTGGCGGTCGGGATCAGCGAGCAGCTCGGCGAGCGCCCCGAGTCGCCCGCGCATGTAGGCCCACAGCTCGTCGGTGGTCGTCCCCCCTGCCCCCGCGGGCACCAACGGCGGCGGCCGACGCCACTCGAGCTCGCCTCGCAGCTCACGCTCGAGCCATACGTGCAGGAGATCGAGCACGCTGCGATCCTCGAGGAACAGGTTGAGCGCCAGCGAGTAGCCGTGCGCCTCGGCGCGGTGCCAGGTCCCGGGCGGGAGGCACAGGAGATCCCCAGGCTCGAGCGTGACCGACACGAACGCGCGCTCGTCGGGCGCCGCGGGTTGCTCCCACGCCTCCGGGGTCCGGCCGTGAGCGCGGCGCAACACCGGGACGCCGTCGCCGTCGATGTTGCAGTTGGCCCGCGGGTGCTCGACCGCCGGCGCCTGCCCGTAGCGCCAGGTCTTGCTGCCCTCGAGCTGGATCGAGATTGCCGTGCGGGCGTCGAAGTGAGTCCCGAACCCGCAGCCATCGTGCGACAGGTAGCAGTTGACCCCGACGACCCCGGTGTAACCGAGCTGCGCCCGGGTCACCCGCGCGAGCTCGGCCAGCTGCGCGTCGCGTCGCTCGACCCGGCTGACGCAGATCGTGGCGCCCGCGTCGAGGATCGGACCGATCGCCTCATGCTTGACGCGAACCATCGGGATCGAGCGAGGGTCCGCGGCGCGATCGAAGCTCGCCTCGATCAGCAGCCCTTCCAGCAGCCCTTTGTCGGTGGCCGCGGCCTCGCGATCGGCCAGCAGCGCGGCGCGCAAGTCCGCGAGCGAGAACAACCCCTCGACCTTGGCCGCCGCGCCGGGGATGTGCAGCGGCGCGCGGCCACAGGCGCGGGCGAAGTCCTCGAGACTGACGGGCTCGATCAGCCGCGCGAACGCGTCCGGTCCGATCTCGCGGCGCGTTGTCACGCTCGGCGCCGGGGTCGACGCGCCGCGCTCGCTGGCGAGCGCAGCGAACAGGGCCGAGAAGTCGATGGCTCGCGTGCGCATCAGTCGACCGCCGCGAGCGGGTCGGGGTTGGGGTGCTCGAGCCACCCCCGCTCGGGCCGCGACCAGCCCCGCTCGGCGCCGCCGCGGGGCTTCGCCGCCAGCCCTGACGTGGTGAACAGGCCCGTCCACGAGATGCGCTCAACGTCGCTGCGGTTGGGCATCACACAGTGCTCGACCCACGAGGGGAACAGCGCGAGGTCTCCGGCGGCCGGCTGAAGCTCGAACCACCGGGGCACGCTAAACGGCTCCAGGTCGAGCACGCACTCGCGCTCGACCCGGGTCAGGTAGGCGTCGGGGTTCTCGACCCGAAACCCGCCCGAGCCCGGCGGCACCTGAGCGTAGTAGGTCCCGCTGAAGGTCGAGCCCCCGTGGCCCCAGTGCTCGTGAGTGTGCGTCGCGCAGCCGGGCCCGCTGATGTTGACCCACAGCCCCACGTGCTCCCACGGGTGCGCCTGTGCTCGCCACCCGACTCGTGCCCACAGCGCTTCGATCGCGAGGTCGAACGCCGAGCGGAGGTCGGCGTAGTCCGGGTCACGATGCAGCTCGTCCTGACTGTGCCAGGTGCTCTCGCCCTGGTAGTTGCGCCCGCGCGGATCAGCCCGGCGCTCGGCCTTGGCCCGGGCCACGAGCGCCGCCGTGAGCGGCTCGTGCCCGTGCATGCGGACCAAGAAGCAGGGGATGCCGAAGGTGTCGAGTTCGATCAGCTCGGGGCGCAGGGACATGACGTTCACCGACTTGCAGACGACGGGGGCGCGACGACCTCGAGGATCTCGGCGGTCCACAGCACCCGCAAGATCGCACACAGCTCGCTGTCGCTGCGATCCGAGAAGCACGCACGTAGCTGCGCGAGGTCGAAGGCCGAGGCGCGCGCGCCGATCCAAGCGAGGACCTCGCGCGGGGCCGAGGACGAGACGCGGATCGACAGCAGCACCGCGTCCTGCTCGCAGACGACGAGCGTCGCCCCGCCCCCGTCGTCGCGCCACTCGAACCGAGCGCCCGCGCGGAGCTCGAAGGCCACGACGTCGGCGAGCAGCCCGGCGTCGCGGCCGAGCCCGCCGAGCACGAGATCGATCGGCCGTAGCCCGGCGAGCTCGGCCGCGAGCGAGCGACGGTGGGCCGCGAGCTCGGCGAGCAGCGTCGCGCTGGTCAGTGACCCGGTCTCGATCGGTGCGCGCAGCTGCGGCTGCTCGAGCGACACGCGCTCCACGATCGCACGCAGCAGCCCGCCCCAGGTCGGCGCCTCGAGCATGATGTCGAGGTGGACCGAGTCGCTCAGCGGCGTCGTCGTGTGCCAGTAGCCCCGCGGCAAGAACAGGACCGAGCCGGGCTCGAGCACCACGCTGTCGAGCGCCTCTGGCTCCCGCGCGTGGTCGAACAGCAAGACCTGGTCGAGGCTCGGGCTGGCGCCACCGAAGTGGTTGAAGGGCGGGTTCGGCACGCAGGTGTTGGGCGCGAACTGCCAGCGCTTGCGGCCCGCGAGCTGCACGACCAGGCCCTCGCTGTTGTCCCAGTGCAGCGGCGGGGTGTGGGGCGAGCCCTCGCGGACCGCGAACAGGTTGCAGGCGACCCGGGTCCGGGCGATCCCGAGCTCGTCGGCGAGGCGGCGGAGCGTCGTGGCCAGGCGCGGGAACCCGACGATCTTTTCGAGGTAGAGCTGCATCCCGGCCTGATACAGGGACAGCGCGCCGCTGACCTGGCGCTCGCTCAGCCGCCGCCCGCCGCCAACCCGCTCGGGGGTGAACGTGACCTCGTCGCGGCCGAGCTGCAGGCGCGCGAGCTCGGCCTCGCCTGTGGTCAGCGCCGCGCTCGGGTCGACGAGCTGCTCGACCTCGAACAGCGCGGCCCAGTCCGCGACCGCGCCTTCAGCCACGAACGGACGGCCCGGCCAGTGCTCGCGCACGAAGGTCTCGCTGCGCGCGGGGGAGCCCAGCAGGGCCCCGAGGATCGATGGAGGATCGAGCGCTTCGGCCATGGCGAGCACCGGTCAGGGGGGCATCCGCCCGAGGCGGAGATCAGCGATTGTGAAGCGCCCGCCCACGCGACCGAGGCGCGCGCGGTAGTCGAGCACCCGGTCCGGGACGTGGACGGGATGCGGGAGCGCGTCGAACATGCCCGTGACGACGACGCTGACCACGTGGACGCCGAGCCCCGGCGGCACCGGATAGGCGAACGCGCAGGCCTGCGTGCGCGGGCTGGCGGCGAGGATCCGCTGGACCACGACGCCGATGCAGCGGTCGATCGTGTTCCCGGGCGCGGCCGTGTCGGGCAGCGAGCTAGCAGCCCGTGGTGGGCCCACCACAGCGGCGTTTTGGCTTCGCGCCCTCGATGCATTGCACCACGGGCTGCTAGGAGCCCGTGGTGGAACCCCTCGCGCCGCCTCGCTTGGCCTTTTCGCCGAGGGCAGTGTCGCCGAAACTTGCAGTACGCCCGGTACAGCTGCGTTTCGGCTCCTCGCCCTCGCCGAAAATTCCGGCGCGAGGCGACACGATGGGTTCCACCACGGGCTCCTAGGGAGCTCGGCGAGCCTGCGTGACCCCTCGATCCGCCCCCAGACCCGCGCGCGGTGCTCGTAGCTGTTGAGCACGCTCCCGCGGCTGCGAAGCGGATCGCCGCGGTCGATGATCGCGTCGTAGCACAGACCCTGGAACGCCTCGGTCAAGGCCCGACGCAGGGCGAGCACGGGAGAGAGGTGACAGCCGAGCCCGGTCGCCCAGTAGTTCACGTGGTCGTCGCGCGCCCGCACGGCGGCCTCGACCACGGGGACACCGATGTCGTTGGTCAGGTCGCGCAGCTGGATCTCGTAGCCAGCCGCGTCGAGGGCCTCGAGCACGGCGTGCGCGTGGACGTCGTCGACGCTGTCGAGCTCGACGGCGGCGAAGCCCAGCCCGGTCGCCGCCGCGGCGAAGCTCGCGTCGTGCTCGACGACCTCGAGCAACCCCTCGAGCACGGCCTCGTTCCACGCGGTGCCGGCGGCGATGCCCGACGATCCACGCTCGGGAAGCACGAATTCACTGCCGGCGAAGTCCGCACGCGCGAGCCCGTGGGCGCTGGCGGCGGGCAGCCAGATCGGCCGATGATCGGCGAGGTCGGCGAGGTCGGCGAAGTCAGCGAAGTCAGCGAGGTCGACGGCCTCGACCCAGTCGAGCATCGCGTCGGCCGGCCGGGGCACGCGACCGCGCGGCTGGACCTGCGGCACCTGACCCGCGCAGAAGAAATCGAGATCGAGGGTCGGAACGCCGAGCGCGTCAGCGGGCCCACGAACGAGATCGAGGGGACCCACGCGGCGGGCGAAGCTCTCCTCGAACCACTCGTAGACCGCCGAGCACCACGCCTGGTCGGCGCTCAAGCCCTTGCCGAGCCCGCGCGGCTCGTCGCCCGAGCACAGCCTGGGGTCGCGGCGAAACGGCAGCGTCGCGGAGACCTTCACGAACTCGATCTCGGCGAGCGCCGGGTGGCGGGCGATCAAGTCCGCTGGCCCGCGGGCGTGGCGAATGTCGAGCTCGGCTCCGAGCTTGGCCAGCGCACGCTCGGCGAGCGCTCGCGCGACGCTCGGCGGGACGCTGCGCAGGCCCGTGAGGACATCGACGACCTCCGTCGAGCGCGAGCCTCCGGCGCGCTCGAGCTCGCTGGTGGTCGCCGTGGTCGAGCCTGCGATCGTCGAGCCTGCGATCGTCGAGATCGTGCGCGCGAGCCCGCGACAGTGGGGGCAGCGGGTCATCGGCCCGATCGCTTGCCGACGCACGCGCCCGCGCCGGTCGACGACCGTCAGCGCCGTCGCGGGCTCCGGCGCGCGGTCGTCTGCGTAGGCGTCGAGGGCCGCCGCGATCGCGCCGACGAGGGTCAGGCGCTGGGCGAGCGCGCCATCGACGGGCCAGACCGGGAGCGTGAGCTGATCGAGCAAGCCCACGGCCTCATGTGGTCGCTCGGGGAAGTAGTAGCGAGCCAGCCCGCACATCAGGCAGGGCGTGCGCCCGGGGATCATCAGCGGGCCGAGCACGACCTCGTCACCGGTACAGCTGACGAACAGCGCCTCGCGCTCGGCAGCCAGTAGCGCGTCGGTCAGCGCGAGGGCGTCGCGCAGCGGGCAACCGTCGAGGATCACCAGGCTCAGCTCCGGGCGGTCTCCCGCGCGAACGGGCAACGCGAGCTCCGTGGACTCGCGCACGAGCCTGAGGTGGGCGCCGAGCTCCGCGAACAGCTCCGCGCCGAGCCGGCCCGAGCGGACCCCAGCGACCCGCAGCGATCCCAGCCCCGGCGTGCTGCGAGGACGCTCACGAGCGAGGCACTCGACCAGCCGGTCGAGCACCACCTCGACGTCGCCCCGCTCGTAGCGGTGGGCCAGCGCCTCGACGGCGGCGTCGCGCGAGCCCGCGCTGTGCAGCGCGGTGAGTAGCTCGATGACGACCTCGGCTGGCAGCCCCGCGATCTGGTGGAGGCGGCCGCCAGCGTGGACCAGCACGCGACCAGCGTCGTCGGCCAGGACTTCGGCAAACTCGAGCGCGGGCGTCTGCATCGACGCGCTCACCCGTCCCCCGATCGCGGCGCCGACAGGATCGGCCACGGCGGCTCGGGCGTCGCCGCCGGATCCAGCCCACCAAGGCCGAACTCACCGACGATCGGCTCGCTGAGCGGATCGACGCCCGTGAGCCCGGCGAGCAGCTCGGTCTCAAACCCACCGCCGTAGGCACATGGGGCCAGCCCTAGCGCCGTCGCGACCAGATAAAAGTACGCATACAGGCAGCCGACATCCTTGAGCTGGCTGACGTAGGCGATGTGATCGTACTTGTAGGCGACCCGCGCGATCCGGCTGGTCACGAGCAACACGATCAGCGGCAGCTCGGCGCCGCCCTTTGCGGCCGAGACCGAGGCACCGCGCTCGATGAGCTCGGCGACGAGCGAGGCCTCGGCCCCGAGGGGCTCGAGCGCGTGGCGCTGGGGACAGTAGTGATAGACGTCGGGCGCGAGCCCCTCGACCGCGCCCGGCGACACGACCGGATAGATCTCGTGAGCGTAGAGCCCGCCCGCCGAGGGATAGAGGCGGTGCTGGAGGACGCGGCCGTCGTCGAGCTCGCGTGCGTCCCAGCTGCGCGCCGTCCAGTGAAAGAACTCGCCGAGCTGGTCCAGGCTGATCGTCGCGCTCGGCGGACTGAACGATCGGCGGCGCAGAAGCACCTGCCAAAAATCGATGGCCGCGGGCTCGGGGACCGGAAGCGCGATCGCGGTCGCGCTCCCGTTCCCGCTCCCGTTCCCGCTCCCGGTCCCGCTCATGGGTGGCTTGGCGTGAGGCTCGGAGCGCGTCAGACCTTCGAAGCGATAGCGCGCGAGGGTCTGGGGCCGACACTCTCGACTGTACTGCTGCAGCGCGAGCTCGGGCGCGGCCCAGTAGCTCGACGGATCGAGAGGGCCGTGGACATCGGGCGGCCGTGACTCCTGCTCGGGTCGGACCAAGATCCCCGCCGCCGCGAGCGTCCGACAGGCCGCGATCACGTCGACCCCGAGCTCACGCGCGCCGCCGCGAGCGTCGACCTGTGCGGGGCTCGTGGGCACGCGAAACCAATGCAGCACTTGCACGAGCGCGGCGTCGTCACAGACCAGCGCCCTGCCCGAGCGAAGGTTGCGGACGACCAGCTCGCCGGCCTCCCATGTCACCGTGGTGAAGCGAGAGATCCGCAGCGGCTCGGTTGGATCAAGATCCATCTTGCTCGCTCATTCGGGCAGCCCAAGCTCGGCGGCCGTGGGGTAGACCTCGCGCCGATAGCTGGGCTTGTTGGCGAACGCGAAGGGGACCGTCATGAAGGTGCCGAGCGACAAGCGCAGTTGCTCTCGACGGCTCGGCGCTGGCACCACCGCGCGACTGATCGCCGAGTGGAATTGCCAGCCGGGGTACACGACCGTGCGATTGCAGCGTTGGCGCACGAGGGCCAGCTGCTCCCAGGCGTCGGCAGCAACCGCAGCGCCGACCCGCTGCCGCCAGATCTCCGCGCGCAACTGCTGAAGGTCGGGTCGCGGCAAGGCCTCGATCGCGGCCGGCAGCTGCGCGAGGAACTCCAACCCGAGCAGCTCCTGTAACCACAGCAGCTCGACCGGATCCTTGTCGCTCATCCAGCAGGTGAGCCCGGTCGCTCGGTGGCGCCAAAACGCCGTGCCCTCGTCATCGTGGTCGGTGTCCGACAAATAGGTGACGGCCGCCAGCCACACGTCGTGATCCGCGTGCTGATCGATCAGGTCTGGCGGACGCTCGCGCAGGCCGAGCGCCGACGCGTAGAAGTCCGCAGCAATCACGTCGAGATCGATCGCCTTCGGGTAGCCCTCGGGCCACAGCTGATCGAGGATCACCCGCGCGAGCAGCTCGACGAAGGCCCGGCCCCCGATCGGAGACACGCGCGCGCGCAACCCAGGGTAGCCCGAGTCCGGGATCGTGTAGCCGTGCTCGAGCGCGGCCTCGCGGACCTGCTCGATATCGACGAAGGTGTCGTCGATCACGGCGATCACGGATCCCGCCACGCGCTGGACTTTGACGCGACGGTTAGAATTGAGCTCGAGCCTCATCCGAATGCCCAATGGATTGGATGAGGCTCGTCAATCGAAGCGGAGCGCCGGCCTGCGAGCCCGTGGAAACCCATTGGGCTCACTGGGTTCCCTGGGGGCGCAGACCTCGGCAAGTGAGCACCCCAGGCTAGCGGTCGACGCCCACGGAGCCGTGGTTGCCAGAGCGCGACCAACCGGCCTCGACCTTACCGCCCTTTAGCTTCTCCATGGTCTCGCGATCGAGCTCACGGATCTCGAGGTCTTTGATGTTCAGCTTGCGTTTGGGCTTGTTGTCGTTCGTCATTTTCGTTCCCTCTATCCTCGTGCCTGCTATCTGGGCAATTTCGATTTGCAGGCTACTCGACTGCCAAACTAGCGCGCAAGGCATTTCTCGTCTCAGACCTCGCCTTGGACCCGCTCGAGGACCCCGGCCTCGGACAGGGCCGCGAACAAGTCCTCGAGCCAGGGCCAGAGCGAATCGGGACAGTCCCAGAGCAGCGCGCCGACCGGGGCCGGACCTGACGACTGGGTTTGTGTCAGGCGCTCGAGCAGGCGATCAAACCACGGCAAGTCCTCAATGGCGGAACCGATTGAATAGCTCATATGATCGCCGCCACTACGGATGTGGAACCTACCATCAGAGTCCACGCTCAATGTTACGTCTTCGTGAAGCGCCCACGACCCCGCCAGCGCATCGGGGAACGGCCCATACACCAGTTGGTCGACCGCGAGACAAGTGATCAGCTGTGCGATCCTTGGACCGAGGGCGCGGAGATCGGCGAGCGAAGCGTGCGCAAGGCTCGCAAAGCACAGCTCCCGCAGTCGCGGGTCGCGAACGATCTCCCACTCGATCAGCGACGAGAGCCGGGCGGCCAAGCTCGCCGGGCTGATCACGAACACGAGCGCGAGGCTGCGCTCCGAGCTGACCTGGGTGGTGTGCCACAGGCCGCGCGGGAGCCACAGGGACTGGCCGGCGACCACGGTCTCGACGGCGTCGGACGGTCCGAGCGTGGGACTCGGCTCGACCTGGGGATCCCGCGCGGTCCCGTCGGGTCGCCACGCGAAGCGCTGCCAGACAGGGTCGCGCCACTCGATCACGTTGGTGTTCGTTGGCGGGTGGATCTGCCAGCGCTTCTCGCCGTGCAGTTGCACGTTGAGGCCGCAGTCACGATCAAAGTGCAGATGTGCCCCGGAGCCTCGCACACCCGCGAAGATCTCGACCCGTGACGCCGAGGGCATGAAGTCCCCGACGGCCTCGCGGACGCAGTTGAGATATCGCCCGAGCGCGGGAATGACTCGGTGACATTCGTGGAAATACAGCGTCGCGCCAGCGCGGTGGGCAGCGAGGGCAGCCCGCGGCTCGAGCTTTTGTGCGCCCTGCATCCGCTGGCCGTCGGTGTGCCAGACCGACACGCGCGCGGCGGGAGTCTGGCGCTCGAACAACGCACACACGGCCTCGACGTCGGGCAGCAGCGCGGCGAGCTCGGCGAACATGGGGTCGTCTTGGCAGTCGGCGCGAACGACCTGCGTCGGCCAGCCGGGGGCGGCGGGATCGACCCCGAACACGCCGCGGGTGCTCATCGCAGCGATCCGAGGTAGTCGCGCTCGAAGATCGCCAGGACCGCGGCGCGCTGCGGGGCCGATAGCTGGCGCAGGTACGCCTCGTCGCCAAACGCATACTCGATGCTCCGCCACGTCGCCGCCAGCGCGGGCGCCCGCTGCTTGAGCGTGAGGCTGAGCGAGGCCTCGAGGCTCTCGACCCAGTGCCAGATCGGGTTGGGCACGAACAGCACCTGCCCCGGCTCGAGCTCGACCTCCCAGCAGTGCGAGCGCGCGAAGTTGGGATACTGCTCGAGGTCGACGCCCGGCAGGTCGATGACCTGGGAGCTGCGCGTGCGCCAGTCGGTGACCGGGAAGGGGTAGAGATCGGCGGTGATCGGCGCGAGCACGACCCGCTTGCGACCCTGGAGCTGGACCAGGAAACCCGGGGTCTGGTCGTAGTGCAGCGTCGTGATCGCGCCGGCTTGCGACAGCCAAGCGCCCTGATCTTCGCAGCCGTCCATTGGCGCGGGCAGTGACCCGAGCTGGGCGCGGAGCTCAGCGTGGACCCGACCGCAATACCAATAGACGACCTCACCGGCCGCGACGAGGGGCGCCCGCGCGCCCGGGTTGGTGATCCGATCGATGATCTCGGGCAGCGGGAGCACGAACGAGTGGTAGCGACCCTCGGGCTGCGAGCGCTCCGACGGCGCGCGGTGGGGATCGAGGCGCGCGTCGTTGAGGTACAAGAAGGCGCCGCTCGGGCTGACCCAGCACTCTTCTCGCCAGTCACGCAGCCAGGCCTCGAGGTGGGCGAATTCCAGCGCCGCTTTGTCGCGGCGCGAGACCTCGACGACGTAGGGCTCGCCCGCGACGGCGAACGCTTCGTGTCGCTCGCCAGCTTGCTCGATGTCGAGGATCGAGACCGCGCGGGTTTCACGAAACGCTCGCATGCCAGCTGATCGGATGATCGAGCATCGAGTCGGGAGAGTCAAACTCGACGACGACGATCGGTGCTTCTCCGCTACTCTCGGTCGACTCTCGTCGTCGGCACATGCTCGATCCCACCTTGCAAGTCTGCTCCATTGACGGGGTCTGCTACCTCGTCTTCGACGATCGCGTGCTCGTCGTCGAAGGGGTATCGGCCGACGCGCTGCGGCGGGCGCTGCGACGACCCGAAGCCGAGCTCGACCCCGATCTGCGAGCGGTGTTCGAGGTGTCGGCCAAGCAGCACGCCGAGGGCAGCGCGCCCTGGGTTGGGGCTCGCCGCGGGGTCCTGCACGCCGCTCGCGTCGCCGTGCTCGGTGACGGACGGCTCGCCCGCTGCGTGGCTGACGAGCTCGCCCGCGCGGGCGCTCGGGTGCTGACCAGCCCCGACGCGGAGCCCGAACCAGCGAGCCTCGAGCTCGACGTCGACCTGGTGTTTTGCTGCCTCGAGGGTGCGTCTCACGAGCGCCTGCTTGCGATCGAGCGCGCGGCCGCCCGCGGGAGCTCGCCGCTGGTGTTCCTCACCGTCGGCGCCCAGGCCTTGAGCTTTGGCCCGCGCGTGTTCCCTGGCTCGCGCGGGTGCCTGGCGTGCAGTCGCAGCGCGCTGCTGCCGAGCCCCGCGCAGCTCGCCCCCGAGCTGCTGCCGCAGCTGCACACCCACACCCTCGACGACAGCGCCGCGGCGCAGATGGTCGCCTGCGCCGCGGCGGCGCTCGCCGTGCGCGAGCTCGAGGGCCGGGCCCGCGAGTCCGACGAGACCGTCATCGAGCTCGCGTGGACCGGTGAGCGCCAGCGTCACCACATCGCCTGCAGCTGCCGCCCGGCCCGCGCGGCGACCGATCCAACGACTCACGCCGCGTCCACCCGGTCCGCGAGCGTCGAGCCGAGCCTGGCCTGGGCCGAACTCTCGCCGCGGCTGCAGGCGCTCGAGCTCGCGCTCGCGGGCCCCGATCACCGAGATCCGCTCGAGCGCCTCGACCCGGACGTGCCCGCGATGCTGCGCGAGCTGGTCGTCCGCCACGCCGACGATCTCGACCACGCGACCGGAAGCTTCCGCGCCCACCTCGAGGGCACCTGGCGCGCGCTGGTTCATTGGCGACAGCCGCGGATCGTCTGTCGCGCGGGCCTGTTTCACAGCTGCCTCGCGACCAGCTACTACGAGCGCGCGCTCTACCGACCGTGGGAGCAGCGCGCCCTCGCCCGCGCCATCGGCCTCGAAGCGACGACGCTGGTCCACTTGTTTTGCACGATCGATCGCCCCGCCCTCCACGACGATCTCGACGCGCTCGACGAGCTGCCCGCAGCCGCCACGCCGGTCCGCAACCGCCACACGGGCGAGCGTGCGTGGGTCCCGACCCGGGTCGTCGTCGCGCTGCTGCTGATCGAGATCGCCAACCTCGCCGAGCAGTCCGGTGGCGACGACGGCATGCCGAGCGCGTGGATGGCCCGGGCCTCGCGCTGGACCCAATTGGCGACGCCGTGGCTCAGCCCCGCGCTGCCGATCTTCGATCGCGGCACAGCGCGGCTGTCCGAGACCGACGAGCGCGCGGCGATCGAGGCCTACCGCGTCGCGATCCAGGTCCTCCAGCGCGACGCCGACGCGGCCCAGTCCGCGCTGATTCGCTGCGCCGAGCACAACCCCTGGGTCGCCGAGCCGTGGCTGCTCCAGGCCCTGCTCGCCGATCGCCGCGCGGACCTGGCTGCGCGCGCGCAGCTGCTCGACGCCGCCAAGTCGCGGCTCGCGAGCTGGCCGCTCGCGTGGGACAAGCGCTACGGCGAGACCCAGTGGCGGGCCCTGGCCCACGCGCTGCGGCGAGATCCTACTCCGTCGTGATGAACTCGGGGTGGACGAGATCGAGCCAGTCGCGGTGGTCCTCCTCGACCCACAGCCTCAGGCCCTTCTTGTTGAGCTGGCGACCGGGGACCTCGCGGCCGAAGTTTGACAGGCAATAGCGGCACGCCTGCAGCGGCTTGGGCGAGCGCAGGTAGGCCTCGAGCTGCTCGCGCAGCCTGGGGTTGGCGTGGAGCGGGATCGAGTCGGCCTCGCGGTTGTCGAACTCGACGCCAGATCGGCGCAGGCGTGGCTGCATCCACGGCGCGGGTGAGCACTTGTAGTAGCGCCCGGCGTGGACCGTGTGGCACGACCACTCGTGGGTCTGGGGGCAATTGTCGTAGATCATCTGCACGCTCGCGTCGTCGTCGATCGCGTGATTGAGCAGCGTGACCCGCATGTTCGGGGTGTCCTTGACGAACAGCTCGAAGCCGTGGGCCTCGGCCCGGGCCTCGACCTGCGCCCGGCTCATCCGATACTTGACGCCCGGATACACGCTCCACCACAGCCGATCGATCAAGGCCCAAAACGGCTCGGGGACGCGGTCGAGCAGCACCCCGTTGGTCACCACCGTCACGCACTCGGCGATCGGCGAGGCCTTGGCGGTGGCGATGAACTCGAGCAGGTCTGGGTGCAGCAGCGGCTCGCCGCCGAGCAGCTTGAGCTCGTGGGTCCGCATGACCCCGGCGAGCGCGTCGAGATCGCGGCAGAAGCTGGCGTGGTCCAGGAACGCCTTGGCCATCAGCGGCGAGGCGTGGTCGCAGCCATAGCAGCTGAGGTTGCAGTGCTCGGTGAGGTTGAACTCGACCGACGCGACGCGGAGGAAGGGCGCTGAAGTCATGACGGCTCGCGCTCAGGCACGCGGGTGAGGCTCTTCGTTGGGTCCGAGAAAAATTGCCGTGTCGACGCTGCCCTCGACGCTGGCGACGAGACCCGCCCGGCAGCATTGCTGGACGACCCCGAGGGCG
This sequence comes from Enhygromyxa salina, assembly GCF_000737335.2. Taxonomy (GTDB): domain Bacteria; phylum Myxococcota_A; class Polyangia; order Nannocystales; family Nannocystaceae; genus Plesiocystis; species Plesiocystis salina_C. The sequence goes on along the minus strand of NZ_JMCC02000004.1, from coordinate 58,779 downwards.
TCGACGCTGTCATCGACGAGCTCGGCGAGCGCAGCGTCGAGCTCGGTCAAGCTCAGCTCGCGCCCAGCGAGCGCGGCGTAGATCGCCGCGAACCCTTCGCTGACCTGCTTGGCGCTGGCCTGACCGCGGATCCACAGCAGGCAGCCGCGCCCGACCGACGCGGGCAGCGGGTGGACCTCGTAGGCCTCGCGCGGATGAAAGCGCACCCGGGCGCTCGCGGGCACGTCGCCCGCGAGGATCCGGCCGTACCAGCCGCCGAGCTGCCGACGACGGCGGATCTCGTCGTTGAGCTGGCCGTAGCCGCGGGTCAGGCGAGCCCGATCCTCGGTCCCAAAACCCCCGGCCGCCGTGAACGCGACGGTGTTCACCTGTTGGTGCGAGGCCGAGTCGTTGTCGCTGGTCGGGCTGCGATCGTAGAGGATCGTGAGCCCGAAGCGCGCCGGCTCGCGGCCCATCTCGGACGAGCTCGTCAGCGTGAAGTACGAGACGTTGAAGTAGCTGACCACGTCGGTGTAGCGGCTACAAAACGCGAGCACCTCTTCGGCCTCGGCGAGCGTCGTCGTGGGAATGTCGATGATGACGTTGACCACGAGCTGCAGGCGATCGCCCGCGTCGAGCTCGCGCACGGTCGCAAAGAAGCGCTCGATGTCGGCGCGCCGGTAGCCCTTGGCGATGTAGTCGAGCAGGCGATCGTTGGCGCTCTCCATCCCGATCGTCAGCGCCCACTTGGCGCTGCGGATCATCGTGCGCAGGACCTCGAGGGTGAAGCGCTCGTCGATGTACGCGTAGCACCAGATCGAGATGTCTTCGATCCCGCGCTCGCCGAGCGCGGCGCCGAGCTCGGCCGCGTGGCGGGGCGGGAGCGCGTCGGTGATCAGGTCGAACTGGCGAAAGCCCCGATCACGAAAATACGCGAGGTCGTCGGCGACGTCGTCGCTGCTGCGCGGGCGATAGCGCGGATCGTCGCTGAGGTTGATGTAGTCGCAGAACGTGCACTTTCCCCAGTAGCAGCCCTTGCTGTGGAGGACCGAGAGCACCGTCGACTCGCGCTGGTCGGCGGGCAGCTCATAGCGAAAGTGGTCCTCTTTGCGCAGGCGCAGCGCGGCCGAGCGCGGCGATCGGCGCAGCTCGACCCCGGCCGGGCCACGGTGCACGACGTTGTCGATCCCGGCCATCTCGCGCTCGTCGACGCGGAGCCGCTCGAGCATCTGGCAGACCACGCGCTCGCCCTCGTTGATCACGACGCTGTCGAGGAACTCGAACCCGAGCAGCCCCTCGACGAAGCGCTGATCGAGCAGCGAGACGACCGGACCCCCGAAGCACAGGTGGGTGTCGGGCAGCTGCTCGGCGAGCGCGCGGGCGATCAGCAGCGCCGGCAGCAGCTGGGCCGAGAACGGGATCGAGAACCCGACCAGGCGCGGGCGCGGGTCAACCACCGCGCGCTGCAACAGCGGGCCGATGATCGCCAGCAGATCGGCCCCGACCCCGGCGGCGAGGCTGGCCCGCAGCTGGGCGAGGGTCGGCGCGGCGAGGTCTCGCCCCTGGTAGAGGAACACCTCGCTGAGCAGCCACTCGAAGTCGGTCTCGCGCGAGCCGTCGAGCAGCGCCTGGCGGCCGTCGGCGCTCGCGAAGTAGTCACCGCGCATCGCGTCGAACACCGCCCGGCGGTAGCTCGCGCGCGGATCCTCGTCGAGGCTCGCCCTGCCGCCGACGTGCTCGCCAACTTGTTCGCCGTGGTGCTCGCCGTGGTGCTCACCAAGTCTCTCACCAAGCCTCTCACCAAGCCTCTCAATGGTCGCGTGCGCCCGGGCTCGGCGCGCGGCGAACTGCGGGCTGTCGAGATAGGCGTGCGCGGCCTCGCGGTTGAGGTCGAGGACGTCCGCCCGAAACCCGCGGGCCTTGGCGAAGGTGCTGAGGTGATGCGGCGCCGGGTATGGCCAGGCTAGCGAAGTCAACGCGGGCGGCGGGAACACAAAGATCGCGTCGACGGCTCCACTCACGCGACCATCCTATCACGCGGCAGGTCCGACCTCGCGCTCTGCGTGGATCGGGACGAGGGTATAAGTGTGACAATGCGGCGCATCGGGCTGATCATCGACACCGAGGCCGGCCACACGATCCCATTCGTGGATCTGGGGCTTCAGTTGATGGAGCACGGCCACGAGGTCGTGTTCATCGGTTTGGCGCAGAGCATCCAGCTCCTGCCCCCGAGCTTGCGGTCGGCTTACGTGTCGGTCCTCGACGGTGTCTACGAAGCCGCGACCATTCGCGCCATTCGGCAACAGGCCCCGCTCGACTTTCCTTGCTACTGGGGCTTCGACGCCCACCTCGAGCGTCTGCTCGACCCTGGCCTGCGCGACCAGCTGCGCCAGCTTCGGCTCGACGCGCTGATCGCCAACCCCTTCCTCGGGCTCGAGACGGCGATCGCCGCCGAGCTGGTCGGGGCACCGGCGATCTTCGCGTTGCCCATGATGGGCTCCGAGCCGGGGCCACTCGCAAAGATGCACCTCGAGCTGCAGCCGGCGGCCCTGCAGCGGCGGATCATCGAGCTGCTGCAGCTGACCCCCGACGACCTCGAGGCCGCGCTCGCGCGCTGGCCAGCGTTGATCCTGTGCGCCCGCGAGTTCGAGCTGCCCGAGCTGGTCTACACCGACGCCCATGCGCACTACGTCGGACCGTGCCTGCGCGACTACGACGCGGCCAAGCAGCTTGCGGAGCGCGGTGAGACCGAGACCGTGTACGTCTCGCTGGGCTCGACGCGGGTCCGCGAGACGGCGCCTGCCCGAGCGCTGCTGCACGCGCTGCTCGACGAGGCCCGGGCCAACCCGTCCACGCGGTTCTTGGTCACCGGCGCGCCGCCGGGCGAGGTCCCCCCCAACGTCGAGCTTCGGCAGTGGTTCGCCCAGCGCGAGCTCATGCGCAGCGCCCGGGCGACCGTCATCCACGGCGGGCTCGGGGGCATCCGCGACGCGATCGCCGGGCGCCTCGCGCCGATCGTCACCCCGTTTGTGCGCGATCAACCGGACAACGCGAGGCGCGTCGCGTATCACGGTCTCGGGCTCGATCTGCGCGGCCAGGTCGAGCAGCTTGGGTCCGCGCTGCGGCGGGTCCGAGCCGGCGAGTTCGACGAGCGGGTCGAGGCGCTGCGCGAGCGCTTTCGAGAGCTCGACCGCGCGCGCACAGCCGCACGAACCCTCGACCAGCTGCTCGCGTGAGCGATCGTCTCACAACCGTCGAGCGGTTCTTGATCACCGGCGCGAGCACAAGCTCAACCCGATCGCACCAGGCCGTAGAGCTGGATGAACATGCGCTCGAGCAGGCGTCGCTCCGCGGTCACGATCTCGGCCGTCCCGCCCATCCCGTGGCGCAGCTCGAGCGTCTGCCCGTGCGTCGTACGCAGCCCATCGGGCAGCTCCACGTTGACGAGGTAGACCCCCTCGCTGGCGACCGCAGAGACCGAGCCGACCCGCCCCTCGACCACGCCGTGCTCGCGGTAGGGATAGCCGTCGAGCTTGAGCAACACGCGCTGACCAACAGCGACCTTGCCGGAGTTGAGCTGAGGCATGGTCGCGCGGCCGACGAGGGTCTCGGCCTCGGGCAATACGTTGATCACCGCTTCGTCGGCGCTGACCCACTGCTGGGTGGCCCAGATCCGCGCGAGGCTGACCCGGCCCGCCGTCGGCGCGACCAGCAGATAGGCGCGACGCCAGCGCTCGTGAGCCCGGGCCAGGTTCGCGTAGCTGTCGTGGACCTCGCGGATCAGCGCGCGGCGACGGTCGCGGAGGTGAAAGCCGAGCTCGGCGCGGTTGCGACCAAAGCCGACCTGATCGATCTTGCTGCGCAGGATCTCGACGTCGGCGGCCTCGAGCGCTCGCTCGCGCGCGCGCACGGTCGCCTCGGCGGCCTCGACCTCACGGCTCGCGACCACGCCCTCCTCCGCCAGCCGGGTCGCGGCTTTGGCCTCGCGTCGGGCCTGCTCGAGGTCCTCGACCAGGGCCCCACGCTGCCGCCGGATCCGGCCCGCGAGCGCGTCGCTGGTGTCGAGCTGATCGACCAGGCCCGCGTCGCTGTCGTCGAAGTAGGGGTCGTCGACGAACGCGCGCAGCTCGAGCCAGGCGGACACGAGCTCGGCGTACTCGACGTCGAGCTCGCCGAGCTCGAGCGGGGCGCCGAGCGAGTGGGCGGCGGCGTCGAAGCGCTCGGGCGCCTCGAGCTGATCGGCGAGGGCCTCGAGCAGCTCGGCGACGACGCGGAGATCTTCACTCCGCGCCGGGTTGTCGATCACCGCCAGCCACTGCCCGCGCTGGACGAGCTCGCCGTCTTCGACCCACAGCTGCGCGAGCCGTCCGCTGGTCCGCGCGACCACGGGTGCGGGCGGGGTCTGGCTCGTGACCGTGACCGGGGCCGCGACAACGTCGGGATACTCGAGCAACCACGCGGCGACGACCAGGGCGAGGAACACGGCGAGCAGCACCGTGTTGCCCCAGCGCAGCACCGCCCCGGGGACGGTGCCGATGAAGTCCTCGAACGCCGCCCCACCGATCCGCTCGCGCGTGCGCTCCGAGGTCTCACCCTGGCTCTCGTCCGCCATCTCAGCTCCCGAGCTCGAGCTGGTTTTTGACCAGCTGGTAGTAGGTGCCCGCGAGCGCCGTGAGCTGCTCGTGAGTGCCACGCTCGACGACCTTGCCGCGGTCGAGGACGATGATCTGGTCGGCGTCGCGCACGGTGCTGAGCCGGTGGGCGATAACCAGAGAGGTCCGCCCGCGCTGAAACTCGCGCAGGCGATCCATGATCTGGCGCTCGTTGGTCGCGTCGAGGGCCGAGGTCGCCTCGTCGAAGAACAAGAACTCGGGATCGGCGTAGACCGCCCGCGCGATCAGGATCCGCTGGCGCTGGCCCTGGCTGAGCCCGACGCCGTCGCTGCCGATCCGGGTCTTCCACGCCAGCGGCAGGCTCTCGACGAACTCGCGCAAGTTGGCGGTCTCGAGCGCGTCGAGCAGGCGCGGAACGTCGACGACCTCGAAGCCGACGGCGACGTTGCCGGCGATGGTGTCCGCGAAGATGTGACCATCTTGCATGACCACGCCACACTGCCGGCGCCAAAACCCGCGATCGAGGTTGTCGAGGGCCAGGGAACCAACCGTCAGCTGGCCTTCTTCGACGGTATAGAACCCGAGCAGCAGCTTGAGCAGCGTAGTCTTGCCGCTGCCGCTCGCGCCGACCAGCGCGGTGGTCTTGCCGGCAGGGATCTCGAGGTCGACATCGTGCAGGACCCAGCGCGAGCTGCCGGGGTAGCGAAACGACACGCCCTCGGCCACCAGCGAGCGCGCGCTGCCGAGCTCGCGCAGCGCCGGGCGATCCGCCGGCTGCTCCGCGGGGAACTCGTGGATCTCGTCGAGGCGATCGATGCTGAACTTGGCGTCCTGGGCCGCGGACACGAAGGCCAGCATGCGCTCGAGCGGGCGGGCGACCTGACCGACGACCCATGACAGCGCGAGCATCATGCCGAGGGTCATCTCGCCCGCGATGACCTCGCGCGCGGCGATGAACGTGATGAAGATGTTCTTGGTCTCGTTGATCGCCATGCTGCCCGCGCTCTGCACCTGCTCGAGCGCGAGCCGGCGCTTGTTGACGCGAAACAGGCGGACCTGGATCCTCTCCCAGTCCCAGCGCTTGCGTCGCTCGCAGTCGTTGAGCTTCAGCTCGGAGATGCCCTCGACGAGCTCGACGAGCGCGTTTTGGCTGGCGGTGCGGTGCTCGAAGTGCTCCTGATCGAGGCGCTGGCGCCGGCCCATCAGCGCGACGATCCAACCGGCCGCGAGCGCGGTCCCGATCAGGAAGACCGCGAGCACCGTCGGGCTATAGATGGCGATCACGACCGAGAGCACCGCGACGTTGACGAACGAGAACAGGATCTCGAGCGGACCCGCGGTCAGGAAGGTCTCGACGCGATCGTGGTCGGCGACCCGCTGGAGCACGTCGCCGAGCGTGCGGGTGTCGAAGAAGCTCATCGGCAGCCGCAGCAGCTGGGCGAGGAAGCCGGTCAGCATCGCGATGAACACGCGCTGGCCGACGTGGAGCAGGATCCACGCGCGGATCATCTCGATCGCGGTGCGCCCGGCGAACAACATCAGCTGGGCGAGGAGCACCGCGTAGACGAAGCCGATGTCGCGGGTCCCGATGCCGACGTCGACCAGCGCTTGGGTCAAGAACGGGAACACCAGGCCGAGCAAGCTGGCGACGCTCATCCCGAGCATCAGCTGGACGATCAGCCGACGGTAGGGGCGAAAGTAGGGCCAGCGCGAGGCGAACCCGCGGGTCGCGTGCTGCTCGCCTTCGTGGGTGAAGAACGCGGGCGTTGGCTCGAGCACCAGCGCGACGCCCTGGCCCTCGCCCGCGGTCCAGCGGCGCAGGACCTCCTCGCGCGAGAGAATCACCAGGCCTGCGGCCGGGTCGGCCACGCGGACGCGTCGCTCGTCGGCCGCCACCACGACCACGAAGTGGTTTTGATTCCAGTGGAGGATGCACGGCAGCGGCAGCGCGCTCGCGAGCTGGTCGTAGCTCGCCATGACCGCGAGGCTGCGCAGGCCGATCGACTCGGCCGCCGCGGCCACACCGTCGAGCGAGACCCCGTCTCGGGCGATGTCACAGCGCTCGCGCAGGGTCCCCAGCGACCAGTCGCAGCCGTAGTGCCGGGCGATCATCCGCAGGCAAGTCGGCCCGCAGTCCATCGCGTCGTGCTGACGCATGGCGCGAAACGAAGAGCGGAAGCTTGGCGTGCGGTCGACCATCGTGAGCTCGCCCGACGAGACGCGCCGCTCGGCGACGGCCGAACCTCCGGCCTCGCAGCCGTGGCCCAGATGCTAGCGAGATCAGACGCCGCGTGTCCCCCTTTCCCCGCGCCCATCTCGGCTCCGGAGGTTGGCGCAGCCCAGGGCCGCAGAGCCAGGCTCGCGCATCCGTCGCTCCATCCCGGCCGCGCGGCTTGGTCCCCAAACAGGCCAACGGCAGCGCTGAACACTGGCCCAGGGCGAAGTGAGCCAGCGGCGTCATCGAAGCCGGTCCGGGGCAGCGCTTGGCCATCGCACCGCCTGGGCCAAGCGACTCGGCCCAAGCCGGTCGCGATCTGGGCAATCATCCTGTCACCGATAGGAACCCGATGACGATCTACAAATTCCCCAACACCGACGGCGCCAACGTCAAGTTCGCGTCACGCTACCTCAACTACATCGGCGGCAAGTGGACCGAGCCACGCAAGGGCCAGTACTTCGAGAACCCATCGCCGGTCACGGGCGAGTCCTTCTGCGAGATCGCCCGCTCGAGCGCCGAGGACATCGAGCTCGCGCTCGACGCTGCGCATGCGGCCAAGTCCGCGTGGGGCAAGACCAGCGTGGCTGAGCGAGCGCTGATCCTCAACAAGATCGCCGATCGCATGGAGGCCAACATCGAGATGCTCGCCGTTGCCGAGGCGTGGGACAACGGCAAGCCCGTGCGCGAGACCCTGGCCGCGGATCTGCCCCTCGCAATCGACCACTTCCGCTACTTCGCCGGGTGTATCCGTGCGCAAGAGGGCTCGATGGCCGAGATCGACGCCAACACCGTCGCGTATCACCTGCATGAGCCGCTCGGCGTCGTCGGCCAGATCATCCCCTGGAACTTCCCGATCTTGATGGCCGTGTGGAAGCTAGCGCCCGCGCTCGCGGCCGGCAACGCCGTGGTCCTCAAGCCCGCCGAGCAGACCCCCGCCAGCATCTGCGTATTGATGGAGCTGATCGGAGATCTGCTGCCCCCAGGTGTGCTCAATATTGTCCAGGGGTTTGGCTTCGAGGCCGGCAAGCCGCTCGCGTCGAGCGACCGCGTGGCCAAGATCGCGTTCACGGGCGAGACCACCACCGGCCGGCTGATCATGCAGTACGCGTCGGAGAACATCATCCCGGTCACGCTCGAGCTCGGCGGCAAGAGCCCCAACCTGTTCTTCGCGGACGTGCTCGACCAGGATGACGCGTTTCGGCAAAAGAGCCTCGAGGGTTTTGGCTTGTTTGCGCTCAACCAGGGTGAGGTCTGCACGTGCCCGTCGCGCGCGCTGATCCAAGCGAGCATCTTCTCGCAATTCATGGAGATGGCGGTCGAGCGCGCCAAGCAAAAGTCGCAGCCCGGCAACCCGCTCGACACCGCGACCACCGTCGGCGCGCAGGCGTCCAACGATCAACTCGAGAAGATCCTGCGCTACGTCGAGATCGGCAAGCAGGAGGGCGCCAAGGTGCTGCTCGGTGGTGCCCGGGCCGAGCTCGGCGGACCGCTCGCCAAGGGCTGGTACATGCAGCCCACGATCTTCTCTGGTGACAACGCCATGCGTGTCTTCCAAGAGGAGATCTTTGGTCCGGTCGTCTCGTGTACCAGCTTCGAGGACTACGACGACGCCATCAAGATCGCCAACGACACCCTCTATGGGCTCGGCGCCGGGGTCTGGACCCGCAACATGCACACCGCATTCAGGGCCGGTCGCGCGATCGAGGCCGGGCGGGTGTGGACCAATTGCTACCACCTCTACCCCGCGCATGCGGCCTTTGGGGGCTACAAACAATCCGGTGTCGGACGCGAGAACCATAAGATGATGCTCGGGCACTATCAGAACGTCAAAAACCTGCTGGTGAGCTACGACGAGAACCCGATGGGGTTCTTCTAGGCCGCCATGAACGATGTTGACGGTAACGGTGTCAGCGATGGCGCCAGCCCCTCGCGCGTGAGCGTCACGCCGGCCGCAGCCGTGTGGTTGGGCCGGCTGCAAGCCGAGCACGGGCCGCTGTTGTTACATCAAAGCGGTGGCTGCTGTGATGGCAGCGCGCCGATGTGCTACCCGCTCGGCGAGTTCATGATCGGTCAGCGTGACGTGCTGCTCGGTCACGTCTGCGGGACTGCCTGGTACATCGGCGGCAAGCAGTACGAGCCGTGGAAGCACACCCACCTGACCCTCGACGTCGTCGAGGGGCGCGGCTCTGGCTTCTCGCTCGAGGCCCCAAGCGGGATTCGGTTCGTGATTAGCTCGCGGCTGTTGAGTGAGGCGGAGATCAACGAGCTCGACGAGCCCGCTCGGGGTCCGCAGACCAGCACCGGTTGATGTCGGTGCTCGACGGTCCGCTAGCGAGCCACCCACGGTGGCTCGTTGGCGGGCCGCTGACTCGCTCACAGCCAGTCTGCTACGAGCCGCTCGTCACGGTCACGTAGTGCTCACGCATCGCCATGTAGAACTTCGGCACCCACTCCGCGTGCGAGGCGAGACGGTCCTTCATCCTTGGCCTGACGAGCGCGTCGCCGCCGACACCCGAAGTAGGAGCCGAGCGCCGTAATTCTGCTCCCTCGGATCTGTGTGGGGGGCGGCCCGACCCGATGGGCTCGTCGTCGTCGCCGGCCTCCCCCGGTCCCGCTGTTGCTCGGGGTCGGTCGTGATCGTCATCAATGCCCCTGCTCGCGCGCGCGCGACAGGACGTCGAGACCATCGCCATCGGCCGATCACCCCCGAGCGAAGCGCCGACTGCGAGGTCGGGAGTACAGACTATCGCGTCCGTCCTCTTCGTCGGTCGTCGTCCCCGCTACGAAGCCCGCCTGGGGTTCGAGTTCATCGGCCTCCGGCTCGGAGACAGTGTCGGTCCCGATCGACGGCCATTATGGCGCCGGCGCTTGCGGTGTTATGAGGCCCCATGCTGTACCGAACGTCGAGCGCACATACCGAGCTCACGCGGATGTTCATCCCCTACGCGCTCTCCTCCACGGGAGATGTCCGAGCAGCTGACCCGATCCCCGACGTCCCGTTCGTCCAACTCCACGAGCCCCTGACCGAGACGCGCGTGGCCGAGCTGTCGCGCCTGAAGCAGGTGACGACGCTTGCGCTGTTTGACTGGAGGGTGGGGCTTGGAGCGCTCGCTGACCTACCGTCTCTTCGCATGCTCCGACTTCGTGTCGACCCGGGCCACGACCATCCGGCCCGCTCGCTCGACGGACTCGAGCACCTCCCCCACCTCGAAGCGGTCGCGGTCGACTTCGCGATGCAGACCCCGGGCAAGCCATTGACCGTGGAGGGGCTGCGGCCGCTGGCTCGCGCGTCCAGGCTCCGCTTCGTCTCACTCGAGGGGTTCTCGGAAGGCGAGGAGGCCGAGGCCGCGCTGGCGGAGCTCGCCACGTCAGCCTCGCTGGAGATTGTGCACCTGTCGAACGGGTGGAGCCTCGCACCCGAGGCGCTACGGTCGCTGGTGTCGATGCCGCGGCTCCGCGCGGTCGACGTCCGAGACAACGATCAGTGGATGTCCGACGCGCACCTCGCCGTCCTCCGGACGTCACCGACGCTGCAGGCGCTCTCCCTCGGGCAGCCGCTGGCCAGCCCCCCGCACGTCATCACCCCCAAGGGGCTCACCGCGAGCCTCGAGGGCTGGACGACCCTGCGCGAGCTCGGCGTGGTGGACTGCGAGGCAGTGAAGACGCCCGCCATCAAGGCCATCGCAAAGCTCTCGCTGACACACCTCGATGTCGGCGAAGGCGGCCGCAACGGCCGGCGCATGACCGACAAGTCGATCGCTCCGCTCGGGGTCATGACCCAGCTCGAGCACCTTGGGATCCATGGCGCCGAGCAGCTGACCGACGCGGGCCTCGAGGCGCTCCATGGCCTGACGAGCCTGACGTCGTTCGAGCTCCTCGCCATGAAGAACAAGGTCACCCCGCAAGGGCTTGCGGGCCTCGTGTCTCGCCTCCCGGGCGTCCGAACTCTCCGGCTCACGGGGCCCGTCACGGACGAGGTGCTCACGGCGATCCCCTCCGTGGCGGACCTCGAGAACCTTGGTGTCGCCGACGCTTCCGGGTTGACCCCGGCGGGCTACCGTTCGATCGCCTCGATTCGTTCGGCACGGAAGGTGGAACTCCACGGCGTTGCGCCGAGCCACGAGGCGCTGGAGGCATTGGCGGCGGCGCCGTGGGCGGGTGTCGCTACCCTGTTCTGCCAGCCGGGAACGGCCACGCCGGAGCTGCGCGAGGCGTTCCCTTCGCTCACGCTCGTTGGGTGAGCGGCGGAGGATCCGCAAGGGAGCGTGGTGACGATCGACCGCGAGACGCACCTGTGCGAGCGGTGCCTGCGAAAGATCGGCTGGCTGGGCGAGCTGCCGCCTGCGCGCCCCGAGTTCGACTGAGCGCTCGACCCGGTGGTGGCCGGCACCAACATCCAGGCCACGGCGACGGAGGTGCGAGGCAAGGTCTCGCGCAACGCGGTGGCGACTCGTCTCGGGCTGGTCGACGCGGTGCTGCCGAGCTGCTGGACCGAAGCGGTCACGGCTGGCGCGAAGGCCCCGATGGAGGTCGAGCTCAGCTTGGTGATCCGGTGGAGCGGCAGCGCCAACAGCATCAAGCTGAAGGGGGCCTCGGCTCCGCTCGACAAGTGTATTCGCGCGGCGGTGCCGACCAGCGGCTGGCCCAAGCCAAGCGACGGCGGCGACGCCAACGTGACGCGCAGCTGGACCTTCGGCGGTTGATCGCGGCCCGGCACTACCGGATCGGCACGGCATTCACTCGAGCTTGTACTTGCGCACGCGCAGGCCCATGCGACGCTCGCTGATCCCGAGCGCGCGCGCGGCCGCGGCCCGGTTGCCGCCGTGGGTAGCGAGCGCGGCGGCGAGCATGCGCGACTCGACAAGCTCGAGCGCGGCGTCGAGCTTGGTCTGGCCGAGCTCGATTACCGAGGTGTCCTCGTCCACGCCGAGGGCAGGCTCGTGCCCGCGCAGGGTCGGCGGCAGGTGCTCGACCCGAATGACGCCGTCGATCGCCAGCAGCACCGCGCGCTCGATGCAGTTTTGCAGCTCGCGGACGTTGCCGGGCCAGTCCCAGGTGCGCAGCAGCTCGGCGGCCTGACGCGAGATCCGGGTGACGGGCGGGCGACAGTCGCGACCGTAGCGATCGACGAAGAAGTTGGCGAGCTCGAGGATGTCGGAGCGGCGGTCTCGCAGCGCCGGTAGCACGATGTCGAATACGTTGAGCCGATAGTAGAGGTCTTCGCGAAACCGGCCGTCGGCGATCGACTGCTCGAGGTTGGCGTGGGTGGCCGCGAGCACGCGCACGTCGCAGACGATCGTCTTGGTCCCGCCGAGCCGCTCGAAGCTGCGCTCTTGCAGCACGCGCAACAGCTTGACCTGGGTGGTCGGGCTGAGCTCGCCGATCTCGTCGAGGAACACCGATCCGCCGCTTGCGAGCTCGAAGCGACCCTTGCGAGCCACGACCGCGCCCGTGAACGCGCCGCGCTCGTGGCCGAACAGCTCGCTCTCGAGCATGGCCTCGGGCAGCGCGGCGCAGTTGATCGCCACAAAGGGCGCGGCCGCCCGGGTCGAGGCAAAGTGGATCGCGCGCGCAACCAGCTCCTTGCCCGTGCCGCTCTCACCACGCAGCAGCACGGTCGTGTTCGACGGCGCGACCCGGGCGACCTTGTCGTAGACAGCGAGCATCGACTTGTCGGTCCCGACCAGGTTGGCGATGTGGAAGCGCTCGCGCAGCTCGGATTGCAGCCGCCGGTTCTCGGCCTCGGTGCGCAGGCGCAGCTCGGCCGCCGCGCGACGCAGCTCGATCGCGCGACCAAAGATCTCGGCCACGACCTCGACCAGCTCGACATCGACTTGCAGCTCGCGCGGCTCGGCAGCCTGACGATCGACCGACAGCGTGCCGACGACCTGCCCGCCCGAGAGCTTGATTGGCGCACACACAAACGAGATGCCCTCGGGCTCGCTGCGACGCAGGCGATTGAGGAAGGTCGGACTCGATCCATGCACCACGCAGGTCTGACCGCTCTCGATCACCTGGCCGACGATGCCCTCGCCGAACCGGTGGTAGCTGGTGCGCAGCTGCTCGGGTGTGAGACCCGCCGACTCCTCGATCCGGATCTCTCCCGTGTGCGGGTCCGCGAGTGTCAGGTAGGGGTTGGCGACGCCCGGGCGGTCCGCGAGCATGCGCAAGACCCCGTCGAACACGGCCCGCAGCTCCATTCGCTCGGCCAGGGCCGCCGACAACTCTCGCCCGCTCGGGGCTGCGCGACCGTCGGTCATCCTACAAAAATGTAGCCGGTCACAACGAGCCTACGCAAATGTAGGAAGAAGACTTAGCGTAAGTATTTGATTTTATTGTATATTTTATTAACTTCGACCGGAACGCAGCTTGCGAGACACGTGGGCATGGAGCCATCTGCTGGCGAACAGGCCCTATTTTTCGTGAACAACGTGTGGATGATCCTCGCAACCATCTTGGTGTTTGCGATGCACCTCGGGTTTGCGACCCTGGAAGCCGGTCTCAGCCAGGCCAAGAACACGGTCAACGTCCTGTTCAAGAACCTGTGCGTGGTTGCCATCGGGCTGTTGACCTACGCGGGCGTAGGTTTCTCGCTGATGTACCCCGGTGCCGAATTTGCCGGCCAGTTGGGGGGATTTGCGGGATTTGGTCTCCACCCGCCTGCGAACGCCGAGTCGATTTCCTACGCGAATGGAGCTTATACTTACTGGACGGATTTTCTGTTTCAGGGAATGTTCGCGGCGACGGCGGCGACGATCGTGTCGGGGGCGGTCGCGGAGCGCGTGCGGCTGGGCAGCTTCTTGCTGTTCTCGACGGTGTTCGTGGCGCTGGTCTATCCGATCGCCGGCATGTGGCTGTGGGGCGGAGGCTGGCTGGCGGCGCGAGGCTTTCACGACTTCGCCGGCTCGACGATCGTCCACGGCGTCGGAGGGTGGGGGGCGCTGGCTGGCGTGCTCGTGCTCGGTCCGCGGATCGGCAAGTACCGGACCACGCAGGTCCGCGATGAGACCGGCGAGACTCGGCTGGTGACCAAGACGATCCCGATGCGCGGTCACAGCATGCCGCTCGCGACGATCGGCGTGTTCCTGCTGTGGTTTGGGTGGTTCGGCTTCAACGGTGGCTCGGTGCTGTCGGCCGATCCGGGGGTCATCTCGCGTGTGCTCGTGGCCACGTGCATCGCCGCCGCTGGCGGGATCGTGACGGCGGTCGGGGCCTCGTGGTTGGTGCAGGGCAAGCCGGATCTGTCGATGTCGCTCAACGGCGCGCTCGCGGGTCTGGTCGCGGTCACGGCCGGCGCCGATCTGCTCGAGATCGGCGCGGCGCTGGGGATCGGGCTCGCGGCCGGGATGCTGGTGGTGTTCTCGGTGATGCTACTCGACCGCCTGAGGCTCGATGATCCGGTGGGTGCGATCTCGGTCCACCTCGTGTGTGGTGCGTGGGGGACCCTCGCGCTCGGCTTGTTTGTATCGGACGTCTCCTTTGTCGAGCAGCTGATCGGCGTGGGTGCGGTGGCGGTGCTCGCGTTTCCCTCGGCGATGTTGATCATGAAGGCGCTCGATCGCGGGCCCGGCATGCGCGTGAGCGCAGACGAGGAGCAGCGCGGGCTCGACATCGAGGAGCACGGAGCGCAGGCGTACGTTGGGCTCGGGGGCTTGGGTTGACCGGCGCGCGGCCGTTCTGCTTGGGACCTGCGCGCGAGCACGCCAGCTGCGGCGTCGGCTTGCTCGCTGCCCGCGATGGCGTCGCTCGTCACGAGCACCTCGAGCGCGCACTCGAGGCTCTGGGCGCGGTCGAGCACCGCGGGGCGGGGGCCGCCGACGGACGCAGCAGCGACGGCGCCGGGATCATGCTCGACATCCCGTGGGCCTTGCTCGGCGAGGCCCCGCAGTCGGTCGCGCTGGCGAGCTTGTTTGTCGACGCCGCGGCCGACGTCGACGTGCTCGGGATGTTCGAGCGCACCTTCGCGGTGTTCGACCTCGAGCTGGTGCGCTACCGCGAGGTCCCGCTGCGGCTCGGCGTGCTCGGCCCGATGGCCACGGCCACGCGCCCGCACATCGTCCAGGCCGTGATCCGCCGCCCGCGAGCGTGTCGGACCGAGGTCAGCTTCGAGGCCCGGCTGTACCAGGCCAAGCAGACCACGCGTACGCGCCTGCGCGAGCTCGTGGGACCGCACGCCCGCGAGCCGCTGTTCTTCACTTCGCTGTCGTGCCGGACCGTCGTCTACAAGGCCCTGACCGTGGCCGACGAGCTCG
Organism: Enhygromyxa salina; assembly: GCF_000737335.2. Lineage (GTDB taxonomy): Bacteria > Myxococcota_A > Polyangia > Nannocystales > Nannocystaceae > Plesiocystis > Plesiocystis salina_C. The sequence continues at coordinate 43,717 of NZ_JMCC02000004.1, read as the reverse complement.
CGCGCTTCTACCCGGACCTCGTCAACCCGCGCTTCGTGACCCGCTTCGCCCTGGTCCATCGCCGATTCTCGACCAACACACGCACCAGCTGGGACAAGGCCCAGCCCTTTCGTCTGGTCGCCCACAACGGCGAGATCAACACCATCGCCGGCAACCGCAGCTGGGCCTACGCGCGCGAGCAGGCGCTTGGGCTCGCGCCCAACGAGCTGCTCAGCCACCGCGACGTCTCGGACTCGGGCAACCTCAACGAGCACGTCGAGGCGCTGCGGGTGCGCGGCTCGATCCCGCAGATCGAGGATATCCTCGCTATCACGCTGCCGACCGCCGGCCTGCGCAACTCGTTCTACAGCTTCTGGGGCCGGGCCATGGAGCCGTGGGATGGGCCGGCGTTGATCGCCTGGTCCGACGGCCGCGCGCTCGGGGCCCGGCTCGATCGCAATGGGTTTCGTCCCGCGCGCTGGGCCATGAGCGAGTCGCTGTTTGTGCTCGGCTCCGAGGCCGGCAGCTTCGGGCTCGACCCCGCTGAGATCGAGCAGCAAGGCACGCTCGCGGCCGGCACCGGCGTCAAGGTCGAGCTGGCGACGGGCGAGGTGCACTTTCGTGATCCCTCGGTCTCGCGCGAGAACTTCGACGCACAATTCGACGCGCGCCTGGTCGCGTTTCCGCAGCTGCCCCCGGCGCCCAGCGTCGACGCGAGCGCCCTGTCTGGGCTGTTCGGCGTGACCCAAGAGGAGTACGCCAAGGTCCTGCGCCCGATGATCGACACCGGGCGCGAGCCGATCAGCTCGATGGGCGACACGGCCCGCCCGGCGCTCTTGTCTCGGGTGCCGCGCAGCTTCTACGACTACTTCTTTCAGACCTTCGCGCAGGTCACCAACCCACCGCTCGACTACATCCGCGAGCGCAGCGTCACGGACCTCTCGACCTACCTAGGCAAGCGGCCCAACATCTTCGCGGCCAAGGAGCTGCTGCCGCCTGCGCCGGGCCTGCGCCTGGCCAGCCCGCTGCTGAGCCCAGCGCACATGGCGTTTGTGCAGTTGCTGAGCGACGCGACGCGCGAGCGTCGACCCAAGGAGCCTCGGATCCGCGCGCACGCGATCGACATCTGTGTCGACGCCGACGCGCTGCGCGACGATCCGGGCGCGACCCTCGACGCGGCCCTCGACGCGATCGCGCGCCAGACCCTGGACGCAGCCGCGGCCGGGCGTGCGATCGTGATCCTCAGCGATCGAGCCGCCAGCCACACACGCCCGCCGATCCCCAGCCTGCTGGCCCTGCGCGCGGCCGTCGTCGCGCTCAACCGCGAGGGCCTGCGGCTCGAGTCGTCGATCGTGCTCGACAGCGGTGACGTGCGCACCACCCATCAGCTCGCCTGCGCGATCGGGTTTGGGGCCACCGCCGTGTGTCCCCACTTGGCCTGCGCGCTGGCCCGCGAAGCCGCCGACTCGCCCGAGCAGGCCGACGCCCATGAGGCACGTCTGCTCGACGCGCTCGAGGCCGGGCTACTCAAGATCATGAGCAAGATGGGCATCTCGGTCGCGCGCAGCTACCAGAGCGCGAAGCTGTTCAGCAGCCTCGGGCTGTCGCAGCGGCTGCTCACGCGCCTGTTCTCCGGGCTGGAGAGCCCGATCGGCGGCCTCGATCTGCCAGAGCTGGGGCGCGACCTCGTGGCTCGACTCGCGCTCGCGGGCGAGCACGTCGGCGCGCGGCTGCCCAGCACCTGGCTGCTCAAGGAGCACCCGCGCGGCAGCCAGGGCGAGCTGCACTCGATGACGGCCGCGCAGGCGTTGCAGATCCATCGCCTGACACAGATAGGAGCGTCGGACACGGGCTCGGGCTCGGGCTCGCACAGCGGGTGGCGGACCATGCTCGACGCGAGTGAGCAAGCCGAGCCGATCAACCTGCGCGACCTGTTCGAGCTGCGCCCGATCGGCCCCGCGCGAGCGCTGGACGAGGTCAGCGATCGCGCGGCGATCCTCGCTCGCTTCGGCGCGGGCGCGATGTCGTTTGGGGCGATCAGCGCCGAGGCCCAGCGCGACATCTTCTTGGCCATGCGGCAGATCGGCGGGCGCAGCAATTCGGGCGAGGGCGGCGAGAACCCCTGGTACTTCGTCGACGGGACCACCGCGACGATCAAGCAGGTCGCGTCCGGGCGGTTTGGCGTCGACGCCGAGTACCTCGTCAGCGCCCAGGAGCTGGAGATCAAGCTGGCCCAGGGCGCCAAGCCGGGCGAGGGCGGGCAGCTGATGGGTGTGAAGGTCGACGCTGCGATCGCTCGGGCGCGCCACGCCAACGTCGGCGTCTCGCTGATCTCACCGCCGCCGCTGCACGATATCTACTCGATCGAGGATCTCAAGCAGCTGATCTACGAGCTGCGGGCGGTCAACCCGTCGGCGCGGATCTGCGTGAAGTTGGTCGCTGGCGTCGACATCGGCACGATCGCCGTGGGCGTGACCAAGGCCGGGGCCGATATCATCCACGTCGCGGGTGGCGACGGCGGGACCGGGGCCGCGCCGATCAGCTCGATGAAACACGCCGGGTTGCCGTGGGAGCTCGGGCTCGCCGAGGTCCACCAGACCCTCGCGGCTCACGGTCTACGCGAGCGCGTGACGCTGCGCGTCGACGGCGGGCTGCGGCGCGGGTTCGACATCGTCGTTGCGGCGGCGCTCGGGGCTGAGGAGTTCGGCTTCGGCAAGCTGATGCTGATCGCCCAGGGCTGCGTGATGGCGCGCGTGTGCGAGACCAACCGTTGCCCGCGCGGCATCGCCACCCACGACCCCAAATTTCTCGCCAAGTATCGCGGCTCGCCGGACATGATCGTCGCAACCATGACCGCGCTGGCCGAGGACGTCCGCGAGCAGCTCGCAGCGCTTGGCGCTGGCTCGCTGACCGAGCTGATCGGACGCAGCGACGTCCTGCACCCGGCCCGCCGCCACCGCGCGTTGATCAACGATCGCGGGATCGATCTCTCGCGCTTGCTCGCTGGCAGCGCGTGGCCGGTTGGCACCTCGCTGCTGGCCGGGCGCGAGCGCTTCAGTGAACTCGATCGGCGGCTGGTCGAAGACGTGATGCCCCGGCTCACGGGCGATCGCGTTCATGAGCCGCGAGAGGTCCTGAGCTACGCGATCACCACCAGCGACCGGGCCGTGCTTGCCCGGCTGTCCGGCGAGCTGGCCGGACGTGCCCACGCCGAGCGCATGCAGGCGGTGCAAGAGCGGCCGCGCAGCATCGACGATCCCAACCGTGAGTCGTATCTGCCCGAGCCCGGCAGCGTGCGCCTGCGCTTCGAGGGCAGCGCTGGGCAGGGCTTCGCGTGCTTCTTGGTGCGTGGCCTCGATGTCAGCCTGGTCGGTGAGGCCAACGACGCCGTGGCGAAGGGCATGAGCGGCGGGTGTGTGGCGATCCGGCCGAGCGCGCGCGCGCGCTTCATCGCCGAGGACAACGTGCTGATCGGCAACGGTGCGCTGTACGGAGCGACCGGCGGCGCGCTGTACCTGCGCGGCCGCGCGGGCGATCGCTTCGCCGTGCGCAACTCCGGGGCCGAGGCCGTGGTCGAGGGCGCCGGGCTGCACGCGTGTGAGTACATGACCGGTGGCCGCGTGGCGCTGCTCGGCGAGGTCGGCGACAACGTCGGCGCTGGCATGACCGGCGGGACCGTGTACCTGCGCCGCAGCCAGGCCGAGCAGATCAACACCGACTACATCGTGCTCGCGCCGCTCGAGGGCGCCGACGAGGCCGAGCTGCGCGGCATGCTCGAGCGCCACCTGGCCTGTACCGACTCCGCGACCGCGCGCGCGCTGCTGTCGGCTTGGGCGGACAGCCGGCACGAATTTCTACGGGCGGGATCCGTCTGCGAAGCTCGCGGCTGAGTTCGCAAGCGCACCGCCGACACGAGTCTTTGGGGCGGGTTCCGGCTCCGAAGCGTCGAGCAGGACCGGGAGCGCGAGCTGCTTGGCGAGCTGCTCGGCCAAGCAGCTCGCGCAGCGGGACCAGCACCGCGAGCGGGGCTGGCAGCGCGAAGCGGCCGACGCTCGCGCCCTGCCCTGCTCCTCACCGCGACCACCTCGGCCTGAGGCCTCAGACCCAGTTGCCGTCGGCGTCCAGCCCCATGGGCCAGTAGGGCATGCAGGCGATGAGGGTCACCAGGTCGTCCTTGCCGGCGTCGATCAGCCACTTCAGCAGGAAGACCTCCGGGTACACCCGCTGCTCCGGCGGCAGGGCGCCGTTCACCTCTTCGCACTGCAGCCAGTACGAGCGGACGATCCACACCACCTTGGGATGCGAGGCCGCACCGGCGGCGCGCCTGGTGAAGGCGGCCTCCAGCGCGTCGTCTTCATCCAAGCCCTGCGCCCGCTGCGCCTCGATCGTCCCCGCCCACCAGGGCTCGGCGATGTCATGGGCGGTCTGGAGGTCGCCCAGGTATTCGTCGAACAACGCGCGATGCGCCGGGGCGACGGCGTCGTCCAGCTCGCGCGCCATCCCGCCGGGGGTGCGGGCCACCACGTCGCCGGGCTGCTCCAGCAGCCGCCTCTTGCCGTCCTCGACTTCGAAGTAGGTGATCACCGCCATCAGACGGTCTCCTCGTTGGCGTCGACGCCGATGGGATTGAAGAAGAGGCCGATCACGATCTCGGCGATGTCGGGGGCCAGCTCTTCGACCTGGCTGATCAACACGTCGGCCTGATCGTGCAGCTCCTGCCGAGCGGCCTCGTTCAGCTCTTCGATCTTCAGGTAGTAGCGACGGTAGATCTCGATGAACCGCGGATGGCCGCCCAGCCCGGTCGCCCAGCGCAGCAGGACGGTGTCCTCGTCCTCCTCCGCGATCCGCTGCTCCAGCCAGGCCTCGAGCTGGGGCGCGATGGCGCGCACCTCGTCGATATAGGCCGCCTGAATCTCCTCGATGCTCTCGCTCATTCCGTCTCCGCCTCCGGTCGCGCCGCGGGATGGGCGGCGAGACTTCATCTCGCGCCTGCCCGGTGACCTAGCATGGCCAATGGCGATACCAAAGACAGATCCGGCGAGGCGCGGGAGGGCGGGGCCGGGGATGCGGCGGTCCACAGGACATGGTCGACGCCGTCGATCTCCGTCGACTGCGAGCGGTCGATCTGCACCGATGACGACTGCCCGGGCCTCTTCAGCTGAGCCCGAGTCAGACCCGACGGGGATCTACTCGAGCAAGCTGCGCAGCATCCACGCGGTCTTCTCGTGGACCTGCATGCGCTGCGTGAGCAGGTCGCAGGTCGGCTGGTCGCTGGCAGCCTCGGCGACGCGGAACACCTCGCGCGAGGTTCGGGCGCTGGTCTGCTCGGGCAAGCGCAGCCGGATCCTAGCCCCAAATCAAGCGCTGAATTGCACCACGGGCTGCTAGCGTGCTAGGCAATGTGAATTGTGAGGCTGCGCACCCCTCGAACGAAGTTGGAGCGCAGCGACTCGATATTTCCCCGTCGCTCCCAACGTCGATTCAACATCTGGTCGAGCACATGCCGAGCCTCCATCCGTGCGAGCGCGGCCCCAAGACAGTGGTGGGGACCCATGCCAAAGCTGAGCTGGGGGTTGGGCGAACGTGTGATGTCAAAACGTTCGGCGTGGGGGAACACCTCCTCGTCACGATTGGCCGCAGGGAAGAATACGAGCACCTTGTCGCCCTCGGCGATGCTCTTTCCACCGAGCACCGTGTCACAGGCGGCGGTTCGTCGGAAGTGAATGACTGGTGGTTCGTAACGCAACATCTCCTCGATAGCGGCGGGGAGGAGCGACCGGTCGGCCCGCAGGCGCTCGATGTCTTTGGGTCGATCGAGCAGGAGGTCGAGCCCGTAGCACAGCAGGCTCCGGGTGGTATCACTCCCGCTGAGGAACAGCAGCATGAAAAAGGCCTGGAATTCTCCGTCGGTGAGCCCGGCACCAAGCAGCTCATCGACGAGTTCCGAGCGACCGCGCTGGCCGGCGAGTTTGACCGAATACGCGCGCATGGTCATGGCCGCGGCCCGAACCGTCTCAGGGCTCTCTTCACTCGACAGCAATTGTTCCGTGAGCCCGTAGAGCTCGTGGCGATCTTCTTTGGGTACACCCAGAACATCGCAGATCACTGTCAGGGGCATCTCTCCTGCAATCATCTGCGCGAAGTCACACTCTCCCTGCGCTCGTTGGACGAGATTGCGCGCATAATTCTGGATCTGCGTATCAAGCTCGCGCAGCCGGCGAGGTGTGAACGCCCGGCTCACGAGTTGACGGAGCCGCGTGTGGCCAGGGGGATCCTGGTTCAGCATGCTCTCACGTAGACGGTCGAGAAACTCGGCAGCGGGGTCCTCGAATCGCACGCCACCTCGCCATGAGGAGAAGATAGATGGGGTACGCAGAACCGCCGCGACGTCGGCGTGACGAGTGACCGCCCAGTAGCCCTCTGGCTGCCAGGAGACCGGATCCCGGGTTCGCAGCCACTCGAAGTGATCGTGGGGCATGCCCTGGATGTAGGTATCGGGATCGCTGAGGTGCATGCGATACGATCGCATGATGCACCCCGTGTTTGAGAATTGGTTGGGCCTGTTGAGGCCTCGAACGCGGGTACCGCGACCAAGCTCGGTGTGTTCAACGCCCTGCCGGGGTCGGCGAGCGCGCGACCACAGCGCTGCTCGACGCGCTGGTGGGGGTGGGGTCCGTGGAGGGCAGCTACGCGCTGACGAGCGCGGGTCGGGACGTGGCGAGACCCCTGTGGACAGCGCCATGCTCGTACGTCGTTATCCAGGGCTCACCGCGACTATCCTCGATCTACCCAGAGGCGATCGCGGCCGCGGCTCCCCTCCTCCCCGCTTCGTCTCGGCACGTTAAAAACCCGGACCCTCTGGGCAGTACTAGGCCGTGCCTACTTGCGCCGCTCAAAGGCCTCGAGGACCGCGATCAGGAGTCAGGTCGCCGCCCAACCGACAGCCGCGCCGACCCACGGGGGCGGGTTCCACCAGACCCCTAGCCTAGCAGTCCGTTGGGTATGGGCTGCCGATTTCGGAGACCGGCCGATCTCGTGTTCCGCCCTTGTGCTGCGGGATCATGAGTGTCGGGCGCGGTCGAGCCGTCTGTGGCCGTGTCCGCGGTGCCGTCGGTGCTGTCCGTGCTGTCGGTGCTGGTCGTGTCGGCGTCCGCGGCCGACGAGGCCTCGCTCGCCGCGGCGCTGTCCTGCGAGCCCTCATCGCCACAGGCGAGCAAAGGCAGCCCGAGCAGGCCAAGCAAGAACACAGGCAGGGGGCTGAAGCGCTCGGTAGCGACGGGCATCGATCTAGACTCTACCAAACGGCTGGCGTCCGAGCTCCGTCAACCATTGACCTTCGCCGGACTTGTCGGCCTCGAGCGGAATGACGGATGCGGGTCAGAGCCCAATGTGGCTGACCCACGCCGTGTACACGAAGTGCGTCAGGCGCACGTAGCCCAAGCAAGGATCTGCGCTGGCCAACAGCTCGGCCCCATCGGCGCGGAACCACAGCGAGGGCCCGCGATCGTTGTAGCGCTCGGAGTCCACGCTCCAGGTCGGCTCGTCGGCGAGCTGCGCGAGCGGCTCGCAGCGCGGGATCTCGGCGAGTGCGGCGACGCGGGCCTGGTACTCGCGCCGCTCTACATCGCTGAGCTCAAACCGCTGGCGAGGAGGGTTGCTGCGACTCTCGTCTGCATGCACGCCCGCCACCGTCGTGACGTGGTCGTCGGAGCGCAGCTGCACGTCGATGTGCTCACGCCCGCGCGGGCCCTCGAAGAACACGACGACGTGCAGGCTCCCGGGCAGCTGCGATGATTCAGTCGCTTCGCTCGACTCGGTCGATGTGGTTGGCGTTGGCGGCTTGGTCACGGTTTTTGTCTCGGGTTGATCAGGCGGCTTGGCTGAGCTGTCGCTAACACTGCAGGCGCTCGCCGACAGCATCAGCATCAGCAGCGTGGGCAGCACGCCCGACCAAGAGAATCGCCTGCGCTGGTCCATCATTTCGGTCCCGCCATCTTGCCACACCCACCCGACATTCTCGTAGCGCGCTCGAGCGCGTCAGCATCGAAGCGGCCCGCCGCACGCACCAACGTCGCCCAAGCCGAGGCCACGAAGCCAAGAACGACATGACCGCCGCCCGAACGGACTTCGGGTGTGCGGTACTAGATCACGCCCAGCCGCCTGAGCTCACTACCCCAACGCTCGAGCGTCCTCCGTTGCCGCTCGACCGACCACCGCACAACAAACTGCGTCGCGGCGCCCCCCCGCAGCGCGAGCTCATCGGCCGCCCATCGTCGTCGCATACGCTCACTCGAGCCTGCGGTCAGCTCGTTCCAACACGCCGCCACGCTAAATGGATGACCATCGCGCAAGCGCCCGGGCGGCCACTGTCGACCCTCGAGCCACGCTCGCCAGGTCGTCGCGTCCACACAGCGACGAACTTCGAGCAGGCCATCCTCATCGAGCAGGTCTTCGCGCAACCCGGCGCCGGTGATGCGATCGAGGGCGCGGGCGGCCGCTTCGACGACAGCGGCGTCATCGTGGTCGAGACCATCGAGCAAGACGGGCAGGCTTTCGGCCAACCCGGCGTTGCCGAGCGCTTCGAGGGTGGCTGGGGTCGCCTCGAGCTGCGTCAGGCGATCGTGGATCGCCCGCATGTCTCCCGGATCGCCCGCCATCGACAGCCAGCGCGCGGCCTGCTCGGCGAGCTGGGGACCTTGGTGTAGCAGCCAGCGTAGTCGGTCCATGGCGCCAGCGTGGCCCAGCCAGACCAGGGCAGCCACGTAGCCCACGGTCTCGGGCGCGCGTGTCGCTGCCGCGACCAAGTCCTCGGTGCGTTGCTTGGCGCCGCGACGAGCCAGAGCAATCGCCGCCTCCGCGCGCACGCAATCAGACTTGTCATGCAGCAACGCGGCGAGCTCCGGCTCGGGAACATCCGTCACCGCGGCCGCCAGCTCGACGCCGCAGCGCCTCACATCGGACGACTCGTGAGCGAGCAGCGCCGATACCAGGGGGCGTGGATTCGTGCCGAGCTCGATGGCGCCAGCGAGCTCGTCGAGGTCCACGGCGTCCATCTCCGCCGCGCGCCGACACACCGCGTCCAACAGGGGTGCCGCGGTGAACCACGATGCGGCCACCACCAACGCACCTTGAAGCTGATCGAAGGTGGCCTCACTACACGCCAGGGTCGCGCGCTCGATCGTGTTCGCCCCACCGAGCGCGAGCGCGTCGAGGTGCGCCGCAATGCGTGCTTCGATCGGGGACAGCTCGAGCCACGGTGTCTGGCCACTGCCAAGATCATCGAGGCGGGCGAGCTGCAGATAACCGAGTTCCTCGAGGTGACGGTCGAGGCTGTCTTCGCGCCCGCCGTAGCCCGCCCGGTCCCGTTGGCCCGGATCGGACCACAGCTCGCTCAGCCGTTGACGCAACACCGAGCGCGCGGGGCTCACGATGATCGCCGCGCCGAGGTGACCGGCGTCATCGCTGGCATACATCAGCGCGCGCTCGTGTGGGCCCGTGAACTGTTGGGCGACGAGCAGCGCGAGGCCAGGTGTGGCGACGCCAGCGTCACCAAAGGGCGCCGCGGTCGACTGGGTCACGAGCGGCTCGGGCATCACCGGGCCGTTGCGGAGATACGCCGCGTGGAATTCTTTGGTAAAGCGCGATTCGCCTGTCTGACAATCGACGACCAGCTCCGTCGCGCCGGGTGAACGCGCGCCGAGCTGTTCGAACAGCGCGCTCAACCCCTGCGACAGGTTGGGCCGCGGGCCGGTGAAGGGCGCCGGCTCGCGACTGACGCCCACGACCTCGCACCGCGTCGCGCCGCCAAGCTGAGCGAGCGGCGAGTCACCGCGGCAGCACAGCGCGACGCAGGCACCTTCGCCCGGGATCAGGCCATCGCGGTTGTCCTCGCCCAGGATCGCGCTGGCCCTGGCCAGTGCCGCGACCGAGGCGCGGTCACAGTGGCTATCGGTAGCGACGACGAGCACAGCCTCGACGCGGATGTCTCGCAGCAACGCTTCGGCTCGGGACAGGGCGGCAAACCAGCCCCCGCGACCGTGGCTGACCGCCTCCATCTGACCAAGCTGGAGCTTCCCGACGGCGAGCTGGGCGAGGTCCTGCGCGGTGGTGTCAGCCGTCTGGTCCATGCCCGAGACCACGACGACCAAGACCGGCTGGTCGAGCTTGGGCGCTCGCGCCAAAAAGTCGGCGAGCGCATGGTCGAGCAACGCGCGGCGACGTTGCTGACGGTCGAGATCGCGGTCGAGGGAATCGAGCGCGGCGACAGTCACCAAGCCCCGCGGACTGGGCTGCTGTTCGAACGCGACGGCGCCTGTCGCTAGCTCCGCCTGCAGCTCGCTCGCGCGGGTCGCCAAGGCTGCGCACGCGCCGATCGTGGCGATCACGAGACCACTCACGGCGAGGACTCCCAGCCGTGCAGTGATCGAAGGGTCGCGCCAGCAAAGCGACCAAGGCCATCGGCGAGGTCGATCGTCGCGCGGGCGTACAGGGTCAAGCGCTCGGCGTCGAGGTCGAGCTCGACGCCGTCGATTCGCAGCAGCTGTCGAGCGACCGCGCCGCTGCTCGAGCGGGACTTCAGCAGCAACCGCAAGCTTGGCAAGCGAAAGTGTCGGGCCTGGCCGGGCAGAAAGCCGACGAGCGTGATCGGCTCATCGCCGATGAAGTGAGCGCGGCGAAGGCCTTCGGGCGCAGCATGAAAAAACCGTGGGTTGAAGTCCTCGGGCCAATAGGGAGCACGCGCGCGCTGCCATTCTTCGTCGTACGTGCCGGCGTGTTCGAGCCGCGGCGACCATTGCGGTGGAACCGGGCCGAAGCCGAGGGGCGCGAGACGAGTCTGTGGGTGCTGAACCAGTGCGCCAGGGTGTTCGAAATTGGGCAGCGCGAAGCCCTCCAAAGTCCCGCGCGGCGGGTGACAGCCGACGCGATTGCGGGCCTCGTCGGGGCCGCCGTGGCAACGTTCCCACGCGATCGGCATGGTCACGAAGGGCTCGGCCTCGCTGGCCTCCCAGCCGCCGACGCGACGACGCCACTGGCGGTCGCCGACAACCCACGCGGCGCGCCGGAGCTCCGCGACTTCGAGGCTGACCTCGACCGCGCCGGTAGGCACGGCGCAGCGAACACAGCCGCGGACATGGATGTCGGCGCCGGGGCGGAACGGGGCGGTCTGAGCGGCTTGGACCGGGCCGGAGATGCCTGGCTCGCCATGATACCGGTCCTCGAGCGGAACCGGGGGTTGCTCGGCGCTGGGGCGCAGCGCGGTGCTGCCTGGGGCCGGGATGTCGAAGCTGGCTGCCGCGACGATCACCAGGATGTCGCGGCCGTCGGTGTCGTAGCTCGGGAACGCCTCGACGGGCCACGGGGTGAGGTTGTCGAGGGTCATCGGTAGCGCGGGTGTTCGACGAGGCCAACGTGATCAGCGAAGACTTCCCACAGCTCGCGTTGCTCCCGGGGGGTGGGTGCGCTCAGGTTCATGTACCAGTCATCCGGATTCGGCATCATGCCGCTGCGTCCGAAGCACGCGATCGTGTCGCCGCGGCGCATCATGGTCTTGGCGTTCGCCATGTCCATCCACGGCTCGAAGCCAAGTTGGGTGAGGATAGCCTCGACTTTGGCGAAGGGCTCGGCGCCGCGATCGACCGGGATGGTGCGGCCCTCCCAAAGCCAGCCGCTGATGCCCTTGTGCTCGTAACGACCGGATATCAGAAACACATAGCAATGGAGCATGAGGGTGTTCCAGAATGATTCCTCCGACACCCTGACGGTCGTAGCGCCTGATCCAGGATCTTGGACATCGGAGCTACTGGCAAACAAGTATCCGGGCGTCCATCGTTGGTGTGTATACGCCCAGAACATGACTTGGTTGACGGGCGTCTCCTCAAACCGACGATAGTAGTCCCGCATGGCGCCGACTGAAAAATCGTAATCATACAGGAACGGGTTCATCGCCCCTTTTGGGGTAGCGCCAAACACCCGGAGGAAGGTGATGTGCCCCCCGCATAACACACACCCCAAATCACGCTGCACGGCGGCAATCGTTGCGTCAGGTAGTCCTCGAACCACCTTGCGCTGCTCCGGGCCGAACTCCGCCAGCAGCGCCAGGACCTGTGTTGCTCGATGTTCTGAGAGTTGCATCGTCACTTCTTCGGGTCGTTCTGGCACAGCATGGGCTCATGACGTGGAACCGGACCGTGGGTGTCGTAGCTCGGGAACGCCTCGACGGGCCACGGGGTGAGGTTGTCGAGGGTCATCGGTAGCGCGGGTGTTCGACGAGGCCAACGTGATCAGCGAAGACTTCCCACAGCTCGCGTTGCTCCCGGGGGGTGGGTGCGCTCAGGTTCATGTACCAGTCATCCGGATTCGGCATCATGCCGCTGCGTCCGAAGCACGCGATCGTGTCGCCGCGGCGCATCATGGTCTTGGCGTTCGCCATGTCCATCCACGGCTCGAAGCCAAGTTGGGTGAGGATAGCCTCGACCTCTGCGAAGGGCTCGGCGGCGCGATCGAGCGGGATGGTGTGGCCCTCCCAAAGCCAGCCGCTGACGCTCTCGTGCTCGTAGCGAACAGAGATCAGGAACACATAGGCATCGAATAGCAGAACGTTCCAGAAGGATTCCACTGATATTTGAACTGTCGTGGCGCCGGTAGCCGGATCCTGGACATCAGGACCGCTGGCGAATAGATAGCCCGGGGTCCAATATTGATGAGTATACGCCCAGAACATGATTTGGTTGACAGGCGTTTCTTCATACCTGCGATAGTAGTCCCGCATGGCGTCGACGGAGAAATCGTGATCATAAATGAAGGGGTTCATCGCACCTTTGGGAGTTGCGCCAAACACCCGGAGGAAGGTGATGTGCCCCGCGCACAACACACACCCCAAATCCCGTTGAACGGCGGAAATCGCTGCGTCAGGTAGACCTCGAACCATTTTGTGCTGCTGCGGGGCGAATTCCGCCAGCAGCGCCAGGACCTGTGTTGCTCGATGTTCTGAGAGTCGCATCGTCACTTCTTCGGATCGTTCTGGCACAGCATGGCCATCATGACTTCACGGCAGGTATAGCAGGGAGCTAGCATCTTTTTCTTGAGTTCAATTCCGGAAACTCATGATCTTCAAACGGTTTCCCACAATGCAGGCACTTCGTCTCGGGATCCTCCGGCGCCACCATGTAGCTGTCGCCGGGGCTCGAGCTGCTGGCGTTGGCCATGTTGCCGTTGTGGAGCGTCGGCTCGAAGAACCGGATCACCCCCTGGCCCTCAAAGCAGACGTCGAGGCTGCATGACCCCCAGCTCACCGCGCCCTTGGTCTTGGCCGACATCAACCCGCCGCCCGCGGTCCCGGCTTCGTCGCCCGTGCTGGTCCTGAGCTTGGCGCCACGAATCGCCACGGAGCTGCCGCCGATCGTCACCTTCTTGGTCCCGCCGCCAAGATCGCTGCTCTTGGCGGTGTTCGGGTACGGCACCGGAACCGGCCCGCTGGGACTGGGCGTCTTGCAGGCATCGGGTGTCGCCGCCACGAAGGTTTGCCGATCGCCGGCGTGGATGACTCTTCGGCCGTTGGCGTAGACCTTGTCGGGCATCAATGAAGATCCTCCGCGATCTTCACTCACCGCGCAATGGGTCTCAAATGCTCCCAAGCCGCGCGTTGGCGTTGGCCTGCGCGAGCTCGGTGAGCGAGCGGTAGTAGCTCCTGCCCGTCGCGCGGGCCCGTCGCCAGCCAGGGGTCATCGCGCCGAACACCAACTCCCGGAACTTGTCGCCGCTTCGAAGCGTCGGCGCATGAGCGGCTTCATCACGACTTCGTGAGGGCCGGTGCCGAGAAGCTCGAGGTAGCGCTCGGCCACCCGTCGAACGCTGAAACCCTCGCCGAACAACACGTAGCGACCACAGCACCCCGCCCGGCGCCGGCTGGCCCTGCCGCCCGCCGAGGGCCTCGTCGGCCGCGTCCGCGGGCAGGTCAACCCCGAGTCGGAGCTGCGCTCACCGGTCGAAGATCGCCCCTGCCTCGCCTGGCGAATTCGTGCGCGGCTGATCGACGCGGGCCACGAGCAGCTGGTCATCGACGACTCGCGCAGCGTGGCGTTCGAGCTTGGCGGTCACAGCTTCGGGGCCGACGCGGTCGAGATCGACGCCCCGGTCGAGCACACCCGCCTGTCCGAGCTCGAGCCCGAAGCGCGCGAGCGAGTCGCCCGCTTCCTGCGCGCGCGCGGTTGCTTCAGCCACGAGGGCGACTGGGTCCTGGAGATCCAGCGGATCGAGCTCGAGTCCCCGATCGAGCTCGAGGGCCGCGGCGACCAGCAGGCGCCGATGCTGCGCCACGATAGCGCGTCCGCGAGCTCGCCCTACCGCTGACTTGAGCCAGCGGCCGAGCTCCAGGTTCACAAGTCACCGAGACGCAGCTGTACCAGGCGCACCGCAAGTTTCGGCAACGCTGCCCTCGCCAAAAAGGCGAGGCGGCGCGAGGCATTGCACCAAGGGCTCCTAAAGACCCCTGGCCAACTGCACACGCTCACGCAGCGCAGGGAGCACCTCGGCCTCGAACCAGGGGTTTTTCTTCATCCAGATCCGGCTGCGCCAGCTCGGGTGGGGCAAGGGCAAGTAGCGCGGCAGGTAATCTTCAAAGGCGCGGACGGTCGCGGTCAGGGTCTTCTTGCGCGACTTCCCCAGATAGTATGCCTGGGCGTACTGGCCGACGAGCAAGACCGTGGACAGCTGCGGCAGCTGCTCGAACAAGCGCGCGTGCCACAAGGGGGCGCACTCTGGTCGTGGCGGCGCGTCGCCGCCAGCTCGCTTGCCCGGATAGCAAAACCCCATGGGCACGATGGCGAACAGGTCGACGCTCGAGAACAGCTCACGGTCGACCCCCAGCCAAGCGCGTAGGTGATCGCCCGAGTCGTCGTCCCAGGGCGTGCCGCTCTCGTGCACGCGGGTCCCTGGCGCTTGACCGACGATCGCCAGGCGGGCGCTCGAGCCGACGGAGAGGACGGGTCGCGGGCCCAGGGGCAGGTGCTCGCGGCAGACCTCGCAGGCTCGAACCTCGGCCAGCAACTTCGAGAGTGCGCGCTTCGACGCCACCTCACCAGACTATCAGGACCGTCGGCATGTGTGGCCCCACCACCAGCGACCAAGTTGCGCGAGCGCCACCGAGCCCGCCCCGGCGGTTTCGCGCTAGCTCGACTCGCCAGCGTCGGGCGTTCGACCCACGAAGTTCGGGTCGATCACCTCCCGCAAGAAGCGGTGCCAGGTCTCGACGCCGGCGGCCAGCTCGGCCTGGCGCTGCGCTGTGTGCCCGTAGATCCCGGACCGCCAGAACACGGCGCCAGGGATCACTGTGTCGCGTTGGAGTCGCCAGTCGACCAGGTCGTCGCGCCCGAGCAGCAGCTCGTGTTCGACGATGTCCGAGATGGTCTCATCGGGCAGACGAACAATGAGGCGGAGCGCGCCTGCGACCACTGCGAAGCCCTCGAACTGGCGCCCGACGCCGAGCTCCGTGCACACCAGCTCGAGGGATCGATCGGGGCCGCACGCCCGCGCGATCGGGGCCCCCTCGGGCTGCAGCAGGCCAAGCAGGGTAGCCTCGATCCACTGGGCCAGCGATCGGTCTTCGATCGGGGGGAGCACGGTTGTCAGCAGATACCACAATGGACCATGAAGGCCCCGGGCCCCCGCCATGGGGCATGCTCGCGCGCCCGTTGTTGCTGCTGGTCCCGGGCCTGCGTCGGCGTTGTCCGAGCTGAGCGCCCGGCATACCCACGCTCCACCCGAGCTGTTATCGTAGCCGCGTGAAACATGATGCGATTGCGCGGGGTGTGGGGGTCATGCTGTTCAGCTTGGCCCTCGGTGGTTGCGGCGACGCGGGCAGCGGCGAAGCCAGCGACGACCCGGGCGAGACCTCGATCAGCACCGGAGACGGCGATGGGGATCCGACCGGTGATGGCGACGGTGACCCAACCGGCGATGGCGACGGCGACCCGGCCGGCGATGGCGACCCAAGTGGTGATGGCGACGGCGACCCCGGCGGCGTCAAGTTCGACATCGGCCAGGACATCGACTTTGGCGAGGGGATGCCTGTCGACATGTGCAAGGTCAACGACGACGGCAACGCGGTGGGCGAGTGCGAGGCCCAGGCGCTGCCCGATTCGTTCGAGCCCAACGTCGAGTGGATGTACATGGGCAACGGCAACGAGACCCAGAGCGTGGTCACGCCGATGGTCGGCAACCTGACCGATGACGACGACAACGGCGTGATCGATCTGTGCGACATCCCCGACGTCGTCGTCGTCGCCTACACCGGCCTCAACGCGCCAGCCCACATCCACGTGCTCGACGGCGCGACCGGGCTGCCGCACTACATCTCGCCGACCACGGTCGACTTCTCCGTGGCCCCTGCCCTCGGCGACATCGACGGCGACGGTGAGATGGAGCTCGTCACCTCGAGCAACGGCGCGCTGGTGGCGCTCGACAGCGACGGAACCTTGCTCTGGACGGGCGGCCAGTGGAACGGCTCGTACATCGGCGGGGTCGGCCTCGCGGATCTCGACAACGACGGGGACGTCGAGATCTACGGTGACAACGCCGTCTACGATCACACCGGCACCAAGCTGTGGGAGAGCAACAGCCCGATCGCCCAGTATCCGGTCACGACCGCCGCCGACCTCGATGACGACGGCGACCTCGAGATCATCCTTGGCAACTCGGCCTATCATCACGACGGCGCGCTCATGTGGTATGCGCCATCGGCCTCGCCAGGGTTCCCCCAGGTCGCCGACTTCGACGACGACGGTGAGCCCGAGATCCTCATCACCTCGCCGGCGGGCCTGAGCATGCTCGAGACCGACGGAACCGTTGTCTATACCGGCTTGACCCCAACCGGCGACCCGGCCTCCGGGCTCAACTGGCACCGGCCGGCCGCGGTCCACGACATGGACGGCGACCTCATGGCCGAGTACGCGATGAGCTCGCGCGCCAACTACACGGTCTACGAGGCCGACGCGTCGATCGTCTGGAGCGCGCCAGTGCTCGACAGCAGCGGGGTCGCGGCCGGCACCGCGTTCGACTTCCTGGGCGACGGCATCGCCGAGGCGATGTACGCCGACGAGACCAACATGTACATCTACGACGGCGACGGCCAGGTCCTGCTGCAGACGCCGCGCTCGAGCGCGACCGGGACCGAGTATCCCGTGGTCGCGGACATCGACAACGACGGCTCGGCCGAGATCGTGGTCGTCTCAAACAACTTCGGCCAAAACGCGTCGCCGATGGTCCAGGCGATCGGCGACATCGAAGATCGCTGGATCCAGGCCCGCCGGATCTGGAACCAGCACGCCTACCACGTGACCAACGTGCGCGAAGACGGGGTAATCCCGCAGTGGGAGACGCCCAACTGGGAGACCTTCAACACGTTCCGGACCAACGCGCAGATCGAGGGCGGCGGGGCCTGCATCCCGCCGCCGCCCGGATAGCGCGGCCGCGCTCCGCCTACTTGGTGCGCGGCGCGGCTGGGGTCAGCTCGCCCGTCTGCGTGGCGCCGTCGCGGGTCCACTCGATCTCGACCGCGACCCCAGGCTCGAGCTCGCCGAAGCAGGCCATGTAGTCGTCAATGTTGTGAACCGCCCGATCCCCGATGCGGGTGATCACGTCGCCCTTTTGCAGCCCCGCCGCGGCCGCCGGCCCGCCCTCGCTGACGCCCGAGAGCGCCATGCCATCAACCTCGCGCCCATAGTCGGGCATCGTGCCGAGCGACACACGAAACACGGTCCGGCCCATGCTCGCGCGCTCGACCTTGACGTAGGTCAGTGGCTCGCTGCGGTCGAGCAGCGCCAACACGATGCGCCCCGCGAGCTCGCCGACCGCGGCCGCGCCCTCGCTGTCGAACTTGTCCAGATCGTCGCTAGGCTTGTGATAGTCGTCGTGGGCGCCCGTGAAGAAGTGCAGCACCGGGACGCCCTCGCCGTAGAACGAGGCGTGATCCGAGGGGCCCCAGCCGTCGCTGGTACCGGCGAGCTTCAGCTGCGCGTCGCCGGTTGGGTTGGCGATCTCGACCAGCGCTGGCCACTCCTTCGCGCTGCCCGTGCCGTTGAGCGCGAGCGCGTCTTGATCGCGCAGGCGCCCCACCATGTCGAAGTTGAGCATCGCGAGGACGCGGGCCCGCTCGGACTTGGGCAGCGCCTCGACCATGTGCTTGCTGCCGAGCAGGCCCATCTCTTCGGCGCCAAAGGTCACGAACACCAGATCGTGAGGCCGCTGCTCGGGGCTGAGCTTGGCCAGCCCGGCCGCGAGCTCGAGCACGACCGCGACGCCCGAGGCGTTGTCGTCGGCGCCGTTGTGGATCGCGTGCTCGCCGGGCGCGAGCGAGCTCGAGGTCCCAAGCCCAAGGTGATCCATGTGGGCGCCAATGATCACGCGCTTGCGGGTCTCGGCCGGATCGCTGCCGGGCAGCACACCCAGCAGGTTGGCCGTGGTCAGCACAACCGGCTCGATCGGCGTGTGCAGCTCGAGCGGCGCGCGGCTGCTCGCGCCGAGCTTCGGGGCCGCGTCCTTGCCAAGTCGCAGCGCGACCCGCAGCGCCTCGGTCCCGGCCTTGCCGACGAACACCGCGGGGATCTCGAGCTCGCTGAATTGTCCGTGGTTGGCCCACGGCGTGTCGGTGTCGGGATCCCACAGGACCAGGCCAACGGCGCCGCGATCCCGGGCGGCGATCAGCTTGCTCTGCGGACGGGTCTTGGCCGGGGCCGCGTGGGGATCCGCCGCGCCGAGCAGCGCGACCGCGATCGCCCCCTCGAGCTCGAGCCCCGCGAAGTCACCGGGGTCGTCGCCCTCGCCCGGCAGGCCGTGGCCAACGAACACCAGCCGACCGATCGCCCCCGACTCGCCCGTGTCGTGACCGAACGGCACGATCTCGTGGGTGATCCCGGGGACCCGGCCGCGGGTGGCGACGAAGCGACTGGTCTGGCCTTCGCGCAGCCGCGCGCCGTCGCCAACCTCGAAGCGCTGCACGAACCCATCGTCGCCGCCAGGCTCGAGCCCGGCGGCCTGCATGCGCTCGATGATCCAGGCTTGCACGCGCGCGTCGGCTTCCGTCCCCGGCGCCCGGCCCTGCTGGGCGTCGTCGGCCAAGAACCCAACGCTAGCGAGGATGCTGTCGGCCGAGAGCGAGGGCGCGGTCGGCTTGGCGCTGGGCAGGTCGATCGCAACTTGGCCGGGATCGACGGGCGCCGGGGTTGGCTCGGCGCAACCCGTGAACGAGGCGAGCAGCGATGACAGAGCGAGCAGAGGGATCAGGCGTCCGCGCATGGCCGGACCTTACTCCCACACCTTCACCCCAGACCAGCCGCGTGGTTTGTGGCGACCTTGATCCGCAAAATCCGGCGTGCTACCGCGCGAGTTCGTGGTCACGGAGCTCTTGATCGCCTCGCTGCTGGCGAGCGCCCCGGTCATCCACGACTTGCGGGTGCGTTGGGTTGGGGAGGCGCAGTGCCAAGGTGGCCAGCGCGTGGTCGAGCGGCTCGAGCTGCTGGCGCCCGAGATCTCGGTCACGCGAGCGGACACCCCAGCCAACGTGACCGCGACCGTGACGATTCGCCGTGACCCTGCGCAGCAGTGGTCGGTGGGGCTCGAGCTCGTCGGGCCGCTCGGTGTGGAGCGGCGCAGCTTCGTGGCCGAGACCTGCGCGGTGGCGATCGACGCGACGGCGCTGGTGCTGGCGGTGTCGATTGATCCAATCGGCGTCTCGACGCGGGTCAACCGAGAGGCGGCGGCGCCCGAGCCAGACCCACAGCCAGACCCACAGCCGCCCTCAGCACCACCGGTGACCGACGAGCGCCCAAGCGAGCCCGCGACCACCAGCGACGTGCGGCGCGAACCCAGCGTGCACGTCAGCAACGAAACGCGAGCGGACCGAACGACCGTGGAATTCGAACCGCGGGGACCCGTGGGCTTTGGCCTCGCGGCCCTCGCTGGCGGCGGCTACGGTCCACTGCAAGCAGGGTCCGCAACGGTCATGGGCCGCTTGGCTGCGTTCGGCCCACACTGGCGCGTCGAGCTGCGCGGCGCCTGGCTGCCGCCCGTCCGGCCCGCGCTCGGTGATCGAGGTCGCGCCCGCGTCGATGGGTTCCTGATCGGCGCGCTGGGCTGCGGCGTGCTGCAGGCCGGCCCCGTCGAGTTCCCGCTCTGCGCCGGGATCGAGGCGGGCGCGATCCGGGGCCGCGCGCTTGCGCCAATTCCAAACGCCGAAGTCGCCGCCCAACCGTACGTTGGCGTGATGCTTGGCCCCGGCCTGAGCTGGGCCCCGATCGAGCGGGTCGCGCTCGGCCTCGAGCTCCAAGCGCAGGTCCGGCTCGCGTCCGGGGGCTTCGCGCTCGACGACCTCGCGGCCCTCAACGCGACCCCAGTGGGCGTGCGCGCCCTCGCAGGGGTCGAGATCCGATTTCCATGATCCGCAACCACGGAAACCGGCGCTTCCGGCAATCGCTGTGGTTCGAATGACCTCGCCCGGCCTCGCGCGCGCTCCAAACGACGAGTTCGACCTCGTCTACCGGCGCGAGCTCGGGTTCGTGTGGCGGGTGCTTCGCTATCACGGCGTGGCCGCCGAGGCGATCGAGGACGCGGTCCAAGACGTGTTCATGGTCGTCCACCGGCGCTGGGACGCCTGGGATCACCAACAGTCGATCCGCTCGTGGCTGTTTGGCATCGCCCGTCGGGTCGCCGCGACCCGCCGCCGCGGGACCACCCGGCACGAACGAAAGCTCGCGGCGATCCCCGAGCCTGCGCCGACGGCCGCCCTCGATGAACAGGCCGCCGACCGCGAGACGCTGCGCCGCCTGGCCGAAGTCCTCTCGCAGTTGGATACCAAGCTCGCCGCCGTGTTCGTGCTTGCCGAGATCGAGGGCATGACCGCGCCCGAGATCGCCAAAGAGCTCGATACCAAGCTCAACACTGTCTACTGGCGGTTGCGAACCGCCCGCGCCCACGTCAACGGGGCGATGGCCCAGCAGGAGTGCCCGTCATGACCGAACTCGATCCGCGGATCCACGCCTCGATCGGGCGCAGCCTCAGGCACGGAAGCCACAGCCCGCCGCCTGGCGCCGAAGATCGCATGTTGGCCCAGTTTCACGCGGGGCTGGGTGGTCCACCCGATGGCGGCACGGGG
This sequence comes from Enhygromyxa salina, assembly GCF_000737335.2. Classification (GTDB taxonomy): domain Bacteria; phylum Myxococcota_A; class Polyangia; order Nannocystales; family Nannocystaceae; genus Plesiocystis; species Plesiocystis salina_C. Next base: position 22,593 of record NZ_JMCC02000004.1, on the reverse strand, counting down.
GGCGCTGACGCGGGGGCTGGGCCCTCGCTGGCAGCGAGCGGCCAGGTGGTTCACGCGATCAAGATCGTCGTCGCGGTGGTCGGTCTGACCGCGGCCGGGTTGGGCGGTGTGGCGGTCGTGGGCAAGGCCGTGCAGGGCGGTCGAGCGGCAGAGGTGCCAGCGATCACCGCGCCCGCAGACCCACAGCCGCCGCGGTCCGCCGCTGGGTTCGTCGGTGGGGATCAGCTCGCCGGGCCACCCGCAGACACAGCCGCGGACGCCGAGTCCGGGAGCCCCACCGAACCCGGCGCGCGCCCGGGATCCAGCTCGGGCCCGGTCAGCGCCAAAGCCCCAGCCGTCGCGCTCCCACCGACGGACGCGAGCTCAAACCTCAGTCTTCCGCCAGACAACCCAGGCCCGGCCCTCGCCGCCGAGCTGAAGTTGATTCGCGCAGCACGCAGCGCCCGGGATCCAGCCCGGGCCCTCGAGCTGCTCGACCAGCACGCCACGCAATTCCCCAACGGCGAGCTGGGCAGCGAGCGCGAGGGTCTGCGGGTCATCGCGCTGTGCCAGCTCGAGCGAGACGCCGACGCCCAGCATGCAGGCGCGCAGTTCATGGTCCGCTCACCGGGTGCGCTGCTGATCCAGCGGGTTCAGGCGGCGTGTGGCAACAAAATTTCGTTGCCAACCACGGAACCCAAGCCGGCCGGCAATCGCTGAGTTTGAACCCGGCGCACGGGTCACTAACCTCATGAACGACAACTTGCACAAACTACTCATCTTGCTCGGCGCGACCGTGCTTGGCGTGACGGCTCCCGGCTGCGATCTCGACAACAAGGACATCGGCGAGTCTGGCGAGACCGACACCACCGGCGACGGCGACGGCGATGGCGACACCACCGGTGACGGTGACGGTGACGGCGACGGCGACGGCGACGGCGACGTCGCCTGCGCGCCCCCCGATGACGTCATCGAGTTCAGGTACGAACCGTTCGACTTCGGCCTCTTAGAGCCGTTCGACACCGAGATCGACTGGACCTGTACGGTCGCGAGCGTCGACAGCCTCAACGGCCTGGCCCTCGAGCTCGAGTGCCCAGAGACCGAGAACCTCGTGCCGATCGACATCACCGCCAACCCGGTGTTCTCGCTCCCGCTTGCCGTCAACGACTCGGTTCGGGTCCGCTACGTCAACCACACGCCGTTTTGGACCAACACCTACCTGCGCCTGGACCTGGTCGGCTACGGCCACCTGCTCACGTTGGTCGACAGCTCCAGCTTGACGCCCCCCGACGGACCCTTCGACTATCCCTTTGGGGTGACTGCAGCGTCTGCCCAGTGCGGCGCGATTGATACCGAGTGTGGCATCATCGACCGCCTCGCGCTGACCTTCGACGTTGAGGGCGAGCCCACGCAGATCGTGCGTGACGGTGACTACGGCAGCATCAATGGGGATCCGGGCGCCAACGTGTGGGTCGAGGGGGCCCAGGCCCTCGAGCAACACCCAAACATGATCTGCACCGACACGCCGGCGAGTTGGTATCGGATGTTGATCGTCGACGCCGGTTGAGCCTCGCCGCAACCAAAAAGAGCGCCTGCGCAGCTGGGAAGCCAGCTCGCGCAGGCGTTGACTCGTTCGCGGGGTTGGGGGTTTCGTCGTGGTTTTGACTGGAGCTCACGCGCGCATTGACGCGCCCTCGAAGCAAGCAGACCCGGCGGTGGGACCAAGTGTTCGTGATGACCCATCGAGCACTACGAGCGAACACCTTCTTGTCCCTGTGCCTTGCCCTCTTCGTCGCCCCCGGTTGTGACGACGGCGACGATGGCGACGACGAGCAGGCGGCCGAGACCGAGGGCGACGGCGACGGCGACGGCGATGGCGATGGCGACGGCGATGGCGACACCGGTAAGCTCGACGGCGACGGCGACACCAGCGAGTCCGAGACCACGGGCGAGCTCACCGGTTGCGCCGTGCACGAGAGCCAGGCCGCCTGCATGGCCGAAGCGGGCTGCGGCGCCATCTTTGGCAACCCGGTGGTCGAGGATGGCGAGGGCAACTACTGCACGCAGAGCGAAAAGACGTACATCGGCTGCGTGTTCGCGGGCGACCTGTGTCCGATGCTGCCCAATATCCTGTGCAGTGAGGACGCGGTCTGGAGCTCAATCGGCTGCGTGCCGGACAACGTGGAGATCTGCGAGTCGCCCGGCGAGATCACGGGCGCCTGCCCGTGAGCAACGCCCTACCCCGCTACATCGCGCGCGCTCGTCAATCGCCGACGCAGTTCTCCGGGTCCACGGACTTGTCGGCGGGGTAGGAGCCTGGGAACTTGTCGTTCGCGGGGCACAGGCGCATGTAGACGTCTCCAGAGTCGACCACCGGAAGCTCGACTCGGTGTCGACCCGTCCTGCGCAACGTCGTCGGTCCGTTGTTGTCCATCACCGTGCTGTGGACGGTCTCAAACTCGGCGCCATAAAGCGCCTCATCGAGGCACGGCGCTACCGCGGCTGTCATGTCAGACGGAATCCAGGCGGCTAGGGGTACATCCTCGAGCTCGACGGGGACGTCGATTGTGAAGGCGACGAACATCGTCCCGTCCGCGCTCGGCCCGAAGGTGTGCGGCGCGTCGCAGTCCGCGGTGACGTTGAGCTCCCACCTATCGCCGTTGCGGGGCACCTCGAGGAGCCCATCGCACAGAGCCGGAAGCGGATATGTGGTCGCCGCCGTTGCGGCATACTCGGCTTCGAGCTCCTCAAGCGACAACCCGTAGATGTCCTCGACGGCATCTAGCACCTCTTCTTTGGTCGAGTGCTGGTCCAGCCGCGGCTCGAACAACTGGCTAAACTTCTCTGAACCGAATCGATCGATCAGCCACCGCGAGAAGTGGCCGTTGTTATGTGAGCCGGATCCAACAATCTCCATGAGATTCTCGTTGGTCATAAAAGGATAGATCCACGGCCCGCCCGGCAAGTACCAATCGAGGCCACCCGCGATCCCTTCCGAAAATAGGGTGTCACTCCAACCCCACGCAGGCGCCACTACCGCATGAACGAGTTCGTGATGAAGGCTCGGAAAATCAGAATGAATGACGCCTTTGTAGCAGCCGGCACAGTTCGAGACACACCAGTCGCAGAGTTCAGCCCGTCCTGCCAGGGACCCCGTCGCGAATTCGTTGTACAAAAACACAGTTGTGGGCTGTTGTATCTCGATGCCCAAAAGATCAGCTACCCCCTCCATATATCGATCCATCTCGTCGAGGGAACCCCGGCAAACAGGCTGGCTAAACCCTGGCGCGATGTCTAAATATTTGGTGTGGTAGCGTACTTCAAAGTCCGGACCACGGGCCGGACTATCGGCCGGTTCGTCGTCTTGTACGCAGGATGACAGCAAGATGGCTGCCAGGAACACGACGCGCGGCGGGAACAGGTTTCTCATCGCCGACCAGTGTGCGCACCGGCCGGGCCCGGCGTCAAGCGGTGTCGACGGTAACCAGATTCCCCGGCCTGACGCCGCCGGGCCGTGCGACGCCCCCTACCCTTGCGGACTGGGGTTGATGACCGAGGTCCCGACCCCGCCCAGGTACGCGTAGCTGTCGTACGAATCAAACCCGACCACCGCCACGCTGACTGGATCCCCCAACCCATCAACAGCGTGGACCCCATCGGGCGTCAACAAGCGCGCGACCTCATACTCCCCATTTCCAACGGGGATGAATTCCATGTCGGGAACGACGACCCCGTCGACCTCGACCTGCGCGCCCTCGAGCCGGGTGATCACCAGATAGTCATTGATCCAAGTCTCGGGCACCAACACGACATACCGGGGCAAGTACTGCTCGACCGGGCTCATCTGCAACATCGCCGGGTCGCCGTCGCCGGAGTTGATCCCAATCAAGTACGACATCACGGCGATCGGCTTGTCGGCCTCGACGAAGAAGTCACCGGGGTTGGCAATTGAGCCGGTCGCCGAGAACTCGACCTTGTCGCCAGCGTTGAGCATGATCGGCCCCGGCGGCAGCCCGGTGACCTCAACGCTCGCGTCGAGGGTGACGGTGGTGTCGTCCTCTGAAGCATAGATCTGCCAGATCGTCGCCTCGGGGTCGTTGACCTGGCGGATCGGCATGCGCGAGGCCACGAACTGCGTGCCCCACAGGCGCAGCCCGGTCAGCATCTCTTCCATGTGATCGCAGGCGCCCTGCCCCGTGTTCGTGCACTCGGTCCCGGTGAACACGCCAACCGGGTGATCTTCGTCGGTCAACAGCCGGGTGCCGGTCATGCTGCTGTTGGCGACCTCGGTTGAGATCTGGGCGACGTCGCCTTCGTCGAGTTGAAGGATGAAGGGCACGTTTGGCTGCCCAGCGGGGATCCCGGGCCCGGCCACGGTGGGGACCGAGACCGTGACCTCGAGCTGGGTACCGTCGACCGCCCCGACCACGTTGATGTAGCTGCCGTAGCCAATCGTCACGTGATAGCCAACGATGTCGTAGATGTAATCCCAGCTCGCGACCGGATACAGCAGCGAGGCGTCGGAGGTGTACGAGACCTGGCCGTCGTAGGGGTTGAATTCGTAGGCCACCGTGGGCACGTCCGTGGTCACCCGATAGGCGCCGCCGACCTTGAGCCCGCTGCCCTCTTGGTGATTGTCGGGCAAGAAGAACGCGAACGAGTCGAGCGGCTGAATGTCTTGGGGCCCGGCGATCATGTTCCAGTTGCCGCCAACCTTCTGCTCGACGAAGGCCGAGGCGACCTGGTCCTCTTGCACGTTCGAGACGATGATGCCGTATTGCGAGGTCTCGCCCGACGAGAGGTTGTCGAGGTCGAGCCCAAAGAACAGGCAGCCAACCGCGCTCTCGACCTGGGCCGCCGTGTCGCAGTCCTCGGGGATCCCCATGAAGCCGCCGCCGGTCTCCCCGTTGCTGTCGGGGACTGGGTTGAGATCGAACTTGGGGCCGCTGCCGCCGGTGGTTGGGTCGCCGTCCCCATCCCCGCTGTCGCCGTCGTCCCCGTCGCCGTCCCCGTCGCCCATGGTCATCGTGCCCGGGCCGCTCGAGCTCTCGTCGGGCCCGCTTGTCTCGGGTTGGAGGGTGGTCAGGCCAACCCCCGTGTCGACCTCTGCCGTGTCCGTTGGCGAGGCACAGGCGGCGAGAGACAAGGTCACACAAGCAAGGACGGAGACGCGACGCATGACGGGACTCTACCAGCCCTGCCCGCGCGGGCGCAGCAAAGGGGCTGTGCTTGGCCAGATTATTGGGGTGGATCCTGCGCCATGTTCCAGCTTCGCGGCAATAACGCGAATGCACGCGCGCGCGCGGTCCCACGACACCGTTGCCTCGGGTTTTTCCAATACAATCGGGACCGTGCAGCTCGACGGCATGCCCTTCTTCGAACGTCTTCGCGACTGCAAGCGCGTCCTTCTCGCTGGCGCTGGCGGGGGCTTCGACATCTTCTGCGGCCTGCCGCTGTACTTCGCGCTGCGTCGACGTGGCTGCAAAGTCGACCTCGCCAACCTCAGCTTCTCGCGCCTGCCGCTGGATCACGAGGATCCCTGCCCCGTCTACAAAGTGGTGCCCACGACCGCGGGCAACCCAGACTATTTTCCCGAGCGCGGCCTCAGCGAGTGGTTCGCCAACGAGCACGGCGAAGATGTCCCGATCTGGTCGTTCGCCAAGTCCGGCGTCCAGCCGCTGCGCCGCGCCTACGAGCGGGTCCTTGGCGAGACGGGCGCCGACGCGATCGTGCTGATCGATGGGGGAACCGACAGCCTCATGCGCGGCGATGAGTGTGGTCTGGGGACCCCCGCCGAGGACATGTCGACGATCGCCGCCGTGCATGGCCTCGACAGCGCGCTGGCCCCGATCCGCTTGCTGGTCAGCGTTGGGTTTGGCGTCGACAGCTTCCACGGGGTCGCGCACGCCGACGTGCTCGAGGCCATCGCCGCGATCGACAAGGCCGGCGGGTACCTGGGCGTGTTCCCGCTGCTGCGCGGCATGCCCGAGGTTCAGCGCTACCGCGAAGCGTGCGACTACGTGTGCAGCGCCACGCCCGACCGCCCGAGCATCGTCAACCTCTCGATCCTCAGCGCGATCGATGGCGAATTTGGCGACCACCATCGGACCGCCCGGACCCGCGGCAGCGAGCTGTTCATCAACCCGCTGATGAGCCTGATGTTTGCGTTCGAGCTCGCCCCGCTCGCGCTCCGCATCATGTACCTCGACGCGCTCGAGCACACCCAGACGATCTATGAGATCAGCGCCGTGCTCGAGCGGGTGCGCGGTGCCAACGGCGGCCGCCCGCGCCGAACCATTCCGCTCTAGAACCGGGTCGAAAAGCGTGAGCAAGGGCTGTGGTGAAAACCACCCACGGCCTGGCGGGCGTTGCGTATGATGGCCGCGTGCGACGTTCACTGCCACTCGCGTGTGTCTTGGTGACGGCGTGCACGCTGCCGAACCCAGCCTTCAACGAGCCAGACACGGCCGCCGACGACTCCACCTCTGGCGAGCCTGGCGACGGGGACCCTGGCGATGGAGATCCTGAAGATACCGGCGACGGTGATAGCGGCGATGGCGACGGCGACAACACCGACACCGACACCGGCGACGGCGACGGCGACGGCGATCCCGAAGCGTGCGTCCTCGAGGAGCCGAACGGCCCCTACGCCGTCCTGGAGCTCGACGGGATCGAGGGCATGGAGATGAACGGCGCCCCAGAGTTCAACGCGATCCGCCAGAACTGCTACTCCATCACGATCTGCCCCGCCGAACAGGGCAACTGCGGCATCAACACCAGCTTCTTGGGCCGTCACCCCAGCGGCGGCATGTTCGCCAAGGGCGGCTCGGGGGTGCTGACGCCGATCAAGGTCGTCGTGCATCCGGGGCCGGCGCTGTGTGGCCAACCCGCGCTGTTCACAACCCAGCAGTCGTTCGAGCTGAACTACGTGGTCAGCGCCGTCGAGAACTCCGTGTCGGTCCGACTCCCGTGCTTCGAGGGCAACGACACCACGCTGTTCATCGCCGAGGATGGCTCGAGCTTCTGGGACTCGAAGCTCACGGACCCGGCCGCGCTCTGGTAGTCGTCAGCGGACCCACTTGGGGTAGCGCTCGTCGATCTCGCGCACGAGTCGAGCCGCGCCCCAGGTCTGATACAGCTCGCGGGCGTCCTCGACGTAGGCCTTGGCGGTCCGCGTGCTGCCGCGGGCCCGCCAGAAATTAGCGAAGCGCAGACACGCGAGCGCCTCTTGATCCAGGGCCTGTTGCTGCCGTGCGTGCTCGATCGCCTGCTCATACAGCTCAATCGCCCGCTCGAGCGGGCCCCCGCAGGCGTGCTCGAGCTCGGCCCCAACGAGCAAGTGCATGTGCTCGAAGTTCGCGGGGCAGCGGTCCGCACAACGGGCGAGGTCGGCCCGCCAGCCCGCGATTAACGGTTGCGCCGCCGCCCCCTGCGAATCGAGCAAGCTCAGCATCGCGTAGTAGCGAATTTCGCGGACCTGCAAGTTGCCGGGCAGGCAGGTCTCGAACATGTCGACCCGCCGCGTCAGCTCTGCGGGGTCCTGCCGCTGCCCAAGCAGGTACTCGAGCTTGGTCAGCGCGGGATAGTACCAACCCATTGCAAAGGTAGATCCCCCGAGCTTCTCAATGTGGGACTCGTGATCGAAGCTCAGCCCAAGCGAGGCGAGCGGAATGTCCATCAGCGTGCAGCAGAGGTAGGCGATGTGCGGCACATAAAACGTTGACAGCAAGCGCGGCACCGAGCGCTGAAGAAACGGGAGGTGCCCCTGGATCTCCGCGAGAACCTCGGGCAGCGGGACCCCCGCGACCAGCCGAAAGTGCTGCGGAAACAGCAAGTGATGGCCAGCGTAGAGCAAGTCACCGCCCTCTAGGCTCTTGGCAAACGCCGCCTGGAACTTGGGTAGGATCTCGCGCAACGGGTAATTGTAGTAGGCCGCGTGGCCCAAATACACGATGAGCGCTCGCCCGGCCGCGGAAGGATCATCGTAGCGTTCACACAGCGCGCCGACCAGCTCGCCAAAGCCCCGCGCGCGCTCGTACTCGCCCCGCTCGGCCAGATGCAGGGCCATGCGTGCATAGGCAACGCTCGACAGCTTTGAATTGCCCGAGCGCACGAAGATGTTGGTCATTCGCGCGGTCGCCCACGCATAGGTATTGCGGCGACCCGAGAAGTACGAGATTGCGCCAAGCCCATGCAGCAGCCCCAACATCGGCCGAACCCCCTCGTCGCCAAACTCTGGCAGCTCGAACAGGCTGCTGACAGGGCGGGTGTGAAGCTCCTCCTCTAGCGCCGCAGACTCGGCCGCGAGCATCGCTTCGGCGTCCCCGTCGTGCTTGGGCAGCGCGATCCCATAGAGCGCGAACGCCCGCTGGCACGCCGCGTAGCCCTGCTCGAAGTCGGCCACCAAGAGCGCGTGCTCGACCTGCGCCGTGTTGACGAGCAGGCGCTCGGCGACGGACTCAGCGTGGGTGCTCGCGTGCGCGTAGCAGGCCGCAGCCGCGGCGTAGCGGCCATCCAGCGAGAGCGCGCGGCCCCGCGCGATCTCGACTTGGAACCAGCGCGCGTGCTCGGTCGTGGCTGCGTGGGGCGCGAGCAGCTCGGCCGCGACCACGAGATAGTCGATCGCCGAGGCGTACGCCGCCGAGGTCAGCGCTTTACGTCCACACCGAATGTTGAGCTCGACCAGCTCCGACCGCTCGAGCTCATCGAGCAGCGCCCGCGCCGTGTTCAGGTGGTTGACGAGCTCGAACGCGCCCGGGCCCGGATCTTCGCTCTCCATGCGACGGCGAAGCACCCGCCCGATCTTCAGGTGCATCTGCGCGCGCTCGTGCTCGTCTAGCGAGGCCGCCGCTGCCTGCTGGATCCGAGCGTGGCGAAAGCTCACCACGACCTCGACCGGGCTGTGGGCTTGGGCGGTGCTCTCGATCAGCGCAAAGTTGTCGAGCAGGTCACCGCCGAGCACCAACAAGCCCTGCTCGAAGGTTGGCCACAAGTACGAGAACACGTCGACCGGGTCGAGATCAGCGACGGCCGCGAGGACCAGCAGATCGACCCGGGGACCCACGTAGGCCGCGATCTGCATCAGCTCGAGCGCGACCGGAGGCAGGGTCTCGAGGTTGCGCAACAACACGTCGCCAAGGTCACCAAACGCCGCGCACCGCACGATCCGCTCAAACTCCCAGCGCCAGCGCTGCGCCTCGTCGTCGTAGTGAAACAGGCCCTCGTCATACATCGTGCGCAGCAGCTGGCGCAGATGGAAAGGGTTGCCCTCGGTCTTGTTGAGCGCGAGCGCGGCGAGCTCGTGGACCGTGGCTGGCTCCCCCCCAAGCGTGGCCACGAGCAGCGCCTCGACGTCGGTAATTGACAGTGCCTCGACCTCGACGCTCGAGACATCTGCGCCCGCGACCCGGAGCCGCTCGACCGCGTGCCGAAGCGGGTGCTCGGGACCCAGCTCGTTGGTTCGACACGCACCAACGACCAACACCGCCCCCAACGCGGGGCTCGACAACAGGTGCTCGAGCAGCGCCAGCGAGGCGGGGTCCGCCCACTGCAGGTCGTCCATGAACACCACCAATGGACGCTTGGGACCAGCGAGCGCCGCCATGAACCGCTCGACCACCAAGTGCAGACGGTTGAGGCGCTCGGGCCCAGGCAGATCAGGCACTGGCGGCTGCCGACCGAGCAGGCGCACGAGCTCCGGCGCGAGATCGATCAGCAATTGCCCGTTGCGTCCCGCGGCCGCGACCAGCCGCTGACGCAGCTTGGTCTGGGCAGCCGGGCCGCGTCGATCGACCTGCGCGACCAGATCCGTGAGCGCCTGGTTGATGCCCGCCAGCGGCGTCGCCCGGCGCTGGTCGAAGCTGCCCGAGATCATCAGGCCCGCGCGCGCTTCAACGTGGGGTTTGAGGCCGCTGACCAGCGACGACTTTCCGATCCCCGCGAGCCCGCCCACCAGCAGCAGCTGCGCGCGCGTACCCACGCCGCGCGCCCGCTCGAACGCCGCCTGCAACGCTTCGAGCTGGGCCTCGCGGCCGACCAGGCGCTCCGAGACTCGAAACGTGGCTGGCCGCGCCCGACCTCGAGGTTCGAACAGCTCGCTGGCCCCGGACTCGCGGATCCGCGCGAGATAGTCGTGAATCTCGGCGATGCTCACCACCGCGTCGAGCTCGTCTAGCAGCGCGGTCATGCTTGGCCAGCGCTGCGCCGGATCGGACGCGAGCCCACGGACCAAGATCTGTTGGACCCGCTCGGGCACCCCCGAACCGGGGTTGCCGGCTGAGATCGGCGCCGTCAGGCCGCGGGCGATGTTGTCTGACAGCTGCGTCAAGGTCGTGCCATCGAAGGGCCGGCGACCAACGAGCGCCTCATGGGCGGACACACAAAACGAGAATTGGTCCGAGAGCGGATCCCCCCGGCTTCCCCACATTTGCTCGGGCGCCATGTAGGCTGGCGTGCCCACCATCGCCCCGCTGCGAGTCAGCGACGAGTCGAGCGCGCCACCGCAGTCGGCGTAGGTGTCGCCCAATTCTTCGTCGGACGGACCGTCGAGATCATCGCTCGAGCCATGGCCATAGTCGTCATCGAGCTTGTCGAGGCTGCGGAGCGTGTCGAGGCCGACGCCGTCGATCACCCGACAGTCGCGCGCCAGGCCAAAGTCGAGCACGCGAGCGCGACCGTCGATCCCAACCATGATATTGGCCGGCTTGAAGTCACGATGCACGAGTCCGGCAATGTGCGCCGCCTCCAGCCCACGCCCAGCTTGCCGCAAGATGTCCAGCGTCTCGCGCCACGACCGGCGATTGGGGTCCATCCAGTCCCGCAGCGTAGCTCCTTCGACATACTCCATTGCCACGAACATCGAGCCGCGATGTTCACCGATCTCGTGGACCTGGATGACGTTGGGATGCGAGAGTCTTGCCAGCCCCTGGGCCTCCCGGACCAGCCGACGTACGCCGGCGATAGCGATCGCGTTCGCGCGGATCAGCTTGATCGCGATCTTGCGCTCGAGCTCCGCGTCGCGGCCGAGAAACACCACGCCCATGCTGCCCTCGCCCAGCTTTCCGAGCACGGCAAACCTGCCGATCTGCTTGGGCAACGCCTCGTCAGTGTCGACGTTGGCGACCCCGCCCAGCGCGGCCAGCGAGCCCAGGGTCTCATTGGCCCGCGCGTCATCGAGGTCACTCAGAGACACCGGGAGAGGGTATCAGCTGCGCGCGGGGAGTGCGGTAAAACTCGTCAACCTCGATCCTGAGGCCGGTAGCGCAGTGAGCTGTGCGCCTCGCGCCCGAGCGAGGCTGTTCGTGATAGCTCGACGTGTTGTTCGAGTTAGCTCGCTTGCCAACGATCTGCGAGCTGTTCTCCGCATGATTCGCGGCTGTTCAGCGAGCGATGGAGCGGTACGAAGCAGAGGATCTACTCGAGCGACCTGGCGAAGACCAAAAGAAGGCGACTGACATGGCCCACGCTCGAGCGGGCCTCACGCGGCTAACCGGCGATCGCGGCGTCAAGGCGCGCGAAGGTCAGCAGCTCCGAGAGCACGTTCTCGCACACCTCGAGCTGCCGCGAGCAGTCCTTGCCCGTGCGATTGGGGATCGTCGCAATGATCCGCTCGCCCCCGCTCGCAAGCCGCACCCGCCCGTCAGTTGCGTCCGCCAGCCCCAGCGCGACCGCGGTCGCAAGCGGGGTCTCGGGTCCCAGGCGGATCGAGAGGCGCATGCCACCCAGCTCGAGGCTCATCGCCCGCAGCCGCCGGCCGTAGCTCTTGCACGCCATCATCAGGCCAAAGTGGGTGGCCTCGACGGGCAGCTCGCCGTAGCGATCGTGCAGCTCCTCCATGACCTCGCGGACCTCGTCGGCGTCGCGGGCGGTGCTCAGCCGCCGATAGAAATCCAGGCGCTGGCCAACGTCCTCCACGTAGGTATCTGGAAGGAACGCTGGCACGTCAAAGACCAGCTCGGGGTCGGTCTCGTACGAGATCGGATCACCGCGCAGCTCGGCCACGGCTTCGCCCAGGATCCGGGCGTAGGCTTCAAACCCGATCGCCTGAATGCTGCCACTTTGGCGCCGACCCAGCAGATCACCAGCGCCCCGAATCTCGAGGTCCTGGCTGGCAACGTTGAAGCCCGAGCCCAGCTCGGAGTGACGCTGGATCGCCTCGAGCCTGCGCCGCGCGTCGTCGGACAGGCGCTCGAGCGAGCTGACCATCAAGTAGCAATAGGCCCGCAGCTTCGAGCGACCGATCCGCCCGCGCAGCTGGTAGAGCTGGGCCAACCCGAACTGATCCGCGTTGGCAACGAACATGGTGTTGGCCCGAGGAATGTCGAGCCCGCTCTCGATGATCGTGGTCGAGATCAACACATCGGCCCGATGCTCGACGAAGTCCAGCATGGTCTGCTCGAGCATCTCGGGCGGCATCTGGCCGTGGGCGACCAACACCCGGGCCTCGGGGCACAGCTCGCGGATCCGTACGGCGTGCTCCTCGATCCCCATGATCCGCGGGACCACATAAAAGATCTGCCCACCCCGGGCGAGCTCGCGGCGGATGCCCTCGTCGAGCACCACGTCGGAGTGCCGGGTCAGGTAGGTCCGCACCGCGAGCCGGTCGCTTGGCGCCGTGTTGATCATGCTGACCTCGCGCAGCCCAAGCAGCGACATGTGCAGGGTCCGGGGGATCGGCGTGGCCGTTAGGGTCAGCACGTCGACCGAGGTCTTGAGCTGCTTGAAGCGCTCTTTTTGCTTGACGCCAAACCGCTGCTCTTCGTCGATCACGACCAGGCCGAGATCCTTGAAGCGGACGTCGCGGCCAAGCAGGCGGTGGGTGCCCACGACCACGTCGATCTCGCCGCTGCGCAGGGCCTTGATCGTGTCCTTGCGATCGGCTGCTGTGGCGAAGCGGTTGAGCACGCCCACGCGCATGGGAAACGACTCCATGCGCTCGGAGAAGGTCAAGAAGTGCTGCTGAACCAACACGGTGGTCGGGGCCAAGACGGCGACTTGCTTGCCGGCGGCCGCGACCCGAAACGCGGCCCGCAGCGCGACCTCGGTCTTGCCAAATCCAACGTCGCCGCAGACCAGGCGGTCCATTGGCTGGGGCTTGGACAGATCACGCTGGACGTTGTCGATCGCGTCGGCCTGATCGGCGGTCTCCTCGAACGGGAAGGTCTGCTCGAACTCCTCGTACATCTCGTCGCTGGCCGGGAACGCGTGGCCGGTCAGCGCCTCGCGCTGGGCATAGATCTGCAGCAGCTCCTCGGCCATTTGGCGGACGTCCGCCCGGATCTTGCTGGCCTTCTTCTCGAACGATTGGCCGCCCATCTTGTCGAGCTTGGGCGGCTTGGCGTCGGCGGCGACGAAGCGATCGATCTCGCCGATCCGATGGACGGGCAGGTACAGCTTGTCCTTGCCGGCGTACTCGACGATCACGAAGTCACCGGTGATCGGCTTGGCTAGCTTGGCGCGCGGGTCCAGGCCGGTCGGACCGCTCGCGCCGCTGGGCATCGGCATCGCAAGCTGGGTCAGGCCCATGTAGCGGCCCACGCCGTGCAGCAGGTGCACGACATAGTCGCCCACGTTCAGCTGGGTGAGCGAGGCCAGCCCGGCCCCACGCTTGCGCCGCTGCTGCTTGCGACGCGCGACCGAGCCGAAGATCTCGGACTCCGAGACGATCAGCAGGCGATCGCCGACGCTGGTGAACCCCTTGCTCAGGCGCCCCGGCAGCACGCGGACCCGCGGCTGCGTGAGCGCGTGCCCGCCAAGCTGCTGCAGCGGTCCGCGATCGCTGGTGGCCTCGGGCTTGTCCAGCGACAGGCCGGGGACGCCGTAGCTGCGCAACATCGCCGTGAGCCGCTCGGCGTGGGTCAGGTTGGGCGCGACGAGGATCACATCCCAGGGATCCCGGTCCGCTGGATCGAGCTGCCCACCCAGCACCGCGTCTTCGTGGATCCCCAGCGCCCGAATGTGCTCGACCACCGGCCGCAGCAGCTCCCCCCCTTTTTGCCCACGCGCGGCCTCGAGCTTGGTCTCGAGCTCGAGGTTGTGGCCCAGATCCACCCGCAGCAGCTTGCGATCAGGGGCCTTGCCGCTGGCCTCGGGCTCGTAGAGATCCAGGCGCTGACTGACCACCGCCGTCTCGCGGATCCTGGCCCGCATGCGCTCACGCTCGACAAAGAACTGGCTGGGCGCGGCGACCAGGTGCTTGGCCTCGAGCGCGCGGCGGTGCTCGAAGTCGATCTCGTCGAGCATGCGCTCGCCCAGGCCGATCAGCGCCTCGGGTTCGTCGAGGTACCAGCGGGTGCCCGCCGGCAGGTGCTCCCACAGGGGGACCAGTTGATCGTGGAAGATCGGGGTGAGCGCGTCGATCCCAAAGAAGTCCACGCCCGACCCAAGGTTGTCGATCACCTGCCGGGTCTTGCTACTGGGAACCTCGATGCTGTCGCCGAGCTCGAGCACCGCGAGCCGCAGATCCCGATCACTGGTGGCGATCGTCTCGCGGACCGGGTGGACCCGCAGCGCTCGCACTTCTCGAAGGCTGCGCTGGGTGTCTGGATCGAACATGCGGATCCGCTCGATCTCATCGCCCCACCACTCGAGCCGAGCCGGGAACCGCTCGATCGGCACCCACACGTCCAAGATCCCGCCGCGGATCGCAAAGCTGCCCGGATCACCGACGACGTCGACGCGCTCGTAGCCGGCCGCGAGCAAGAACGCCGCCGCCTCTTCGCGGCCCAGCTCACCCTCGGTCTGCCATTGCTGGCACAAGCTCGCAAATCCCTCGGCCGGGATCGTCATGCGCAGCATGCTTCGCAAGCTGGTGACGATCAGCTCGGCCTCGCCAGCGCGCAGGCGCTCGAGCGCCGCGAGGCGACTGCCGACCGCGCGCGGATCGGGTGAGACGTCGCCGTAGGGCGAGACGTCGATCTCGGGGATCAGCAGAATCCGCGAGCTGTGGTCCTGCTCGCCCGGGGATACCCCAGCGAAGAAGCCCACGTCGGCCGCGACCGCGCGCGCGCTGGCGTCGTCGGCTGCGAGGTAGCAAAGCGGCGCGGTCGTGTCGGGATCGGCCATCGCCCGCGCGAGCAGCAGGCCGCGATAGCCACCGTCGGCGCCAAGCACCCGCGTGCGTCGACCGCTGCGAAGAGCAGAGAGAATCGGCGCGATCGCCTCTAGCGCTTGATGTGCCATGCGACGGGGCGGGCTTAACCCACCCGCGGCGCACGAACAATGGGCGCGGTCGGCTGCGAGCGTGACCTCGTGCTTCCTGGAACCGAAATTGGACAATAATTTCAAATATTAACAACAGCGCGGGTTGAGCCGATGCGAGCGCCCACGACGGGCGCGACCCAGTGCACTACGAGTCAGTGCTCCGCGCGCTTCGCCCGAGGTGGGTTGCATGGTGAGTTCCGACAGCGCCGGTTTCACCGCGCCCGTGATCCGAACTCAGGCAACGTATGTAGAGCAGCGTCTGCTCTGGCTGTCGGCGCTCGTAGCCGTCGCGGCGCTGCGCTGAGCATGTCGCGGTGACGGAGCCCACGACGAACTCAGCCCGGGGTCTCAGCCCGGGGTCTCAGCCCGGGGTCTCAGCCCGGGATCTCAGCCCGGGATCTCAAGTAGACGCATTCGACGAAGCAGGCGGGCTGACCCCGAGCCTCTTCGAGACGGTTGACTGGACCGAGTCCCAATCGGTGAGGTCCTCGCCCAAAGTGAGCTGTTTGCCAGAGGTGGTCTGGAGGACCATTCCCACGACCTCGTCCCGAGGCTTCACGAAGCTGAGCTTCGTCACGTCCTCCCAACGAACCTCGGTGAGCTCCCCCCGGCATTGCATTCGAAGGCCGTCCGGGGTCAGCGTGACGGTCCGGCTCCAGTCCCCGGGGAGGTGCCTCGCGGCCAGGCCGGCCAACGCGAGGAGCAGGCCGCTGAAGAGGAGGGTGAAGGGCTCCAGCTCACCCATGAGGGTGAGAACACCGAAGCCGAGGCCCGCGCTGGCGAGCACCACGAGGGCGAAGGTCCCGCGGAAGAGCAGCGCGGGGCGGACTCGATGTGTGCTCGTGGAACTCGACATTGGGGCGTCCCGATGCGGCGAAGGACAGTAGCATCGGTCGATGTCCGATTGGCTGGCCTTCGACGATCTTCCCTCCGGTCCCTGCACCACCTGCGGGGTCTCACGCCGAGCCCGGTCCGGCACGAGAGATCCACCGAGGTCCAGTGCAGCCCGCGGATCTCACCCGCACGCATGCCAGCGTCGCCCGAAGTCCCAGGTCCGAAGTCCCGAACCGGCTGCGACCTCGAGGACGCCGAGAAGTAATCTAGACCTGAGATATCACCAAAATGCTCGGCCCGATGCTATCGTCCAGAAGACGGCCCAGTCCGGTCTCGCTAGTGCCGCGATGTTCAGCTCGCTAACAACCTTCACCTACGACGACCTCGGACTCCTGCTCAGCGTGGCGACCATGCTCGGAGCCGGGCTGGCGGTGTACAAGATTCGAGGCGTGCGGAAAGCGGCCTGGAACCGCAAGGTTCAAACCAAGGCGACCGAGCACGGGGCCGAGCTGCTCCCGTGGCCCCAAGAGCAGGGCTGGCAGATGGTGTGGACCCACTGGGGAGTCACGATTCGCTTCTGTCTCCGACGCTTCAATTCGGACGACGCAGCCAGGCTGCCCCAGTTCTTCGAGATCGCTGCGCCCGGAGGACTGCCCAAGTTCTCCGCCCGCGTGGGGTTGTCCAACAGCTCGCGCACCCCCGGGTTCAACGCCGCCTTCGAACAGCGCTTCACGGTCCCCACAAGCGAGCACGACATCGTCCGTTCCATCCTGTCCGAGCCGATGCAAGCCGAGCTGGCTCGGCTGGCTGGCGTCGTCGCCAGCGGAGAAATTCGCAGCGACGGCCGTGTTTTGGTGTGGCGGCCTGGCGTCGACCTACTGGACGAGCTTCCGGCCGCGCTCCAGCTCGCGCGGGCGCTCGCGGAGCGCCTCGCTGGCAGGCGCGAGCTGCTGCCAGACCAACGCTAACCCATCACGGAGATCAAGCTTCCGGACACGAAAGTGCCCCGTCCCCACGCCGCTCTAAACTTCCCGACTGAGGGGGAAGACGCGCAACGCGGCAGCTTGGTGCGGCGCAGTCGAGGGATTGCACCACTGCTGAAGCGCCAGGCAAGGCTGGAGCGACGTCACGGATGAAAGAGCCGTACGAGTATGGAGTAGTAGCGCACCAACTCGACCCCGAATCATGGCAGATCGTCCGCGAGGAAGGGGGGACAAGCGTTGACAGGGCCTGCCTTCCTGGGGAGATTTCCAACACCATGTTTAATCAAGTCAACAACTGTACGTGCCGTGCCGCAGAGGTGAAGCTGGTCGCTTCGGGGGCCAACTACATTGTCACCTTCAACGGGAACATTGCTCTCGAGTCCCAGGCTCCCAGGATCCTGGCGGACGGAACGACACTCGTCGAGATGCTCGTCAGGAATTATGTCGCCGTGGCCCAGCACGTCATCGGAGAGCTCAGGGTGGAGATGGATGACGCCCGCCAGGAAGCGGCCCCCGCCAGCACCTACCGCATGAGCCCCGGCAGCATGGGCGGGCGCCATGAGGTGAACATGTACCTCACCTTGCGGGCGCCGGGCCTCTTCCCGGGCAAGACGCTGCGAAGCAAGGGGCTCGCACAGTTGAGCGCCGAGACCCCCACGTTCCCGCCCGTGAGCCAGGTCTATCAGCTCGCCGCGGCGACCGAGTTCGAGGATCCGGCCAACCCGGGCCCCGTCCTGGCACGCATCGACTCCTTCCCCGTCTTGCTCAACCCCGACCCGACGCCTTAGCGGCCCGCGCACCATGTGCAGCAGGGTCACGATCGTCAGCGCCAGGCCGAAGGAGATGACATGCAAGGTCGCGTTGGCGTGGGTGTCGATGCCGAGCCCGGCCGCGCCCAGCTCGATGAGGGAATGAGCGAGCTGATCCCGCCGGCCCCTGTGGGCCGTTGATCTGGCTGGCCCACCAGTGAGCTCGGCGACTCAGGACTCGGGGCAGTGGGCCCCGGAGGCGATCCAGGCCCGGACCAGCTGACCGAAGAGCGCCTGGTTCCCGGGCGCGGGCTCGAGCTGAGCCGGTGGCTTCCAGCCGTAGGCCACGAGATCGTCATGAGCCATGTGCTCCGCGAGCTGCTCGAGGCTCATGTCCCCGTTGCGCGCAGGGTCTTTGATCTGCGCGCAGATCTCCGCGAGCGTCTTGCCTTCCCAGGCCATCTCGGCGGGAGCGAGGTGCCAATCGGGGTTGCCGGGGATGCTGCGGAAATTGCTCTCGCCGTGGCAGGTGGCGCACTGCATCGCCGCGGCCCCGTGGTTGTCCTCGCCGCGCACCACCAAGGGTTGGTGAGGGAAGCCTTCCTCACCTTGCAGCGGGCGCTCACCGGCGGGGTGGCAGTTGACGCAGCGCGGGTGCGTGATGACCTGGCCGAGCTCGCCGAAGAGGGCCAAGGAGCGCTCACGCTCTTCGCTGATCCCCGCAAAGTCGGCGACCGATCGCAGCCCACGTTCGCCCGGCAGGACCTGCTCCTGCGAGGGACTCGTGACCGTCCTGGACTCGCGGCAGCCGGCCGTGAGCGCGAGCGTGAGCGCGAGCAGGGTCGCGCGACTCATCGTTCCTCCTCCGCCTCGCTGGCCTCGGCCTGCCCGGCCTGTCCGCCGATCGACGCGGCGGCCGAGTGGATCGCTCGGCGGATGCGGACGTAGGTGGCACAGCGGCAGATGTTTCCGCTCATCGCGTGGTCGATGTCCTGGTCGCTCGGCGTGGGCACGCGCTCGAGCAAGGCGATGGCGCTCATCACTTGCCCCGCCTGGCAGTAGCCACACTGCGGGACGTCGAGGCCCTCCCAGGTGGCGCGCACGGCCTCGGCATGGGGCCCGGAGGCGCCCTCGATGGTGGTGACCTGGCGGCCGGCGAGGGAGCCGATCGGGGCCACGCAGGCCCGCCGCGGCGCGCCGTCGACGTGGACCGTGCACGCGCCACACTGCGCGACGCCGCAGCCGTACTTGGTCCCGCTCAGGCCCAGGTGATCGCGCAGGACCCACAGCAGCGGGGTCTCGGGATCGACCTCGAGCTCGTGCGCCTGGCCATTGACTCGCAGCTTCACGCTCATCCTTCGTCTCCTTCGTGTCGTGAGCCGGCGACCGCGAGACGATCGCGGCGGCTCGTATCGAACACCGGCAAGCGGCGAATTCGCTGGCCAGTGGCCGCGAAGATCGCGTTGGCCAGGGCCGGCGCGGCGGGTGGCGTGGGCGGCTCTCCAACGCCACCCGGGGGCGCGTTGGAGGCGACGATCTTCACCTCCATATGACGCGGCGCCTCGGGCATTCGCATGACCCGCCAGCGCGGGAAATTGTCTTGCTCGATCGCCCCGTCTTTGGCCGTGATCTCGCCATAGAGCGCGTTGGACAGCCCAAACAAGGTCCCGCCCTCGAGCTGCGAGGCGGCGTGGTTGACGTTGACCACGGTCCCCGCGTCCATCACCGACCAGACCCCGGGGATCGCCAGCGTGCCCTGGTCGTCGACGGCGACCTCGATGACCGTGGCGACGTAGGACACGAAGGAGCGGTGCGCAGCGATACCCAGGCCGTGGCCGGCCGGCAGCGTGCGTCCCCAGCCGGCCATGTCGGCGGCGAGCTCGACGACGTGGGCGAGGCGGCCCGCGTCGATCGGGTAGTCGGACATCGGGCTGCCATAGTTGTCGTATTCGGCACCCTCGGTGTTGGGGTCGATGGTCCGCGGTGGACCGATGAGCTCGAGCAAGTAGTCTTTTTGATCGCGGCCCGCGGCGGCAGCGAGCTCGGCAGCGAAGCTCTGGACCGCGAAGGCGTGGTAGATGTTCGCAACCGAGCGCAGCCAGCCGATGCGGACCTTGGCCGGGACCTCACCAGATTCGAGCTGGAGGTTGGGCACGTCGAAGGGCGTGTCCGAGGCCCCCAGGCGGAGCTCTCCCCAGGCGGGCTTGCTCGCCCCCGCCGTGAACGTGGAGCCGATCGGCGGGAACACGGTCCGATGCAAGAAGGCGACGCAGCGGCCCTGCTGGTCGAGCCCGCCCTCGAGCCGCTGGGCGCTGACCGTGTGATAGTAGCCGTGCTGGAGCTCGTCCTCGCGCGTCCACATCAGCTTGACCGGCGCGCCCACGGCCCGGGCGACGAGCGCCGCCTCGACCACGAAGTCCGGCTTGGCCTTGCGCCCAAAGCCGCCACCGAGCCAGGTCACGTGGATCGTCACCTTGTCCTCGGGCAGGCCGCAGCTCGCTGCCACGGCCGAGCGCGCCGACTGGGGCGACTGGACCGCGGCCCAGCACTCGACCGCGTCCCCCGACTCGCTCCAGCGCGCGGTCGCGGCCGGCGGCTCCATGACCGAGTGGGCGAGGTGGGGGACGTAGTACTCGGCCGTGATCCGCGTGGCCGCGCCAGCGAGCGCCGCGTCGACGTCACCGCGCTTGCGACGGACCTCACCGGGCTCGCGGACCTGCTCGAAGAGCAGCTCGGCGTATGCCTTCGAGTTGTAGTCGGCGTTTTCCCCCGGCTCCCACTCGAGCTCGAGGGCCGCGCGCCCGCGGATCGCCGCCCAGGTGTCGCGGGCGACGATCGCCACCCCGCCCAAGGGCTTGAAGCGCACCGGTGGCTCGAGCACCGGGAGCTCGACGCTGGCGACCACGCCGGGGATCTGCTTGCTCGCCGCGTCGTCGCAGCTGCGCAGGCGGCCGAGCACCTGTGGCGGCCGGGCGACGACGG
This sequence comes from Enhygromyxa salina, assembly GCF_000737335.2. Lineage (GTDB taxonomy): Bacteria > Myxococcota_A > Polyangia > Nannocystales > Nannocystaceae > Plesiocystis > Plesiocystis salina_C. The sequence continues at coordinate 1,865 of NZ_JMCC02000004.1, read as the reverse complement.
CGTAGAGCATGCCCGGCACGCGCACGTCGACCCCGAAGGTGCCCTGACCGCGGACGATCTTGGGGACCGTCAGCGAGGGCACCGGCGCCCCGATGTAGCGCCACTGGTCCCGGGGCACGAGCGCGGCCTCGCTCTGCTTCAGGCTTGGGATCGGCTGCTCGGCGGCACCCGCCGCCAGCTCGCCGTAGCCCAGGCGTCGCCCGCTGGCGTCGTGGATCACCTCCCCGAGCTCGGCGCGACAGCCCTTGGCCCCGACCTTCCACTGCTTGGCCGCCGCGCGGATCAGCATCAGGCGCATGGCCGCCCCGGCGACGCGCAGGCGATGAAAATTGTTGCGGACCGAGCGCGAGCCGTCAGTGTTCTGGTCGCCGTAGCGGGGGTGGCCCTCCGCCTGAATGATCTCGATCCGATCCCAGTCGGCGGCCAGCTCCTCCGCGAGGATCTGCGCGATGGCGTTCCAGATCTGCTGACCCATCTCCGATCGGTGACACGTCAGCTCGATCGTGCCCGCCGCGGTGATCCCGATGAACAAGGAGGGCGTCGCGTCGCCACCTCGGACCTTGGTCAGGGACGGCGAGGCCGCGTCTGCGTCTGCCCCGAGTGTCAGACCGAGCACAAAGCTTCCCCCCGCAGCCAAGCCCGCCAAGAAGGCGCGGCGTTGCATCGTCACCGGCATGTGCGCGGCTCCTTGGGCACAGGGGTCCACCCGGCGGCGCCGAGAGAGAGAAGAGAGCAGGCGTTGCTGTCCATTGCGTCCTTCCAGGCCGCTCAGGCCCCGGCTCGTGCGTGGCACTCTCGGGTGGCCGTGGCCGTGGCCATTGTCATCGGCGCGCGCTGAACCCAAAGCAGAGCCCAACGCTCACTGTTGACACTCGAATCCAGCGAGTACATTCCGGTCATCTGGGGCGCATGCGCATGATTCCTGGCAAGAAGATGCTCAATCCTCGCAAGTGCGATCCGGTGCCGGCGCGTCACCACAGTGTGTGCCTTAGCACTGTATCCCTCCTGATAACAGGGCGCCCTGCACGCACGCGCAACCATGGCCGGCGCCGTCCTCGCCCTATCCATGGCCGCGCAACCGCGCGGCTACGTGAAGGTTCGAGCTGAACGACAGGCCGTGACGCGTATCCACCATTGAACCAAATGTCGTGGCTGGATGTCGAGGCTGGATGTCGAGGCTGGAGACTCTGTGCAGATGCGAGATCGTAATATTAGGATAATGCAGAGTTTTGAATGTCAGGGTATTCGAGACGAAGTATGCTCGCAGAGCAAAACAGCATTGTTCACAGCGATCGGGTTCACCGCGACTGGGCGGCCAACGCTGGCGACACCCTGCGCTTCGGTGATGGCGAGTTCGGCCAGATCCCCGGCGACGAGACCAAGTTCCGGGTCCGCTACCGCAGCGGACCCGGCACCGCGGCCAACGTCAACGCCTTGATCATTCGGGTGGTCAATGATCCGCGGGTGCCCGAGCAAGGGACGGTGGTCGTGACCGTGCGGGAGGTTGTGGCCGCGGCCCGAGCCCGAGTGTCGCGAGAACCCGCGCGATCGCGTCGCGCTCGTTGCCAAATTCACTGGCGTCGCTCTCCCCAGCTTCTTCATGCGAAAGCGCTGCGTGCTCGGGTTCACAAGCTCTGCTCCGAGTCACGCGTGGGCGTCGAGCTCCACCGTGATCTCGTCCAAGCTGGCGATGTAGGGCCAGGTCTCGGGGATCTGGGCCGCCCTCGCTTGCGGGAGGGCGGCCTCGCCGACTCACGCCGTGCACACAGCGCGGTCGCTCAGGGGCTGACCGCGCTCGGGCTCGGCGACCCTACATGAAGGCCAACCCCCAGCCGTTGCCGTTGCTCATGGTGACGTCCTGGACG
>NZ_JMCC02000039.1 GCF_000737335.2 Enhygromyxa salina | reverse complement strand
CCGGCGGCCGACGCGACCTACTCGCCTCGTCGGTCTGAGGCGCGAGCCTCGCTAAATCTTGGCCACTCCCGACGCGCGGGGGCGCGGCCAGTACTGTGTGACCGCGCTGATCGATGAACATGATCTTGTCAGCTCGAACCTCCACGGACAGCCCGCCCTCGTGAATCATGCGATGGTGACCGGGGCAGACGAGCACGAGATTTGCCAAGCGAGTTGGGCCGCCTTCGGCCCACGCCTGAATGTGGTGACCATGAAGATGCCGCTTTCGACCGCAGCCGGGCACCCGGCACCCGCCGTCACGCAGCCACAGTGCGCGGGTGATCGCGGAGGGGATCGAACGCGTGCTGCGACCGATGTCGAGTAGCTGCCCCTGCGCACCGGTCACGACGTCGACCCGGGCGCTGTCGCACGCCAGCATGCGCGCCACGTGCAGCGGGACTGGCGTGCCGTCACGCAAGAACCCACCGACCCCACCGGGACCGTGCTCGAGCTGATCCTTTGAGGTGATGACGACCAGCTCATAGCCGGAGCTGAGCGTGCGGGGGCTGTGCTGTAGATACGCCCGGGCGATATTGACGATCGCGTCGGCCTGCTGTTGCTGCAGCTGCTCGCCGTAGGTGGCGGCCAGGGGATCTGCAGGCATGCCCGCGGAGGCCTCCGCGGAAGCCTGTGCCTGGGTCGGATCAGCGGAGGCTTCCGCGGAAGCCTGTGTGTTGGGCGCCTGAGCGGTCGGCGACGGCGCCACGGAGGCCTCCGCGGAAGCCCCAGCTTCGCCGGTAGACATGGCTGATTGCATGGCCTCCCAGACCACAGCAGCCTCCTCCGGGGTCAACTGCATCTCGATGCGAACCATGCCCCCAAGGGTCTCGGCGCGCCGGACGAAGCGGCGCTGGTCTCGCGGCAATTCGCCAGGGATCTCGGCTTCTACGCGGCAGCGCTTGTAGGCCCGGGTCAGAAGTTCAATCTGCGACGCGGTCGCGTGGACCGCAGCATCAATGAACTCTTGCTCGTTCTCGGGCGTGGCGACGCGGGTGATCGCCCGGACTTTTGAATAGCTGAGCTCACCCCGGCTAAACATCGCATCAACCGCTTTTAATGTGCCGAGCGCCCGCGCAACCCGGACCTTCTCGCGTGCCGCCTTTAGCCCAATACCGATCCGCCAGCTGAGCCAGTGCGCACATGAGAGAAACCCCGTGCCGCCCCACGCTTCGTGGGCATCGAAGACCCGAAGCCGCGTGATGAGGGCATGCTCGGCGACGTCGATACGTGCTGCAAATGTAGCGATCTCATCGCCGATTGCCTGGAGCTGGTCTTGGCTCAACGAATCATGCAATGTCGCGGCATCGGACATTCATATATTGTACGTAGTCCGATGTTCAGGTCAAGTGCGAATGAGTGAACGCGAGCCTCTCGGAGCATTCTGCTCGCGGGCTTTGGCTGCTGCGCCCTCACACGTGGCGGTTCACGATCGCTGCCAGATCGACGCAACCCAGTCGGCCTCATCGATCGTCAGCGTCCGCAGAATCTGGCGGACGTGGGGCCAACGGATCCGGTCGTTGCGCTTGTGCCGGCCAAGCGTGAAGATCCGACCTCCAGGCCGATAGATCGAGATCTCGCTGCCCTTGCCGGCCCGAACGCGGCAGTCAAAGTCGCGCTCGAGACGGGTGAGCAGCTGGCTCATGCGCGGGGACAGACGCAAGGACCCGAGCTTGGGATCCCGGCCGTCGGAGGTGTCATCCTCACCGTCGGCCTCTGCAAGCAGCGCGTTGGCCTGGGCAAGGGGCTCGATCTCCTGCTCGTTGGCCGCGCGAGGCTCTCGCAAGATGGCAGCAACATCGATGCGTGCGAAGGCAGCGAGCAGCTTCGTGTGGATCGCACGCACGACGGTGAGGTTGGCCCCAAGCGCTGGCGCCGGAAGCTGCGCGGCCGTGCGCCAGTGAAAGAGCGGGTGACGCAGGAGACCGTCGAAGCCGATCATGAGCTGGTAGGGATAGTGCTGGCGTTGCATCCCCTCGAGTAGCTGGCGCTCGGACCCGGCGAAGACCAGCGCGAGGTGACCGCGCAGCAAGATCCAGATCGGTGCAGCATGCAGATGTTCGCCGAGCATGATCATGAACCGCTCGGGTCGCATCGCGCGGACGAGAAAGGGGCGGACCTCCTCGATGTCGTTGGCGAGGGACTGCAGCTCGACTCGAGCGTCGTGGTCGCTCACGCCCGGAGCCGGGGTCGTCTGATCGAGCACCAAGTCGAGAGCCGCGGCGGAGTAGAACCGGTAGAGGTCCAGGTGGTGGCGACAAACCTCGACGAGCTGCGGGCTCAGGAGGATATCGGGGGCAAAGGTCGCGTTACCGCCGGGCGTCGGCGAGACCCACGAACTCCACGTCGCATGATAGAGGCGCCAAGGGATGTACTCCACGACCGAGCCGAGGATCTGACGGTGAACGCTGTCGATCCTCCGGTTCTCCGGATCGCCATAGGCGAGCTCATCGAGCCACGGCAACAGCTCATCGTAGATCCGCAGGTAGGTGAGCAACGGGTTGCCTAAATCTTTGGGGTTCGTACGTGAGAGCCGTTGTTGGACATAGGCGTCGGCCCACTCGAGCCAGCGCTCGCTGAGTACCTGGCGCTCGACGTCAGCGTGCAGGAGGATCTCCGCGCGAGTGACCTCCACACCGGTCATGGTGTCGTTGAAGGCTCGCAACTCGGCGAGGCGTTGTTCGAGCGTGCGAAACAGCCCCTTGGGCAGGAGCCGAGACACGAACCCGGGCGGGCGGTATGTAGCCTCGGCGCGGGGTAGGACGACCGTGTCCTCGACGTCGAGCGAGTCGAGCAGGAACTGGCTGTTCAGGCTCAGCGTCGTTCGTGCTCGCAGCGCGTCTTGGAGCGCTCGATTGCGGTCTTGGGCGGCTCGGAGCTCACGCTCCATGTCTCGTTCGGTCATCTGATCATGGAACCCCAGCTATCGTCGAGGTCGGTGGGGCGGAACATGGTGTGAAGGGATGCTAGTGGGCGATGGGGCTTGCGGGCAAGCGGAGAACCCGGCGGCGCCGGCGGGCGGCCCAAAACGGGACGCTTGACCGCCTTGGCTTGGGTGGACGTCGCTGTGCCCGGTGCAGGAGCTGTCAGGGTCGGCGCTGCTCGAGGGGCTCATGCGACGCTCGATGTCGAGGTGCCGCCGCCGCTGTGGGACTGGTTGCAGCTGCAGGGCCGGCGGTTGTGACGGTGGCCGGCATTTTTTGGGCGCTGGGGTTGCCGACGTGAAATTGGACATTAGGCTGCCCGCCCCTCGATCGAGGAGAAGGAGAGTTCCAATGAGCAGCAATAACAATGGTGGCAAGAGCGGCGGCGGAGGCAAGGCTGGGGGCGGAGGCAAGGCTGGTGGCGGAGGCAAGGGCGGTGGACGGCCCGCAAACGCACCCAGCACGACCGGAAAGCCCTCAGGGAGCGGCCGCGGCAACAACCCACCGAAGAAGTGAGACCTGAGCGGGGCGCCGGCAAGTATTGCTGGCGCCCCGCTCTTTTTGGCTCACTTCGCAAAATTCTCTTGGCCGCAACGACCCGCCATTCGGATCACCGAAATCACACTCAATGACTGCCCCTCGTTTCCAGGCTGGTCCGTGAGACGCCACGGACCCGCTCACACCGTCAGCACGGAAAGCGTAGTCTCGATCGTATCCCGCACCGCCAACTGCGAAGCCCCGCCCCGGGACAGCACGCCCAGTCCGTGCATCGAGTTGGTCAAGAAGCGCGCGAGCGCCCGGTTGTCGCGCTTACCGTTGATCTCCCCGGTGACGTTGTCCCGCTCGAGCGCGGTGAAGAACACCTCTTCGATCTCGAGCAGATGCTCGGCGACGCGGGCCCGCAGCTCGGGATCGCGCTGGCCCAGCTCGAGCGCCGAATTGGCCATGAGGCACGAGCGGTGCTCGGGGTGCTCGACGACCTCGCTCCTGACCCAATCAAAGCCTGCACGAATGCCCGCGGTCCCGGACGCCTGGGTGCTGACGATACGCTCGAATTCGCTGCGGAGATTGATGCAATAGCGGTCTATGGCCGCCAAGAAGAGTCTGTGTTTGTCCCCAAACGTGTCGTATAGACTCTGGCGGCTGATCCCCATGCATTCGAGTAATTTGGCCATCGAGGCGCCCTCGTAGCCGCGTCGCCAGAACAGCTCAATTGCGCGGTCGAGGACGATATCAGGATCAAAAGCTTTGGCGCGAGGCATGGTCGCGCGAGCATCACGCGGCCCTGGCCAAGGGGTCAAGCGCAAGAAGAGCAGCGAGCGATTCGCAGACCAGCGATTCGTGCAGGGCGAAAAGTTTTCGGGGCGAGATCGCGCCTAGAGAGGCGAACCGCTAAATCGCGCGTGCCAGCCGTACACTGGTGCGTGGGATTTGGCGGTTCGCCTCTCTAGCTGGACAAAGCTACGGAGACCTTGGGGTTGAGCGTGTACGTGCCCACCAAGTCGGCCCGATCGAGCACGTGGCCTTCCATTGCCTCGAGCGCCGCGGTCCCGTCGAAGCTACCCGATAGGCCCAGGGTCTCGACGTCGAGGGCGTAGATCGTGAAGTGGTAGTGGTGCAGGCGCTCGTCGTTCCACGGCGGGCATGGGCCGTCGTAGCCGGCGTACTCGCCCTTCATGTTCTCGTCGTTGGCGAACCACCCGGTGTAGTCGTTGACCCCCTGCAGTCCTTGGCCATTGGGGGTGGCGCCCGGCGGCTTACCGCCCGCGGTGACCCCGTCGCTGTGCGAGCCAGCAGGGATCTGCGTTGCGGTCGCCGGGATGTCGATCAGTACCCAGTGGCAAAAGTCGACGCGGGCAACCCGGAACGAGACCATCTTCCCTTCCTTGTTGACGTCCTCGGCCGTCGCCGGGGCGTCGGGATCGCGGCAGATGATGGCGAAGGACTTGGTGCCCTCTGGCGCGTCGCTCCACGCCAGCTGAGGGTTGCGGTTGGGGGCCATGCTGACAGGGCTGTCTGCCGGTTGCTCGGCTGGCACGCAGAACGCGAACTCTCCGGGGATTGGCCCGTTTGACTCGAAAGACTCGCTGCGGAGGTCCATGGCGGCGGAGGGTATGCCAAGTGAAGCTGCCGGACAATCACCGATCACCGGGGTCGTGATTGTCCGCCTCGGGACCCCCGGAATCGGCTGGGTCAGCGCGCCAACAACGAGCGATGTGGATGCACTCGCCGCAGGCCGCGGGTTGCTCGAGCTTGGGCCAAGGCTGCGCGGTCGCGTCCTCCCCAAGCTCGACCCGCAGCAGCCGCGCCGCGGTTCCGCGCAGACGTTGATCGAAGCGCGCGAGGGTGGCGGCGTCCAGCTCTCGCAGGCCCGGGTCAGGCTGTTGCTCGCGCAGGAACACGGCGCCCGCGCGCAGGGCGATCGCGTCGCCCCACAGCCGCCGCAGCGCCCAGGCTTGGGTGAGCCGGCGAAATCCGGCGACCTGATCTGGATCGAGGATCGAGCCAGGATCCGGCGGCGCGCGGCCGTACTGCCAGTCGACCACGTTGAGCCGACCGTCGTCGTCGATCCAGACCAAGTCGATCCGACCGCGCACGATCACGCAGCCCTCGGGCGGCGGGGCGGCGGCGGTCGTGATCGGCGCGAACAGATCCAGCTGCGGCCGCGTGGTGGGCTCGACCGGGGGCGCCTGCGGGGCATGCTCGCCAAGCACCTGCAGGGCAAAGGGCAGCGAACGCAGCACGCGGCGTGGATCGCTGCGCTGGATCTCGATCAGCTCGTGGACCCACGGGCGCGCGGCAAAGCGCAGCAGGTCATCGCGAAGCTCGGACCACAGCCTATCGGGGATGTGATCCTGGGCGGCGAAGCCGTCGAGCGCCCGGGCGGGATCGCGGCCAAGGCGATCGAGATCCACGCTTCCGAGCAAGTAGTGGACCAAGCGGCCGCGGGCGCGGGCCTCGGACAGGCTCGGCGGGGAGCGATCCCCCGAATCGTGCTCGTTGCCGCGCTCGCGCGGGACAAAGGGCAGCAGCTGCAGGCCGACCATGGCCTCGCGCTCCTCGTGCACCGGGGTCTCGAGCCCGACCACGTGGGTCAGCAGATAGCGGCGCGGGCACTTGTCGAACTCGGCCAGACCCGAGAGCGAGACCTCGAGCTCGCAGTCGCGCAGGTGCAGGGCCTCGCTGCGGGCGTAGGCGCGGTCGAGCTGCTCGGGGGACTCGTCGGTGGCCTGGCGCGCGGGGTCCGGTGGTGTCGGTGGGGTGGGTGATGGGGTGTCGGTGGGATCTGCGAGCGGGGCGGCGGTCGGGCTCGCGTCGGCCGGGGCCGGGGCGTCTGTGGCCGCCCGGCGGACCGCGTCGACCCGTTCGAGCAGCCACTGGATCGCGCTGGTTGGCCCGTCTTGTTCGGTTTGGATCACCGGCCCCGCGTCGACGACCTCGACCAGCTCGGTGAGCTCGGGCAGCGCGGCGTCGATGAGCTTGCGCCAATTGCCCTCGGCGCCCCGGCCCTCGGGCGCGTCGCCGATCAGCACCAGCAAGTCGCGGGCGCGGGTGCACGCGACGTAGAGCAGCCGCCGGCTCTCGGCGTCGCGGCGGGCGGCGAGGCGCTCGTTGATCGCCTGCGCGTGGGGGCTGGGCCGGCGCCGACCGACGAGATCGGGGCTGACGACCGCGAGGCCCAGCTCGCGCTCGAACACGACCGGGCCCTCCTGACCGCGCGGCTCGGCGCCAAGCTCGGGCACGATCACGACCGGGAACTCGAGCCCCTTGGCTGCGTGCACCGTCATGATCCGCACGGCGTCGGGATCGGCCGCGGCGGCGACCTCGGCGGGCGCCTCGCGATCGAGCAGATCCTCGCCACGCTCGAGCAAGCGGCGCGCGGTGGCCACGGCGCCGAGCCCCGCGAACTCGCGCGAGCCAAGCAGCGCGATCAGCTTGTCGACGTTGGCGATCCGCTGCTCGCCCGCGTCGTCCCACGCCAGCACTTGGCGCAGGCCCAGGCGATCGACCGCGAAGCGCAGCACCCTCGCCGGTCCCAGGCGATCGAGCTCGTGGTGCAGGCGGTCGATCAGACGCGCGACTTGGGTGACCGTGGCGGCGTCTTCGGGGGCGCTCAGCTCGATCGCGCAGCCGGCCACGTGATCGGCAACGCGCAGCTGCTCGGCGACGGCCAGCTCGACGATGCTCGCGTCGCAGATGCCCCACACCGGCGAGCGCCACACGCCTGCAGAGGCCAGCGGATCGCGGGGATCCGCGATCGCCAACATCAAGACCGCCAGCTCGCGGACCTCGCGGGCCGCGTAAAAGCCCCGACCCCCGACGACGACCGAGGCGATCCCGAGCTCGCTCAGGGCCTTGCGGTAGCGCGCGACGTGGCTGTGGGTGCGCATCAAGATCGCGACGTCGGCCCCGCGCAAGGGCTTGGGTCGGCCCTGTGCGTCGCTGCGCCCAAGCGGCGGCCGGGCGTCGAGCAGCAGCCGCAGGTGCTCGGCCATGCGCCGGGCCTCTTGGCTTCGGCGGGCGCGGGCGTCTTCGGTGGGATCGCTGCACAGCAGCTGCACGGCGGGGATCCCTGCTTGGTCTTCGTGATCTTCGCGGACCGGGGTCAGGCGATCGACGTCCTCGATCCAGTCGACGGCGAAGCCCTCGGGGTCGTCGCTGATCAGCAGGCGCGCGAACAGTTGATTGCAAAACTCGACCAGCCGGGGGCGGGATCGCCAGGACCGCCGCAGCGCGTGGAGCCGCAGGCCAGCGCCGCCGCTGCGGGCCCGCGCGGCGAGGGTCTGAAACAGCGAGACGTCGGCGCCGCGGAATTCGTAGATCGACTGCTTGCGATCCCCGACGGCGGCGAAGCACCGAGCGCCAAGCGGGAGCAGGGCGCTCGCTCGGGCGCCGCGGGGCACGGCGCGCTCGTGATCGCGGGCCTCCGCGAGCAGGTGCACCAGGTCGAGCTGCAGCCCGTTTGTGTCTTGAAATTCGTCGACCAACAGCGCGCCGAGCCGCTGCTTCACCTGCCGGCGCACGACCCGATCATCACGGAGCAGATCGTGGGCGCCGCGGACCAGGTCGACGAAGTCCAACACCTGCAGGCGTTGCTTCTCTGCCGCGTAGGCGCGCGAGATCGCGTCGAGCAATGCGACGATCCGGCGCGCGAGCTCCTGCTCTTCGAGGCTCGCCACGCAGTCTTGGACCTGCTCCCAGGCCGCGGCGAACGGCTCCCACACCCGCTTGGCGCGCTTGGGGAGGGTGCCCTTGCCACGGCGTTGGCCAGCCACGCGGACCATTGCCGGGTACCAGCGGTCGACCTGCCGCGGCTCGCAGTCGCCGATCCGGCGGCGCTCGATCGCCAGCGCGCGCAGGGTGGGACGCAGGCGATCTTCGCGGGACTCCTCGAGCAGCGCGATGCTGTCGCACAGCGCCTGGCAAGCGTCGGCGAAGCTGGCCCAGGCCAGCTTGCGATCGAAGCCCGGCTGCGGTTGGCCCTCGGCGTCGGTCAGCAACGACTGCGGATCGCGGCCCTCCTCGCCAAGCTTGCCGTGCAGGCGACGAAGCGCCGCGCGCAAGGTGTCGGGCCCCCCCAGCGCCCGGGCGGCGGCGCGGGTGTGCGAGTCGTCATCCCCGTCATCGCCGCCCTCGAGCTCGCGCAGCAACACCTCGTCGAGGGTGCGGGCGAACAGCTCGTTCGCGGCGTTTTCATCGAGCACGCCAAAGCTGGGATCGACGCCGGCCTCGACCGCGAAGCTGCGCAGCAGCTGCCCGCACAGCGAGTGAAAGGTGCCGATCGGCGCGGCCGGGAGCTGGTCGAGGATCGCCCGCCAGCGCGGCGCACCCAGCTGGCGATCACCAAGCATCTGCGCCAGCTCGGGCTCTTCTGCGAGCGCGGCCTCGGGGTTGTCGGCCAGGGCACCGGCACGCGCGACGATGCGCTGCCGCAGCTCGCGGGCGGCCTTCTCGGTGAAGGTCACCGCCCAGACCTGCGCGGGGTCGAGTGGCTCGCGCTGCGACTGACCGGCGCCAACGTAGAGCCCGAGCGCGACGGTGACCAGCGCGTGGGTCTTGCCCGCGCCCGCGCCCGCGGCCAAAACCAGGTTGGCGTCGAGCTCGAGTGATCCTTGCTCGGACGCGTGATCGTTGGCGTCGTTCGAACCGCCCGGGCCCCGTGGGTCGTCGTGCTCGAGCTCGTTCATGTGTCGCCCTCGTCGAGCTCGTCGCCGCGCTCGACCCGACATACTGGACCGAACGAGCAATAGCGACACGCGCGTCCGGGGTCGTGGGGGCGCACGTCGAACCGGCCCTCCGCGACCCCGCCGAGCAGCGCCCACACGTTGTCGGCGAGGTTGCGCTGGCCGATCTCGGGCAGGTCCAACGCCCCGGCGGCGACGTCTGGCGGGCCCACTCGAGCTTGTGGCTCGGTCGCGGGATCGTTTGGCGCGGGCAGCTCGTTCGCGGCGCGCGCTCGCAGGTCGCGTCGCTCGTTGGGATCCAGCGCCAACAACCCGTCGAGCTCGATGCTCGACAGACACAGATCTAGCAAGCTGGCCTGTGAGCGCTCGCCGTCGCGCAGTGACACATAAGCCGCGTCGGCGTCGCCAAGATCCGGGCGGCGGGTTGCGAGCCACGCGGCATACAGCGGGAGCTGCAGCTGCGTGCGGGCCAGCTGATCGAAGCGCATGCGATCGCCGACGCGGCCGGACTTGTAGTCGATGATCAGGCCCTCGCGCTCGCGCCCGTCGCCGCGGTAGTCGATGCGATCGACCCGGCCAACGAGCTCGAAGCGACGCGCGCCGTCGCGGTCCAAGATTGCGAGGGGCACGCCCTCGATCGTGCCGTCGCCCGCCTCGGAGGGGACGCCAAACCCGATCTCGAACTCGCCGGGCTCCCACGCCTCGATCGCAAATCGACGCTCGCCCTCGAGCGTGCGGCTGAGATCGCGGACCACCAGATCGCGGTGCAGGTACCACAGCGGCAGCGGGCCGGTGCGCTCGTAGTGCTGCCAACGATCGAGGACGGCCTCGCAGACCTCGCGGGCCAGGCGGTTCTCGTGGCCGGTGCGATCGCCCCCTTCGAGCGGCGTCAGGCCCTGGTCGCGCAGCGCTTGCATGACCTCCGCGAGCACGAGGTGGCGCACGCTCCCTTGCTCGGCGGCGTCGAGCTCGTCGCGGATCGACGGCGGCGGGCGGACCCGCAAGACCCGCTGCGCGAAGAACCGGAACGGGCAGGCGGCGTAGTCTTCCAGCGAGGTCGCCGAGCCCTGCCAGACCAAGCCCGGGGCGGCTTCGCGTTGGCCGGTCCAGTTGAAGTCCAGGCGGGTCAGGGCGAGCGCGCGGCTGTGCTCGGGCAGGTGGACGCCCGCGCGGGCGAGGTCGTGCGCGTGGCCAAGGGCCCAGTCGAGTGCCCGCTCGAGCTCGCCTGTGCCCAGCTTGTCACGCCGCGTCGCGACTGGCCGGCCCTCGCGGGCGAGCATGCTCATGCGGGTCAACAGCTGTCCGCGCGTGCTGGCCTGCGAGAAGCTTGGGACCACGCCAGCGTCCAGGGTTCGCGGCGGGTGATCGTGACCAAGCGCGACGGCCAGCGCTGCGAAGTAGCGCGACCGCATCACCTCGCGGCCGTCGGCGTCGTGGCGGTGCGCGGCGAGGACCAAGCGCTCGCGCACGCCCGCGCAGGCGAGCGCGAAGGTGCCGGCGTCGGCGGCCGTCGGTGTGCCCAGCACGGGGCGGCCCGCGGCGCGGTCGAGCGCCTGGCGGTCTTCGTCATCCAAGAACGGCAGCACGCGCCCGGACCCTGGCAGCTCGCCTTCGACGGCATGGATCACGAATACGTAGTCGCTGGGGGAGCGAGATAGATCGACGAGGTCGCGCACGGCGATCCCCGCTCCGCTGACGCCGGCCGGCCGCTCGCGCACGCCCGCGAGCGCGGCCTCGAGGTGGGCACGAAAGTCGGTGAGCGAGACCTGTGCGTCGGCGACCCCGACGGCGGCGGCGGCGTCATCGAGCCCGTGGCCGGCCGCCTCGAGAGCCTCCAACGCCGCGCGATCCCGGGCCAACGCCGCGACGGCGTCCCGCTCGAGCCGACGCTCACGGGTGCCGTCACCGAGCTCGGGCAGCGCGAGGCAGCGGCGTGGGATCCCGAGCGCGCGCAGGGCCGCGAACACGGCGTCGAGGTGCTCGCGCAGGGTGGCGGATCGGCGCAGGCGAAGCTTGGCGAACAGGCGTTGCCAGCGGTCTGCGAGCTGGTGGTAGCGGGCGGCGCGTTCGTTGCGTCGCTGCTGGGCGCGGGCGGGGTCGGTCTTTGTTGGTGGGGCCTCCGCGGAGTTGGTGGCGTGCTCGTACTCCTGGTCTTCGAAGCGGGTGTCCTCGTCGAAGGGGGGTGCTTCGTCGAAGTGGGGGTCTTCGTCGACGGAGTCGGCGTTGCTGGGATGGTTGTCGTGCTCGAAGGGGGGGACTCCGTTGGCGTCTGGATGATCTGGCAGGTCCGCCTGATCTGACTCGTCGTGGAGGAGCGCGTCGAATGGGTCGTCGAATGGATCGATCGGCGGAGCTGGCGGTAGGTCGATCGGTGGTTCGGCGGGTGCCGCACCGAATGGCGCTGGCGGCTGGCGGGCAAGCTTGTCCGCGTGGGCGCGGAGCCGACCGAGGTGCCCGATCCCCCGATTGTCGCGCGAACCAGCCTCGCGCAGGGCGGACAACAGAGCGGTGGTGTCGCGGCGGGCTACGTAGGCTGACTCGAGCACGCCCGCGAGCGCCTCGCGGGGCAGCTCGCGCTCGGCCGCGTCGATCAGCGCGAGCGTGAGCCGCAGAGGCGCCGCCTGCAGCACGGGCTGGCCGCGGGTCTCTTCACACGGGAGCTCAGCAGCGTCGAGCGCCGCGAGCACTCGGTGCCGCGCGAGGCCCAGGCGTGGGACCGCGATCGTCACCCGGTGTGGCGCGACGCCTTCGTGCAGCAGTTCTCGAATCGCCGCGCTCACGCCGCGCAGCGCCGCCCGCTCGTCCTCGGCGTCGATCAGCTCGAGCTTGTTGCGGACGGTCGCGCTGACCAGCGCGCGGGCGCGGCTTGGCGGCACGAAGGGGATCAACCCCGCGGCGGCGAGCTTGGCGTTGTCGTGGAGCAGCGGCATCGGGCGCAGGTCGACGCTCGGCGCCTCCTCGACCAAGTTGCGGCGCAGCAGCTCGAGCGCGCCGACGAGCTCCGGCGCCACGTCATCGTCGCCCGGTGGGAGCACGGGTACCTCGACGGTGACGTCCAGACCTGCGCGCGCGAGCGCCTCCCACATTCGCGCGCGGATCACCGGTAACTCCGGGTTGCGCTCGACCTCGATCACGCGGGCGCCGTCGACCAAGCTGGCCAAGCGGTGGCGGCCGAGCTCGGAGATCGCCCGCGGTAGGCGCACGCGGGCGGCCACGCCGTCGAGCGCGCCGCGTGCGTGCAGGCGGGCTTCGTAGGCGGTGGCGATCCGGGCCAGCGCGGTGAACCGGCGGCCGCTCAGGCTGTCGGGTCGGCGGGATAGCTGGGTGGCGAGGCGCTCGAAGCCGAGGCGATCGATGCCGGCGCGGCGTAGGGTGTCCCAGAGCTCGAGGAACGACTCGGCGAAGCCGGGCTGGGTGGCGAGCTCTGCGAGGGTGGTGCCGCGGGCGGCGTCGGGGGCGACGGCGCTGACGACCAGGCGGGACTCGGTGGTGCCGATTGGGTTGAGCTGGGTGGCGCGGATTAGGCGATCTTCGAGGGAGCGTAGGTCGATTACGCCTAGGGCGAGGGCGACACCCTGGGCGCGGACTCGCTCGCGGAGGTGCTCTGCTACGCGATCGCGCGTTGGTAGCACTCGCAGGGTGCGCTCGGGGGGGGCGGGCATGGTTGGGGGGAGTATATAGAGGGCACCCGGACTCGGAGTTGTCGATTTGGTCGTTGGATCACGGTAGAGTATGGAAGGCACCCGGACTCGGAGTCGTCGATTTGGTCGTTGGATCAGTAATTCGCCCACGGACCAGGCGAAGACTAGGCTGCCCCCACACGCACGGGCACCCCGGACTCGGAGTCGTCGATTTGATCGTTGGATCAGTAATTCGCCCACGGACCAGGCGAAGACCAGGCTGCCCCCACAAAAAAGGTCAGAAGCTCTGCAACAAGGCCATGCCCGGGCCGATGACCTCTGCGTGGCCACCTCCGCGCAGAAACAAGCCAGCGCCGCCCGTCGGGAGGCCAATCGCGCGCACGGCGCGACGCGTGGCCACGAACGCGTCCGCGCCCGGCCGATCTACGCCGGCCGTCGCTACAAGATCACCCGGCGTTGCATCAGCCGACTGATGCTGTTCGCACCGGGCAACAATGCCGCGGAGCTCACCAACTTCATCGGCTATTGCCTCGCGCACAACGCCAACCGCTACGGGGTTCAAGTTCACGCCAGCCTGTGGATGTCCGACCATCACCACACAGACGTGACGGATCCCGAGGCCAACCTGGCCCCATTCAAGCAGCAACTGCACAGTCTGGCCGCCCGCGGCCGCAATACCCAATTGGGCCGATTCGACAGCGTCTGGAGTGGCGACGCTCCCTGCGACACCGCACGACCGACCGATGACGAGTCGCTGATGGATCTCGTCTACACGCTGACCAATCCCGTCAAGGCGGGGCTCGTCAAGTGGTCGCGACAATGGCCGGGGTTCAGCACGATCGGCTGGCGCTTCGGTGAGACCCGGACCTTCAAGCGGCCTTCTTGGTTCTTTGACGCGGGCGGCGACATGCCCAAGGAAGTGTCGCTGACTCTGGCGCGGCCGCCGATCTTTCCCGAGCTCGATGACGACGAGCTGTACGCCAAGTTGATGGAAGCGGTCCGCGAGCGCGAGATCGAGATCCACCGAAGCATGCGCGCACGCGGGCGACGGTTCATGGGGCTGCGAAAGCTTGAAAAGCAGAGCTGGAATTCCGAGGCGCAGAGCTACGAAGAGCGGTTTACGGTCGCGCCCCAGCACGCTGGCTCGAGCAAACAACAGGTGTTGGTGGAGGTCGGGCGGGATCGTGAGTGGAAGCGGCAGTACGCGGCGGCGCGGGCGTTGCTGCTTGCGGGGAAGCCGGCGGTGTTTCCTGCGGGCACCTACTGGCTGCGGCGATTCGCGGGCGTCAATGTGGCGGCGCAGGCTCCGTAGCGGGCGAGCGATAGAGTGACGGCGGGGTCGCGCGAGCCATCCCGTCGTCGTGTATTGGTTCGGCGGGGTTGAGGCGCGGGTTGGGCGGTGGATCGCCTGGATTCTTGGCCGTCTGAACTCGCAATTGGGTGCGAAGTTATGACTCGAGCGTGGCCGGAAGCCCGATCGAGCTTTGGCCGGACTGGCCGACGTCAATGACTCCCAGCCCGGATTCCCGGACGTCAATGACTCCCAGCCCGGATTCCCCGGATGCGGGATTCCCCGGATTCCCCCTTGTGAGCCCTTGGGCCAGCCCGGATTCCCCCGGATGCGTGCGTTACCGCCGAAACACCCGCCCAGCACCCCGCCGCACATCCTGCTCAATCGCATACAACGCCGGCAACAACCCCAGAGTAACAACCGTCCCAAACAAAACCCCCCAAGCAATCGTAGAGATCATCGGCACAATAAACGCCGTCGACCCAGTCGACCCATAGATCGTCGGAAACAACCCCACCGTAGTAGTAATCGAAGTAATCAAAATCGGCCGCAACCGCAAACTAGCCCCATCGCAGATCTCCCCCAGCTCCAGCTCCCCCCGCTCCCCCCGCGCCGCGTTCAACCCCGACACCATAACCAGCGAATCATTAACAAGCACCCCCGCCAACCCCAGCATCCCAACCATCGCAATAATGCTCAGATCAATCCCCTGAATCATCAACCCGATCACCGAAGCCACCATCCCAAACGGAATCACGATCATGATCAACACCGGCTGCGTCAGCGAGCCAAACAGCACCACCAGCGCCATGAAGATCAACCCCAGGCACAGCCCAAGCGCCACCGCGAGCTCACCCATCGCCGCCTGTTGCTGCTCGAGTTCCCCACCAAACTTCAGCCGAACCTCGGGATACTGCTGCTCGATCCTCGCTTCCCCCACAAACTCCGCCAGCTCCCCGTTAATCTTCTCAACCGTCGTCAGCGCCCGGTCAATGTCGCCAAACACCGTGACGGTCGCGTCGCCATCGACGTGCCGAATGCTCGACTCCCCGGGCCGCTCGCGAACCGAGAGCACACCGCTGAGCGGGATCGAGTCGCCCGCCTGATTGGTGACAACGAGCCCTTGCAGGGTGTCGAGGCTGGCGCGGTCCCGATCCTGAAAGGCCATCCGAAACCCGACCTTCTCAGTACCCAGCTGGATGTCGCCGATGTGGCTGCCGTCAATCGCAACGCGGATCGCGGTGGTGACATCGGACTCGCGGAGCCCTCGCGCCGACATCAGCACGGGATCGAGGCTGACCTCGAGTACCGGCTTACCGGGCACGTAGCTCGACTCGACCGCGTGCACGGCCGGGTTCGCGCGCATCTTCTCGATCAGGATATCCGCGACCCGCAGCCGGTCGTTGGTCGGCCCGGAGATCGTGATCTCAATCGGCTGCCCCGCCGTCGTCGAGCTCCCGCCCTTGACGACCTCGAGCAGCTTGACGCCCTCGACCTTCGCAAAGGTCGCCTCGAGCGGCTCGATAATCTGCGCCGAGGTCCGCTCACGCGCCCCCGACGGCTGCAGGTAGACCTTGGTCAGCGCCCAAGCTGCGTGGGTGCCCCCCTCGCTGATGCCATAGTCGTGGTGGCCAACCTCGGTCGACACGCTGAGCAGATCGTCACCCGTCTCGGCCCGGATCAGCGCCTCGATCTCCTCGGCTTTGACGGCCGTGCGCTCGAACGCCGTGCCCTCCTCGAGCTCGAGCTTGATCATGAACATGTCCGAGTCCGTGGACGGGAACAAGTTGAACGGCACCCGACTAAACGCCAACGAACCCAGCAACCCAAACACGATCAAGTAGCCAACCACGGTCAAGTAGCGGCGCCTGACCAGCCGCGCAACCAGGACGTCGTAGCGCGCCCGGACCCACGTGAACCACGCGCGAGCCTTGCTTGGCTTGGACCCGTGCGACAGGTGAGCGGGCAGCATCAGCTGGCTCTCGATCAGCGAGCTGGCCAGGGTCAGCGCGACGACGATCGGGATCGCCCGCAGCAGCTTGCCCTCAATTCCGCCAAGAAACAGGATCGGCGCGAACGCCAGCGCGGTCGTGATGATGCTGGTGATCACCGGCGCCGCCACGGCGCTGGTGCCATCGATCGCCGCGCGCAGCGGATCGAGCCCCGCCTCGCGGTGTTGGTACACGCTCTCACCCGCGACGATCGCGTCGTCGACCAGCATCCCCAGCATCAACAGCAAGGCCATCAAGGTCATCAGGTCGAGGTCGAGCCCGAACAGGTTCATGCCGACAAAGGTCAGCGCGACGGCGATCGGCAGACCCAGCGCGACCCAGAACGAGAGCCGAAAGTCGAAGAAGGCCAGCAGCACGAAGAACACCAGGATCACGCCCATCACGGCGTTGTTGACCAGCGTCCCAAGCATGTCCTTGGTGAAGCGCGAGGTGTCGTTGAGGACCTCGAGGTTGACCCCGGGCGGCAGCCCTGGCCTGGTCTCGTCGCACAAGTCCCGGATCAGCGCGGCGGTGTCGAGCGTGTCGGAGCCGGCCTGTTTGAGGACCATGAGCACGATCCCGAGATCGCCGCCCGAGCGGGCCTGCTTGGTCCACTCTTCAAAGTCGTAAAATACGTCCGCGACGTCGCTGACCCGCACGTTGTTGCCGACCTCGGTCGAGCGGACGATGACATCGAGCACGTCGCTGGGCTCGTCGTAGCCAGCGACGGTAAGGACCTGGCGCTCGGTCACGAACGACTCGATCGAGCCACCCGAGGATCGCAGCGCGCCACCTCGCAGCGCGGTCGAGATCTCGTCATAGCGTAGCCCTCGGCGCTGAACCGCGACCGGATCGATCAGGACCTGCAGCTCGCGCTCTCGGTAGCCCACCTTGTTGATCCGCCCGACCCCCTCGAGCTCGACGAGCGCGTCCGCGAGCCGCTCGGCCTCGAGCCGCAGCGTCTCCTCGGGCACCGCCCCCGACAGGTGCAGCTCGATCACCGCAAACTCGTCGGTCGTGATCTCGACCACCTCTGGCTTGCCGGGCACCTGATCCGGGAATTCGATCGCGGCGCGATCGGCCGCCTCACGCAGATCCCGAACCGCGCTGTCCTTGTCTTCAATGTCAGGATCGAGGGTGACGGAGATGACCGAGATACCCTCGGTGCTGGTCGACGAGATCGTGTCGACGCCTTTGACGCTGCGCAGCTGTTCTTCGATTGGATCCGTGACCGAGAGCTCGACGTCCTCCGGGCCCGCGCCCGGGTACGCGGTCGTGATCGTGACCATGCCCATGTCGATCTTCGGCATGGTCTCGGCGTTCATGCTGCGAACCGCGGTCAGCCCCGCCACCAGCGAGGCGAGCATCAGCAGGTTGACCAGCAGCGACCGCGACGCGAAGAACTGGATCAGCGCTTTCACAGCTCGACGTCCTTGGCAGGCGCGGCGGCTTCACTGGGTTGGGCGGGCCCAGGGTCACCCTCCGCAGGTGGTGCGGTCGCGCTGTCAGCCAGCACTTTGTCCTGGGTCGCCGTCGCGTGGACGCGGGTGCCGGCCAGGACATACTCGAGGCCGTCGACGATGACCTGATCACCGATCTCGAGGCCGTCGTACACCGGAAGGAATTGATCGTTGCCAAGCCCAACCGAGGGCTCGATCTCGTGCGCGACGCCCTCGCGCTCGACGAACAACAGGCGCCGACGATCTCGCTCGACCATCGCGCGCACCGGGACCACGATCACGTCGGTCTCTGGCAGCGTCTGAATGTACACACGCGCGGTCATGCCCGGGCGCAGCAGCGGATCGACGGCGTTGATCGCCACGCGGACCTCGAAGTTGCCGGTCTGCGGATCCGCGGCCAGCCCAACCTGCTCGATGCGAGCCTCGAAGCTCTTACCCGGCACCCCGCTGACCTCCACCATCGCGCGGTCGCCCACCCGGACCTGGTTGACCCTGCGCTCCGAGACGTACGCACGCACGCGCAGCGCATCTGTCACGACGATCGTTGCGAGCGAGGCGCCCAACGAGACCGTCTCACCTGGGTCGACGAAGCGCTCGCTGACGGTGCCGCTGACGGGGCTCGCAACCTTGGTGTCGTTGACGTCGGTGCGGGCCAAGCTGTAGCCGGAGCGCGCGTTCTCGTAGCTCTCTTGCGCGCGCCGGAGCGCCCGCTCGGCTGCGTCGACGTCGGTCCCCGCCATCGCCCCGGCGCGCATGAGGCTGCGAGCTTCGTCGAGATCCACGCGGGCGTCGGCGGCTGCGGCCTTGGCCGCGTTCAGATCTGCGAGGGACTGCTTGAGTTGGGTCCGGCGGCCTGCTGGATCGAACTCTACGAGCAGTGTCCCGACCTCGACCTTGTCGCCAACATCAAAGTGAACGCTGAGCGCGGTCGCGCCCAGTGTCGCCGACAGGCTGACCTCTTCGATCGACTCGACCGCGCCGTATACGAGGATCGTCTCGCTCCAGTCTGCAGGCGCGACCTCGAGGGTCCGCACTTCCACGACCGCGCTCGGGGCCTCGGTCGGCTCCGCGGCTGGCTCGGCGTCACACCCGAACAGCAAGGTCATGCACAACAGGCCAGAGGGAACGTAGCGATTTTTCATTGGGAGCTCGATCGTCGCGGTGCCAAGTCCGTGGAGTTTGGGATCGCAGTTGAAGGATCACACAGTGCGGATGGCCTCGACCGGCGAAACGCTAGAAGCCTTGTAGGCCGGATACAGCCCCGCCGCCACCGTCGCCAAGATCCCAGCGGCGATCAGGACCGTGACGATCACCTCGATCACGATCGTGCCCTTGGTCTCCATGCTCACGTAGCCAGCCAGATCCGGCTGGGCGTCATACCAGGGCAGCGTCGCGCTGACCTCACCGAGCTTGGCCCCAAGCGTTGCGTCGATCTCGAGCGCGACCTGTGTCGCGTCGCGGTGGTCGTCGAGGAACACTGCGATCTGGGTGTGCTCGTCGGGCCCGTAGCCCAGCAGCTCGCGCAACGGGTTGATCGGGAGCAGGCAGGTCCCCGCATCGACCTCGATCGCGCCGGTCTCGATGATGCCCGAGACCCGCGCGAGCCCGCTGGCGATCTCGCCGGACTTGTCGGTGACCGTGTAGACCACCTTTTTACCCATCGTGACGCCAAGGTTTTCAGCCAGGGACTTGCCAAGGATGATGCCCTCGTCGTCGGGGCTGCTGAACATCTCGCCTTCGACGATCGAGTCGACGAGGCCCAGCGTGGTCTCGTCTTCGCCGGTCGGATCAATGCCGATGACGGCGGCGCCGACGTTGTTGGTGCTGGTCGCGAGCATGGCGCCGCCGCTCACCCGCGGGACCGCGGCACGAACCCGCGGCCGCCCGCGGATGTCCTTGATGAGCGCCGGGCTGACCTCGACCGTCTTCTCGAGCGAAGGCGCGTCGAGGTAGGTCGAGTGCTGGACGATCACGTGGCCGCCGCCAAGCCGCGCCGCGTGGTCAATCATCTTGGAGTAGGTCGAGTCACCGAGCCCGGTCAGCAGCACGGCGAGCAGCGTGCCGAACGCGATGCTGAACAGCGTGATCAGGGTACGGCGGCGGTTCCGCCAGATGTTGCGCCATGCCAGCCGCGAGAGCTCGGGTCCTGTCATCATTCTCCGGTTGTCTCGACCGCTGACCGCTAGGATGTTCATGGTCAGTTTTGGACAGCGGAGCCACCGTGCCACACGTTCTTGACGGTGTCGACCCCTGTGGTCAGAATCGCGGGAAGTTGACCACTCTGGCCAAATCTCTATCTAAGCGGCCAATAGTTCGCAATTTCAGAATTGTGAGAAGGGTCCCCTTGCCGAAACTGACCAAGACGAACACCATGGTCATGTCTTGGGTATCTCCAAAAAGCTGACCGAAGCGATCGAGAAGTTCGTCGGCAACATCGACCCGAACACCAAGAAGGGTCGAAAGCGCGTCGCCATCCTGAGTGCCGCGAGCCAGATGTTCGCAACCTCCGGCTACCGCGGCACCAGCATGGATGAGCTAGCGAAGCAGATCGGCGTCGCCAAGGGCACGCTGTACCTCTACTTCCCCAAGAAGATCGATCTGCTCTTCGCCTGCGCCGCCTACGAAAAGCTGGAGTGGGTACCCCAGCTCACGGCCATCCTGGAGGGCCCCGAACCGGCCGCGGACCGCCTCAAGCAATGGATCATCGCGGGCATGCTGCTGGTCAGCCGCTCACCGCTGATGCTTCGCTTGCTCGAAGACAACGAGATGGCGGGCCTGTTCGCCGAGTGCCCGCCCGAGCTGCTCGACGATGGCCGTGACTTGAGCAAAGACCTCCTGCAGCCCCTGCTCGATGAGGTGGCTGGTCGCCATCGCTGGAGCGCCGTCGAGCTGCGCGACCGCATCAACGTGATCCAATCGCTCTACTACCTCGCGCCCGTGCTGCGCCAGGATTTCGCGCACCCCGGCACCTCGGCCGAGCGTTACGCCGCCATTCTCGCTGATATGGTCGTTGACGGCCTCCGTCCCCGACCCGCCCGCAAGGAGAACCACCCCCATGAAAACGTCACGTCGCTTCGTTCTTAGCGCGCTCTTGGTCGCCAGCGCGGCCGCGTTGATCCCCGGCTCGGCAGCGGCAGCGCCGCCCGCCCCGACGGATCCGGAGTTTGGCCGCTACCTGCTCACCCAGGTC
This sequence comes from Enhygromyxa salina, assembly GCF_000737335.2. Lineage (GTDB taxonomy): Bacteria > Myxococcota_A > Polyangia > Nannocystales > Nannocystaceae > Plesiocystis > Plesiocystis salina_C. Next base: position 64,358 of record NZ_JMCC02000039.1, on the reverse strand, counting down.
GACGACATGCACCGCGGCAAGTCCAGCCACGCCTTGATGTCGATGCACGTCAAGACCTCGCGGTGGGAGCGTTCAATGACGATGGAGGCGTGGAGCTCCGGCAAAGAGTACTCGCTCATTCGTATCCTCGAACCCAAGAAAGAGCGGGGGACGGCCACGCTCAAGTCCAACAAGGATCTGTACACCTTCTTGAGCAAGACCGGCCGGACCATCAAGATCTCGGGCGCGTCCATGGGCGGCTCGTGGATGGGCAGCCACTTCACCAACGACGATCTCGTCAAAGAGAGCCGGCTCGACAAAGACTTCGACATCATCGTCAAGGACGGGCCAGGCATTCGAGGCGAGCCCACTTGGGCGCTGATCCTAATCCCCAAACCCAAGGCCGTCGTGGTCTGGGGCCAGGTCGACGTCATGATCCGCAAGTCGGATCTGCTCCCGATCGGCCAGCTGTTCTACGACGAGGACCGCAACCCCGTACGCAAGATGGAGTTCTTCGACTACCAGCAGGTCGCGGGCCGCTCGGTGCCCATGCGCATGCGCATGAGCCCGCTCGACGACGAAAGGAAGGGCGAATACACGGAGATGACCTACTCCAAGCTCGAGTTTGACATCGGCCTCGACCCGTCGTTCTTCAGCGTATCGCAGCTCAAGGCGCTCTAGAAAGTTCAAATCATGGACGACCTCAAGCTCGCTTGGCGCAACGTGTGGCGCAACACTCGGCGGAGTGTCGTGACAATGGCGGCGACCGGCCTCGCGCTGTTCGTGATGATTGTCTACACCGGCCTCGTCACTGGCTACGTCAACGGTCTCGAGGCCAACATCTTGAACCTCGAAGTTGGCGACGCGCAGGTGTTCGCCAACGAGTATCGCGAGAAGCCTTCGCTGTATACGACCATCCCGGATCCAACGCAGTGGAGCGCGAAGCTCGAAGAAGCTGGATATCAGGTGTCCCCGCGGCTGTTGGCCTCGGGCCTTGGCGCCAGCGAGGACAACTCGTCTGGCGTGCAGCTGATCGGCCTCGACGTCCTCGCCGACGCCGACGTCAGCTCGATCGGGCAGCAGACCAAGGCGGGCAGGTGGCTCGAGCCCCAGGACAATGGCGTGGTGATTGGCTGGCGGCTCGCCGAGACCCTTGGCCTCGACGTTGGCGGCGAGTTAGTCGTGCTCTCCCAAGGCGCCGACGGCTCGACGGCCAACGACGTATACCCGATTCGCGGGATCCTCAAGGGCATCTCGGATGGGGTCGACCGCGCGGGCGTGTTCATGACCGAAGCGGAGTTTCGCGAGCTGATGGTGCTGCCCGAGGGCGTGCACCAGATCATCCTGCGCACCCCACCCAGCGAAGAACTCGAGGCCGCGACCGCCGTGGCCCAGGGCTACGCGCCCGAGGGCGTCGAGGTCTCGAGCTGGAAAATGCTCAAACCCATGCTGGCGTCGATGCTGGAGTCATCGCGCGCGTCCATGGCGATCATGGCGGTCATCGTCTACATCGCCGTTGGCATCTTGATCCTCAACGCGATGTTGATGGCGGTGTTCGAGCGGATTCGTGAGCTGGGCGTGCTCAAGGCAATTGGCTTCACCCCAATGAAGGTCCTGAAATTGATCTTCTTGGAGACCGGCATTCAAACCGCCGTGGCCCTGGCGGCCGGGGTCTTGTTGGCGATACCGGCCAATTATTACATGATCCACACGGGCATCAACATGGGCAACCTGTCGCTGATGGGCATGGCCTGGGATCCGATCTGGCGATCCACGGTGACCGTAGAGACCTACACCGGCCCAATCACATCATTGGTGATCATCGTCGCCCTCGCGGTGTTCTACCCAGCCATGCGCGCCGCCTTCATTCGGCCGCTGGACGCCATTCGGGACTAACCGACGGATCGGAGCAAGCCATGAACGGACTGAAGCTACCCACCTTGGCCTGGCGCAACATCTGGCGCAACACTCGGCGAACCCTGATCACGCTGTTCAGCATCGCGTTTGGCACGCTCCTGGCCGTGGTGATGACGGGGATTGGCGACTCCTCCTATTCCGAGCTCATCGACCACGCGGCGCGACTTGGCGGCGGCCACGTGATCGTGCAGCACTCGACCTACCTCGACGCGCCTTCGCTCAAGAAGACCGTCACGGTCGGCCCGGAGCTCATTGATGAGATTCGGGCCCAGCCCCGGGTCCGCGCCGCGGTCCCGCGGGTCACGGGCGGGGTCATGCTCGCCACCAGCACCAACAACGTCGGCGCGGCGGTCCTGGGCATTGATCCCAACGCCGAAGACGAGACCACCTTGGGGCTGGTCGACTCGATCGTCGAGGGCGAGATGTTCAGCAGCCCAGACGAGGAAGGCATCATCCTTGGCAGCGTGCTGGCCGAGAACCTTGGCGTCACCCTGGGCAAGAAGGTGGTCTACACGGTCACCGACAAGTCCGGTGAGATCGCCAGCGGGCTCGCGCGGGTCTCGGGCATCATTACTACGGGCGCGACCGAGGTCGACGCGGGCACCTGCCTGCTGCCGATCAATCCGTTTCGAGAGCTGCTGGGCTATGCGCCCAACGAGTTCACCCAGGTCGCGGTGTTCCTCGACGACCACCGCGCCGCCAAGGATGTCGCGGTCGCGCTCGATGCCAAGATCGGCGGGCAGCTGGGGCCCGTCAGCGCGACGCTGCCTTGGTACGACGCCCAGCCGGATCTGGCTGGCTTCGTGAGCATGAAGGTCAACGGCACGATCGTGATGGAGCTGATCGTCACGGTGCTGATCGCCGCTGGGATCTTCAACACCTTGTTCGTGTCGGTGATGGAGCGCATGCGCGAGCTGGGGATCATGGCCGCGATCGGCTTCAGCGGCCGGCAGCTGTTTAGCCTGGTCCTGTGGGAGAGCCTGTGGCTGGGCCTGTGTGGGATCGTGGCCGGTGCGCTGCTGACCGCGTGGCCCTACTACTACCTGTCAACGACGGGCATCGACGTCGCGCAGGCAACAGGCAGCGAGGGTCAAGTGCAGGTCTCGGGCGTCAGCATGGCGCCCATGATCTACGCCGACATCTACCTGCCACACCTGCTGGGGATCGCCCTCGCCGTCGTCATCGCAACCATGGCCGCCGGCCTGTACCCGGCCTACAAAGCCAGCAGCGTCTCGCCTGTAGAGGCGATTCGTACGGTCTAGGTTCACACCTTTCGCGCCGCTATTTCGCGCTGCTATTTCGCATTGGGAGCAATCATGTCGACGGAACCCGAAGTCATCGTCAAGCTCGAGCGAGTCGAGAAAATCTACAAGCAAGGTATGATCGACGTGCCGGCCCTGCGCGGGATGGACCTCGAGGTTCGCCGTGGTGAGTTCATGGCCCTGACCGGGCCCTCTGGCTCGGGCAAGACCACCGCGCTGAACATCATTGGCGGGCTCGACAAGCCAACCTCGGGCAAGGCGCTGGTGCAGGGCACGGACCTGGCCGGGATGTCGCGGAGCCAGCTCAGCAAGATGCGCCGCGACAAGATCGGCTTCGTGTTTCAGGCCTACAACCTGGTCCCGGTGTTGACCGCGTTCGAGAACGCCGAGATGGTGCTGCGCCTGCAAGGCATGCCAGCCGACAAGCGGCGCGAGATCGTGGTCAAGCTACTCGCCGATGTTGGGCTCGAGGGCATGGAGAACCGGCGTCCGGCCGAGATGTCGGGTGGACAGCAGCAGCGCGTGGCGATCGCCCGGGCGATCGCGTCGAGGCCGTTGGTCACGCTGGCCGACGAGCCCACCGCCAACGTCGACTCGGCGACCGCCGAATTGCTATTGCAGCTGATGGAGCGGCTCAACCGCGAGCGCAATGTGACGTTCATCTTCTCGACCCACGATCCACGCGTGATGGCGCGAGCCCGGCGGATCGTTCACATGGTCGATGGCATGGTCACCGAGGACGAGATCAAGAACTGAGCTCGAGCCTATGCTGGGTCTGGTGTTGGCATTGCTCGGGGCCCCCGAGCCGACGCGAGAGCAGTCGGCGTGGGACGTGGCGGGCTGGGGGAGTCCGGTGGAAGCACCGGCCGAGGGATCGGTCGAGCCGCCGAGCTCGCCCAACCCCGACTCCGACGAGCCGCCAACACCCGGTGATGCGCCCACGCCCGAGACCGAGGCTGGGTGGGACGCCGCGGGCTGGGGCAGCGAGGCGGAGGCGCCCACCAAGACGCCGCCCACCAAAGAACCCACACAGGGCCCCAGCAAGCCGCCCGGCGACGCGGACTACAGCGCGTGGGACGACGCAGACGGCTCAGCGAGCAGGGACGACAGCTCAGATAGCCTGGGCGACGATCCAAAATTGAGGGTGGGGGACATCCTCGCGGGCAGCTTGCGGCTGACAGGGTCGTACCTGCATTTTGACGACCCCGAGCTGTTCCCGGCAGGCGACGACGCGATGGCGGTCACGGTCGGGCGGATCCTGCTCGAGGCTGACGTTGGCCAATACCTGCATGTCTCGTTCAACGGCTTTGGCGAGCTCGCCCGGGTCCCCGGCGGTGGCAGCCTCGGTGGCAGCTTCGCAAGCGCAGGCAGCACCCGCAGTGCCTACCGGACCCGCTACCTTGGCTGGCAATTCTGGGAGAATGGTTCTGTCACCGGGCAGCTGGGGGTTGATCGTGCGTCGATGCGGGTCAGCGTCGACTCGGTCAACGTCGAGATCGGGCGATTTCCGGTCACCTATACGGTCGCGAGCATGTTCACGACCAACGACTTCTTCGCGCCCTTCTCGGCGACGGCGGTCAACCGAATCTACAAGCCCGGGGTTGACGCGATCCGTGTAGCGACCGGCTTTGGCACGACCGGGAGCGTCGATGTTGTTGGCGTGCTTGGCTATGATCCAAACAACGACAAGCCCAGCTGGGGCCGCAGCGCCGTGTTCACCCGCGCGGCCGTCGTTGGCGGCGGCTTCGAGTGGGCTGCGCTCGGGGGCAAGGTCTCGCAGCGCTGGGTCGCGGGCGGCTCGATTCAGGGCGACGCTGGGCCCATCAACCTGCGTGGTGAATTCCACGTCGGGATTCCCGATGAAGACGGCGACGGCCACGACAAGGACGACCGGCCGGTATACGGGCGCCTCTCCGCCGGGCCCAGCGTGAGCTTTGCTTGGCAAAACGCGGCACTGGGTGCCGAGTACATGTTTGCTTCGGACGGCGCGAGCGATCCTGCGAGCTATGTCAATCGGGCGCTGGCGAGCTATTCGGACGACCTCCCGTACCTCGGCCAACATTATGTGGGGCTCGTCGCGGCCGCCGAGATCATCCCGATCTTGCGAGTCTCGCTCACGGGGATCGTCAGCGCCACCGACGGATCGGGCCTCGCGGGCGTCGCGTTCATCTACAATGTCGCGAATGAGTCAGATCTCATCTTGGGTGTGTTCGTGCCGTGGGGCGCGGGCGTGCGTGGCTTCGACCCCATGGCTGGAACTGTCGATCTTGGCAGTGAGTTTGGCACCTCCCCGATCAGCGCATACCTCGAGGCTCGGGTGTTTTTCTAGGCTAGATTGGCTGCCGCGATGACGAAGTACGCCTCGCTTCCCAACCCCGACGGGTGGTTCGCGGTCTGTTTCTCGACCGAGCTCGCGGCCGGGCAGCTTCAGGCGCGTCGCTTGTTCGACCGCGACGTCGTCGTGTTCCGCACGGAGTCCGGGCAGGTGGCGGTGATTGACGCACACTGCCCGCACATGGGCGCGCACCTTGGCCACGGCGGTCGGGTCGACGGTGACGCCGTGCGCTGCCCGTTTCATGGGTTTCGCTTCGCGCCTGACGGTGCCTGCATCTCGACGCCCTATGCGACCAAGATTCCACCCAAGTGTGCAACGCGCTCGTGGCACACCTGCGAGCGCAACGGCGTGATCTTGGTTTGGCACGATCAGCGCGGGCGGCCGCCGAGCTTTCAGATCCCCACTTACGATCTAGACACGTGGCTGCCGATGCAAACCCAGACCTGGGAGCTCTCCACCCACCCGCAAGAGACCACAGAGAACAGCGTGGATCTCGGGCACTTGGGCGAGGTTCACCACTATCGAGATGTCGAAGTCCTCGAGCCGCTGAAGACCGAAGGCGCGTATCTGACGATTCGCTACGGGATGTCGCGCAGCGGGTTTGGCCTGAGTCGCACGGCGGAGAACCGGGCCGAATTTCGCGTTCACGTGCATGGCCTGGGTTTCTCGCACGTCGAGGTCCACGAGCAGCGGCGCGACGTCAGGCTGCGGTTTTGGGTGCTGTGTACGCCAACCGAAGCCGACAAGTGCGAGCTGCGTGCTGCGTGCACGACGACCGTGCATGCGCGGCCCTATCGGGCGAGCGCTGCGTTGGGGCTGCTGCCCCGGGGGGTCGCGTCTCGGGTGATTCAAAAGTTTGCGTTTGACGAGTTCTGCCACGACCTCACGCAGGACTTCGAGGTCTGGCGTAACAAACTCTATGTTGACCCGCCCGCGCTGGCCAAGGGTGATGGCCCCGTCGGTCGCTACCGGAGCTGGTGTCGGCAGTTCTACCCGCAGCTCCCGCTCGTGGCCAAGCGCGCTAGCTAGCTCGGTTGGCGGGCCTTGGCGATCGCCGCTGTCCGGTCGTGGCGGGGCTGGCGAGCCGGGAGAAACAGGTTGGTGAACGCCTTCTTGCTCGCGGGGTAGGCCGCGAGCAGGGCGGCAGGCGTGCTCGGGGCGATGCGTTGCTCCCACTCGAGGATGTCCTCGAAGCTGTAGCCCAACGCGGACAGCTCGCCCAGGCAGGTCGCAGCGTCGTCGCCGATCTCCGCCAAGAATTTGGGCGAGAACTCCATCACGATCGCGGTCTCGGCGTGGGCGCGCAAGGTCGCGGCCGCGCCCGCGAGGATCTTGCACTCGGCGCCTTGCGTGTCGATCTTGATGAAGTCGACGGGGCCGGCGTGATCGACCAGGAAATCGTCGAGGCGGATCATCTGAATGTCCACGGACTCGCGCTTGCCGGAGGGATCGTAGATTCGGTGGTCGCCCCGGTTGGTGCGGTGCAGGTAGAGCTGAAGGGTGCCGTCTGTGGCCCCGAGCGCCTTGGGCACGAGCGTCACGTTTTCATAGCCGTTGAGCTTCACGTTGCGCTCGAGGATCGCAAACGCCTCGGGATCGGGCTCGAACGCGAACACGTGGCCGGCGTCGCCGACCGTGCGCGCCGCTAGCAGCGTGTAGTAGCCAATGTTGGCGCCGACATCGATGACGACGTCGCCCGGACCGATCGCCGCGCGAAACAACATGGTCTCGCGCGGCTCCCAGATGTGATCGCGGGCGATGATCTTGCTGATGATCGCGTCATCGGGGTTGAGGTACATGCGGCTGCCCTGGACCTCGACGGGCGTGTTTGGATCGACCTCGACCGTCGCCATGGGGCTGGGATCGGGCGCTGCGGCGGGGGTGGCCTCGGCCGATTTGGGCTTCGAGGTGTCGGGGCTGGAGCAGGCAGCCACGGTCCACGCAGCGATCAGCGCGAGGGCGCGCGCGTGTGTGGTCGGAGCAGGCACTGCGCCGAGTATAGGGACTGCGCCAGGCCGATGCACCTCAGGGCGCGGAGCATGGTTTTGGAAAATGCTAAGTTTTCGCCCGCCGTGAGCACCACCGACACCACCCCCACCAACCCCCACGACGTGGCCCGCTGCATCCTTCGCCGCGCCCAGATCGACGCGATGCCGGGCGTCGCCAAGGTCCACTTCCTCAACGACAACGCCCGCCGCACCAACAAGTCGCTGGGTGACGCGACCGGGCTGACCGGCCTGGGCGTTCACCACGTCGAGATCCCCGTGGGCGCCGAGTCAACGGAGTACCACCTGCATCACCACGAAGATGAGTGCGTCTACGTGCTCAGCGGTCGCGCGCTGCTGACCCTCGACGAGCAGACCTTCGAGCTCGAGTCGGGTGACTTCGTTGGGATGCCTGCGGGCGGGCCGGCCCACGTGCTGCACAACCCCGGCCCGGAGCCGCTGCGCTGCTTGGTCATTGGTCAACGTCTGACCCACGATGTCGGCGACTACCCGCGACTTGGCAAGCGGCTGTATCGCAACGCTGGGCAGTGGAACCTCGTCGACCTCGTCCATGTTGTTGATCCGAAGGCGACGCCCGGCTCCACAGTGGGCAACAAGTGAGCGCGCGAGAGCGATACGCCACCGTCGCGGCCGTTGCGCTTGGCGATCTTCCGCTCCCGTCGTTTCGCCCTGTTCGCTCGAACCTCGGCAGGTAGGATGGGCCGATGCAGCGCAAATCTGTGTGCCTTGTCCACGCCGCGGTGTTCCTTCACATGCTCACCGGTTGTGGCGACGACGGCCGCTCGACGACGACGACGGCGGACAACGGGTCGACGGGCTCCGAGACGGCGACCGATGGCGCGACCATGGGCGACGGGGACGGGGACGGCGACGGCGACGGGGACGGAGACGGAGACGGGGACGGGGACGGGGACGGGGACGGGGACGGGGACGGCGACGGCGACGGCGACGGAGACGGAGACGGGGACGGGGACGGCGACGAGCTGTGTGGCAACAGCGTGATCGACCCGGGCGAGGCCTGCGACGACGGAAACGGCGAGCCCTCCGATGGCTGCGCCTCGAATTGCGTGATCGAGTGCGGCTTCCTATGCCTCGAGGCGGGCGAAGCTTGCATCTCCGGGTTCAACGCGGTCCAGTGCGCGTCCCCGGGTGCGCCCTTCGGCCAGCCCAGCCCGGTCGCCAACGTCTGCCGGCTCGCGACTTTGTCGGTTGACGGAACCCACATCGCGCTCAGCCCCGAGACGACAATGAACGGCGAGCCGCGTCACCTCGACGCCATGTACACCGATCCAAACAACGCCCTGCTCGGGTTCGCGGGCAACACCGAGGATCTGGGCGCGGGCAGCCAGCTCGTGTCGGTGAACGCCACCACGGGCGAGCTCTCGCCAGTGGGACCCAGCCTCGGCGTCTGGGTCATGGGCGCGGCCATGAACGACGGCGGAGATCTGTGGGTCACCGTGTTCGACACCTACGAGCTGAACGCGACCACCCAGGTCAGCATTGCGCAGATCAACCCCATGTCGGGTGAGATCATCGATGGACCCACGGTGCTCACCGAGAACGGCGAGCCGGTCATGGTGTGGTCGATCCACGTCAGCGACGTGGCGTTCCGCTTCGATGGGGCCATGTTCATCTCGGCCAACGAGCCCGGTCCGCCGCCGCCGGAGCCGCTCAGCCGCTACCTCGAGGTGAACCCCGCCACGGCAACCGTCATCTCCTCGGTCGAGGGCCCCGACAACATCTACGCGGCTGGCATCGTGTTCGTGGGTGAGGCGAGTCAGATCGTGGCAATGGACATTCGCGGCGAGGACGACATCTTCATGCTCGATCTCGCGGCGCCGCCGCTGCTCGACGAGACCCTGCTGTACGCCGACCCGATCCCGACCAACAGCGGCACCGCCGACCTCGCTGGCTGCGCCAAGCTCGAGCCCCAGTAGCGCTACTTCGCTGCTTGCAGCTCCTGACCGCAGTAGTAGCACCGCCCCGGTCGCGGCGGCCCCGGCCGCCCACAGCCAGCGCAGCTCCACTTGCGCCCCCCGCTGTCCGTGACCTGCTCGAGCTCGTTGCCGAACGACACCCCGATCAGCGCGCGCAGCCGCTCGACATAGTTGCGCGAGAGCTGCTCTTGAGCGCCCTCGAAGTCGGCCGAGAAGCTGAAGTAGCGAGAGCTGCCCTCACCCCGGAAGCTAAATAATGGAACATGCTCTTCATGCACATGTGCGTGGGTAGCCGGGACGTCCTCGCGCGCACAGATCACGAGCCCCACATCAAATCGCTCGATCTCGTCGCCGACCAAGGTCCCTTGCATGGTGCGATGTGCAGATGTCACCGTGCTGTCATAGTCATAGGTGATTCGCTTGATCATACGAAATGGAATGACCCGCCGACGCCGAAATAGCCACAGCACGCGCTGGCTGATGATCACATAGCGCGAGCGACGATCCACGATGACCTCACGGACGGCCGCGCCCAGCGTCAGCAACTGAAGCAGGAGCGAGGTCCGAGCGCGCAGCACTCCGTCCCGCTCTGACACGAGCGGCGCCACGGTCAGGATCCGAAGCCCGGGCATGGCGGGATCATAGCCAATCGCGGGGCCGGCTGTCAGCGTGGCCGCGTGTGGCGTCGCAGGCACCGCTGCGGCGACAAATTCCCATACCTGGCGTCGGGTCGGGACGCCCGCCTGCCCGCCAGCGCGCGAGCAAGCTCGCCAACCGCGAGGGGAGGGCGAACTCGTGGTCATCGCCAAATGCCCAATCGCTAGTCGAGTGTGCCGAGTGACATTGCAATAAACATTTGCGAGTCCAGAGGTTGGCGTGGCAAAAAAGTCATGAGGTTTCGCGGAGATGGCGGTTCGTGCCACGTGCAATTGACCGAGTCAAAGCGTAGTCTCAATCGTCTAATATTGATTCACGCGTTGGCTTGGTGCGTTGGTGAACAGCACCTGTCAGCGGCGGGCGAGGTTTGGTCGAGACCAGACCGCACAAACGGTAATCGGAGGTCGCGCATGAGTGGCAAGACAATTGGCGAGGCATGGCGAGAGATCGCGGGTGAGCGTGCTTGGCAGCTGCGCCCAGCGTGGCCGCCTGATGTGTTCGCGTTTACCTCTGTTGTGCTGGCGGACAGCGGCGCGTACCGGCTGGTGATCTCTCCGCACAGCGAAGCCAGCGAGCACCAGTGGCCGCCCGACTTGGGCCCCCAGCAGCTCGATGGCGCCTATGACGACGTCCCGCGGCGCCGACGTCGGGGCGCCAGCACCCACGATCACGCGGAGCTCCGTCGCGCCCGCTGGCAAGCCCACCTCGAGTACACCTCGCGAGCTTGGCGAGGCTTCGCCGAGACCCAAGAGAGGCGCCGAACCCCGAGCGGCGGGCGGCCCTCCCCGGGTATTGAGGCCGACCGCGAGAATGGCCCACCCAGCGGACCGGGGAGCACAATCGAGGCGCTGTGTCGGTTGCTCGAAGCCAACTTTGACGCGCCGGTCGCGGGCCTGGCCGAACCTGAAGCGTGGCCGCTGTGTCAAGCCATGCTCGAACTCCACGCCCACGCGGACGTGGCCAGCGCCGGGTTTGGTGTGCCGGGCTCGTGCGCCGAGCCCGGCATTGGTATGCGGGCGCGGCAGGCGTTGCTGTATCGTGGGACGGTCAGCGACTTTGGCACGGACCGCATTCGGGTATTACCCAAGCTCCGCACGCCACAGACGGGCCTGACGATTCGCTCGCTCTCGCACAACCTCGCAATTGATCGGTCGGAGGTGAAGGTCAATTGGCAGACCAGCACGATGTTGCTACCGGGCGAGCGCGCGCATGAACTCAACCTGCTGATCATCCCGTGGCCGTACACCGTCGAGGCCGAAGACTTTCGTGCCTCGAGCATCGCCGACACGGTCGTGGATCCGCGCGCGTTCGGGTTCTTCGAGTATGAGCCCACGCAGCGCTTCGACCCAGCCCGCAACCTGCTGGCGGTCGTCTCCGCGGCGGAGCGACAGGTCGGCCGGATGAGCGCGGTGGTCCTGCCCGAGAGCTCGATCAACGAAGAGGAGGTCGACGCGGCCGAGGCCGCGCTTGGTGATCGGGTTGGCTTCTTCCTGGCTGGCGTGCGTGCGCACCGGCGCAACTATGCATATTTGGGCGTGCGTCACCCGTCACACCTCGCGCGCTATGATCAAGACAAACACCATCGCTGGCGCCTCGACGCGGCCCAGATCGCCCAATATGGTCTAGGCCAGAGCCTGGACGCGGGCCGACTGTGGTGGGAGCCGATGCGGGTCCGCCCCCGCGAGATCAACTTTGTCTGCGCGAACCCTTGGCTGTGCATGGCTCCGCTGATCTGCGAGGACCTCGCCCGGCCGGATCCGGTCGCCGACGTGATTCGTGCGGTCGGGCCGAACCTGGTGATCGCGCTGCTGATGGACGGACCCCAGCTGAGCGCGCGCTGGCCGGGGCGATATGCCAGCGTGCTGGCCGATGATCCAGGCAGCTCGATCTTGACGGTGACCTCGCTGGGTATGGCGCTGCGCTCGGTACCGCCCGGGATGACGCCCCGTCGCACGGTCGCGCTGTGGAAGGATCCAGCCGAAGGGGCGCGCGAGATCGACCTAGAGCCTGGCGCCGACGCGGTGGTGGTCACGATCGCGGCAGAGTTTGTAGAGGAGTTCACGGCCGATGGGCGCTCGGATCACGGGGCCGCCGTGCGCTTGGTGCTGACCGGTGTGCAGCAAGTTGTGGTCCCTGAGTCGGAGCAAGCATCGGAGCAGGCAAACCTCGCGATGGGCAGTTGAGCTAATATATTGATTGGGTCTGAACCAGTCACAGCTTTACACGTGTCAAAGCGTACAATCATCGCGTGGACATTGGTCTGGTGCGCCCGGGTGAAGCCTGCCATAGTGCGGCCATGGTACTCGACGAGACGGGATTGAGCGCGCTGGCGAATTTCGCCGACGCTGCGGTGAGCGCTCCAGGTGAGTTCGAGACGCTCGCCGCCGCGGCGATCGATGATGCGCGCCGGTTCGACTCTGCGGGTAACTCCAACGCGCTCGCGGTGGCGCTGGATGTGATGGGGTCCGCGCTGGGTTCGGTCGAGCCGCAGGCGGAGGCGCGGACGGTGCAGACCATGATGCAGGCCGCTCGGATCCTGCGTGAGCACCAAGATCAGCTGGCGCGCGAGGCGGGTCGCGCGTTGCTGTGGGCGGTGGAGAATCAGCTGTTGATCGCCGCCCGCCGCGACGCGCTGCCGCTGCCGTCGGGCCTGCATCCGCTAGATACTGATGACCGTGAGCGGAGCAGGCCAATCTCAATTCGCGGGTTCGAGGGCGGATTCAAGTCGTGACGTCAGCCACGCCGCGCGATTTGGGCATGGCCGGCTGGCGACAATGATGGTGTCACTTCACAACGCCGCGCCCGTGATGAGCAGGTAATGTTTTCCGGTCACGTAGACCCGCCGCCGATGTTGTTGCAGATAGCGCTTGTATCCGGCCACGCTCTTGATCATCAATGAGAGCTCGGGCTGGCTGAAGTTCTTGGTGCGGGCGCCGTGGAGCAGCTCGCCATCGACATAGCGGCAATTGGGCACGCCAATGATGACCGCGCCGCTGGGCTCGAGCAGATCTTTGACGATGTGGCGCAGGACCGCGCGGTCGTCGACCCCGGGGCTGTGCAGGGTGCTCAGCGCGAGCACGAGATCAAACCGGCCCAACCCAGGCTCGAGCTGGGCGAGGTTGTTGACGTTGGCCTCGACGAGGCGGTGCGCGGGGTCGGGCAGCCGCTCGCGGGCGCGGGCGATCGCCGAGCGACTGTGATCGACACCGACCATGCGTGTCGGCTTGGGTCGCAGCAGTCGCGCGATCAGGGTGAGCACGTCTGCGTCGTTGCAGCCAATGTCGAGGATCCGGGGCGTTGGGCCCAGCTTGGCCCGGGCCAGGGCATCGGCGAGGTCGAGCACGAACCCAGGATCCTCGAGCTTCGAGACCCGGCTGAACCCAGAGCCCACGCCGTACTTCTCGGTTTTCTGGTCACGGGGATGGTCGGCGTTGTGCCAGCTCGCGGCGGGATCCAGCCGTTCGAAGCGCAGCTCGAGGTGGCCATCCGCGGTCGGCCGGGGCGTCATCAAGCGCAGGTTCAGCCGGTCGGCCAGGTCGATCCACACACGCAGCGGCCTGTGGACGTAGCGCTGGCCCTGGAACTCGACCTGCTCACCCGGAAACCGGCCGCGGCCGTGATCGGGATCGAGCACCCGCAAGCTGACGCGCGCGGCCCCAGCGGCGAGCTGTGCTTGCAGGTCCTCGATGATGTCGAGCAGAGAGTCCGGCATGATCAGGCTACTGCTTGCGGTAGTCCCACTTGGTGCGCGTGGGCGTGTGCAAGAACGCCGCCTCATCAGACACGATCGCGGACTGCTGGTGCTCGATCGCGTCGATGAAGTACACGAAGTCCAATTGTGCGTCGGGCTGGCCGTGCTCGGCCACGAATTGCTTGGCGAGCTCGTTGGCGGGCAGGGTTGGCCGCCCGGCGAGCTCGACGAGGTGCAGATCGAGACCGTCTTTGCCCGCCGCCGGCCGATACGCGCGCCAGACCAGCTCGGTGCAGACCAGCGCGTTGTCGGTCGCAAAGTCAAAGTCGAAGTCGTAGGGGCGATCGAGCATCGAGAACGCGTCGACGATCGCCTGCGCCTTGGCCTTCTTGCTCAAGCGCGGGCGCAGGGCGACGAGGTAGTCGCCGCTGGCGTGGGCCATGGTGTTGAACACGACGCCTTCACTGATCGCTTCGATCACGCGATAGGGCTGGCCGTGGTCCTCGAACCCAAACCGGAGCCAGCGCGAAGGCCAGCGCTGACTCAAGTAGGTGGGCAGGTCGATGTCCTCGCCGCTTAGCTCGCGGACCCACGCGCGCACGGCCGGGTCGTTGAAGTACGTGGCGAACTGCGCGGGATCACCGGTGTACAAGATTGCGTGGGGCCAAAACCCCGGCAGCCCGACGTTGCTGACGTACCAGTTCTTGCGCGACAGCAAGATGTCGCCGGGCTCGAGGTGCTCGACCAATTCGGCCTGCATTTGCTCGTTGATCAAGTACCAATTGACCCGGCGCACGCGGGTGTCACCCATCCACTCGGCGACACCCTTTTGCGCGGGGTACCAGACCCGGCGAAACCCACGCTTGAGCAGCTCGGCGTCGCTGCCGATCGTCTTGACCCCAGCCGAGAGCACGCCAAACCCCTCGATCAGGATCAGGTGCCGCTCAACGCGATCCCACAGCCACGCGTAGCCGATCGCCCGGGCCTCGGCGCGGCCCTTCATGGCTTGCTCGAGCCAGCGCAGGTACTGCTTGCCCGCGATCACGCGGGTGGCGTCGCGGGCTCCCTGCAGCTCTTGGCGAAAGCTGGAGAACGAGTTGTCGCCCAGGCTGCGATCGGCGTGGGGGGCGTCGAGGTATTTGACGACGTTGCGGTTGTTGCCCAGCAGCGTGACGGCGCGGGTGGCCTTTTCGTAGAGCGCCAGCTCGGAGGCGAAGGTCAGCAAGAAGCTGCGCAGGTGTTGGCTGCGTTCGGCGCGGGAGGGATCGAAGCGGTACCAGTCCTCGTAGAAGATGCGGATCTGGTCGAGCGCAAACGAGTAGGCGTAGATCGCCTCCCAGGCGTCGAGCACCAGGCGCTCGTCGTCGGGGCCCAGCAGGGCGTCGGACGCGAACAGCTCGGGCCGGGCTTCGAGCAACACCAGATAGTGCTCGAGGCCCGCGTCGAGCTCGCTGTAGCTCTTGCTGTCGAGGATGAAGGTTTCGTCGAAGTCGTCGTGCGAGAGGTCGGTCAGCGGGCTGGGTTGTTGAACCCAGATCAAGACCAGGCGGCCGAACCCGGCTGCGAACGCCAGGCCGGTCGCCATCAACACCCGGCGCCGGACCACGCGGCCCTCGGGCGTGCGGCGAAACGCCTTGCCTTGCAGCGCGCGACCGCCAGAGATCGCCAGCAAGCACAGCGCGCCCAAGATCAGCAGCAACGCGAGCATTGAAGGCAGCCACGGCGTGCCGCGGTCGGCCATGTAAAAGCCGAACGCGGCGCCGACACACGCCGGCAGGCCCCAGACGCCAAGCCGGTGGAACACGAGGCCGATCTTCGCGTGGCGGGGATCGACGCCGTCTGCTTCGAGGTTTGGCACTGGCGGTCATCATCGCCAAAGCGATCCCACCGGGCAAGCGCGCGGCGTGGGGACGTGAATTGCTTGCGGTCTGAACCCTCGCGAGCAGCGACGACTGCGCTCGTTGCCGTGCTTGGCCTCCATTACGTTTCCACGCATGACGACGTCGAACCAAGACACCCAAGCCACGAGCGGTAAGCGGGCGCACGAGCTCGATCTCGCTTCGATGTATCTGTCGTCGGCGGTCGCGGGAGCACACAGCATTGGCGTGCAGCTGACCGCCGAGCGCGAGGGCCATCGCGAGGGCGCGCTGTCTCTGGATCCGAACCACTGCGGGCTCAACCCCTGGGGTGACCGGACGTGGTGCTCGCAGCTGGCCGTGCGGGCGCTGCAGGTGACCGCGACGCGGATGCGGACCCTGGATCCGAGCGGGCATGGGCGCGTGCACTACCGCCTGACCAGCGAGGAGTTCGTGTACGAGTCATTCAACCTGATCGAGCATCCACGCGCTTCGCTCTGGTACTTGGTCTACACCCGCGAGCCGGGTGGGGCGTGGGTCGTGCCGCTGTTCGAAGGCAAGCTGCTCGAGGTCGACACGACCCCGCTCGCGCTGCCGTGACCGCCCGGCGAGCACGCTCACTGCTGAAAGCAGTAGATCGGCATCGGAATGTCGCAGGTGGCGACCCGGCACTAGGTCGAACGCCAACGGCTCGATCGTAGCGAGCAGCGGCTCGGGGGCGTTTGGCGAGGCAGGCGGGGGCGAAGAGCCAGCGCCGGTGGCGTTGGGGTACCCTCTGCTACCCATGCCGCGAGAGACGACCATCGAGCTGTGCAAAGAGGACATGAAGTTCTCCGCCGGCCACTTCACGATCTACGACGCATCGCATCGGGAGCGTCTGCACGGCCACAATTTCCGGGTGTCGGTGGCGTTCACGAGCGTGGTCGCCGAAGACGGGCTGGCGTTCGACTATGGCGTCTACAAGTCCAAGATCCGCGAGCTGTGCCAGGCTTGGAACGAGTACATGCTGATCCCAACCCAGAGTCCTCACCTGCGCATCGAGTCCGATGAGCGTCACGTATTTTGTCTGTTCGCGGACGAGCGCATCCCGTTCCTGGCCAAAGACGTGTTGCTGCTGCCGGTCTCGAACGTGACCCTAGAAGAGCTGTCGCGGCTGATGCTCGAGCGGGTGAAGGGGATCATGGCGCCGTCCGATCTCGCGCAGGTGCGGCAGGTGGTGGTGAAGGTGTTCTCGGGGCCGGGACAGAGCGCGTCGGCGACGTGGCGCGAAGGGCAGGTGCAAGCGTGAGTGAGGCTCCGGTCGCAATCGTCACGGGCGCGAGCTCGGGCATCGGTCGGCAGGCGGCGGTGCAGCTGGCGGCGCGCGGGTATCGGGTCGCGCTGGTCGGGCGCAGGCAGCACGAGCTCGAGGCGACGGCGCAGCTGGCAGCAGGGGTGGCCAAGGGCGCGGAGCATCGGATCTACGTGGCCGATCTTGGCCACAGCGAGCGCACGGCCGCGCTGACCACCGCGATCATGGCGGACATGGGAAGGGTCGACGTGCTGGTGAACAACGCCGGCATGGCTCAGCTTGGCCCGCTCGCGGACGGAATCGACGAGCAGGCCCTGCGCGCCCACGTTCAGCTGAACACCCTGAGTCCGGCGATCATGATCGCCACCGCGTGGCCGCAGCTGGTCCAGCGGCCGGGGGCGTGCATCGTCAACATCACGACGATGTCCACCGTGGATCCGTTCCCGGGCTTGTTCTCCTACGCGCTGTCCAAGGCGCCGCTCAACGTGATGACGAAGTCCTGTGCAACCGAGGGCGCGCCGAACGTGCGCGCGTTTGGGGTCGCCCCGGGATGCGTCGAGACCCCGATGCTGCGCGGCTTGTTCGATGCCCAAACGGTGGGCACCGAGCTGACCGTGTCGGCCACGGATGTCGCAACGCTGGTGGTCGAGTGCGTGGCCGGGCAGTGGGACGCGCACAACGGCGGGGTCGTTGCGATCGAGAAGCAAGACGGCCAGGTGGTGCGCTGGTGGGTCGGGGCTCCAGCCGAGTGACGCCGCAGCCCAGCGCCGCGGCCTACTGGCGGACAGCCCGCTCGAACACGTAGAGCATCTCGGTTGCGATGAGCCGGACGCTGGCGTCGTAGCTGCTTGCTTCGCGTGGGCTGCCGTCGTCGGCCTTGGGGTCGCGGTAGGGCAGCGAAATCCTGGCGCGCGAGCCGAGCACGAGCGGACACGCGGCGTCGGCTGAGTCGCAGGTCATGATCGCGGCGAAGCCCGTCTGTGGGTTGGCGGCGTGGGTCCAGATCTTGGAGAAGGCCGAGATCTTGGGGCCGCCAGGGCTGAAGCTGACGGTGTAGCGCGGGTTGTCGCCGCCGGGATCATCGATCTCGAACCCGGCCCTGCGCATGGCCGCGACCGCGCGCGGGTTGAAGGCGGTCGCCTCCGTCCCGCCGGAGTAGGTTGCGACCTCGAGCCCGTACCAGGCGGCCGCGGCCGCGGCCCACAGCTGCGAGATGTGACTACGCCGCGAGTTGTGGGTGCAGATGAAGATCAGGCGAACGGGCTCGCCCGCGGCTTGCTCGGTGGCGATGAACTGCGCGAGCGTATCGAGCGACTGGCGGCGCGCGGCCGTGATCGCGGCGAGCTCGGGGACCCGCGCCTCGACGTAGGCCCGCAGCTGGGGGTGCAACAGTAGGTCGCTCCGGTCGGTCGTCATGTTGCGTGGCATGCGTGGCGACGGGGATCGTACATCCGATCGGGCCGCGTTTGACGGGGTGCCGCACGCGGTCGAGCTCGCTCGTCAATTTGACGCTTGACGCTTGCGAGCGACGGCGCGATCGGGGCCACAGGGCGCGGCGGTCGCTGGCATGCGGGTTGCTAAAGGACACGCAGATGACCCTCCCCGAGTCCGATGATCACGCGGACGCTGTGCTCGGTGTGCTGCTTGGCACCGCGATCGGTGATTCGATCGGCCTGCCCTTCGAGGGCTTGTCGCCCCAGCGAGTCGAGCGTCGGTTGGCTCGGCGCCCGCTCGGGCACTCGCTGGTGTTGGGTCGCGGCATGATCAGCGACGACACCGAGCACACGAGCATGGTCGCGCGCGCGCTGCTGCGATCCAACGGTGACCCGCGTCAGTTCGCGCGGGCCTTCGCGCGGAGCCTGCGTTGGTGGGTGCTGGCGCTGCCGCCTGGGGTGGGCTTGGCGACGCTGCGAGGGGGTCTGCGCTCGTGGGTGGGGTTCTCGCCCGAGCGCAGCGGCGTGCACTCGGCTGGCAACGGTCCCGCGATGCGGGCGGCGCTGCTGGGGTTGCGGGCGCGAGACGACGCGCACCTCGTCGAGCTGGTCCGGGCGTCGACCCGGGTGACACACACGGATCCCCGAGCCGAGGCTGGTGCGCTGCTCGTCAGTCGTTGGGCACGCGAGGGGGGAGCCCCGACTGAGCGACTCGTCGAGCTCGCGGCACAGATCGAGGATCCCGAGCTCCGGGCGCAAGTGTTGAGGGCGATCGAGGCGGCCAACCGCGGCGACACGCCAGCCGCCCTTGCCGCAGAGCTGGGCTGGACCCGCGGGGTCTCGGGCTTTGTGGTGCACACCCTGCCCGCTGTCGCGTATTGCTGGCTACGCCACCGCGGCGACCCACGCTCGGCGATCGAGGCGGCGATACGACTGGGCGGCGACACCGACACGGTCGCGGCGATCGTTGGCGCGCTGGCGGGGGCCGAGGTCGGTGCGCGCGGGCTGCCAGCGGAGTGGATCGAGGGGATCCGCGACTGGCCGATCGGGGTGGCGCATCTGCGGGCGTTGGCGGCCGCGCTCACCAACCGGGAGCTGGCGGCGCCGCGGATCTCATGGGCGGGGCTGCTTGGGCGCAACCTACTGGTGCTGGGGATCGTGGTCACCCACGTCTTGGCCCGATTGCTTGGGCGCTGACGGGCGGCGCATCGGGTTCCACCCCGCAGGTGCGATGCAGTTGCGGCGCGCTGTCCAAGTCCCGCGCCCGACGGCCGTGCGATCAAAACCGTAGTTGGATGCCACCCGCGCCCACACCCACGCTCACGCGAGCGCTGCTGGGCTTGGTTTGGCGCTGGCCTTGGTGCCGGTGGACGAGGAGGCCGACCCCGGTGGCGATTGCAGCAACCCCGACGCCAAGGGTGATGACGCCCGCGGCGGCGGTTGCGTAGACGTTGGGACAATCACCGCTGGGATCGCGCAGGTTGGTCGCACAAGTTGGCGCGTGGTCCCGGCCATTGAGGGAGATCAGCGTGATCCCGGTGGTCGTTCCGACACCGCCCAGCGCGACGGCGGCCCACCCAGCGATCTTTAGACCGCGGTTGGCCGGCTGGCGCGTGAGCGAGAACTCGATCTGCTGCTCGACGCCTTCGACGGCGGCCCAGCGATGCAGCTGCGTCGCGTAGCCAACGGCTGCGATCTCGAGCTGGTGCTTGCCGGGCTCGACCTCAACCGAGATCGGGCCGGGACCGATGTCCTCGCCGTCGAGCGACAGGCTTGCGTGCGAGGGAGTGCCCGCGACCATGAGCCGGGGCGGCCAAGTCTGCGCCGCGAGGGCCTGCGCAAGTTTGGCGTCGAGCTCGGTGAGCTTCGCAGGTATTGCATCGAGCAGCTCTTGCTGGCCGCAAATACTGCATTCCACGGTGGCCTGCGCCAGCACGCGTCCATCTTCGACCGCGTGGGCGATGAACTCTACTTGATAGTCACGATTATCGCGTATGAGGCGAGACATGATGATCACCCCCACGCCAGCTTTCAGGGCCGCCCGCTGCACGCAGTCGAACTGCGTACAGGCCTTCCCTTGCATGGGTACAGGGGCTCCGCTGGCTCTCTCGAGCGAGCTGATGATTGTTTGTTCGAGTTCGCTCTGGAAGTAGTCTGGGAATTGGCCGCTATACTCGACTGGGCCTACGCCGGTTCGGATGTCCCCTTGGGGGACCGGGGGGACGGGGGGGGCCGCGTTGGCCTGAAGTGGATACAGCCACCCACTCGCAACCAATGTCCAGGCCGTGACCTTCGCTAATAGGCGCTCGCGCATGATGTGCATTCTACACTCAGTTTTTCCCAGTTACACTTTTCAACGAACTGTTTTCAGCTAGGGTCAGACACCTCCCCACCTGAGTTCGCCGTGCAGAGCCAAGCGACACTAACCCCGTTTGAAAGTATGGTCGAGGTCGACACGACGATGAGCCGGGTGGAGGCC
The DNA here is from genome assembly GCF_000737335.2 of Enhygromyxa salina. Lineage (GTDB taxonomy): Bacteria > Myxococcota_A > Polyangia > Nannocystales > Nannocystaceae > Plesiocystis > Plesiocystis salina_C. Next base: position 43,515 of record NZ_JMCC02000039.1, on the reverse strand, counting down.
AGCACCAGCGCGGGTTGGGAGCCGATCGAGACCAACAGTCGCCTGTTGGTGGGTGAGCTGGTGCCCGGAACCCGCCTGCAGATCATCGAGTGGATTGGCGAGGGCAGCATGGGGCAGGTGTTCGAAGCGCTGCACACCGACATTCAGCGTCGCGTCGCGCTGAAGGTGTTGCGGGCGACCTTCGAGCTCTCATCGGATCTATTCGCGATGTTCACCAACGAAGCCAGGGCCTGCGCGCGCGTGGAGTCCCGCTTTGTCGTGGAGGTCATGGACTTTGGCGAGCTCCCGGACCATCGGCCCTTCTTTGTGATGGAGCTGCTTGGGCGCGAGGATCTGCATGGCGCGCTGAAGCAGGGCAAGATGTCGCTGACGCGCGCGCTGCCAATTTTGCGTCAATGCTGCAAGGCGTTGGCGGCGATCCACGAAGCCGGCCTGGTGCATCGCGACATCAAGCCCAAGAACGTCGTGTTGCAGCGGGAGGATGGGCGGGCGGACTCGGTTCGCGTGGTGGATCTGGGCTTGGCCGCAGAGCCTGGGAGCACGCCGAAGATCTCGGGGACAGGGCCGTACATGGCCCCGGAGCAGATCCTGGGCGAGGCATTTGACGGGCGGGTCGATGTCTACGCGTTGGGGTGCATGGCCTACGTGATGTTGGCCGGGCGGCCACCCTTCGAGGGCGGGCTCGAGCAGATCCTAGTTGCGCACGAGCTCGCAACCCCAGAGCCGATCACATCGCTATGCCCGGACTTGCCGGCCGCGCTAGATCCGATCTTGTTGCGGTGCCTGGAGAAGTCGCCCGAGCAGCGCTGGCCAAACGCCCACGAGCTCGAGGCCGCGCTGATCGAGCTGCAGATCGCGCTGGGCATCGTCACGCCCTGGGATGACCTGCCGCTGCCCAACGTCGACGATGCACGCCGCGCTCGCTTGGGCGAAGCCCTGGCCCGTCGCAACCACCGCATGGGATGGGCTGGCTGGGCGTGGTCGGCGGTCGGGGTTGGGGCAACGTTGATCCTTGGCGCGTTTGGGGGGCTGGTGATCGGCTCGCGCGGGGATGAGTCCGCGACCCAGGCGGCGGTCGCCTCGGCCCCGGCGTACGACGACTCGCGGCTCGAACACTTGACCAATCAGACCCGTCTGGCCGCGTCAAAGGCCTATTGGGTCTACCCCCCACCGTCGGGGCAAGCGACGGCGCTGCGCTGGATCGAGGTGCTCGAGGCCGAAGAGGGCGTGCTGGCTGCGGCCGCCCACGCGCGGGCAAACGTGCTGCGCGAGGAGATCGCCGAGACCCTCAGTCGCTTTGGTGATCGCTATTGGAAGGAGCCGCACGGGCGGTCCTTTGCCCTGGAATTCTACGGGCTCGCGCTCGTGTTCGTGCCTGATCATCCCCACGCAGGCTCGCGCAGTCCGTTGACCCCGACGCAGCTGGCGGATCTGATCGCCCGGGCCGAGCGGGGCGACTTCAGCCAGGCCGAGCTGCGCACCGGGAAGTTGATGGAGGCGCTCGCCAACCCCGACGACGGTGCCCGACGCGACCAGGTCGTGGCGCTGGTGAAGCCGGGGGAGGATCGACCTCCGTGGCACGCCAGCGAAGAGCTGCTGCAGCTCGTTGATACCGACGCCGCCACGCCGCCACCCCGCGACGGGGGCTGGCTCGAGGCGGCGCCGATCCTTCAGGCGCCTGCAGAAGCGGCCGTTGAAGCGGTCGCCGCGTCGCTCGCTGAGCCCGTTGATGAGCCCATGCGCAGCGACCCACCCAAGGCCGCGGCGCTGGTCTCGAAGGCCGAGCGGGCGACCGGTGGGGGCCGTCGCGCCGACGCGCGCCGGCTCTTCAACGAGGCCCTCGCGCTGGACAGCACCAGCGTCGCCGCGCTCACGGGGCTCGCGGAGCTCCACTTCGAGGCTGGCGAATACAGCAAGGCGCTGGGGTATGCACGCCGGGCCGCGCAGCTGCGTCCTGGCGAGGGTGAGCTGCACGTGCTGCTTGGTGACTGCTACCTCAAGTCGATGCGCTACGCCGAAGCTAGCGATGCCTACAAGCGCGCCGCGAGCCTCCACCACCACTTGGCAGCGGGCCGGTTGACGAAGCTGGCCCAGCTGTTGGAGTGAGGCGGATCAGCCGCGCGGCCACCAGGGGATCAGCTTTGAAGTTGTGCGCTGGTAGTCGGCGTAGCTCGGGTACTTGCGCAGCGACAGGGCCTCGGTGAAGCCTGTGGAGCCGTAGAATAGGGCGACGAGGACGATCGGCCCGGTGAAGATCGCCGCCCACTCGCGCGAGCCCGCCGCGAGGGCGAAGGCCGCGACAACCCACCACAGCGCTTGCTCGGCGAAGAAATTGGGGTGTCGCGAGTAGCGGAACAGCCCCGTGGTCAGGAACGGCGGGGGGTTCTCACCACGCTCGAGCGCCGCCCGCTTGGTGGTTTGAAACCGCCACTGTTGCTGGTCGGCCAGGGTCTCGAGCCCGAGCAGCCCCAAGAACGCCAGCGCCAGCGCGCCGTCGATCCAGTCGAGCGGCGCGGACTGCTTTGCAGCCGCCCAAGCCGGGAGGCTGAGCAGCAGCAACAGCGCGTTTTGAAAGCCGGCGATGAACACCAGGTTGAACAGCTGAAACGCCCTGGGGCTCATGCCCTTTTGCAGCGCCGCCCACCGGTAGTCTTCGCCGCCCGGCGCGTAGCCGCCCTTGCGCGCGAAGTTGAAGGTGAGCCGCGCACCCCAGCACAGCACCAGCGCGGCGAGCAGGACCAATCGCGGGGTCCAGCCGCTCGCCCACGCAAAGTACGTGACGTAGGCGACCGGCGTGATCGACCAGATCCGGTCGACCCACGAGTACTCGCGGGTGACGATCGAGAGCAGCCAGCAGCTCGCGGCGACGGCCGTGCAGCCGAGCACCGCGTTGGAGAGGACGGGGTCGAGCATCGCGCGCAGCATGCCAGGACCTGGGCTGATGTCACGGGCCCCCGACCCACGGCCCGGCCCACGGCTGCTTCGACTCGATCAAATCATGCCGTGGGGTGGACATGACGTGGGATCGGACCCGATCATGACGGATGCTCACTTGCAGCGTTCGCACCGTCCACACCGTCCACGCCCCGATCCTCGCCCTGGGGTTGATCCTGTCTTGTACGAGTGACGACGGCGAGCCCATGGCCGACGCGACCACGCAAGAGACCGGCGAGGGTGATGGCGACGGCGACGGCGATGGCGACGGCGACGGCGATGGGGACGGCGACGGCGACGGCGACGGCGATGGCGACGGCGACGGGTGCCCAGATCCGCAGAGCAGCGTCGAGCTTCAGCGCGTGCTCGGGGCGTCCGGCCCATTCCCGGATCCGATCCCCGAGATGGACAGCCTCGAGCTCACGGTGATGCAGTCGGGGATCGGCGGCGACGAGCGCATCTACCTCTACGCCGACTACGACATGGTCGGCGGGAGCTTCACGACCAACTTCATGTATCTCACGATCGCGCTCAACGACATGGGCTGCGCGCTCAATACCGCCGTTGACGTCGGGTCGCTCGAGCTCGTCACGCTCCCGATCATCGACGCCAGCGCCGGCGGGGCGGATCCGATCGAGCAGGCCCCACCCGGCGGCGGCGCCGAGCCCATGTCGGTCAATGTCTGGGACATCACCGATATCGCGCTGCAAGATGACGACTGCGGCAATTCGCCGCTGCACTCGATCTCGTATAGCCCAATGGGCGGACCGTATGTGGTGCTGTGGTCTTACAAGGGCGCCGATGCGGTGATTCGAGATCTGAAGCTGTTCGCGGGCGCGGTCACGCAGACCTGCCCGTGAGAGCTGCGCTGCGCCGCGTGGGCCCGGAGCGGCAATCGTTCGGCAGCCTAGAGCGCCAATCAGTTTGAATTCACGACGCCAGGCACATCTGGGGCCGCTCCTGCCGTTGTCGGTCGGCGCTCGCAGTATGCCGGATACAGCTTCGGCCTCCCTCCTAGGCAGGAACGGCCCCAGACGCACCTGACGACGCGACTCCAAACTGATCGGCGCTCTAGGGGTACGGCAAACTTCGCCGGAATCTTGGCCTCGACCGGCTCGGGGAGCTCGAGCGGCATTGGCCGGTTCGTCTATCACCCTTTGCTGCGACACGTCGCGCGATCTTTGCGTCAGCCGCAGAGATTGCAGCTCGAGGAGGTTCGATCCCGCCCCGCTGTCGACCAACATGTTCGATCGGTGCGTGCGTGTTGGATTGCGAGAAGGGACGGGGGTTGAGTCCGTTTGCTATGATGCATCCCGATGCAGCTCGCGGATCTCAATTTGGCAACCGCGCTCGAGTTCGCACCGCAAGATGGCAAGCTCCTGCTCGGTCAGGAGCGCATGCTGTTGTTTCGGCAAGAGGCGTTCTCGCTGCTGCACCAGGTGCTCGACGCCAAGCTCGGCACCACGCTGGCACGCGCAGCGTTGATGCAGTTCGGCTATCAATGCGGCTACGGCGACTACGACGCGCTCAGCACGATGTACACGTGGGACAAAGAGGTCGACCGCCTCGGCGCTGGACCGCGGATGCATGAATGGGAAGGCCTCGTGAAAGTCGAGCCGCTCGAGATGAGCTATGACCGCGCGAGCGGCCACTTCCTGTTTCGGGGTCTCTGGAAAAACTCCTACGAGGCCGAGGTCCACCTGCGGAGCCTTGGCTCCGCTCGCGAGCCCGTGTGCTACTCGCTGCTCGGATACGCGAGCGGCTGGGGCACCGCGTTCTTTGGCGCGCCGCTGCTGGCGATCGAGCGTGAGTGCATCGCGTGCGGCGATCCACATTGTTCGTGGGAGCTGCGTCCGGTCAACTCCTGGGGCGCCGAAGCGGCCCCGTGGCGCGAGGCCTTGAATTCGACCGAGACCATTCGGGACAAGCTCGAGCTCATCACATCGCAACAACGAGAGATCCAGGAGCTGTCAACCCCGATCATCCAGGTCTGGGACCAGGTCCTGGCGTTGCCCGTCGTTGGCCGCATCAGCCACACGCAGGCCACGAGCATGACCGCGCGCATGCTCGACGCCGTCACCCAGAAGCGGGCTCGCTATGCGCTGATCGATCTCACCGGGGTCGACACCATCGACGCGAGCTCTGCGGGTCACTTGATGGCGCTGATCCGTGCGCTGGGGCTGCTGGGTTGTACTTGCTTTGTCTGCGGCATCTCGCCGGGCGTCGCCACCACGCTGGTCGCTGTTGGGGGCGATGTTCCAAGCGGTCGGGGGTTTCGGACCTTCGCTACGCTTCACACGGCTCTCGCGGCGGCGCTCGAACAGCTCGGCGTGCAGGTGCAACTGCGCGCGGCGGCGGGCCTCCGCAGCGCGCCTGCTCGATCACGCTGACGAAGCTGGTCACTGCCCTCGACGAAGAATCCGGCGCGAGGCGACGAGATAGCCTCACGCGTAGGCCACCCAGCCACGGAACGTGAATCCAACATAGAAGAGCTGAACCTCGCCAAACCCTGCCTCGTAGAGGATGGCCTCGTCCTGCGCTGGCGTCAGGATCGGCAACTCCCGCGCTACCTTTTCCCGTGCCGCAGCCGCCCTGTGCGGCTCGACACCCGACGCGACCAGGAAAGCTGCATACCGCGACATCCCGAGGTCGCGCGCACCTTCGCTGTTCTCGATGCTCAGGTGCGCAGCCACAAAGGGAGCACCGGGCTTCAGGCGGCGACGGATCTCTGTCGCCATGGGCACGCGCTGCTCGAGCGGCACGAAGTGGAAGGTCAGCAGGCATGTTGCTGCGTCGAACGGCCCCACCGGCGCGTCTTGAACGTATCCCTCGTGCAGCGTCACCCTCGACGACAACGGGCCCAGGTGACGCGTTGCGAGGTCCAGCATCGGCGCGCTCGGGTCGACGCCGTCGAACTGCCAACCTGGGTTGGCTTGCGCGAAGTCCTGCAACTCCAGGCCTCCACCCGCACCAACGACCAGCACCCGGCCGTCCGCCGGCACTCGCTCTTGCAGCAGAATCCGCGTCATCGGCACGAGACTGGCGTAGCCGGGGACGTTGCGTCGCGGGCCCTCGGCGTACTTGGCAACCGCGTCAGCGCTGCCGAATGCGGACTGGGATGTGTCGGTCATTCACCGAATATTGGCACACGTAGCCGTGCGACCGCACCCGACGACGCGACCCCGGGTCGGACGTGATCTTGCGGTCAGCGGGTGGGGGCGTTAGCCGCCCAGCTTCACGAGCTGCCCGTCACCGTTGACGAGCCACCGCGAGGCGTACCCTCGATGGTTCGTTCGCGCTCGTCAACGCGCCCTTCGACGTGGGGCGTACGCGGCAGTTCTCAACGCGGAGCCAAGTACCCTCGCGCCGATCCAGTAGCGCGCTTCGAGTGGGCCGGAGCGACGCCGCTGGCGACGCTCGGGGCCTCGCTCGCTTGCGGACGTCTTCGTGGACGGGCTCACCGTGGGCAGCGGGCTGTTGGCTTCAATCCCGCGCACCACGAAACACCGCCAGCAATTCCGCCGCCGCATGATCCGGCGCCACGCGGCCGTCGCGTACATCCAATTCCACCGCACCCACGCGCTGGCCGACCTCACCGTGCTCGCGGAAGACCTGCATGACACCCCACTCAATCGCCCGCCACATCGCCTGAACCCGCTGCTGCGCCCGGGTCTGCTCCCACTCCCCGCTGGCGGTGAGCGCCGCCCGAAATCGTTCGATCTCTGCCCACAGCACGTCCACGCCATCGCCGCTGATCCCCGAACAGGTCAACACCGGCACATCCCAATGCGCGCTCTTGCGCGGCATCAAGTGCAGCGCCCGCGCATACTCCATGCGGGCACGCCGGGCGTTCTGCATGTTGTCACCATCCGCTTTGTTGATGGTCACCAAGTCGGCCAATTCCAGGATCCCGCGCTTGATCCCCTGTAGCTCGTCCCCGGCCCCGGCGAGCATCAAGACCAAGAAGCAATCGACCATTCCCGCGACCATGGTCTCGCTCTGGCCAACGCCCACGGTCTCGACCAGCACCACCTCATAGCCGGCCGCCTCGCACAGCAAGATCGCCTCGCGGGTGCGCCGGGCCACGCCGCCGAGGGAGCCACGGCTGGGTGAGGGCCGCACGAACGCGAGCGGATCGCGGGCCAGCTCTTGCATTCGGGTCTTGTCGCCCAGGATCGAGCCGCCGCTGCGGGTGCTCGAGGGATCGACGGCGAGCACGGCGACCTTGGTGCCGTTGCTGGTGAGCTGGCGGCCAAGGGTCTCGATGAAGGTGCTCTTGCCAACGCCCGGCACGCCGGTGATCCCCACGCGGATCCCCGCGCCCGTGTGCGGCAAGATCCGCTCGAGCAGGGATCGGGCGTGGACTTGATCGCGCTCGAGGCCGCTCTCGATCAGCGTGATCGCTCGCCCGAGCGCGCTGCGATCCCCGGCGCGTACACCCGCCTCGAGCTCTGCAACATCGATGCTGCGCCGTGGCGTCAAAGCGTCAGCTCCAGCTGCGTGGCCAGCTGCTCGAGCACGGTTGCGGCCGCCTGCGCGAGCACGGTGCCGGGCCCGAAGATCGCAGCCACTCCCAGCTCGCGCAGCGCGGCATGGTCGGCCGGCGGGACCACGCCGCCCACCACGATCATGATGTCTGCCCGCCCAAGCTGGGCCAGCGCGGCCATCAGCGCGGGCACCAAGGTCAGGTGACCCGCCGCGAGCGAGCTGACGCCGATCACGTGCACGTCGTTCTCGACGGCCTGCCGCGCGGTCTCGTCGGGGGTCTGAAACAGCGGGCCAACATCGACATCGAAGCCCATGTCTGCGAACCCAGTCGCGATCACCTTGGCGCCGCGGTCGTGGCCATCTTGGCCCATCTTGGCGACCAGCAGGCGCGGCCTCCGGCCCTCTTGCTGCTCGAACGCCGCGGTCTGCTGCAGGACCCGGTCGATCTCGCTGTCACCAGAGGCGCCGCCCTTGCCCCCATCACGAAGCTCGCTGGAGTACACCCCCGCGATTGTACGTGTCTGCGCGACGTGGCGCCCCCACACCTGCTCGAGCGCCAGGCTGATCTCACCGACGGTGGCCTTGGCTCGGGCGGCGTCGATCGCCGCCGCCAGCAGGTTGCCCTGACCCGTCTCGGCGCAGCTTCGCAGGGCCGCGAGCGTGCGCTCGAGCGCCGCTTCGTCCCGCTCGGATCGCAGCTGCTCGAGCCGCGCGAGCTGGGCCGCTCGCACGGCGCTGTTGTCGACCTGGCGGACCTCGATCTCGGGCTCGTGCGCGAGCACGTTGCGGTTGACGCCGATCACCGCCTGCTGCCCGCTGTCGATCCGCGCTTGGGTACGCGCGGCCGCCTCTTCGATGCGCAGCTTGGGCACGCCGGCCTCGATCGCCTTGGCCATGCCGCCGATCTGCTCGATCTCTTCGATCAACACGCGGGCCTTGGCGGCCAGGTCGTGGGTCAGGCGCTCGACGTAGTAGCTGCCGCCCCAGGGATCGACGACCTCACAGATCCCGGTTTCTTCTTGCAGCTGAATTTGCGTGTTGCGAGCCAGCCGCGCCGAGAGCTCGCTGGGCAGCGCCAGGGCCTCGTCGAACGCGTTGGTGTGCAGCGACTGCGTGTGCCCGAGCGTGGCCGCGAGCGCCTCGACGCAGGTTCGCGCGACGTTGTTGTAGGGGTCGCGGGCCGTCAGCGACCAGCCCGAGGTCTGCGAGTGAGTTCGCAGCGCCAGCGACTTTGGATCTTTGGGGTTGAAGCGCGCGACGATCTCGGCCCACAGCAATCGCGCGGCCCGGAGCTTGGCGACCTCCATGAAGAAGTTCATGCCGATCGCCCAAAAGAACGAGATCCGCGGCACGAATGCGTCGACCTCGAGGCCCGCGGCCACGCCCGTGCGAATGTACTCGAGCCCGTCGGCCAGGGTGTACGCGAGCTCGAGATCCGCCGTCGCGCCGGCCTCTTGCATGTGGTAACCCGACACCGAGATCGAGTTGAATTTGGGCATGTGCGCGGCCGTGTGCGCAAAGATGTCACCAATGATCCGCATTGAGGGCGCCGGCGGATAAATATAGGTGTTGCGGACCATGAACTCTTTGAGCACATCGTTTTGGATGGTCCCAGTCAGCGCGGCTTGGGCCACACCCTGCTCCTCGGCGGCGACAATGTAGAGCGCGAGGATCGGCAGCACCGCGCCGTTCATGGTCATCGACACGCTCATGCGATCGAGCGGAATCCGGTCGAACAAGATCCGCATGTCGAGGATCGAGTCGATCGCGACGCCGGCCATGCCCACGTCCCCGACCACGCGGGGATGATCGCTGTCGTAGCCGCGGTGGGTGGCAAGGTCGAACGCGATCGACAGCCCCTTCTGCCCAGCTGCGAGGTTGCGGCGATAAAACGCGTTGCTGGCCTCGGCGGTGGAGAAGCCCGCGTACTGCCGGATCGTCCACGGCCGGACCGCGTACAGGGTCGCGTAGGGCCCGCGCAGATACGGCGGCACGCCCGGCGCGGTGTCGAGCACGCCAGCGTCCTCGAGCTCGCGCAGATCCGCTGCGGTATAGATCGGCGCGACCTCGATGCCCTCGGGGGTGGTCCACGGTTGCGTGGCCTGGGTTGGATCTGGGGGCGTCTGCGCGATCTCGATCGCGTCGAACTCGAGCGTGGCCCACTTGGGAAGTGATGGCTCGGACATGTCAGGCCTGCTCCTGGTCGCTGGTTGTGAGCACGCCGAGCTTGGTCAGCGCGTGCTCGAGCTCCGCGAGCAAGTCACCGCCCGCGAACAAGTAGCGGGGGGGGAGCTCGGGATCGAGGCCCCAGTCGTGGTCCTGGGGCGGGCGGCCGGCGATCCACACGGTCTGGGCACCCGCAGCGCGCAGCGAGACCAGCAGCGGCGCGACGAGCTGGGCGTAGTCACGATCTTGCCCGCAGATCAGCGCGAGCGAGCAGCCGCTGGCGCGCAGACCCGCGGCGGCCTCGGCGGACAGGCGCGCGGGGTCGTCGGTCGCAAAGCTCTCGCTGGCGACGGTCTGGATCCCGCCCGCGAGGAAGCTGTTGGCGGCGAAGTCGGCCCGCGCTTGCAGCCCCGCGATCGGGCCCAAGTTGCACGCGTAGATCCGCGGCGGGGCGCCGTGCGCTGTCGCCCAGATCGCGCTGGCGTCACGCAGCCGCTCGAACGGCGCCGCGAGGCGCAGGCGCGTGAACTTGGGGATCTCTGCGGGATCCAAGACCGGGGTCAGCCGGGCCTGATCGCCACCGTCGGTCGTCACGTCGTTGCTGGGCTGCGGCGGCGTGGGTTGTTCGTCCAGCGTGGGGTAGCTGCTGACCCCGGTGATCGGCTGCTTGCGGGTGGCGACCTGGACGCGCAGCCGCTCGGCCGAAGCGGCGATGCTGCGGTGGATCGCCCCCGCGCACAGGTTGGCGACCAAGCCACCGCTGCGCTCGAGCTCGCGGAACCGGTTCCAAGCCGTGCGCGCGAGCGCGTCGGTCAGCGACTCGACGTACCAGCTGCCACCCGCCGGATCGATCACGCGGTCGAGGTGGGCCTCCTCGCGCAGGATCAGCTGGGTGTTGAGCGCGAGCCGCCGCCCGAGCTCGCTGCCGCGACCAAGCCCGAACACCTCGTCGCGCTCGGGCCCGCACAGGCCGTCGAACGCCGCGGTTGCGATCGCACTGGCGCCGCCGGTTGCGGCCGCGAAGCTGCCCACGGTCCCGCGCAGCAGGTTGACCCACGACCCGTGTCGCGTCCACGTGCGCGCCGAGCTGGTCGCGTGGATCCACAGGTCTGCGCGTGGGTGACCAGCCGCGGTCGTGAACTTGGCCCACACCACTCGGGCCGCGCGGAGCTTGGCGATCGCCTCGAACGGGCGACCCGCGATCGGCAAGGTCCACAGCATCGCGCTGGCGAGGTCCGCGATCTCGAGCCCAAGCCCCGCGCCGCGGCGGAGCAGCTCGGCGCAGGTCGAGAGCGCGAGCGCGAGCTCTTCGGCGTCGCTGGCCCCGGCGGCGTGATAGCCACAGGTCGAGACGCCGAGCAGCCCCGTGCGCATGCCCAAGATCGCGTCGCTCAGGCGGGTGAGCGCGCCCTCGAAATTCTGCTCGAGGCTGCCCGTGTGGACGAGCGCGCTGATCGGGTCGTAGATCACGCCGCCGCAGCTGGGCCCGCGGCCAAGCTCGACGGTCATCGCCCGGCCTTCGTCTTCGCTGTGGGTGTCGAGCCACTCCTCGAGCGCGTCGGCCCACACGGGCGCGAGCAGTCCGGCGTCGAAGAACACCGGGGTCGCCGTGGGGTCGATGCCGTCGAGCAGAAGGTCGAGCTGCTCGAAGGCGTCACACACGAGCCCGTCTGGCTTCGCGCCTGGCTGCCGACCCGCCTGCAGCTCGCTGTCGAGGATGAACCGCGCTCCGCCAGCGCCAAGCTCGAGGTCGCGGCGGGCAGCGGCGTTGGCCGCCTTGGGATCGGCGTGGCGATACTCCTGCACGCTCAGCCACGGATTTTTTGGGAGCTGCCGGGGCGCGCGGGCGTCGTTGTCACGCAGGTACAGGGGCGGCACCGCGATGCCGTCTGCGGTCGCGCGGGTCAGGCTCGCAAGCGGCCGACCCCTGAGCTCGCTGGTGGCCTTGGCCTCCCACTGGGCGCGCGCGCTGGCGGCCTCGCGGGCGGGAGCTGGCGCGGGGGAACTCGAAGTCTCAGTTTCCTGTGGCATGGGGAGGCCTCCGCTCGCGTGTCGGGCGCTGTGAACTGGCGGGTTCGCGTGCGGAAGGGATGGCGCACTCTAGCGGCGGTGAAGATCGGATCCAATGTCGCTGGTGAAACCGCTGCAACGGTTGCCGCGCCGGAAGCACCTTGGACGGGCTCGGGGGCCCTCGACCGCCTACGGAGCTGCACGGATTTGCAGGTGGAAGTCCGCGGAATGACGATTCCGAGCGGATCCCCCTTCTCGCCGGCGCGCACGCCCCCACATGAGAAACTCTCGCGCAGGCGTCGTCACTTTGTTCGGTGGCGACACTCCTCGATTGGAGTTTCTGATGGCGCGCGAACCCGAAATGGACGCTGAGGCGAGCACTCGAGCTCCGCACGCGGCCAGCATCGAGGGCGCGCGCCTCTACCACAGCATCAAGGCCCGGCTGTTCGAGACCGAGGCTCCGGTCGTGCAGATCGGGCCGCATCGGCTGATCCGGCGGCTCGGCAGCGGTGGCATGGGCGAGGTGTTCCTGGCCCACGACGACCAGCTCGACCGGCCGCTGGCCGTCAAGCTCGTCCACGCCAAGCTCAGCCACGACGATCGCTTCGCCGAGCGAATGCGACGCGAGGGGCGGGCGCTCGCCAAGCTGACGCACCCCAACGTCGTGCACGTGTATGAAGTTGGCGAGCACGAAGGTCGCCTGTTCTTGGCGATGGAGTACATCGAGGGCGGCACCCTTGGCGCGTGGATCCGCGAGCGCTCGCCCGACTGGAAGCAGGTGCTCGAGGCTTACCTGCGCGCAGGCGAGGGCCTGGTCGCCGCGCACGCGGCCGGCCTGACCCATCGCGACTTCAAGCCCGACAACGTGCTGCGCGGTGACGACGGCCGCATCTGCGTGGCTGACTTTGGGTTGGCCCGCGTGAGCGCAAACCCAAGTGATCCGGCGCTGCAACGCAGCCTCGAGATCTCGGTCGAGAGCGGCGAGGCTCCGGCGACGCTCGACGATCGGCTGAGTGTGAGCGGGGCGGTGATGGGCACGCCGATCTACATGCCGCTCGAGCAGCTGCGCGGCGAGCCTGTCGACGCGCGCAGCGATCAGTTCTCGTTTTGTGTCGCGCTCTACGAAGGTCTGTGGGGGGCGCGGCCGCACGTCGCCAACAACCTGCGCGCGCGCGAGCTCGCGTTGGTCGAGGATCGGCCCGCGGTTCCGCGACGCGGCGTGGCGCCGAGCTGGGTGTGGCCGATCGTGCGGCGTGGGTTGGCGCGGGATCCGGCCCAGCGCTGGCCCGACATGCGGAGCCTGCTCGATCAGCTGCAGCGTGCGCCGCTGCGTCGCCGCGCGCGACGGCGCGCGGTCGTGGCGGTCACGGTCGCGCTTGGGGGCGCTTGGATCGGCGCTGGCGGCCTGAGCGAGCGAGCGCCCGAGCTGTGCACGATCGACGACGCCCACCTCGCTGGCGTGTGGGACGAGGCCAGCCGGCTCGCCCTGCGTCGGGCGCTCGAGGGCAGCCCGTCGAGCGCACGCGTCGTGAACAGCCTCGATGTGTGGACCTCGAGCTGGCTGGCGGAGCAAGCCGCCAGCTGTCAGGCGACGCGCATCGAGGGCACGCAGTCCGAGCAGATGTTGGATCGGCGAACGGTCTGCTTCGCGCGCCAGCTCGGGCAGGTGAGGGCGCTCGTCGAGGTGCTCTCGGCCGCCGACGCGCAGGTGGTCGCGCGAGCTGGTCAGGCGCTGGCGGAGCTGCCGGACCTGGGCGCGTGCAGCATCGCGGCGCTCGACGTTGGGTCCGAGCCGGTCGTTGACGCGGCCCACCGGGCCGAGCTCGAAGCCGGCTACGAGTCGCTCGCGCGCGCTCGCGTCGATCTCGACGTTGGGCGGCCCGATCACGCGACTGCGCTCGCGCGGACGGCCAAGACCGCTGGCGAGGCGCTTGGCCACGCCCCGCTGGCGCTGGAGGCCAAGGCGTTGCTGGCCAGGATCACGATCGAGCGCGGCCAGCTCGCCGAAGGTCTCGAGCAGCTGCGCGCGGTCGTGCTGGCCGCCGAGCGAGCCGAGCTGTTCGAGCTCGATGCGAGCTTGCGCGTGCAGCTTGCCCGCGCGGCCGCGGGCGACGCTGCCGATCCGCGGCTCGAGCGTTGGATCATTGACGAGGCTCAGGTCGCGCTCGACCGCGTTGACCGACCGCTCGATCCACGAGAAGTGTATTTGCAGTCCGCGCGGGCGCGCATCGCCGAACAGGCCGGTGACTACGCGGCGGCGATCACCGCTCATGCGCGCGCCCATGCGCTGGCGGAGGGTCGACTCGACGCGGGACAGCGCGCCCTGCTGCGCGTGGGCATTGGCACGACGCTGTATCGCCAGGGTGACCACGAAGCGGCGCGCGACGAGCTCGAGGGCTGCCTGGGCGCCGTCACGGCAGCCTGGGGACAAGGCGCGCCCGAGGCCGCGCGGATCGAATTCAACCTTGGCATGATCGCCACCGATCTTGGCGAGTTCGACCTGGCCAAGCAGCGCCTGCGCTCGGCGATCACAATTGATGAAGCGACCTGGGGCCGCGAGTCGATCGAGGTCGCGCGGGACCGCTTTGCGCTGGCGTATCTCGCGTTTGGGCTTGGCGAGATCGAGCAGGGCTGCGCCACGATCGAGGAGCTGCTCCCGATCTACGAGACCAAGCTTGGGCTGATCCATGACGAGACGGCCTCGGCGCTCAACGCCGCCGCCGTGTGCCGATATCACGCCGCGGACTACGAAGGGGCGATCGTCGGATTCCAGCGATCACTGGAGATTCAGCGGCAAGTGCTCGGTGAGTCACATCAGGAGATCGGGTCGCTGCACACCAACATTGGCGAGGCACAATTGGCCCTCGGTCAGCTCGACGCAGCGATGATCTCGTACCAGCGCGCGCTCGAGCTGCTGTCGGCCGCGCTGCCCGAGGATCACTTCGAGCTCGTGGGCCCGCTGCGCGGGCAGGGGCTCGTGTGGCTCGAGATGGGCGATGCGGCTCTGGCGATCGAGGCGTTCGAGCGCGCGCTCGAGCTCGTTGATGGCTCACAAGACACGGACGCCGCGGAGCTTCGGTTTGGACTCGCGCGGGCGCTGGTGGCGGTCAATGGTGATCCGCGGCGCGCGAACGAGCTGGCCAGTCTCGCGCTGGAGGGCTTCGAGGCCACCGGGCTCGAGCGCGAGGCTGAGGCGGCGCGAGCGTGGCTCGCTGAACATTCACGCTGATATATTGGAGAACTGAATCACCCATTACCCGGCCACAATGTGGCTGTGCTGCGACACGGAGAACATCATGTCAAATCAAACGAGCGAAATCTCCCCTACTATTGTTCCCAAATTCAAGGTCAAGATCAAGGACACGGCAAAGTTCATCGGCGTCGATGATGCTGGTTGGTGCTGTCTGGTGGCCGAGGGCCAAGCTCTCACATTCACTAAGACGGAGGACCCCGGCTGGCAAGTGTGGCAAGCTGGGGCTAAATACGTTGGTGTCGACCAGGGGGGGCGCGTTGGACTCTACACAAACAAGAACTCGGGTGTGAAGTGGACCTTGTTGACTGACGGCAAGCTCAAATACGAGTGGGGAACCTACACGCCAGAGAACATGTCAACAGAAGCCAGCGGTGCGGTCACCGTTGGAGCCGCGAGGGAGCGGACGGAGGTCAGTGTCGAGAAGATCCCGGTCGAGGTAGAGTGACGATCATCGAGCCGCTGCTCCTGTGAGCTGTCCGCGGACCTCCTGGGCCCAGGCATCGAGCCCGTTGAGCGTGCTCTGCAGCAGCCCAGGATTGTCCGCCAGCTCGGCGATCATTCGCTCGAGCAGCTCCCGCGCCCGCCCCAGCCGCGAGCGCATCGTTGAATGTGGCACTTCCATGATCTCGGCGATCTCGGCCGCGTTCAGCCCCTCCCAGTAGTGCAGCTCGAGCGCGATCTGGTGCTCGATCGGCAACCTCCGCAGCGCGTGGAGCAGCAGTCGTTGCTCCGCGCGCTCGCCAATCAGCGCGCTCGGGCTGGGGGCCAGCTCGGCGAAGGAGCTCTCGAGCGGATCGATCGCCCGCCCGCGCCCAAGCGTTCGCAGCTGGGCGCGCAGCAGGTTGTGGGCGATGCCAAACAGGTACGAGCGAAAGCTGGCGCTCGTGCGCATGCGGTCGCGGCCCTCGAGCAGGGCGGCGAAGGTCTGCTGGATCAGGTCCTCGGCCTGGTCCGGCAGCTTGTTGCGGAAGAACCGGCTGACCGGCACGAAGTAGCGATCGAACAGCTGGGCACCGGCCGGCTTGTCGCCAAGTCGCCACGCGTCTACCAGAGCCTCGTCGGGCGTAGCGTCCATGCGGCCGATGCTATCAGCTTGGCTGCGCGGCGGGGCGAGAGGGCGGGGCGAGAGGGCGGGGCGAGAGGGCGGGGCGAGAGGCCGCGCGACCCGGCGGGCGTGCCTCACAGCCCGTCGTGAAGCTCGATCAGCTTGGCGACCGTGGCGTCGTCGAGCTCGCCGGTCTCGGCCAGGGCTTCGGCCGCCTGAAACGCCCGCAGGTCGTCGGCGAATTCATCGGCCTCGCCGCAGGCGTGACCAAGGCTCGCAAGCCGCTGACGGGCGCCGCGTTCGGTGTCTGCCGGGTCGAGCTCGCCAAGCGCGAAGGCGAACTCGATCGCGTCGTCGCCCTCGCCAAGCGTGACCACGGCCTCGCGCGCGCCGGGCCAGATCGTCTCGCACACCCGGCCCTCGCCGTCGGTGATCCCGCGCGTTTGGAGGCCGTCGACGCGCAGCAGGTAGGGCTCGTTGGCCAGGGGCTCGTCGTCGATCTCGAGCTTGACCCGAAACACCGCCGGGACGCCCTTGCGGCGAAACTTGTGCTGTGCGTCGATCGCCACGCTGTGCTCGCGGCGAGACAGGTCGGGGATCGTCAAGACGTCGCCGGCCACGAGCGCGTGGGCGTTGCCGGCCCGGGCCTCGCGCAGCTCGGCGTTGGCCTCGTGGTCCCAGATCGACTCGGGGAAGAAGCCCGCGTCCAGGGCGATGCTGGACAGGCACTCTCCGGGCTTGACGACGTGCTGGTTGGGCATGGCGGACGCGACGAGACGATACGCATCCACGTATGCCACATACGCTCGCGCGGACCAACACCCGTCCTCGGGTTCGGGTCGCGCGCGCACGCGGGAGGCATTACCATGTCGGGACAAACGGTGAAGTATCCCTCGCGTATCCGATCGGGCGACTACGTCGACGATCGCATCAAACGACAGCGTCGGCGGAAGCTCGTGGCGGCAGCGCAGCGCAGCGCGAGCGATGCCAACGCGTCGAACACCGCCAAGCTGCGCACCTGCTCGATCGAGTCGTTGCAGCTCGAGGTCGGAGGCGCACGGTCGCGCAGCTACGCCGGGTCCAAGGCGCACGATCTCGCTCACGACGACGACGGTCGGGTGAACTTTTTGCCAGCGAACCCGGCTGACAAGTCAGGCGGCGACGCGGTCACGATTCACTGGACCCTGCGCCGGCCTCAAAACATCCGCAAGGCCGAGCTGCTGCTGTTCATCACTGGCAAGGCCAAGCCGATCTGGCGCCAGACCCTGCGCTGGAAGGACGACGAGCTGCGCCCGGTCGCGCGCGACGAAGCCGATCGCCGCGGGCCCAAGGCGGATCGTCACCAGGGCTCGATGAGCTGGGACGGCTGCTTTGACGTCGCCCCGCAGGGTTGGGAGCAGCCCTGCGTCAGCGCCGGGTTCTCCCCCTACAAGCTCAAGCTCCGCGTGTTCGGTCGCGGCGCCGCCCAGACCCTCACGGCCGAGGCCTGGACCTACTTCGACGTGCTCATTGGCGAGGTCGTGCTCGACTGGGAGCAGGCCGTGGCCAAAGACACGATCGTCGAGCAGCGCAACGACGTGACCGCCCCGGTGGCGGAGGTCCTCGCCCGCGAGAAGGCGATCTGTGACGACCTTCACCGAAACGGTGTCGACGACGATCACGAGATCCTGCTGTCGAGCAACCTGTTCACCACCGACCTGCTCGCCGAGGGCAAGAATGACACGCTCTACCGCAGCCACGCCGGCCTGTGGGGTGATGGTCCGCTGATCCCCCTGTTCGCTCGGATCCGCCTGGTCAAGGCCAGCGGCGTGCTAACTGACGCGCCCTGGGCCCTGAGCGGCGCCCGGTTCTTGTGGGACTGGCGCGATCGCAGCGACTCCAAGCACAGCGCCTGGCTCGACAAGGAGAAGCGCCCGACCAAAGAATTCGTGCGCGACAGCCTCGACTACTACAAGGCCCTGCACGCCGAGAGCGGCGACGCGCCGCGGGGCTCGGACAACTGCCACGTCGAGCACGGGGGCAAGCGCGGGCCCGGGGCCAAGCTCGTGTTCCCCGAGCAAGATCCGGTCGCCGCCGGCTACGACACGGCCACCGCCGCGGTCATCCCCAAGCAGTTCCCCTTTCACGTGCAGCGCTGCAACCAGCGCCGCTGGGCTTCCACCAGCTTGCCGCGGACCAGCGGGGTTCTGGCTGGGCGCACGGGGGTGCAGTTTCAGCCCTCGCGCATGGCCGGTGACTGCTACCGGGTCTCGGTCTACTTCGTACCCCACGGCGACTTTCCGTTTGCCGCCGACGCTTCGGATCTCGCGGACGCCGTGGCCGACGAGCTGCAGGCGCACACGGGGTTGTTCGAGGTCTGGCGTCAGGTCGACGTCGCGCTGCTGCGCAAGCACGCCAACGTCGCCCAGCCATCCAGGTCGCGACTCGAGCGGATCTACGCCGCCGCCGGGGTCCGCCTTGCGATTAACGCTGGGATCGTCGACGGGCCGACCTGGCAACAGGCCTTCGACGACACGATCCAGGACGTGTTCGGGGTCCCCGGCAACGCCGGGGCGATGGAGAAGTACCGCGATCTTCTGGCCCCAGCGGTTGCGGCCCACACCGTGTTCGAGGCCGTCCAGACCGGCGAGCACGCGATCAACTACCGCGCGGTCCCGGTCGCGGGCGCGCCCAACCCCGACGACCAGACCGCGTTCTACACCATGGCCTGGAACGGCATGCCGGTCGCGTCTGCGTCCAACCAGCTGATGCCCAAGATCCAGCGTCGCTACATTGACGCGGCCTACCCCGGGGCTGGCGACGCTGGGGCCTTCACCTTCCTCTACAAACACGTGGCCTCGGTCAACGACGAGCAGCTCGCCGGGGCCGCCCACTCGCCCACCTCCACGCGGTCCCGCGCCGCCGTCTACGTGGCCTACGACGCGAACGCGCCGGGGCCTGCGGACGAAAAGTACGGACCCGGTCAGGACCAGCTCAAGGGCTTCACCTACGTCGTCGCCCACGAGATCGGCCACGCGATGTTCCTGGCTCACGCGGCGCCCGAGAACGGGGCCGAGAGCAGCGCCCACCTGCCAAGCGACGGGCTCGAGTTCGAGGACAACGACGTCTGCTTGATGAACTACCACCCCAAGGCCACGCGCCTGTGCGGGCT
Organism: Enhygromyxa salina; assembly: GCF_000737335.2. Taxonomy (GTDB): domain Bacteria; phylum Myxococcota_A; class Polyangia; order Nannocystales; family Nannocystaceae; genus Plesiocystis; species Plesiocystis salina_C. The sequence goes on along the minus strand of NZ_JMCC02000039.1, from coordinate 24,468 downwards.
GTGCATCCTGCGACTGCGCGGGTGGGCCTGCTGGGGCCCCGACGACGCCGCCAACGCGCCCGGGCTGGTGCGCCTGCACAACCAGGGCGCGCGCAACAAGGTCAGCTTCGAGATCACCCGCGTCGACCTCAGCCTCCCGGCCACGCCGCCCAAGACCCGTCGGCTTCTGCATGGCTCCGACGTCAACGAGAACCTGCCGCAGCGCCAGGACCATCACTCGACCAGCAACGACACCACCCTCGCTGGCAACCCGCCGCTGACCTTGCTGGCGGGCACGGTCGTCAACGCCGGCCTGCCCGCGGACCCCGCCTGCCGGGCCCTGGCTGAGCCGATCCTGCTGCGGGCCACCGTCAACATGCCCGCGGCCGCCAGCGTGGTCTGGCGCGTCGAACGTCTTACCGATCACGACGAGGTGATTCGGGCCTCGCCCCGCGCCCTGCCCACGCTGCAACGCCGGGCGGGCACCCACGAGGCCACGCTGTTGACCGACGCAATCGGAAGCTTTCGGGTCCTCGCCTCCGTCGATCCCGCGGGCGGCGACGCGTTCGACCCCGAGGCCCCCTGCATCTGCTTTCACGTGGTCATGGTCGGCGTTGAGGTGCTCGAGCGCGGCCACAAGTTCAGCTCCAAGCGCGTGCGCTTCGAGCTCGACGAGGACGGCGATCCCACCGTGTTCACCCACGCGGGCAACCACCTGCCCATGCGCGTCCGCACCCGCGTGCGCTTGCTCGGCGGCGGCGCCGACGGCCAGCTTGGGCTCGACAAGATCCACGGCGGCTGGATCAACAACTTGACCGGCGAGGACTCCGAGGCCACCTACCACGGCCCCGACGGGGTCATGCGCGCGAAGTTCTTGCACCTGCACCGCCGCGGCGACGCGACCTGGGAGCTCCTGAACCCGCCGCTGAGCGCCGCGGCGCCGGTCGTTGACGGAAGCGGCGGGGCGACCATGGCCAACTGGAGTCTGGCCAGGGCCGTGCTGTCCTCGGCCGAGCCCAAGCCCCACCTCCCGCTGCTGGGCGCGGCCAAGACCCTCGCGTGTGGGGTCAAGATCTGGGTTGAGAACGCCGATGGCCCGGCGCAGAGCTGGCACGCCCAGCCGCCCCAGCACCCCGACCTCGACGTGAGCCTGTTCGAGTTCAATTTCGACGTCGATTTCTCGGCCTACCTGTGCTTTTGGACCGCCGATGTGCCGCTGCTGGCCGGTGTGCTCGAGGAGGTCGAGTGGGTGTTGCGCAGCGAGGTCGAGCAGCACAAGCGCAAGTACAAGCTGCGCAAGGGCGCCCGCGTCGAGCAGGTTGGCGGGTGCGTTCACGACGGGCTGCAGGCTGCCCACTCGCGGCCGATCGAGATTCAGCCGCCGGCGGGCAAGTCGATCTCGCACCCGCGCGAGCTGGACCCGCACGCGCCCGAGGGGCGCAGGTGGATGTGAGGGCCACGCCTTCGCCGACCGCAGCGTCGCGCCGATTTTCGAGGACATGGCTGGATTACAAGGCACCGCAACGGCTAAGCTGCCGTGACCATGCGTCTGAGAGAGCTGTTGCTGAGCGGAGCTTGCGCAGCTTTCGGCGTGATGGGGTGCTTGGGCCCGAACCCGCTGATCGACGCGGGCGGTCCCGGCGACGGTGATGCCGGCGATGGCGATTCCGGCGACGGTGATCCGGGCGACGGCGATCCCGGCGACGGCGATCTAGACCACGGTGACCCGAGCGACAGCGACGGCGATCCGGGCGACTGCGACAACGGCATCCTCGACGGTGACGAGACCGACGTCGATTGCGGCGGCAGCTGCAGCGGGTGCGAGCCGGGCGGCGCGTGCCTCGTTGGCGGTGACTGTGACAGCTCGGTGTGCGACGCCGAGGTCTGCGCGGCAGCGACCTGCACCGACGGGGTCAAGAATGGTGACGAGCGCAACCCGGACTGTGGCGGCAGCTGCCGGTTCTGCGCGCACTCGGAGTTCGTCGCTCAACTCGACGACTTCGAGGGCGGCCACGCGGCCGCGCCCAATGTCGCCATGTTTCAAGATGGGGTATTCGCGGTCCTCTATTCGTCGTTCGGCGATGGGTTCCGGCTGCGATGGTTTGACGAATTCGCCGCGCCGATCAGCACGGGCATACCGGTGACGGACCAGGTCACCCAGTCAGACCCGTATTCTGCGCGAGGCGTGATCGCAACCCAGGATCTCGACAGCCACGACGTCTTCGCGGTGATCAACGGGCTCAACGCGATGAGCACCAGCACCGACGTGTTCTCGATCCGACGCGGCCCCAACACCTCAGCCTCGCACCTGTCGATCTACCAAGGCCCGGACACCGTCTTCCGTGCCGACGGCGTGCTCGACGGCAACATCGCCACCTTTGTGTTTGAGAAAGACGGCGAGGTGTGGTTGCGGCGCCACAACTACTCGCTCAATATCCCGCTCGGGACGGCGATTCGGGCCAACCCGGACTTTGCCCTGCGGCCGGCCAAGCACGCCACCATCACCCAGCGCAACGGCGTCGCGGTGGTCGCCTGGTTCGCGTGCGACCCCATGGATCCCAACGATTGCGACCTCGAGCTGCGCAGCAGCGATTTCGGGTGGATCGAGGATGCGCCAGTGAAGCTCAACCTCGCCCCGCAGGGCTATGGCTACCCGGAGGTGGCGGTCGGCGAGGATGGGCGCGTCGCGCTGGCCTGGGGCGGGGGCGTGACCCACAACCGCCAGGCCTGGGCCGCGCTGCTCGAGCCCGGGCTGGTGCTCGATGGTGCGCCGTGGCTGCTGCAGGACTCGATCCCAACCTTCAGCCTGCCAACTCCCGACGTCATCGCCCTCGAAGACGGCAACTTCGCGTTCGCGTGGGGCGACTCGCCAGCCCAGCGTGTGCACATTCGACGGTTCAGCGGGCCCGATCTGCCGCTGGTCACGGACGTCGGCGACGAGGCCGCTTGGCCGGCAAGCGACTCAGTCGCGCATGTGCGGATGGCGACGGCCGCCAGGCTCGTGAGCGTCGTGTGGTCGGGCAGCGTCGACAGCGTGCTCGAGATCCAGGGCCAGGTGCTGAGCTACTGACACGCCGCGTGTTGGGGGCACAGCTTCGCGTGTTGGTGGTCGTGGCGTCTCGGGTCAGATCCCGCGGGCGCTGGCAAAGGTGACGCCGTTCGCAATCGGTACACGCCGACGCGCCTGGGCGGTCGACGGCGGCCTCACCTTGCGGCGTTGACTCGCGGTCCGGGGGGCGCGATGGGTCTTCGATCTCCTCGACAGAGATGTCTGTCGCTGATCGAAGGCGTACGATACTCCCCGTACGGATGTCAGCGCCGCTCCCAACAACCTCCGACGCGGCACGCCCGCGCGGCCTGTTCGCCATGGCGGGGCTGAGCGGAGGCCTGGTCCTGCTGGTGGGGGTGATCGCCTGGGCGCTGGGCGCCCCATGTCTCGCGCCTCCTTTGGGGGTGACGGCATACCTTCTCGCCAAGGATCCCAAGGCGGCCGTCAACTCTCCGCGCAACATCGTGATCGGCCATGTCATCGGCGTCGCTGCTGGACTCGGCAGCGCCGGTGCGTTCGGCGTGCTCGGTGAACCAAGCGCCCTCACCGGCACCTTTGTCCTGGGCCACGCCCTCGGATCGGCGCTGGCGATCGTGCTGACCGTGAGTCTGACGGAGGGCCTGCGCTGTCCCCATCCGCCCGCCGCAGCCACGACCCTCGTCGCCAGCCTTGGCCTGCTCTCACTGCAGGGCGGCGTGCTGGCTTTCATGGCGGGAGTTGCCGTGCTCGCTGGCTGCTCGTTTGCGCTGCGCCGGAGCCGGCCAAGCGCCTCGCCACCGAAGAAGTAGCGGTAAGACAGCACTACAGAGGCCGTGAACGAATTCACGGCCTCTGTAATCCTGCGACGTCGTGACGCGGATCAGGGGCTCTCGATCGCGGTCCAAGTCATGCGCAGGTTCGCGCGATGCTGATTGGTCGCGTTGTTGCCTGGGTCGCCCTCGTCGGCGAGCTCTTTGAAGCAGATCTCGGCCGAGTCGCTGTCGAGATCTTCGACCCAGACGGTGGTCGCGTCGTGGCCCCCGGAGCTGAGATGATCCACGGTCAAGAACAGATCCGGCGTCTCGCTGAAGCCCGAGAAGGACACGGTCTCGCACAGCTTGATGTTGGTCCAGTCGTCGAGCGCGACCGCGGGGTCGTCGGACGCGCTGAAGCTGCCGGACTTGGCTGCGTAGCCGTCGATCAGGTTGGCGCCCTGGCGGTTGGCCCCGAGCTGGAACGCGTACCAGTCGATCGCGTAGGTGTAGGTCGCCCCGCCCGGATCGTCGACGGCGGTCGTGCGCGCGCAGGCCTTGAAACGATCGAGCTCGATCTCCTCGAGCCACACCGTGGCGCCAACATCACCAAGGCCCTGGGGATTGTAGAGCGAGGCGTGAACGACCGGGATGTGATCGACAAAGGCGGCGTCGTTGTTGTCGGTGTCCTCGTCGAAGGGGATCCAGGTGCAGTCGATGGTGTCGCCGCTCATCTGCAGGCCACTGGTCCGACCGCTGCGACGCGCGCTCGCGACCGCTGCGCCGTCGTAGACCATGTAGCTCACGCTCAGGCCGTCTTGGTGGAGGCCGCCGTTGCCAAACGAGTAGCTGAGCTCGCGTACGCAGACCTTGATCTTGGTGGTGCTGACCCACTGCACCCACGCGGTCGTGGCGTCGCGGTTGGCCTGGGTCGAGTCCCGGTGATCGATCGCAACCTGCGCTCGCAAGGGTCCGGCGGCCTCGGAGAACTCGCTCGACAGGTCCACCGTCTTGCAGTTGACCGGCGGGTTGTTGGGGTTGTCGAGATCGTCGAACACGATCACGCCGCGTCGGCTGGCGTCGCCAGCGGCACGAAGGACATCGTCGCCGTCGGCCACGAGATAGAGGACGTCATCGTAGCCCTCGGTCTCGCACCCAGGCGCGAAGCCCAGGACGAGACCCAGGAGGGTGCAGGACAGCAGGGGAGTGGTGAGCGAGGAGGTGTTGGGAGCGTGCATGCAGGACTGGTCGAGCTCGCGTCCAGAACGATCAACGAAACTTCACCGATTTGTGTACCCCCCCAGACTATGCCCAGCCGCCAGCGTGGGTGGGCAGACGCGCCGCTCACATGCGGACCCGCAGCTCGAGCGTGACAGAGACCTCCGCCCCCGGCAGCCCGCCCCACCTGGCCGCGACCAGCACGGCGGTCATGCACGCCTGGAGATCCGTAGCCAGGCTGCCGTCCAGCGTCACGAACCCGATCAGCTCACCACTCGCGTCGAAGTCGAGTCGAACCAGCGCCCGCGTCGTACCCGGCGCGCCACCGCGTTGCTCGTAGCAGGCCTCGAGCTTGAACGCGTTGGCCTCGAGGATCCGCTTGATCGCGCGCTCGTCGACGCCCCGGCCCACGCTCAGCCGTTTGATGCGCAGGGTCGCGTGGGGGTCCCAGTGGGCGCGACCGTCGATCGGGTTGGGCAGCGACGCATCCGTGGACGTCTGCACAAACTCCTGAACGATCGAGGCGCCGACGGTCCCGTAGGTGGGATTGCTGACGTTCGCCCCGTCGACGGTGTAGTGCGACTCGGCCCCGGTCGAGCCCGAGAGCGAGATGCCGGCGGCGTCTCGTGACGCGGACGGGGCCATCTCGACGACCGCGGTGAAGTCCCGGGAGTTCGAGCTCCCAACCGGGAGGCTCCGGGCGCCTGCCATCTCCGCGTCTACGTCCTCGGGCACCTCGACCGGCTGGATCACACGGGCGGGCCGGCCATCGCCAACGACCCGGCTGCGATCGACGGCGACGAAGCTGGTGTAGGCGGTGACAAGCCGGTAGTCGAGGCCGACGCGGGTGATCGCGTCGCGGGCTTGTTCGTGATCGAGGTCGCCATCCCATGTCGCTGCGCCCAGCTCTGCGAGCTTGGCCCGGGCCCAGAGCGTGGCCAGCACGCGATCGGCGTGGTCGCTGTTGGCGAGGGTGACGGGGATCTCGATCCGCCCGGACCCGCCGGGGCGCGTCGCGGTCAGCCGCGTGCCCGTGCGTCGCTCGCCCCGGTAGCGGCCAAGCATGACGACGCTGCGGCTAGCGAACAGGCTCACGTGCCGGGCCGGGAACACCTCTTCGACGGCCAATCCACCCCAGTCGGCGACGAGGTCATCGAGGATCAGGTGATCGACGAAGCGAAAGTAGCCGTCGACCGCGGCGGCCGGATGTTCGCGGTTGCCCACGTACAACGCGGCCCCATCGCCGGCCTTGGACAACCCGGCGATCAGCTCGCGATTGGGCGCCGAGCCGATCCCAACCCCAAACACCCGCGCCCGTCCGCCGGCCTTGCGGGCGCGCACGACCAGCTCCGCGGCGGCCGTGAAGATCTGCTGCTCGTTGCCGATGAAGCCGTCGGTCAAGAACATCACGTAGCGGTCGACGCCGGGGCTGAGCTTGGGTGCGAGCGCGGCCTCGACCGCGCCGGCCATCATGGTCCCACCGCCTGCCTCCATCGAGTCGATGAAGCGCTCGGCGAGCACGAGGTTGTGCTCGTTGGCGGGGCGCGGGCTGCCGAACAGCCGCTCGGTCCCGCTCTCGAACCCGATCACGTCGAAGGTGTCGACCGGTCGCAGCCGGCTCAGCGACTCACGCAGGGTCTGCTTGGCGAGCGCGAGCGGGAGCCCGCTCATGGAACCCGAGCGATCGACCACGAACAGCAGCTCGCGCCGGCCCACGACCCGATCGAGGTCGAGCGCGGGCGGTTGGACCACCAGCGCGAAGTGGCCGGCGCCGCGCGAGTCGGGCTGGCTGAGGAACATCGTCGCGGTGCTCGTGGGCGCGGCGGCGTCCCAGCGAAGCACGAAGTCGCGGTTGGGGATCGTCTGCGCGTCGCGGAGCCGAGCGTCGAAGCCCGAGGCGGTCGAGGACGCGACGATCGAGTGGGTCGGCGCGACGAAGCTCGAGATCGGAGCGCCGGTCTCGACCCGGATCTCGAGCGAGACGTCGTGGCCGGTCCGGTCACCGTCGCCAAGGATCGGTGGCGTGATCCGGGCGGCGTCGGACACGACATCACCAGGCGGGATGAACCGCGGTCCGACCACCATCGGGAACACGAATTCGTAGCTGCCCCCATCTTCGGTGAGGGTCTGCAGGTACGAGATCTCGACCTCGATGGTCTCGCCCGGCGCGACGTTGGTGACCGACTGCGTGAAGATGTTGGGCCGCTCCTGCTCGAGCAGCGCGGCGGTGTGGCCCGAGCGGCGGGCCTCCTCGTAGGTCTGGCGGGCGCGCTCGCGGGTCTGGACCTCGCTCTCGATCGTGCGCTCGCCAATGACCATCCGCATGTCGTCGACCGCGGAGTTCTCGGGCAGCGGGAACGTGTAGGTGACCTCGATCGGGTGCTTGCGGTCGTTGTGGAACCGCTGGTGGACGCGGACCTGGGCGACGAAGCCGATCACGTGGGCGTTGACCGTGGTGTGCTCGAGCGGCAGCGTCGACTCGTGTTCGCGGCCGTCGGCGACGACCAAGCGCGGCAGCTGGCCGGGATCGGTGTAGGCGAACATGCCATCGGAGGGCTCGCTCGCGCGTACGGGTGGCCCGAAGTCGGGCGCCGCGGCCGGTGTTGTCGTTGCGGTGTCGGGCTCTGGCGTCGCCAGCTCGCCGCCAGGGGTTCGGCAGCCGAACAGGAGAAACAAGGCCAAGAGCGAGAGCAGGACAGGCCTGGGAAAGCGGACCACGCTCAGCAATGCAGCGTCGGGCCGGGGCTTTCAGGTGCCACGGTCGTGTTGCCGTCACCGAGCCCGGTCGCTGCTGGAACTGAACTGGACTGGACTGGACTAGAAGATGATGTTCTCGAGCGCGACGGCATGACGCTCGACGCGTACTTCAACCCAATAGATGGCTCTTCCAAAGTCGATCTCGCACGGACCACTGGGGCTTCTTTGCCACTGGCCCGTGTTCGTCGAGTGGACTTCACAGATCGAACTGTTGAGCGCTCCATTGGACCGCGCAAAGCTCAGCAGTCGAGCGCTCACCGAGAACGCATTGCCGGGGCCGTCGGGGTCTTGGTAGTAGAGCGCGAGCGGACGTTGCAGCGGCCGCGCGGATCGAAGCTTGCTCGGTCAGCGGTAGGGGCGCAGGCCGACCTCCACCACTTCGAGCGGGATGGGGACGGCCCCACCGCGAGCCGCCCGACCCAGGCAGCGTGGCGCCACGCCGACTGCAGCCGCTGGCGCGCCTGCTCATCTCTCGCGGGGCCGGACGGCGCGGGCGTGATCATTTGCAGGGTTGGACGATCGAAAGCTTGCCAGAACGGTGTTTAGGCGGCAGAAAGCCCGGATCTGGCGCCGGGTCGCGGTTGACGGTGTGCGGGACGTCGGCTAGGTAGCGGGCATGGCCATCGTCATCCATGGCGCCAGCGAGATCGCGAAGATGCGCGTCGCTGGCGAGATCGCGGCGGGCACCCTGGCTTATGTCGCGAGCAAGCTCCGCGCGGGGGTGACCACCAAAGACATCGACAATTGGGTGCGCGAGGACACGGCGCGGCGCGGCGCCCTCCCGAGCCAGCTTGGCTACAAGGGTTTTCCGGCTGCGGTGTGCACCAGTCGCAACGAGATCATCTGCCACGGGATCCCCAATCCCGATCACGTGCTGGTCCCGGGCGACATCGTCAACGTCGACGTCACCTCGAACATTGACGGCTTCCACGGCGACACGTCGGCGACCTTCCAGATCGGCGAAGTCAGCGACGATGCACGCAAGGTGGCCGACGTGTGCTTCCGCTGCCTCAACGCAGGGATCTCCGTCGTGCGTCACGGCGCGCGGCTGGGTGATGTCGGGGCGGCGATCGTCGAGATCGCCAGCAAAGAGGGCTGCGGCGTCGTCGAGGAATTCGGCGGGCACGGGATCGGTCGCAAGATGCACATGGCCCCGCACGTGCCCCACAACGGCACGGCCGGACGCGGGGTCCGGCTGCGCGCGGGCATGACCTTCACGATCGAGCCGATGATCACGATCGGCCACCCGCGGGTGGTGCAGCTCGAGGACGGCTGGACCGTGGTCACGCACGACGGCTCGCCAACGGCCCAGTTCGAGCACACGATCCTGGTCACCAAGGACGGCTACGAAGTGCTCACGGCCCAGCCCACGCCGCTGCCCTTGGTCCGGCCGGCGGGCGAGCCAGCCGTGGCCGAGCTGGCCTGAGCTACCAACTGAGGTGCACCACCGCCGTGTCCAGCTCTTCCGCGCGTGGAGGTTGGATCGCGTTGGTGTTCGCTGTGCTCGCGGTGGTGGGCGCGTGCCGGCCCGACGCGCCCACGCCGGAGCTGGTCCGCGAGCAAGTCCAGCGCGACTACCCACCGCTCGAGCCCCCGCCCGCGCCAGACCTGGCCAAGCTGTGGTCGCGGACTGGCTGCACCGCGAACGGTTGCCACAACGGGATCGAGCCGATTCGCCAGCCCGACACGGGGATGATGCAGAAGATCCTCGCGCGGGGGCGCGAGTTTGGCGATCGGGACGGCTGCACGGTCTGTCACGGCGGTGACGCCAGCGCGACCTCGCCCGGGCTCGCGCACACGGGCACCAACCAAGAGCTGGCCGCGGCTGGCGGGCCTGATCAGTTCTTCGCGGACCCAGCCTCGCCGTGGGTCAACGAGCGCAGCTGCGGGCAGTGTCACGCCGAGCTGGTCGCCGCCCAGTGGAACAGCCTGATGATGACCGAGGCTGGCAAGATTCAGGGCACCACGTGGTCGTTTGGGATCCCCGGGGACTACGAGCATCGCTGGGCCAACTACGACGCGAAGAACCCCGAAGATCCGCACGCGCGGCTGGGCACCGATGCCTACCGCGTGTACATGCAGTCCAAGACCGAGGCGCACCCAAACGTGTTCGTGGACAGCCACGAGCAATTGCCCGCGGCCCCGGCTCCGGGGGTGGGCGACCAAGGTTGGGAACAGCTGCGCACGGATCCCTCGCGGGCTGCGTATACGTACATTCGCAGCGAGTGCCAGCGCTGCCACCTGGGCGTGAAGGGCCGGCAAAAACGCGGTGACTACCGCGGGATGGGCTGCGGCGCGTGCCACCTGCCGTACGGCAATGAGGGCTTGTACGAGGGCGGCGACGCGATGATCCCCCGCGACGAACCGGGCCGGCCGCTGGTCCACTCGATCCAGGCCACGCGCGACAGCTGGGTCCATGCAAATGGGCAGGCGTATACGGGCGTGCCGGTCGAGACCTGCACGACTTGCCACAATCGCGGCAAGCGGATTGGGGTGAGCTACCAGGGCTTGATGGAGTCGGCTTGGGCCTCGCCCTATACAGAAGGCGGCGGTGGGGCGATCGAGCAGCCGGGGCTGCATACCAAGCACTACATCGCGATGCAGCAGGACATCCACTATCAAAAGGGGATGCTCTGTCAGGACTGCCACACCAGCGGTGACGTGCACGGCGACGGGTTCTTGGCCGCGGCCAACCTCGGGCCGATCGAGATCGAGTGCACGGACTGCCACGGGACCCCTTCGGCGATGCCGTGGGAGCTGCCGCTTGGGTGGGGCGACGAGAACGCGCGGGCGGACCTGGGCACGCTCGGGGACCAAGAGCGCGGCGTTGCGACGCAGCTGCCCGAGCACCTGCGGGCCGGGGCGGCGGCGGAGCCCGAGGACGGCTGGATCCTGACCGCGCGCGGCAACCCCATGCCCGAGGTCGTGCGCCGCGGTGACTCCGTGCTGATCCATACGGCCGGCGGCAAGACCTTGGTGCTCGATCCGCTGGCGGCCAAGTCGAGGCGCGGCGGCCTGTCTGTGGAGGCGGAGGTCGCCATGGTCCACAGCGATCACCTCGAGACCATGGAGTGCTACGCGTGTCACGCCAGCTGGGCGCCGCAGTGCTATGGCTGCCACGTCGAGGTTGACTATCGTGACTCGGTTGCGAGCTATGACTGGGTCGCGGCCGGGAACCGCCACAAATTGACCGCGGCCGGGCGCGTGAAGCCCGACGAGCTGGGCTGGGATGATCTGAAGCTGCCCGGCAAGGTCACCGAGATGCGCTCGTACATGCGCTGGGAGGACCCGCCGCTGGGCATGAACGGGGAAGGGCGGGTGACGCCGCTGATCCCCGGCTGTCAGACCAGCGCGACCGTGATTGGGCCCGACGGGGAAGTGCTCGCGCTCAATCAGATCTTTCGCACGCCGCCCAACACCGAAGGCGGCGGCGAGCAGGGCCAGCTTGGCATCGACATGAGCCCGGTCCAGCCGCACACGATCGGGAAGTCGCGCAGCTGCGAGTCTTGCCATGGATCGGACAAGGCGCTGGGGTATGGGATCGGCGGCGGGCGGATGACCGCGCCATGGGACGACGACAAGGTCGTGGATCTGACGACCGCGGATGGGCGGGTGATCTCTCGCAACGCGAAGACCCAGATCGCCGGAATTGACGGGCTCGCGGACTGGTCGGCGATCGTCGATCGTGATGGCAATCAGCTGCAGACGGTCGGGCACCACTTCGCTGGATCGGGGCCGCTGCCCGATGACATGCGCGCGCGGATGGATCGCAACAATGTGTGCATTGGCTGCCATCAAGAGATCCCCGAGGCGAGCCTGGCGGTGTCGGTGCTCTCGCACGTGTCGACGGCGCTGGACTTGCAGCCAACAGAACACGACGCGCATGAAGACTTGATCGACAAGATCCTGCTCAGCGCGGCGTGGCTGCAAGTGTTGGGCGTGGGGCTGGGTGGCGTGTTGTTTCTTGGTGGCGTGTGGTTGGGCTGGCGGCGGCTGCGTCGGCGCGAGTGAGCCGCCGCAGGGCTGCGGCTACAGCAAATCGGTAATGAGCGCCGGCAGCTCCGCGTAGCGCGGGAACTGGCGGGTCGCCAACTTGCTGTAGATCAGGACCCCATCGAGCTCGACCTCGAAGGCGCCACGATCACCCTCGACCAGCTCGATGTCGAACTCCCCCGGAAACTTCCCCTCTAGCTCTGCCACCAGACCGGTGGCTTGCGGCAGGTAGTTTCAGCGCACGCAGTAGTTGATGCGGATCTTCTTCATCACGCACACTATAGCAGCGTGGTGAGGGGAGGAGGTAGCGCATGGCTCCCCGTTGCTGCCTACCCAGAGCCCGGACCCTCCCCACAGGCAACGGGTTCACGGTTTGCGACTGCGTTGCGCAAACAACACGGCGTCAAGTATGCTGTCGCCGAATGTCGGTCCCCTGGTCAGCACAGGAGCGCACGGAAGTGGAAGCAGGCGTGCGCCTCCACCCGGTCGAAAGCGGTCGCTGCGCCGCCCTGGCTCGAGTCGTGCTGGAGGTTGGCCAGCGTCGCGACAAAACCGCGTCTGGCAAACAGATCCGCCCGCGGGGGGCCGCGCGCTACGTCGTGCCAAACCATCCGAGCAAGCCGATTTGGGCTAGTCATACCTACGTGGAGGCACATCGACACGCGATCGATGCGATGACCGGCGCCGATGGCTGCGAGACCGAGCACTATCTATCCCGTCACTGGCAACACTCAGACTGGCTCGAGACCATCAACGTCGATGTCTCGACGGTCGATCCTGGGATACAGGAGGATCTGTGACGAACCTTCGCTCCACCGCGCTCACCTGGGTGGAAGATCGTATTCGTGCGATGCTCAGCGCGCCGCGTATGTGGGGGTCGCTCGAGGCCGTGGAGATGCAAGCGCTCCAGCTATTCGAGCTCCGCGCCCTCATGCTCAGGCCGGAGCTCATACACGATCCCCGCCGGGTCTTGGACACCTACCTCGCTTTTCTGCGTCAGCACTTTCCCGGGCAACCTTCGCTGCCGCTGTTTGGTCTGGTTGAGGGGCAAGAACAGAGCGAGTCGTCATTTGTCCAGACACTCGAACAATTCAATCAACTCATCAGCAAGAGTATCCGCGCCAAGAACCCTTTCGAACACAGCGAGCTAGCGATCAAGCTGACCTTCGAAGCCGGTCGCGAACCCGCCACATCCGCGTTCACTGGCTACTATGAAGAGTTCCGCAGGGCCGCGCGGGCGATGACGCGGACGGACAAGTCGACGGGTCGGGTCACCAAAGAGATCGAAGCGGCCACGGACTTCTCGTTGGTTGACGCCGTCGTGACCCAGCTCAACGGCGTCAACGCCAGCGTTCTGTTGCGCCTGGGCATGGCTCGAGGCCAGGCCAATTGGGAGGCCGAGCAGCGCGTTCGCGACGGCCTCTCGGACATCCTGGCGCTGTCCGAGTGGGCAGGCGAGGGCGCAGGGCTCGCAGAGGTCCCGGTGGACGACCCCGAGCAGCGCACAAAGGCCGCGCTGCAGGCTCGTCGTTTGCTCCCGCGGCGGGGAATTGAGTCGGTCGAGATCGGCGGCAAGCTCGTCGCGCGGTCCAAGCCGATCCAGCTGCGCGCTGCGTTCGAGGCCCGCTTCATGGAGATCGTAGGCGCGGAAACGGAGGCCGAGGACTTTGACGAGCGAGATCAAGTGCATACGATCGATCTCGATCGAAGCGTGATCCTGCTGGGCGAGCGCCGCCGGCTGCCGTGCTTCATGCGGCCGGAGCAGCTCGGCGACATCACCGAGGTTGGCGTACAGGCGCGCGTGCGAGGCTGGCAATATCGGCCGCTGATGACCAACGCGTTCGTGCTGGTCGATAGCGTGGAGCTCGAAGACAGGGTTGGGTAGGCGCGCGCGGGCCTGTTGGCCTTGCGTGTCGTGGCCTAGAGAGGCGAACCGCTAAATCCCACGCACCAGTGCACGCCTGAGGCCGTCCCTGCCGTTGTCGACTCGGCGCTCGCAGTATCCCGCGCCGGGTCCGGGAGCCGCTCGACCCGCCTCGCTCGCGGCGATACTCTGCGTCCGTGGCCACTCCCGAGCGCCTGATCCTGATCGACGCCAGCGCCCTGATCTACCGGGCCTACTACGCGATCCCCAGTAACTTCACGACCGCGGATGGGCTCCACACCAACGCGATCTACGGGTTCGCCACGATGTTCCGCAAGATCCTCTCGGGCCGCCAACCCGAGCGCGGCGCGGTCGTGTTCGATGCCCCGGGCCAGACCTTCCGCGAGAAAAAGTACCCCGAGTACAAGGCCCAGCGCCCGCGCATGGACCCCGAGCTGCGCGAGCAGCTCGAGTGGGTCGACAAGCTGGTCGAGGCCCACCACTTTCCGCGGCTGCGCGCCCCTGGCTTCGAGGCCGACGATGTGATCGGCACGCTCACGCGCCAGGCGACCGAGGCCGGCATGGAGGTCTACATCATCTCGGGCGACAAGGACTTCGCCCAGCTGATCTCGGACAGCGTGCGCATGGTCGACACGATCCGCGACATCACCTTTGATCCGGAGCTGGTCCGCAAGAAGTGGGGCGTGCTCCCGGATAAGTTCGTCGATCTGCTGGCGATGACCGGTGACAAGGTTGACAACATTCCGGGGATCCCGGGGATCGGCGCCAAGACGGCGGCCAAGCTGCTCGACAAATACGGGGATCTGACCGGGATCCTCGCCAACATCGACGAGATGAAGGGCAAGCAAAAGGAGCGGTTTGAAGATCACCGCGAGCAAGCGGTGCTCTCGCGCGAGCTCGCAACAATCGACACCAACGTTCCGCTCGAGCTCGGCCTCGATGATCTGAAGCTCGAGCCCGTCGAGCCCGCCGCGCTCAACGAGCTCTACAAGCGCCTCGAGTTCTACTCGCTGCTGTCCGAGAAAGAAGCGGCCAAGGACCAAGCCGCCAGCGCCAACGCCGACTTTAGCGCCGTCACCACGCTCGCCCAGCTCGACGCGCTGCTTGCCAGTTTTCCGCCCAAGGGCGAGGGCGCGGTCGCGGTCTACCCCATCTACGATCACCCCTCGCCGGTCCGCGGCGACCTGGCTGGCTTCGCGTTCTCGTTCGCCCCCGACAGCGCGCGCTTGGTCCCGATCGCCTGTGTCGAAGGCCTTGGCGACGCCGCGCTCGCCAAGCTCAAACCCTGGTTCGAAGCAGAGGACTGCTACAAGATCACGCACGCGTGCAAGTCGCTGTGGGTCGCGCTGCGGCGGGTCGGCATCACGCTGCGCGGGGTCGTGGGCGACACGATGCTCGAGTCGTTCTTGGTCGATCCCTTCAAGCTGATCCCCCACGAGCTCAGCCAGATCGCCAAAGAGTACCTGCAGCGGACAATCCCCCCAGCCAAGCGGGTGCTGGGTGCTGGCAAGAGCGTCAAGCTGTTCACCGAGCTCACGCCCGACGAGCTGTGTGAGTGGAGCTGCCAGCAGGTCGAGGTGATCGCGGCCGCGTTCCCCAGCATGCGCGAGCGGCTCGACGCCGAGGGCCACCGCGAGTACCTCGAGACCGTGGAGCTGCCGCTCTCGTGGGTGCTGGGCCAGATGGAGCTGAACGGGATCGCGGTCGACAGCGAGGATCTGGCCAGCATGGGCGCCGAATTTGGCGAGCGCCTCGCGACTCACGAAAAGCAGATCTACGAGCTGGCCGGCCGCGAGTTCAACATTGCGTCGCCCAAGCAGCTCGGCGAGGTGTTGTTCGACGAGATGAAGCTGCCGGTCATCAAGCGGACCAAGTCCGGGTATTCGACCAAGGCCGAGGTGCTCGAGCGGCTCGCCGCCAAGACCAACCTGCCGGGTCACGAGATCGCCGAGCACCTGCTCGAGCATCGCAAGCTCGCCAAGCTGATCAATACCTATACAGAGGTGCTACAGAACGCGGTCAACCCCGCGACCGGTCGGATTCACACGACCTTTCAGCAGACGGTGGGCGTCAGCGGGCGGCTGATCACCACCGAGCCGGATCTGCAGCGGACACCGGTCAAGACGCCCGAGGGCCGCCGGATTCGCCAGACCTTCGTGGCCGCGCCGGGCTGCAAGCTGATCTCGGCGGATTGGAGCCAGATCGAGCTGCGTCTGCTCGCGCACTTCACGGGGGACGAGCGCCTGGTCGATTCGTTCACGCGGGGGCTGGATGTCCATGCTCGCACGGCGGGGCAGCTGTTCGAGGTGCCGCCGGATCAGGTCACCCCCAAGCAGCGTGGGGTTGGCAAGCTTGTCAATTTTGCGACGATCTACGGCCAGGGCGCGACCGCGCTGGGGCAGATTCTTGGGGTCCCGCGCAAGCAGGCTGAGGCCTATATCAACGGGTACTTCGAGTACTACGCGGGCGTGCGAACGTGGCTCGACGCGACGATCGCCCAGGCCCACATTGATGGATTTGTGGAGACCGTGCTTGGTCGGCGTCGCTATATTCCCGAGCTGTCCAGTAATAATTGGCAGGATAAGCAGTATGGCGAGCGGATCTCTGCGAATACGCCGATTCAGGGCTCGGCCGCGGATATCTGCAAGCTGGCAATGTTGCGTATCGACAAGGAGCTGAAGGCCGCGAGGCTGGAGACCAAGATGCTGCTGCAGATCCACGACGAGTTGGTGTTCGAGGCGCCCGAGGCCGAGGTCGAGCAGGTGGTTGCGATCGCCCGCACCCAGATGGAGCAGGTCTATCCCCTGAAGGTGCCGCTGGTCGCAGACGTCGGCGTGGGCGCCAACTGGGCCCAAGCGCACTGACATTTACCCCCACGGAGGGGTCGTCTTTTGGGGTGGCCACGGAGGGTTTCGCCTTTTGGGGGCTCAGTCGCCGCAGGTGGGCTCGAAGGGGCCGCAGGCGTAGCGTACGTGAATGTGGCCTTCGTGGCCGGGGGAGTGGCGGACCAGGCCTCGATTGGCGTGGCGTCCTGCTGGGAATTGGAACAGCTCGCGCAATTGGGGCTCGCTGACTCCGTTGCGTCTGGCCCGGTGGACCAACTCGCGTTGGACGGCGTAGTCCAAGAAGATGACCTGTACGGCTCCCGAGCGTGCGAATGCCAGGATTAGCTTCCAGGTCGCGTCCCAGTCCAAGTGCTTGTGAGTCGCGGGCTGCGAGGCGGGGAAGCCAGCGCGGACCGGCAGGCGAATGTCGATGTCGCGGCCGGCCTGGTGCGAGACGTGGGGGCCGATCCGCCCGCCGCGGCGAAAGCTCATCGAGCCGAGCATCAGTGTGCCCAGGTAGCCGCTGGTCTGGCGAAATTCGTCTAGGGTCAGGACCAGGTGGCGAACCGCGAAGGTCGTGCCCCAGGTCGAGTTGGGATAGCGGCGCTCGTAGCCCTCGCCTGGAGGGACCTGCACGCCGGCGACCAGGCGTCCAGATTGCGGGGTGCCGAGACTGTGGGCGCCCGCGGGGATCAGGGCGGCGCGGCCGGCAGCGGGTCCTTCGTTGCGGGCGGCGTCGTGGATCATCGGCTCGATCCACACGCTCACGCGCTCGCCAGGCTCGAGCGTCCAGCCGATCTGGTCCTTGTTCCAGGCCTGCAGGTGACGGTCGAACACGCCGTAGCGACGGCCAAGCAGGTCCCAGGTGTCGCCCTCGCGTGCGATGTGGATCAGGCGCTCGCGCGGTGGTGGGAGGCGTCTGGCTCGGACGCGGAGCGGCTCTGGCCGGCTCGGGTGCAGGCGACCTCTGGGCGACATGCCGTTCCAGCGGCGAAGGTCTCGGGCCGACACGCCGTACCGGAGCGCGACAGCCTCGATCGTGTCGCGGGGCAGGCTGTGATGCTCAATCCAGCGCGGCAGTGGCCCGGGGTCCCACGTGGGATCGCGGCGCTCGTCGACGTCGAACCAGGTCGCGCTTGCGGCAGTTTGTCTGCGGTCACGAGTTGGTGTCGGAACGCCGTCAGCAGCCGTGCCAGGGGGCTGGCTTACGCCCGGATCACCCACGCGCCGACCCTCGGCGGCCGCCGAAGCGGCCAGCGTCACCCCGACGAGCAGCAACCACCACCACGAACGCACATGCTGAGCCTAGCCAGCTCTGGTCCCACGTCCACCGTGGTAACCAGTGCATCCATGTCCGGCTCTAGAGCGCCAATCAGTTTGAATTCACGACGCCAGGCACATCTGGGGCCGCTCCTGCCGTTGTCGGTCGGCGCTCGCAGTATGCCGGATACAGCTTCGGCCTCCCTCCTAGGCAGGAACGGCCCCAGACGCACCTGACGACGCGACTCCAAACTGATCGGCGCTCTAGAGTTGTCCCGCTGCAGCTCAGGTGTGACGAGTCGCCCGGCGAGGCCCAACCCGGCGGTCCCGTTCTGGAGTGCGGGTAGCTTGCGATGTGACGAACTGGTCGCTATCTTCGCGCCCGATGGACTTTGTTCGACGCCTACAGATTCGTACCCAGGAACTAGAACAAGCTCAGACCCTCACCAAGCACGCATATGGTGGTGACGTACTCTTCGAACCCCTGTCGCCGAATCGCAGGTTCGATTGGGATGCCAAATTACTGGATCTGGGCCCCATCCAGATCACGTCCAGCAAGATCGACAGCAGCGTGCGACTTCGTGGACGTGCCACCAACACAACGATCACGTTGAGCCAGACCGGGAGCCCCCGGGTCACCAACGGTGACGATATGGCCATCGTCGTACGCGACCGCTCAGCCGCGATCTTCTCCCCCAATCATTGGTCAGATTGGATGTGCGATGATGGATGCACCAACACCGATGTCGTCATCGCACGCGGCTATCTTCAGCACCAACTCGAGCTGATCACGGGCATACGAGTCGACCGACCGATCGAATTCGAGTTTGCCATGTCAACCGAAGAAGGTCTAGGGGTGGGCTTCGAGCGGCTCTGCCAGTTCCTCGCCGAGCGCTCCGAGAGCGTCGTGTCGCTCGAGCACCCAATGGTCGCCGCGAGCATGTGTGAAACCCTCGCGCGGATGCTTCTGCTCGGGCAACCCCACGACCATGGATACCTGCTCGAGCAGCGCCACGCGAACATCGGAGCGCAAGAGCAGCGATTGTTGGAAGAGTATATTGTCGCCAACGCTGACCGGCGGATCGGACTGGCCGAGCTCGCGCGCCTGACCGGCGCGACCGGTCAGGTGATCGACGCGTCGTTTCGTGACCGGCGAGGGCTCCCGCTGCAGGCCTTCATCGAGCGTACGCGGCTCGAGCACGTCCACGAGCTGCTCGAGACCACGCCCGAGCTCACCCCAGCGCGTGCGCTTCGTCGGGCGAATGTCATCTTTTCCGAACACTTCAACGCCGAGTATTTACGCGTGTTTGGTGAGCTCCCCGAGGCGACCTGGATCCGGGCCCAGACCGAGAAGGTGTCGGCGACCACCAGGCCCGCGACCGTGTTTCTGATCGTGGGTAATGTGCAGCTCGCTCAGTCCCTACAATTGGCTGTCTGCGACGGCGGGTATCTGCTCGAGACCTTCGACTCGGTCGATGCCTTCATCAACGCGAAGCGCTCGGGCCGGCTCGGCTGCGTCATCATCGAGCTCGCGCTGGCCGGGCATCGCCGGCTCGCCGAGGCGTGCCCGCGGCTCCCCTGGATCGGGCTGAGCGCTGAAGACACCGCACGAGTCGCGGTCGAGAGCATGAAGGAGGGCGCGCTCGATGTCCTGTTCACCCCGGTCGAGCCGACTGCGCTGTGGCAGGGGATCGAGCTCGCGTTTGCACACGGCGCAGAGCAGCGGCGCCTTCACGTGACCCAAGCGCAGCAGGCTGCCAGGTTGGCCTCGCTCACGCCCCGCGAGCGGGAGGTCTGCGAACGGGTCGCGCGCGGCGCTCTGAACAAGCAGATTGCAGACGAGCTGCGGATCAGCAGGGCCACGGTCAAAGTTCACCGCGCGCGCGGGCTCCAAAAACTTGGCGCGAGCTCGGCAGCCGAGCTCGCGCGCATGTTGATGGCGGACTAGTTGTTTTTGCCGGCTACCGGTCCAAGACTACTTTCCGTTGTCGAAGCAAACGACGTTGGCGCCGTTGGTCCAGGCCAGGAGATCCGCCTTGCAGGCCGTGAACTCGGCTTCGTTGATGACGAGCTTGTCCTCAGCGACGTGAGGGAAGACCTCGAAACCGCAGGCGAAACCATCATAGTCGCTGGCGTAGAGCCCCCCAGTGCCGTAGCCGCCGTTCTCGTCGGGGATGTTGACCTCCAGCGTCGCCTCACCCATCGATTCATAGGTGGCGCAGTAATTCGGAGTGACCGACCAGGCGTCGATCCAGTACTGCATGTCGGCGCACGGACACGTGGCGGGCACCACTTCGGGCTGGTCGCACTCGGTGCCGGTCCAGCCTGGATCGCACACGCACTCGTACGCGTCCAGCCCGTCGACACAGATCCCGTATGCGCACGGGTAGTTCTCGCAATTGTCGACGTCGATCTCGCAGTTGTCCCCGGTCCAGCCTGGAGCGCACAGGCACTCGTAGTCGTTGACCTGGTCCTGACACACGCCACCGTTGAGGCAGGGGTCGCCAGCGCACTCATCGATGTCGACGTCGCAGAACTCACCCGCGAACCCGGGGATACACGCGCACTCGTAGCCGTTGACCTGATCGATACAATCGCCGTTGACGCAGGAGTTGGTGATGCACTCGTCGATGTCGATCTCGCAGTTGTCCCCCTCAAAGCCGGGATCACACGCGCAGGTGTAGTCGTTGCTGCCGTCGGTGCATGCGCCACCGTTTTGGCAGGGGTCACCGGCGCACTCGTCGATGTCGATCTCGCAGTTGGTCCCGGCGAAGCCAGCGTCACAGGTGCAGCTGTACGCGTTGACCAGATCGGTGCAGATGCCACCGTTGACACACGGCGCGGCGTCACACTCGTTGATGTCAACGTCGCAGTTGTCGCCGCCCCAGCCGGGATTGCAGAGACACAAATAGTTGCCGACCTGATCTTGGCAGACCCCATTCGCGCACGGATCAGCCGCGCACTCGTCGATCTCGTTCTCGCAGTTGACCCCGTCGAATCCGGCCGGGCACGCGCAGGTGTAGTCGTCCTCGCCGTTCGCACAGACGCCGCTGTTCTGGCAGGGGTCGGGATCGCAGTAGTCCTCGGGCGGGAGCGTGTAGCAGACCTCCAGCGCGGGGCGCAGGTTGGCGCCAGCGCCCTGGTTGCTGCTGAAGATGTTCTTCTTGTTGCCCTCGGTCTCGAGCAGCACGCCGTAGTTCGGCTGCGCGCCGGTCACCCACGCGCTCACCAGCGCGGTGATGTTGGCCGAGCGCTGCGCGTTGGAGCTTCCGGGCGCGATGATCCCGGCGATGCCGGCCGCGAACTGCTGGTTGAAGCTTTGATACGTGACGGTGTCCTCGGCCCAGTCCGCGGTCGCCCGGTGAATGTTGATCGGGTTGTCTCCGACCGCCCCATTTGCGTAGAGCTTCAGCGTCGCGCTGTCGATCGACGCCTCGGCCGGGATGTCATCGAGGCTGAAGCGAATCAGGGACTCGTCCTTGCCGCCCACCCGCAGGAGGGGGTGCGCACCATAGTTGTTGTGCTTGGGTGGGTTCGAGATCATCGCGTCGTCGACATCGTCGCCGCTGATCGTGATGCACTCCGAGACCGGGGCGCTGCGCAGCTGCGTCGCCCCGGCCTCGGGGGCGGCGTCGTTGGCCTGCACGCCGCAGCCGGACATGGCGAGGGCCGTGAGCGGCAACGTCAGGCCGAGCAAGAGGGCGCGAGTCGATGAAGGGGGGATCTGGTGGCTGGTCGTCATGGTGAGGTTCCGTGCGGCCGACAGGACGTTGGGTGTCACCGAGCGTGCGCAGCGGTGGCGTTGGGTGTCAGCGCGGGTCGTCTACTAGCAGCCCCGATTCAGAAATACAGTTAGACCTTTGGCTAACTTGACGTGGTCATGACCATGTGATGCTGCCGAGAGCAGATCTATGTGTTGACCTGTCCCGGCGAGCGGTTGCGCGGCGCCTCAGTGTCGCGTTCGAGGTTGACCGCTGGCGTTGTCACGCTGACGCGACTGACCCTGGGTGCACGATGTCGCCGTTCCTATCGTGTGGGGGAGTGGGCGTTGGACCGTGTAGGGTGGAGGGCCGAGTCCGCAAGCGAGTTCGCGCATGTCATCGATGCAACCACCACCTCCGTCCGAGTTCCTGCAACTCGTGCTCGACAACATGGACGATCCGATCTTCGTCAAGGATCGCCAGCACCGATGGACAGCCTTCAATGACGCGTTCTGCACGCTCCTCGGGCGTGAGCGCGCGGAGATCATTGGCAAGGGCGACCCCGACTTCTTCCCGCCAGATCAAGTCGAGGTGTTCTGGGCCCACGACGATCAGCTGTTCGCTTCGGGGGAGTCCAATGAGAGCGAGGAGACCCTGACCGACGAGCACGGCGTGGTCCACACGCTCTGGACCCGCAAGTATCCCGTGCGCGATCAGACAGGCGAGATCGTGGGGCTCGTGGGCATCATCTCGGACATCACCTCGTTGCGAGAGCGCCTGGACCGGATTCACATGCTCGAGCAGACCGCGGCCCAGCGCCAGATTCATATCGACGCGCAGCAGCAGCTCATCGACACGATGGAGGTGCCCGTCATCGCGGTCTGGGAGGGCATCTTGCTGGTGCCGCTCGTTGGTGAGTTGAGCCCGCGTCGGGCCAACCTCGTGCTCGAGCGCCTGCTCGACGCGATCACCAGCGCGGCGGCGCGGGTCGTGTTCCTGGACGTGTCGGGGGTCCCACGCGTGGACGAGACGAGCGCGTCGGTGCTCGTGCGGGCGGTGACGGCAGCGCGGCTGCTCGGGGTGCAGACGGAGATCGTCGGCGTGGGGCCCATGATCGCCCATACGCTGGTCCAGCACGGCATCGACCTTGGCGGCGTCAACACCCACGGGACCTTGCGCGATGGCCTGCGCGTGGCGTTGGCCCGGCTCGGGGTCATGGCGCGCTGATGTGGCCCGGTTGGCCCGGCATCGGGCCGGCCCGGTTCCGGGCCAGTGGCCCGACGGCGGGCCACTTCGATGTCGGTGCTCGCGGCAAGTATTGGAGATCGTGACGGTTTGGGTCTGGATCCGCCCATGCAATCGGGTGGGACATGCACCCAATCACACAACCCAGCTCTCGTGACACTCCCGCTCGGACCTCGCGTTCGCGCCTGGCCGCGCGGCCGCTGCCAACTTTCTTCGTGCGTGTCCCTGCCCAGATCGAGGTGCCCCCGCGCGAGCGAGTCGAGCTGTCGGTTCGCCGCTGGATCATGCGCGAGCTCAGCGGTTGGCTGCAGTTGGTCGTGGCTGAGCTGCTCGAGGACGGCAGCGTCGAGTGGACGCAGGACGCCGTGTTCGAGCCGCGAACCGAGCCGCGGCCTGGACGGGAGCGTGTGATCGCGGTCCGCTGTCCAGATCGCAAAGGTCCGCGGCGGCCGGGCCTGTGGGCCGCGCTGTCGGTCGCCCACGCGCTCGCGGAGCTGTTGGGGGGCGTGGTCGTGGACCCTCGTCGCAGCGCGGCCACGTTCGGGGTGTGTGCGCGCGTGCGGGCGCCCGCCGATGGTCGCGTCCACGCCGTCAACCATCTGTGCATCCCCAGCTCGCGCACCCAGCGGGACCAGCGATGGTTGAGCACGGTCGGCATGGCGCACTTTGGGCTGCCGGATCTCGAGCTGGTCGCGGTCCCCAACGCGCAGGCCCAGCTCGGGGCCCGGCTGTTGCTTGGTGTGGCCCAACATGTGATCGACGCCTCGTGGTCTCCGCCTCGCGCTGGCGCTCATCCGCGCGAGGCCTTGGTGACCGTGGACGAGCTGCACTGGGCCCTGGGTGGCGAGCCGGGCACGGTGCCGATCACCACGGGTCGCGGGTGGACGCGCGTGGCCGTGGAGCTCGACACGAGTCGAGCGTGGCCAGGGACGCTGCGGCTTGGACCGCCGCTTGGGTCGCGACACTGGCGGGACACGGGGGCTTGGATCCGCGGCGCGTGGACGGATCTGTTTGGGGCGCCGGCCGGTGCTTGCTGGGCCGGTGCTTGCTGGGCCGGTGCGGCGGGGTGATCTGGTGCGTAGCTTGGCCGGGCGCTGGGTCCGCCTTCCCCGCTCATCACTGATCAAACAGCTCGTTGTCGCGCCCGCGGTTTGTAAACGCGGGCACGTTCAGACCCGTGGAGATCGCAGCTGCCGATAACGTGCCAGACCTCGCAGAACCCGATCTCCCGGCCCTTGGTGCCCATTTCGGCTCGAAGCGGCGCAGGCCCTCGGGGCCGGGGCCAGACCTGAAGTGATCATTCTCCGCAGAATTCGCTTGCAAGCGGGTCGTTTGCTGGGGACCCTCGCCGTCCCAAGGAGAGCGCACGAGTTCGACGGATCGCCAGATCCCGGAACGTGACCTCCTACCCGATCCAACCCGACAGGTTCCCACCATGAAGACGTTCCACAAGTTCCTGGCGCTCGCCGCCCTCACTCCCTTCCTTGCCGCCTGCACCCCGTCCAACGAGGACGTGTGCAACCACGTCATGGACATCATGAAAAAAGAGATGGGCGACGCCGAAGGCGCCAAGGCCCCCACGGACGAAGAGGTGAAGAAGTACACCGAGAAGTGCGTGGCCGATCTCGACAAGGAAAAAGAGAAGAAGGGCGCCGACGCGTACAACAAGCAGATCAAGTGCGTCATGGCTGCGTCCGACATGGAAGGCATGATGAAGTGCGAGGAGAAGGAAGAAGAGGAGAAGAAGGCCGAATAGGGCCTGCTTCTTAGCCCCAGTCGGCCCGACTCGACACGTGCTCGGCTGCGCCTGCGCGCGCGTCGACAC
>NZ_JMCC02000038.1 GCF_000737335.2 Enhygromyxa salina | reverse complement strand
GGGCGCGAGCCTCGAGCAGCTGCCGGCGGGGACGCGGGTCGGGACCTCGAGCCTGCGCCGCGCGGCGCTGGCCAAGCGCCTCAACCCTGGCGTCGAGATCGTGTCGATCCGCGGCAACCTGCAGACCCGGCTCGCGAAGATCGATCAAGGTGTCGTCGATGTCGTGCTGCTCGCGGCCGCGGGGCTGCAGCGCTTGGGCCTCGACGCGCAGGTGGCGGAGTACCTCGATCCAGAGCGCTTTTGTCCGGCGGCGTGTCAGGGAACCTTGGCGATCGAGGCCCGGGCCGACGATCCGGCCGTGCACGAGCTGCTCGCGCCGCTCGAGCACCCGCCCACCGCGATCCTCGCCGCGGCCGAGCGGGCCTTCCTCGCCCGGCTCGAGGGTGGATGTCAGGTCCCGATGGCCTGTCACGCGCGCCTGGCTGAAGACGGCCTGCACGTGCGCGGGCTGGTCATCGATCCCTCGGGCGCGCCGCTGTTCGACGCTCGCAAGGTCGGCACGGCGAGCCAGGCCGCCGAGCTGGGTCGCGGATTGGCCGAGACGCTGCTACGGCTGGGCGCGGGCGGGATCATTGAAGCGCAAAAGCGCCTGGCCGCGGGCGCCTCCTGACCCAGCACAGCATACGCCGAGCCAACACCCAAGCTCAGTCCAAGCAGTGAACCTTGCGAGACGAGCGCAGCAGCGTCAAAGGCGATCGCGCGGCTCGCAGTGGTCTGTGTTGGGCCGGCAGACGGGTCTTTGCAAGCCACACACTGCTCTGTTTGGCCGTCGAAGCAGCGCTGGCGGCCATCAGACACCTTCGCGGCGCTGCGGAGGCGCTCGTCGAGTCGGAAGAGCGATCGGTCGCGGCCGCGAACCACCTGCGCGAGTCGACGAGACCACCCGCGCCCCCGCGCACGCCTGTGTCAACTCCAGCACCCGCTCGGAGGCGCCGCAGACGGGTCTGTCAATTCCACGCACGCGTCTGCGGGGCCCACAGAGGTGTCTGTCAACTCCGGGAACGCGTGTGCGAGCGTCGCGAAGACCTCTGTCAGCCGCAACGACCCTCGCGCGACCCTTCAGGCAGGGTCGAGCGCGCTGCGCTCCCACGAGCTCGGCGCTCCCACCCACGAGGAGATCGCCGACGTAGCGAGGTGGACCCACGAGCGACTCGGAGTCGTCCTCGAACGTCACGGTTGCTCGCTCGACGAACTCGCGGGCCAACGAGTGGCTCGCGCGAGGGCCCGCGCTGCGGGTGGGGACGCTCAGTCCACGCGCCCAAGCGGGGCGTTGTCGAGGCCGCCCGCGAACACCAGCTTGCCCTCGGGGTTGATCACGAACATGTGCGGCGTGGTCTTGGCCCCGTAGCTGTGACCGACCGCGCCGTCCTCATCGATCAGGATCGGGTGGGCGAGGTTCCACTCGGCCTTGGCCTGCTTGTTGCGCTCGACCCCCGCGCCTTGCTTGCCGGCCGCGCCCGAGTTGATCGCCAGCCACACCACGCCAGCTTGTTGTTGTTCGTTGCCCAAGCTTGCGAGCGGGCCCTCGCTGTGGGCGTATTTCACGAACGGGCAGTCGGGGTTGAACCACTCGAGCACCACCGTCTTGCCGGCGAAGTCCGCGAGCGAGACCTGTTCACCCTCGAGGTTGGGCAGGCTGAAGGCGGGCGCGGGCTCGCCAATCTTGGCGGTCGGCTCGGCACCCGCGTCTGCGTACTTGACGCTGCAGCCGTAGGGCTTGGTCTCGGCCGCCTTGACCGGGCCGCCGGCCGCGAGATCACCCAGGGCCGTGAGCAGGTGGCCCTCGTAGCCCGGGTTTGGCTGGGGCGCGGGCTCGGAAGGCGGGGTGGCGGCGGGCTCGGCGGCCGCGTCCTTGGGCTTCTCCGTCTTGCTGTCGTCGCTGGTGCTGCCGCAAGCCGTGAGCAGGCAGCTCGAGAGGGCGAGGGCGAGGGTCGAATGGTTGGGCTTCATGGTCGTGGGCTCCTAGACAAGCGTGGGGGTCTATTTGGATTCGGGCCAGGCGACGTCGAGCTCGAGCCAGCGGGGCTCGCCAGCAAGGGTCGCGCGCAGCACACCCTGGGCGCCGTCAGGCGGGGATCCGGTGAAGCGGTAGTGCAGCTCCAGCGCGTCGGCTGCAGCCACCTGCTTGCCGAGCAGCGCGGTGTCGGTGGACAGCGGGAACAGCTCGGCGAGCTCGAGCTCGCCGCGGGGCGTGACGGTCAGCTTGCCGTCTGCCCAGGCCGCCGCCACGCGCTCGCCGGCTGGCTCGGGCACGCGCTCGAGCATGGCGAGGGTGGTTGGGTCGCTGGCGATCGGGAGCTCGTCGAGCTTGGCGGTCAAGGTGGTGGAGCCGGGGATGCAGCTCTGCGCGCAGGCGAGGTAGCTGCTGGTGAGCTCGAGGCTGGCGCCGGCTTCCAGCTTGGTGAGCGGGACGAACAGCACGGCTTCGTGACTCCAGCCGTAGGTGACCTGGCCGCCCTCGCTCGTGAAGCGCTCGGGCGCCGGGTACAAGACCGCGCCAGCGCTCGCGTGCGTGGCCGTGATCGCCAGCTTGGTGCGCAGTCCGGACTCGCCTGGGTTTTGCCAGTAGATGTGCCAGCCGGGCTCGATCTCGTGGCGCACGGCCACGAGCGCGTCGGCGTTGGCGAGCGGGCCTTCGGGGCCCGATTCCGCGGCCAGTCGGGTGGCCAAGCGCGCGCGGGCGGCTGGATCGACGAGCGCGAGCTCGACGCGAACGAGCGGCGCCTTTTCACCGACTTTGGAGCCGACCCCGGACCCGGCTGCGGGCGCGGCTTCGGCAGGTAGCTCGGCGTTGGTCGGCGTCTGGGTTGTGCACGCCGCCAGTGACGCGGCGAGCAGTGCGGGGACGAGCTCATGCACACGCGCAGGGTAGGGGGCGACTCGCGACTTGTCACGGCGCCCTGGGAAATTCAGCAGTCCTGGGTCTACAGCAGCAAGATCGCCACGCCGGCCACGGCGATCACCGCTCCAAGCGCGCCCGCCCAGCCAAACCGCTCGCCGCGGATCCAGATGATCGGGAGCATCAGGATCCGCGTGGTCGCCATCAGGCTCGCGGCGACGCCGGTCGGGGCCAGCTGGACGGCGGCAGCGCGTGGCCGCGGGTGAGTGACCAAGCCCCACACGACCAGAGACACCAGCGCCATGCACAGTCGGAGCGAGTTCAGGCTCAGCGAAGCGATCCGCTTGCCCGCCGACTCGAACGAGAGCGCGGTGATGACCCTGCATCCGGCGGTGGCCAAGGCCGCGAGCTCACCGGCGCGCTCGATCATGGCGCGACCCCAGTCGCGGCTCGCCCCGCTGTCGACGCGTTCCATGTCCGAGTCCGAAGCCCCAGTCGATCGTCGTGACTCTTGGACGAGAACCACATACCGTGGCGGCGTGGAGCCCCAGCGCCACCGTGGGCAAGCCAGCCGGGTACGCCGGGCGGGGCTGATCGCGGGTACAGTGATGGGGGTGGTGATCGGGGCAACGATGGCCGCGGCGCCGAGCGTGGAGGCGACCTGCGATCACGTGCTCGAGCTCGCCTCGCTCGCGGGGGAGTCGGTGGGTGGCTCGGATCACGCGGCGTGCATCCACTACTACGCAGACCAGCGTGCGGGCCGGGGCGCGCTCGGGTGGACGTGGCTGTCGTGGTGCACGTGGGCGGCCCAGAGCATCCCCGAAGCTGGGGAATGCTGAGCGGGTTCTGTTACCATTTGCCAGCTGTCTGCGGTCGAGCGGGCGACGAGCATGGTCGAGCACAGCCCAGATGCGTTGCGTGAGGCGGCGCCGGCCTACGGCGACCTCGAAGCCAAGCGCGCCCGTGCTGGGATCGCGGCCGCGTTGTTCGCGGGGCTCGAGGCCGAAGAGCCACAAGAGCGGCTCACCCTCGGGCGCTACGTGATCGAGTCGCGGCTGGGCGCTGGGGGGATGGGCGTGGTCTATCGCGCCCACGATCCCGAGCTCGACCGGGCGGTCGCGGTCAAGCTGCTGCACGCCGACTCGGCAACCGATGAAAAGGCCCGCGCTCGGATGCAGCGCGAGGCCAGGGCGATGGCCAAGCTCTCGCATCCCAACGTGATCACGGTGTTCGATGTTGGCGCCGACGATGGGCAGGTGTGGGTCGCCATGGAATTGGTGGCGGGCAGCGACCTTCGGCGCTGGCTCGAAGATCGTCCACACGCTGGCTGGCGCGAGGTCCTCGAGCTGTTCATCGCCGCCGGGCGCGGGCTCGCGGCCGCCCACGAGGTCGCGCTGATCCACCGCGACTTCAAGCCCGAGAACGTGTTGGTGGGCGACGACGGGCGCGTGCGCGTGCTCGACTTTGGGCTCGCCCGGATCCAGCAGCCGATCCGTTCGCTGCCCACGGTGGACCAGTCCACGACGGCGTCCGCAAGCGGGCGAGCAGCCCTCACCCGATCTGAAGACACCCCGGCCACGGAAGCCGACAACGAGCGAACGAAGACCGACGGCGAGGCAGCGCAACCACCGTTCACGGCGCCCACGGCCGATCCAGACCAGCGAGACATCTCCCAGCTTCCGACCGCGTTCTCGGGCGGCCTGACCGAGACCGGCGTGTTGCTGGGGACGCCGCTGTACATGGCGCCCGAGCTCTACGCCGGGCGGCCCGCCGACGAGCGCAGCGATCAGTTCGCGTTTTGTGCGTCGCTCTATGAAGGCATCTATCGCCAGCTCCCGTACGGATCGAACAACCTCCCAGCCCACGTGAAGGCCGTGAAGCAGGGCCGCCTCGTCGAACCGCCGACAGACACCGAGGTGCCCGTGGAGCTCGGGCGGATCATCGCGCGCGGGCTCGCGGCAGCGCACGACGCTCGTCACCGTGACATGGCGGCGCTGCTCGCCGAGCTCGAACGCGTCGCGCGGGGGCCAGCACAGACCGCGCTGCCCGAGCCAGCTTCGCCGTGGCGCTCGATCGCGATCGCGGCCGTGATCGTGGCCGCGGCGGTGACCCTGGTCGGGGCTGAGCTCGGGTGGTTCGCCGCCGACACGCCCCCGCAGGTCGCCGCGCTCGATGCCGCTGACGCGACCGCGTCAGACCCCAACACCGTCTCCAACAATCCAGCTCTCGAGCAGCCCGCCCGCACGCCGGAGCTCGCCCCGCCCGGCCCCGAGCTGGCGGCCGACACGGGCGACGCGCTGGGCTCGACCGACTCGACCGACTCGAGCGACACGGCAGACGCGAGCCCAGCGGACGCTGGACCGAGCGAGCCCGAGCGCACGTCACCGACGCCGCCCAGCGCCGACTTGCACGACTGGTGTCACCTCCACGAGGATCGCTACACCTTGCTCAGCCGCACCAACAACCGGCGAGCCAGCTTCATGCATCAAGACACCTGCTACACGTGTCGGGTCGAGCGGCGGCGCAGTCGAACCAGCAGCTTCTCGCCGCGCGACTGCGCTGGCTACTCGTTGTGCGGGGAAGCGAGCGCCAGCGCGTGCGAGTGATCCAGCAGCTCTGGGTCGTGATCACGGCCTTGTTGGTGGCGCTGTTGATCCCCAGCTTGGCCCACGCGGCCAAGCCCTACGGGGTCGTGACCGTGGATCTGCGCCCCGAGATCGGCGAGGTGCCCACGCACCTGTGCGTGGTGTCGCAGGGCCAGGGTCCGCGCACGCGACAGCGGCTCAGCGAGCTGTTCTTGCCGCACGCGGGCACCGAACTCGCCCAGGTCAACGACCTGGTCCTCGATCCGGCGACCTGGGGCAGCGGCAGCGACGAGCGGCCCTGCGAGGCCGGTGGCGCGTGCTTGCCTCGGGTCGAGCTTCCGCAGGCCAACGTGCTGGCGGATGATCTGTGGGTCGCGTGCACCTCGGACAGCTTGGTCGCCGATCGATCGACACGCGATCCACGGGTGCTCGTGATGATGCTCGAGCACCTCGAGGGCTCGCCGCCGCTGCTCGAGTCGCTGAAGCTGACCGGCGGCGTGGCAACGATCGGCGTGCAGGCGGATCTGAGCCGGATCGTCGTGACCGCCCGCAGCCTTGGCGGTCACTACGACGCCCACACCCGCGCGTTTCGAGCCGAAGAGGGCTCGGATCACAGCGAGCTCGTGGCCTTGCCGCTGGCTCCGCGCTGTCACGGGGTCGAGGTCGAGCTGCCCGGCGTGCGCCTGCGCGAGTCGGATCGGGCCCGGCTGCAGCTGCGCGCCCACGGGGTCGATCTCGACGTGCACACCTGCATCGGTCCGCTGCAAGGCTCGGCGCGCATGCACGTGGAGCTGCCGCGCGCCGAGGGGTTTGGGCGGCTCGAGGTCGAGCTCCCGCCGATCGCCGGCGAGACCCCGACCGCGACCCGGTTCGCCGCCAGCTGGGACACCGCCTGGCCCGAGGGCGAGCTGCGCCTCGATCCGCACCAGCTCGCGTTCATCTGGGCCCCGCCCGCGTGCGTCTGGGCGATCGGTACGTGTCCAACCGCGACCCTCGAGGGCGGCCTGAGCTGCGAGGCGACGCCGCTGGCGGACGGCACCTGTCAGTACCTGTGCCCCGCGGGTGGCGATCCCAACGACGCGCACGACGACGAGTGGGTCGATGTCTCGCCCCCGGTTGCGGTCAGCTTTCAGAAGACCGACCCCGATCAGCGCTGGAACGAGATCCTTCAGCGGCCCGGCCAGG
This sequence comes from Enhygromyxa salina, assembly GCF_000737335.2. Taxonomy (GTDB): domain Bacteria; phylum Myxococcota_A; class Polyangia; order Nannocystales; family Nannocystaceae; genus Plesiocystis; species Plesiocystis salina_C. The sequence continues at coordinate 72,737 of NZ_JMCC02000038.1, read as the reverse complement.
TCCTCTCGTCCTACGTGGACGGCGATCACATCTACCTTGGGGCGGCGCTAGACGGGTGGAGCCGGGACGTGCCGGGCAGCCGCATCAGCCACGTCGAGCTGCTCGAGAACGATGGGAGCTCGCGCAGGTACGCAGTCGCCGACGTCGACGCACTGCGGATCCTCGCGCCGGGGGCCAGCTGTGATCCGCTGCGCTATCGGCTGGTCGGTGACCGTCGCTACCAAGAGGGGGCCGCCGAGATCCGTGACGGCGCCGTCGACTTTGGCAAGGTCCATGAGACCGCCCGGCTGCTGACCTTCAACGTGACCCTGGCCCAAGGCGGCGGCATCGCGATCATGTACGCCGACGCCCCCGACGAGCTCGGGCGCCAGGTCTACTTCACCGCGCTCGGTCAGCTGGCCGCAAACTTTCGTCCTCGAGATCCCCGCTACGCCCGCGTCGCCTACGAGCTGCGGCTTGGCGGCACGCTCGGGCAGTGGGGGTACTTTGGCCCTGGATCGATCGGCGAGCCCAAGCGTCAGCTCGCCGCCAAGCTGGCCTGGGCCCGGCTGCTGTTCGAGCCGGCCGTGATCGTCGACGTGATCCCCCCGCTGTCGTTCAGCCTTGGCGTCGGGGTTGGCGGCTCATGGCCGATCAACAACGGCGACGTCACCAACACGGGCCGCTTCAACTGGATCATCTCGCCCAGCCTCGACGCCCGCGTCGCGCTGCGTCGCTGGGTCTCCCTGGTCGTGCAAGGCCGCGTGATGCTGCGCGAGCAGACCTCGGTCGCCGTCGACATCGCCGGCAGCGACCCGGTGTTCGGCCTGTTCTCGAACGCCTCCCTCATCGGCCTCTACGGCCTCCAGTTTAGCTTTTGACCCCCACAGCCGCCTTCGCACTTCGCGGGTCACTCGCTTCGCTCGCTCCCAATGGGCTGGCTGTATGCGACCGCATGTGTGGCCCCCTAGCAGGGGGCTTTTTTTTAGACCCCCACAGCCGCCTTCGCACTTCGCAGGTCACTCGCTTCGCTCGCTCCCAATGGGCTAGCTGTATGCGACCGCATGTGTGGCCCCCTCGAAGGGGGCTCTCGTCTGGGCACCCACGGCCACCATACGGCGCTCCATCCTCCTTCGCTCCCGCCCAACTTCTTCGCACCCTCCCAACATGAATTCGCTAAGTGCGAGGGCGCTCCCTCCCAACGTTAACTAGCGAAGTGCGAGGGCGCACCCTCCCAACATGAATTCGCTAAGTGCGAGGGGGGGTCCAACTGAGGATGGAGCGCCGTATGGTGGCCGTGGGTGCCCAGACAAGATGAGGATGGAGCGCCGTATGGTGGCCGTGGGTGCCCAGACAAGAGCCCCCTTCGAGGGGGCCACACATGCGGTCGCATACAGCTAGCCCATTGGGAGCGAGCGAAGCGAGTGACCTGCGAAGTGCGAAGGCGGCTGTGGGGGTCTAAAAAAAACTAAAAAATTCCCCGGAAGGGGCCGGACTTTTTCTTCTTCTTTTTGGCCGCCTTTGTGGCCTTGGCGGCGGCCTCGGGGTGGTTGGCGGCGAGCTGGCCTTGGACTTTTGCGAGCTTGGCGTCCAGGCCAACGCACGCGCTCTCGGCTTCGCCGGGTCCGGGGGCATCGGGGACCCTGAGCGCGCGGTCGTGCAGCGCGTCGAGGTAGTAGGGATCGTCGCTGTCGACGATCGTGTCGAGAGCCTTGCTGAACGCCCCACATGGGGTCGGGGAGTCGGCTGCTTCGCGCAGATCCAGCGCCAGCTGCCGGCGCAGATCCATGCGCGCGACCATGCTGGGATCGTGCTGGAGCTCGTCGATGATCCGGTGGCGCGTGACGTAGCCGAGGGTGCTGGTCTCGTCGTTGATGACCTCGAGCAAGAAGGTGTGGCCAAGTCCGCCTAGATCGCGCACGGCTACATCAATCGCGACGCTGCGCAGCTTCTTGTCACGCAGGAGGTTGCGCAGCTCGGCCTCGAATTCGGTCTGCTTGGCCAGGGAGGCCTCGGATGCGGCGGCCTCGGCGTAGCGGTGCAGCGCGGTCACGCGGTTGGCGTCGCCGCCAGCGAGGGCCAGCGCGCGGCCGTCTCGCCAGAGTAGACCGCCGTCTTCGGGAAATTCGTCGCGGGCTTGGGCGATCACCTGCAAGGCCGTGGCGGTGTCCCTGGCGATCAGCAGACGATCGATCTCGACGTACACCGAGCCGTCGGGTTTGGGCCGCTCTTTTGCGTGTGCGCCGTCTGGCTCGTCGCGGTGGGTGTTGCCACCGTTGTCGTCCGCGGTGTCGGCTGGCTGCTCGCCGTCGTCGCCTTGCTCGCCGCCGTCGCTGGCCGACCCGCCTGGGAGCAGGGCGATGATGATCAAGATCGCAAACACGCCCGCGCCTGCGTACAGCCAGCTGCGTGGGATCTTGTTGGTGCTGGCCGGGGCCAGGGGCAGCCCGGGAGGTGTCGGCGCGTGAGCGTGCGATGCCCCCGGAGCCCCGTGGATCCCGATGGGGCTCGGGCTGTGGGCGTGCGATGCCCCGGCGGGGATCGGCGCGTCGGCGAACATCGTCGCGCCGGAGGCCGTTGGTGGGGGCTGGGCGTGTGAGCCTGGGCCGGCCAGCGCGGCCTCGATCGCCGTGATCGCCGTGATCGCGTCGGGCACCCGGCGGTCGCGGTCCTTGATCAACAAGTCCGCGACCAGCTCGCGCAGGGCCACGGGCACCCGCAGCGGCAGCGCGGGGGGCTCGCTGGCCAGCTGCATGCGCAGCAGCGTCACCGGATCGGTGGAGATGAACGGCGGGTGGCCGGCGAGCAGCTCGTACAAGATGACGCCGGTCGCATAGATGTCGGTCCGCGCGTCGACGATCTCGCCCCGACACTGCTCGGGGCTCATGTACGCGGGCGTCCCAAACACCTGCCCGAACTGGGTCAGCGCCCGCCGAGACGCGCCAGCCTCCGCGACCTTGGCGAGGCCAAAATCGACGAGCTGGACGACCTCGTTGCCCGCGCCGTCGCGGATCACAAACACGTTCTCGGGCTTGAGGTCGCGGTGCACGACCTGATGCGCGTGAGCGTGGGCGAGGGCGTGGAGCAGCTGCAGCACCAGGTGCGCGGCGCGGACTGGATCCACGCCAACGCCAGCTTGGATCACCTCGCGCAGCTCGACGCCTTCGAGCAGCGGCATGACCAAGTAGTGGGCCAGGTTGCCCGCGCCCGCGGTGGTGCCGTGGGTGAACACCGGGACGATGTTGGGATGATCGAGCTCGCTGGCGGTCTGGGCTTCGCGCTCGAACCGGGCCGCGAGCTCTTCGTCATCGGCCAGCGCCGCGTGGAGGATCTTGACCGCGACCGGCGTGCCGGTCTGGCTGTCCTCGGCGCGAAACACCGCTCCCATCCCGCCGACACCCAGCAGCGCGATCAAGCGGAACCGGCCAGCGACCGTGTGACCGGGCATGTGCTCGGGCTTGCTCGGCAGCGGCGCGTGAACGGCCTGGCCAAGCTCACCGGTTGCGGCGGTGAGGTCGGCGGCGGCCAGCTCGTTGGTGGCACCAAGGGCGTCGATCGGGGGATCGGTCTGGCCGTCCGCCCCCCGGGCCGTCGTGCTGCGCTCACGCAGGTGCTCGCGCAGCTCGGCGAGCTGCGCCCGGGCGAGCTCGGCAGACGCCGGCCGTTGGTGGCGTGACTTCTCGATCAGCGACTCGACCCAGGCCGCGAGCGGGGCCGGGACGGTGGTCGGCAGCGGCGGCGGCGGGGCCATGATCTGCATGCGGAGGATCGCCGCGAGATCATCGCTCTCGAACGGCGGCCTTCCGCTGAGCAGCTCGAACGCCAGCAGCCCGGCCGAGTAGAGATCGCTGCGCTCGTCGACCTTGCCGCCAGCGGCCTGCTCGGGGCTCATGTAGCGCGGGGTCCCAAACACCATGCCCGCCCGGGTCAGGACCTCTGCGGCCCCATCGGCGTCGAGCAGCTTGGCAATTCCAAAGTCGACGATCTTGGCGACCTGTTGCCCGTGGATGTCCTCGACCATGAACACGTTCTCGGGCTTGAGGTCGCGATGGACGATGCCGCAGTGGTGGGCGTGCTCGAGCCCGGCGAGGATCTGATCGAGCACGACGCAGGCCTGCGCCGGATCCCACGGCTTGCCGAGCGAGGCGCCGAGCTCCTTGCCCTCGAGCAGATCCATGACCAGGTACTTCACGCCGTCCGGCGTGGTCCCGAAGTCGCTGACGCGCACGCAGTTTGGGTGATCGAGCCGCGAGGCGCTGTGGGCTTCGCGATCGAAGCGCTTGCTGATCGACGGATCGCCGCCGATGTCGGGGTGCAGGACCTTGACCGCGACATCCTTTTGTAAGCTGGTGTGCCGGGCCCGGTACACCGCGCCCATGCCCCCCGCGCCAAGCAGCGCGTCGAGCCGATAGTGGTCATCGAGGACCTGGCCGATCATGGCCTCGAGCGGGGTGGCCACGGGTCGCTCAGCGGTCCTCGTCGGCGGGTGTTGGCAGCAGGTCGTCGCGCAGCGCTTTGGCCCAGTCGTCGAAGTTTGCCTGGGTGCTGCGGCGCAGCTCATCGCTGGACGCGAGCTCGACGATCAGCTCGTCGAGCCGTTGCCGGGCGCGCTGCAGCCGTCGCTTGATCGTGCCCTCGGGGGTATCGATCACCGCCGCGATCTCGCGGACGCTGAGCCCCTCCCAGTAGTGCAGCTCGAGCGCGACCTGCATCTCGAGCGGGAGGTGCCGCATCGCGGTCAACAGCAGCTTTTGCTCTTCGCGGGCCGCGATGTGGGCGGTCGCCGTGCCAAGCCCGAGATCCGCGACTGACTGCTGGCCAACCTCGAGCACCGCGTCGCGTCGCTGGCGATCACGGATGTGGGTGTACAGACGGTTGCGGGCGATCGTGTAGAGGTAGGTTCGGAAGCTGGCGTCGCCGCGGTAGCGATCTTTGCCCTTCACGCAGCCAAGGAAGGTCTGCTGGGTCAGATCTTCGGCGGCGTCGTCGACCTTGCTTCGGAAGAACCGATAGATCGAGTCGAAGTGGCGCGCGAACAGCTCGCGACCTGCGCGCTCATCACCCGCGCGCCAGGACTCGAGCAGTTCGAAGTCTGGTTTTGGCTCCGCGCTCACGCTCACAATCTACCGCACTCGGTAGATGATGCGTCCGCGGTTGGGATCGTAGGGGGAGACGGCGACTTTTACCCGGTCGCCCAAGACGACCTTGATTCGAAATTTCCGCATTTTCCCGGCGAGGTGGGCGATGACCGAGTGATCGTCATCGATCTTCACCCGAAACATGCCGCCGGTGAGGACTTCGATGACGACGCCGTCGAACTCGATGTGGTCGTCCTTGCTCACGGGGCGGAGGGTAGGGGGGTGCCGCCGCGTTCGCAAGAGCAGCGGCGCGCCAAGATCACTCCAGCACACTCTCTGGCAATTTCGGCCAATCCCGCCCGCCTCCGCCCGTGGTGGGCCGGGAGCGTCACCTCAGCCCAACCCAGGGCGCCCCCAACGGCACGTGAGCCGGCGGCGGGTCGACCCCCACCCGGGATCGCCTACCCCAAAAGCGAGCGAACCGCGCATCTTCGCAGCTCGCCACCCCAAGAAACGCCGAGGAGCGAGGCGACCAAACGCGAAAGGCTCCACTAAAGGAGCCCCCCGGGGAGTCAAGCGGCCGTCAGGCGGCCGTCAGGCGGCCATCAGAACGAAGGCAGGTTGGTGCCTTCGAAGGCGACCGTGGTTTGGTCTAGACCGTCGGCGAGCAGATTCTCGATGTCTGCTTGCTCGAGCGTCTCGCTGAAGTCCACGCCGTCAAACAAGTGGTTGTACGCCTTGCTGATCGTCAGCTTCTTCGAGAAGTGCTGATCTTCGCTGATCGAAAATGGCTTGCCGCTCGCGACCTTGCTGATGTCGACCTGGACGTCGAGCGCTGCGTCGGTGCGCCAGGTGAAGTCGACGTGCTCGTCGCCGCGCACGGCTGAGCCGGTCAGGTACACCGTCGCGCCCATGGCTGCGGGGTTGTCGACCTCATCCGCGGGGCCGTACTCGACGAGCACATCGCAGTAGGTGCCCGAATCGGCCCGGACGCCGCCCATACCCTCGACCTCCGCGTCTGCGGTGGTGCCAACGTTCTCTGCGAGCGCGCCCCAGTACATCTCCACGTTGAAGCGCTCGCCGTCACAGCCAAGCAGCGTCACGGCACTGGTTGTCACGTACGCCTCGTTCACGAACACGTCCCAGCCCATGTCGTTGGCGAACACGAGCTGGTCGCCGTTGCGCGTTGGCATGTTGCCGGACTCGTCGGGGGTGCTGTGGCTCGTCGTGAACACGTCGACGACGCCGGTGCGCTGGCCGAGCTGGTCCAGTAAATCACAGCCGGTGGCGAGCGCGAGGGTGGGAACGAGAAGGGCGGCGAACAGGGGGATGCGGCGGGTCATGGTCGTGGCCTCGGCGGTGGTCGGTGGTCGGTGGTGCCGAGTAGGCAGGAAGGGGGGGGCCGATCTGGGGGCCTGGGCTGGTCAAACCGTCAGGCCGATCAAAGGATCAAATCGACTTTCCTAGTTAGCTTCATTACAAGAATCTTGGCAAGGAAAATGTCATCCGGTGAGTGGCCAAACGCGGCCAAATTTGGCTTCGAATGACAAAATGATCATGGCCAGATCTCTTCATTCTCGTTTTCGAGCAGGATTAGGCGAATTCGAGCCTCACATGTCGTGATGACCCATGAGCCATGTGAGATATATTTGTAATCACTTATCCCACATCAAGGTGGGGCGAATACGCAGTTATCCGTGTTTCGGGGGGCGCCGTGGGCACCCCGAAACCTCGCAGGTCGGATGTGCGACAGTCTGGCGAGATGACACGCGCTTGGCTCCATCGCTGCTCGAAGCTCCTCGTGGTTGGTATCTCGGTGGCGGGCGTGTCGGCCTCGACCGGATGTGCCCCCACATCCTCGGGGCCCGACACACCCGTGATGGCGCCGTCGGGCTCCACGCTGCGCGACGCGGGCATGGATCCGCCCACGCTGTGCGCCAAGCCGGATGCTTCGGACTGCAAGTGGGACGTGCAGCAGCCCCCGGGCGACGCGCGCGAGATCTCGATCGCGACCGAGACCGGCACCTGGATGAACCTCGATCTCAGCCCCGACGGCCAGCTGATCGTGTTCGACCTGCTCGGCGATCTCTATTTACTGCCGCGCGCGGGTGGGACGGCCAAGCCGCTGACCGAGGGCATGGCGTGGGACATGCAGCCGCGCTTCTCGCCAGACGGCAAGTGGATCGCGTTCACCAGCGATCGCGGCGGCGGTGACAACATCTGGGTGCTCGCGGCCGACGGGGCAGGCGAGCCCAGGCCGGTGACCGACGAAGACTTCCGTCTGCTCAGCGCGCCCGCCTGGTCGCCCGACGGCGAGTACATCGTCGCCCGCAAGCACTTCACCTCGCGGCGCAGCATCGGCGCGGGCGAGATGTGGCTGTACCACCGCAGCGGCGGCAAGGGGGTGCAGCTGACCAACAAGCGGACCGAGCAAAAAGACGCCGGTGAGCCGGTGTTCTCCCCCGACGGGCGCTACCTCTACTTCTCCGAGGATCTGACCCCAGGCCGGGCGTTCGACTACAACAAGGATCCGAACGGGCAGATCTACGCGATCCAGCGGCTCGATCTCGAGGAGGGCCGGCTCGAGCCCTATATCGGTGGCGCTGGCGGAGCGGTGCGGCCAACCCCATCGCCCGACGGCAAGCTCATGGCCTACGTCCGGCGGGTGCAGCTGGACTCGGTGCTCTACGTGCGCGAGCTCGACAGCGGCGCCGAGTGGCCGGTCTACGACGCGCTCGATCGCGACATGCAAGAGACCTGGGCGATCCACGGGGTCTACCCGCAGATCGACTGGACCCCCGACTCGCAGACGCTGGTGTTCTGGGCTGGCGGCAAGCTCCACGAGGTCGGCGCGCGCGGGGGTGCGGTCAAAGACATCCCGTTTCGGGTCGAGCACACCCGACAGGTCTCGGCGGCCGCCAGGTTCCCGGTCGAGGTCGCGCCGGCCCAATTCGACGTCAAGCTGCTGCGCTGGCCACAGCTGAGCCCCGACGGCAGCAAGCTGGTCTACCAGGCGATCGGCAAGCTCTACGTCCGCGACATGCAGTCCGGCGAGGTCCGGCGCCTGACCAAGCAAGACGATCACCACGAGTACTACCCAAGCCTCTCGCGCGACGGGCAGTGGGTCGTCTATGTCAGCTGGGACGACGCGGAGCTCGGCTCGGTGCGGGTGGTCCCGATCACCGGCGGCGAGGGCAAGCTCGTCAGCGGCGAGCCCGGCCACTACGTCGAGCCGGTGCTCTCGCCGGACAACAGCCACGTGGTCTACCGCCGGACCTCGGGCGGCGGCTTGGTCTCGCCGCGGTGGTCGGAGCAGCCAGGTGTCTACGCGCTGCCGATCGAGCTTGGCGGGACCAAGCGAGCGCGTCGCGGCGCGCCTGCGGCCGTGCCCAAAGAAATCCGGGTGAGCCGCAGCGGCGTCGAGCCGCAGTTTGGGACCCGCTCGGATCGGGTGTACCTGCTCGAAGACGGCCCCGAAGACGCGCGGCTGCTGACCAGCATGGAGCTCGACGGCAAGCACCGCCGCGAGCACTACCAATCGGCCCGCGCGGAGCAGTTCGCGGTCTCCCCCGATGGTCGCTTCGTCGCCTTCGTCGAGGGCTTTCGGGTCTACGTGGTCCCGTTTCCGCAGCTTGGCAGCGACGACGCCAAGCCGGTCGAGATCGGCCCCGGCGGCGCTGGGCTCCCGGTTGGCAAGGTCAGCGAACAGGCCGGGTGGTTCGTGCACTGGTCCGGCGACGGCAAGGCCCTGCACTGGGTCCTGGGTCCCGAGCTGCACACCCGGCCGCTGCACGATGTGTTCGCGTTTCTCGACGGCGCGCCCGAGCGCAACGCCCAGGCCGTCCGCCAGCTCGAGGCGATCTACGCGGAGTACGAGCTCGCCAAGGCCGACCAGCTCACCACCGACGAGTGCGCGGACCTAGCCCGCAAGTACGACCTGCTCAACGACGCGTTCCCCGGCGCCATGGCGGTCGCGCGCTTCAACGTTGGCGCGGTCTGGAAGGCCTGCGGCGACGAGCAAAAGGCCGCGGCGATCCTCGCGGAGGTCCGCGCAACCAATCCAGAATTCGCGAGCAAGACCGAGGTCATGAAGCTCGCGCCCACGCCCGAGCCCAGGATCGAGGTCGTCAACGTTGGGTTTTCCATGCCCAGCGACGTCCCGAGCGGCAAGCTGGCGCTGGTTGGCGGCAAGCTCGTGACCATGAAGGGCGACGAGGTGATCGCGGACGGCACGATCGTGATCGACCAAAACCGCATCGTTGCGATCGGTCCCCGCGATCAGGTCCAGATCCCCGCCGACGCCACGCAGCTCGACGTCTCGGGCCACACGCTGATCCCCGGGCTCGTCGACGTCCACGCCCACGGGCCGCAGGGCACCCACGGGATCCAGCCCGAGCAAAATTGGCTGCACTACGCCGAGCTTGGGTTTGGCGTCACGACCGTTCACGATCCCAGCAACGACAGCCTGACGATCTTCTCTGCGTCCGAGCTGGTCCGCGCGGGCGAGGACGTGGGGCCGCGGATCTACTCGACGGGGACGATCCTCTACGGCGCCGAGGGGTCGTTTCGCTCGCAGGTCGAGACCCTCGACGACGCGCGCATGCACCTGCGGCGCATGAAGTCGATCGGCGCGATCTCGGTCAAGAGCTACAACCAGCCGCGCCGAGACCAGCGTCAAAAGGTGCTGCAGGCGGCGCGCGAGCTCGAGATGATGGTCGTGCCCGAGGGCGGCTCGCTGTACCAGCACAACATGACCATGGTCGTCGACGGCCACACCGGGGTCGAGCACGCGATCCCAGTGGGGGCGATCTACGACGACGTCCGACAGCTGTGGGGCGGCACGCAGGTCGGCTACACCCCGACGCTGGTGGTCGCCTACGGCGGGATCTGGGGCGAGAACTACTGGTATCAGCACACCGATGTCTGGGACCACGATCGCCTGCTCGCTTACGTCCCGCGCGACAGGGTCGACCCACGCGCGCGCCGGCGCATGCACGTGGGCGAGGGCGACTGGAACCACTTCCGGGCCGCCGAGATCGCCAAGCAGCTGGCCGACGCCGGCGTCGCCGTGAACCTTGGTGCCCACGGCCAGCGCGAGGGCCTTGGCGCGCACTGGGAGCTGTGGATGTTCGTCCAAGGTGGCATGAGCCCGCACGAGGCCCTGCGCGCGGGCACCCTCAACGGCGCGCGCTACATCGGACTGGACGCTGACATCGGCTCGCTCGAGGTCGGGAAGCTCGCCGACATCGCCGTGATCGAGGGCGATCCGCTGGCCGACATTCGGGCCAGTGAGAACGTCGCCTACACCGTGATCAACGGGCGCTTGTTCGACGCGACGACGATGGCGGAGCTCGGCAACCACCCGCGCGACGCCGCGCCGCTGTGGTGGCAGCTCGACGGGGCGGCGCGACCCGAGGGGGCGCTGGGGATCCCCGTGAGCGGCGGCGCCTCCACTGACGCGAGCGGCGTCACCCACGACACCTGCCGGCATTAGGCTAGCCTGCTGACTCTAGCGTCCTTGACACGCCAAATTCGGCGTATTCGAGTCGAGCTTGCGCCCGCGCAAAGGAGCGTACCCGAACAAACTAGATCTCCCTTCCCGCGAGGAGGTCGTTTCGGGTGAGCGACAGAGGCCGCACGAGTCGGGGGCCGGTCTGCGGGGGGCGATGTGCTGATCGGGCAGCGCGCACGACCCGTGAGGGTCGCTCCGGGCACGGAGGGCTCAAGACGCTACTTTGCGTTGTCATGGATCGCTGTCGACGAGGTCGGGCTGTGGCTTCGGTCGGGCACTCGCAACGCCCTCTTATTGTGCCCGGAGCGACCCTCACGGGTCTTCTGTGCGCTTCTCGTCGTTCGCGACGGCGGCTACGCGCTCGGGATCGAGGGGCGTCTTGGGGTCCAACAGTGCTGGTTGCGAAGGTTGCACTCGATGCTTGCGGTGGTCGTTCGAATGCTCGCGTCCGTCGAGAGCTGCGCCTGCTTTCGAGTGGTCGCGCAGGTGCAGCGACAGCGCTCCCCGAGCACGACGTCGATCCAGGCGCTGTCGCACGCGAGCATCCGAGCGACGTGCAGTGGCGTGGCGTGGCGTGGCGCAAGAAGCCGCCGATGACAACCCGCTCGCAACCCGAGCCCGCGTGCGCAGGCGATGCTCGAGGTACGCCCGCGAAACCAATGGATGCCAGCAGGCGTGGAAGGTCGCCCGCTCGAGCGGAGCAGTGGTTGACCAAGAACTGCCCGATCCCGAGCGCGTAGCCGCCGTCGCGAACGACGAGAAGCGCACAGAAGACCCGTGAGGGTCGCTCCGGGCACAATAAGAGGGCGTTGCGAGTGCCCGACCGAAGCCACAGCCCGACCTCGTCGACAGCGATCCATGACAACGCAAAGTAGCGTCTTGAGCCCTCCGTGCCCGGAGGGACCCTCACGGGTCGTGCGCGCTGCCCGATCAGCACGTCGACCCCCGCACCCGCTCAGGTCGCTCACCGAGGCGAGGCGATGTCCATGCAGAGGAGCCTCGCTACCGCTTGGGTGCTACGACGACTTCGGTGCGGGCTTGCGAGGCCAGAGCCGCAGGCCGTCGAAGCCCTTGAAGAACACCCACAGTCCAGCGCCGAGCACCGCCAGCGAGAACAGCCCGCACAGGCCACCCCACAGCCAGTACGGTCCAAACAGCGCGTTGGACATCTGCGAGACGTCCGATGGCATCACGCCGTCGGCGGTGTGGGCGAACTCCATGAACAGGTAGTCCCCACGCGAGAACACCGACATCGCGAGCTGGGTCGACAAGAACACCAGTCCGAGCTGCGCCGGCTCGGGTTGCTTGCGGGTCCCGAGCACCGCGAGCAGCACGACGAGCCCCGCGACGAAGCCCCAGCCGAACGGGTTGCGAACCACCAAGATAGCGATGCCGACCAGCGCGAACACCCCAGCCATCAAGGTGTACTGCGCGGCCTTGGGGTTGCGCGCGAGCACGAAGCCGATCGACGCGATGATCGCCGGACCGACGAGCCCGCCCGCCGCGACCATTGCCTGCCGGATCGGGCCGAACCCGGCGCCCGCCGACCAGCTCGCGGCACCGGACGCGTCTGGGTGCATCACGAAGCTGTTGAAATGACCGCCAAGCAGCGCGGCCGTGAACCCGTGACCCAGCTCATGAACTAAGGTCGAGAGCCAGATCAGCGGCATCGCGACGACAAAGCCGTAGGGCACGACGTACAGCGCCAGCGTGACCGCGATGCTTCCGAGCAGAAACCACCGAGTGCGCCGGGCGATCCGCTCGGGATCGCTGTTGCGCGCGCGTTGCTTGATCTCGTCGTAGGATGCCACCGCGGGACAAACTAGCACCGCGCGCGGCGATGTCACACCAGCGGCGCGCTGACGGCGGGCTCAGGACCCCTGATCAGGCGCTGGCTTGCCGTGCGCAGCCTCGCGCGGGCGACGGTAGCGGCTGTGGACAAACAACCCGGCGAGGCCGCCAATGCACAGCCAGCCGAACAGGCTGCCGGTCCAACCGAACAGCGTCCGCCCCTGCGCCGACATCATGGGCACGTCGACGGAGAAGCCCTCGGCGCCGCGGAACAGGTCGGCGTCGGAGTCGGTGACCTCGGTCTGCTCGACCACGCGACCGACTGGATCGATGTAGGCCGAGATCCCAGCGTTGACCGATCGCAGCAGGCCCTTGCGGTGCTCGACCGCGCGGAACACAGCGAGGCCGAGGTGCTCGGACTGCTCGCGGGTCTTGCCAAACCACGAGTCGTTGGTGAGGTTGACGAGCGCGTTGACGCCCTCGTTGGCGACCTCGCGCGTGAACGAGGCCAAGATGTCCTCGTAGCAGATCAGCGCGCCAAACTCGTAGCCGGACGCCGTGATCGCAGCGGGTCCGTCACCGCGGTTGAGGTGCGACGCCGACGGGATCTTGTCGAGGTACCAGGCCGGATCCACCCCGGGCGGGGCCGCCTCACCAAACATCAGCGGGTAGTTCTTGTCGTAGCGATCGCCCCAACGCCCGTCCTGGTCCAGCACCCACGCGGTGTTCCACGCGTAGGGGTTCTCGCCGGTCGCGTCGCGCGTGACCAGGCCGACGATCACCGGGACGTCGAAGCCACGCTGGATCCGCCGACGATCATTGAGCTCGAGATCTCGCTCGTGTTGGCGAGAGAAGCGCCCGTAGGGGTACGCGGTCTCGCCCCACAGGACCACCTGGGCGCCGTCAGCCTGCAGCGCCGCCGTGACCCGCTGGAGCTCCCGCAACAGCAGGGGCTTCATGCCCGGCGTGCTGTAGGTCTCGATCCCGAAGTTGCCTTGGACCACGCCCACGCGCAGTTGCGGGGCGGCCTGCATCTGGGTCTCGACCTGCTTGATCCGAACCCAACCGTACGCGGGTACGCCGATCATCCAGGCGGCGAGGGTGCCAACGGCGACCTTGTCGAGCTTGCCGGTCTCGATGTAGCTGAGGATGCACTCCCACAGCGCGGCGTTGATCGCGATCATGACGAAGCTGACGGTCAGCGCCCCGCCGATCTCCGCGGTCTGGATCCACAGCGGCTGCCACGCCCAGCTCAGCGCCATGTGGACCGGGAAGATGCTGATCGTCGACATGAGCAGCTCCACGCCCGCCCACGCCATGGGGAAGATCAGCAGCGTCGAGCGGCCGGTTTTGTCGCACACGTGCCGGGTGATCCAGGCGGACAGCGCCCACTGCAGCCCCAGAAACAGGGCGAACAAGCTGGTGACCCCGGCCGCGCCCGCGGTCCCAAACCCGGCGAAGCGGGTCAGCAGCTCGCTCATCCAGAAGAAGCCAACGAACACCGCGACGTAGCCAGCCAGCCAGCCATAGAAGAACGCGTGCTTGGGCGGGCGCCCGTGGATCGCCCACAAGAGCGGGACCCACCCAAAAAATGCCAGCCACCAGACGTCGATGTCGGGGGCGGAGATCCACATCGCCGAGCCGGTTGCGACGGCGGCCAGCAGCCGCAGCGGGTCGAAGAAGCGCTCGTTCCCCAGGTGCTTGGTCGACCCGGTTGGCTGAGGTCGCTTGCCGCCACCTGAAGCATCGGGGCTGTTGTCGATCCAACCCGAGGCTTGGTTGTGGCGCCTGGACGCGGACTGCACGAGCTCGAGCCGGTCTTGCTCGGTCGTGTCGTCGTCGATCGTGTGGACGATCTCGTTGATGCCGGAGCCAGACAGGGACGCGGACGCGGAGCTCGAGGGGTCTCGCGCTCCCGACCCCGACTTGGTCCCCGATCCCGCCCCCGACCCGGCCTTCTCGAGGCGAGGGTTGCTGTCGCTGTCGTCGGCGCTCACGATGGACTCCTAGGTCTTCCCGTCGCCGTCGGCGGCGTCGCTCGCTGCGTCGTTGGGCAGGGCCCGATGACGGATGAAGAGCTCGGCCAACTGCGGTTCGTCGGCGGGGGTGGGGCACTGGGTCATCAGATCCTGACCTTTTTGGGTCTTGGGGAAGGCGATCACGTCGCGCAGGCTGTCGGCTCCCGCCATCAACATCGACAGGCGATCGACGCCCAGGGCGATGCCACCGTGGGGGGGCGGGCCATACTTGAACGCGTCGAGCAGGAACCCGAACTTAGCCTGCTTCTCCTCTTCGCTCATGCCCAGCGCCTCGAACACCTTGGCCTGGACGTCGGCGCGGTGGATACGGATCGAGCCGCCACCAACCTCGTTGCCGTTGAGCACCAGGTCGTAGGCGCGGGCGAGGACCTGGCCGGGATCGCGGGTCAGCAGCTCGACGTGCTCGTCACGCGGGGACGTGAACGGGTGGTGCGAAGAGACCCACTTGCCCTCGCGGTTGCGCTCGAACAGGGGAAAGTCGGTGACCCACAAGAAGTTCCACAGCGTGGGTCCCGAGCTGGGCAGCAGGTCGAGCTCGTCGCGCAGCTGCAGGCGGATCGCGTTGAGCACCGCGTGGGTGGTCTCGAAGCTGTCGGCGACGAACAGCAGCAGCGAGCCGGGCTCGGCGCCCATCTCGGCGCTGATCTTGGTCTGCAGCTCGGGGGCGATGAACTTGGCGCTGCCGCCCTGCCAGGTCCCGCCGTCCTCGACGCGGGCCCAGGCGAGGCCCTTGGCGCCGCCGGACTCGCGCTTCTTGGCGAACGCGGTGAGCTTGTCGATCTTGCCGCGACCGTAGCCCGGCCCGTGCTCGGGAGGCAGGCACAGCCCCTTGACGTGCTCGGCGCCCTCGAACACCGCGAACCCGCAGCCACGGGTGAGCGCGGTCAGATCCGAGAGCTCGAGGCCAAACCGCGTGTCCGGCTTGTCCGAGCCATAGCGAGCCATGGCCTCGGCCCAGGTCAGGCGCCGGAACGGCGTGGGGATCTCGACGCCCAGCAGATCCTTCCACAGCCGGGTCATCAGGGACTCCATGACCTCGAACACCCGCTCGGGCGTGGCGAAGCTGAGCTCGACGTCGATCTGCGTGAACTCGGGCTGACGATCGTTGCGCAGATCTTCGTCGCGGAAGCAGCGGGTGATCTGAAAGTACTTGTCGAAGCCCGAGACCATGAACAGCTGCTTGAAGATCTGCGGGCTCTCGGCCAGGGCGTAGAAGCAGCCCGGGTTGAGCCGGCTCGGGACCAAGAAATTGCGGGCCCCGCCGGGCGTGTACTTGACCATGTACGGGGTCTCGAGCTCGAGGAACCCGAGATCGGACATGTGCGCGCGGGTGATCGTCCCGAGTCGGGACCGCAAGATGAAGTTGCGCTGCAGCGAGGGCCGACGCAGATCCAGGTAGCGGTACTGCAGGCGCAAGTTCTCGTGGGTATCGAGCCGGTCGTCCTTCGAGATGTCGAAGGGTGGGGTCTCGGCCTTCGAGAACAGCTCGAAGCTGTCGACCTCGAGCTCGATCTCGCCGGTCGGCATGTTGGGGTTGGCGTTGGGGTTGCCGTCGTTGTCGACGCGGCGGAGGATCTTGCCGGCGACGCCGATGCAGTGTTCGCCACGCAGCGCCTGCGCGGCTTCATAGGCGGCGGCGTCGACATCGGGGCCGAACACGACCTGGGTCATGCCCTCGCGGTCACGCAGATCGACGAAGACGCGACCGCCGTGGTCTCGGCGGGAGTTGACCCAGCCGAACAACACCGCGCGCTCACCTTCGTTGCTCAGGCGCAAATCACCGCACGTATGGGTCCGACCGATCTCGAGCAGGGTTGGCATGTCGCCGCAAATGTAGACAAAACTGCCCCCCCTCGCATCATCCTTAAAATCCCCCACATGGACCTTGGACCTTGGACCTCGCCGACTGCGGCTTCTCTAGACCCCCACATAGGCCTTAGACCTCGCCGACTGCGGCTTCTCTAGACCCCCACATAGGCCTTAGACCTCGCCGACTGCGGCTTCTCTAGACCCCCACATAGGCCTTAGACCTCGCCGACTGCGGCTTCTCTAGACCCCCACATAGGCCTTAGACCTCGCCGACTGCGGCTTCTCTAGACCCCCACATAGGCCTTAGACCTCGCCGACTGCGGCTTCTCTAGACCCCCACATAGGCCTTAGACCTCGCCGACTGCGGCTTCTCTAGACCCCCACATGGACCTTAGACCTCGCCGACTGCAGCCGCTGGCGCGTCTGGTCGCTTCGCTCCTCGGGGCTGGCTGTTCGCATCCGCATGTTTGGCCCCCTGGAAGGGGGCTCGAGTGGCTTCGGGGGACGCGTACGGGGACTGGAAGGGGGCTCGAGTGGCTTTGGGGGACGCGTACGGGGGCTTCTGGTCGCTTCGCTCCTCGGGGCTGGCTGTTCGCATCCGCATGTTTGGCCCCCTGGAAGGGGGCTCGAGTGGCTTCGGGGGACGCGTACGGGGACTGGAAGGGGGCTCGAGTGGCTTTGGGGGACGCGTACGGGGGCTTCTGGTCGCTTCGCTCCTCGGGGCTGGCTGTTCGCATCCGCATGTTTGGCCCCCTGGAAGGGGGCTCGAGTGGCTTCGGGGGACGCGTACGGGGACTGGAAGGGGGCTCGAGTGGCTTTGGGGGACGCGTACGGGGGCTTCTGGTCGCTTCGCTCCTCGGGGCTGGCTGTTCGCATCCGCATGTTTGGCCCCCTGGAAGGGGGCTCGAGTGGCTTCGGGGGACGTGTACGGGGACTGGAAGGGGGATCGGGTGGCTTCGGCGGACGCGCACGGGGTTCGCCGACCACAGCGGCTGACGCGTCTGGCGCTTCGCTCGTCGGGGTTGGTGGCTGCCTCACCGGGGGTTTCGCACGTTGCCACGGTGGGCGGATCGCGTGCTAAATAGTGGGCAGGCGGGTGCCGCCGAGCTCACGAGATCATGCCGCTGTGCTTTCTTCATTGCTCTGACATCCACCTGCTGAGCCTGCGCGGGGTCGGGGCCCACCGGTTCCTCAACAAGCGGCTGACCGGGGGGGTCAACCTGATGCTCAAGCGCGGCAAGCATCACGACGGCCGGCTGTTCGACCGCCTGGTCGAGCACGCCCGCGAGCTCGGGGTTGATCGCGTCGTGATCACGGGTGACCTCAGCAACCTCGCGCTCGAGCAGGAGTTCGAGCACATCGCGGACAAGCTCGCGGGTATCGGGCTCCCCGTGACCGTGATCCCAGGCAATCATGACGCCTACACCCGCGGCTCGGTGCGGAGCCGACGCTTCGAGGCGATGCTGGGGCACTTCATGCAGGGCGAGCGCACCGACGAGGATGGCCAGTACTATCCGTTCGTGCAGCGCTTTGACGAGGTCGCGCTCATCGGGGTCTCGACCGCGCAGGCGAGCTTGCCGCTGTACGCGGTGGGGACCGTCGGCAGCGAGCAGCTCGAGCGCCTCGATGCCGTGCTCGAGCAGCTCGCGGTCGAGGGCCGGACCCGGATCGTGTTGATCCACCACCCCGTGATGCCCGGCGAGGCCCTGCGCCGCCATGACTTGGTCGATCTCCAAGCCTTCGGCCAGGTCATCGCCCGGCAGGGCGCAGAGTTGATCTTGCACGGCCACGAGCACCGAGAGATCATAGGAACGATCCCGGGCGCCAACGCGCCCGTGCCGGTCCACGGGATCAGCTCCGCGACCAACACCTCGCGCCACCCAGGCCGCGAAGCAGCGTTTAGCGTGTATCGAGTCGAGGGCCAGCAGATCGACCGCGAAGTCTATCGCTGGGACGGCGCCGACTTCCGCCAAGACGCCCCGGCCGCGCCCAAACAAGCGCTCGCGTGACAGCGCCCCAGCGGTCGTCGGCCAAGTGAGTACCCCGTCGCCCACGAGCAGCAGTCGGCGAAGACCCTCACGCGTCCGCCGAAGCCCCGATGAGCGATCAGCGAAGGACCCGCACAAGTCCACCGAAGGACCCGTACGAGCCCGCCGAAGGACCCGTACGAGTCCACCGAAGGACCCTGTAGGAGTCCACCGAAGGCCCCGTACAAGTCCACCGAAGGACCCGTACGAGTCCACCGAAGGACCCGTACGAGTCCACCGAAGGACCCGCACGAGTCCCCGCACGAGTCCACCGAAGGCCTCGCACGAGTCCACCGAAGGACCCGCACAAGTCCACCGAAGGCCCCGTACGAGTCCACCGAAGGCCCCGTAGGAGTCCACCGAAGGCCCCGTACAAGTCCGCCGAAGGACCCCGTACGAGTCCGCCGGAGCCACCCGAGCCCCCTTCTAGGGGGCCACACATGCGCCTGCGCACAGCCAGCCCCGAGGAGCGAAGCGACCAGACGCGCCAGCGGCTGCAGTCGGCGAAGTCTAAGGTGTATGTGGGGGTCTAAAGAAGCCGCTGCAGTCGGCGAAGTCTAAGGTGTATGTGGGGGTCTAAAGAAGCCGCTGCGGTCGGCGAAGTCTGAGGTGTATGTGGGGGTGTAAAATAGGTAGAGTGAGGGAGATGGCCGAATGCCCGCACAAGCGGATCCGGCCCCTCGGTGAGGGGGCCGTCGGCGACGTGCACTTGTGCGTCGACGTTATCGACCGCCGCTTGGTCGTGGTGAAGTGGCTGCGCGCCGAGGTCCACGAGAACAGCGAGGCGGCCGTCCGCTTCACGCGTGAGGCCGACCTGATGCTGAGCATGCATCTGCACGGCGTGATCAGGGTCGAGACCTGGAACGTCGACGACTACGGACGCACGTGGATGGCGATGGAGTTCGTCGACGGGCTGGTGCCCTCCGCGGTGATCCGCCCGGGCGATGGCTGGGCGGTCCACCGCATGCTCGAGGGCGTGGGTCGCAGCCTCGACGAGCTCCACGGCGACGGCGTGCTGCACCGCGATCTCAAGCCGGACAACGTGCTGCTGCGCAATCGCCCCGACGGCTGGGAGCCGGTGATCATCGATCTCGGGATCGCCAAGTGGCTGTCCGAAGAGGCCGCGACCACGACCGGCTCGGTGTTTGGGACCCCGCACTACATGAGCCCGGAGCAGTTCCGCGACACCAAGCACGTCGGTCCGGCCACGGATCGCTACGCGCTGGCGGTGCTCTGCTACGAGCTGCTGTGCGGTCGGCCGCCGTTTGATGGGCGCAACCTGCCCGACCTGCTGCAGCAGCACATGAACGCGCCGGTGCCCCCGCTCCGCGTGCCGATCCCGGCTCAGGCCCACGAGAACGGCAGCACCTTGCACGGCAGTGAGCAGCGGGTGGTCGCGGCGCCCAACATCGATCGCTTCATGGAAAAGGCGATGGCGAAGGACCCTCGCTATCGCTACTCGAGCTCGCGCGAGCAGTCCGACGCGTTCGCGCAGGCCGCCATGGCCGATCAACTGTGGGCGCCCCCGGCCCAGGCGCAGCCGCTGTTTTCGCCGCTGCCGATGCCCGTCATCCAGTTCAGCAGCCCGCAAGATCCCACGGTCAAGGCGTTCGACGTTCGCAAGGGCCCGGTCGTGCTCGGCCGCCACGAGGCGTGCCAGTTCCAGGTCACCTCGCGTCGGCTCAGCCGGCTGCACGCGTGTGTCTACAGTCATCGGGGGCAGCTGTGGATCGCGGATCTGCACAGCCAAAATGGCACGGTGTACCAGGGCCGCAGCATGACCCCGGGGATCCCTTCGCCGCTTCCCACCGACGGCAGCAAGGCTTCGATCCGCCTCTACGACCGCGAGATCATCATTCAGGCGATCCCAGGGCCCGCGACCTGAGGCCTCGCGTGTGGCGTGACCATGGCGCGCGCGTGGCTGGCCCCAACGCTATTGTTCGGTCCGGCGTTGGTCTGGTCGCTCGCGGCGGGGCTGGGGCTCGCGTGGACGGCCAGCGATGAGCCGGCGTGGGCGGACCTCGAGCGACACGGAGATCCGGTCGCGGGCTCGTCCTCGTGTCGCGGCTGCCATCCGGCGCAGTGGCGCAGCTGGCACGACAGCTGGCACCGGACGATGACCCAACAGCCGGCGCGAGGCCACCTCGCCGCGGCCGAGCGGGCCCTGATCGGGCCGGGGGGCGCGACCGGGCAAGCTGGCGTGCTCGCGCCGTTCGCCGGCGAGCAGCTCGACTACGGGGGCTTCCGCGCGACCATGGATCGCGGCGACGACGGGGCTCCGCGCGTGCTGGTTCAACGCCTCGACGACGCGGGGGAGTCCGTCGTCGGTCCGCCCGTGCTCGACGTCGCGGTCACGCTCACGGTCGGCAGCCATCGCTACCAGCAATATGTCGCGGAGCTCGGGCGCGGCGACCCGGCCGGGTTGGGCACGCAGCCAGTCGGCGCGACGCCCGAGCTGTGGCGGCTGCCGGTCGCGTGGCACCGGGCCGAGCAGCGGTGGATCCACATGAACGGGGCCTTCGTCGAGCCTGAGGGCGAGCCCGGCTCGCTGCCCGACTACGAGCGCCACCTCAGCCGCTGGAACGACAACTGCATTTTCTGTCACAACACCGAACCGGTGCCGGGGCGCGGCGCGGACACGCCGGGCTTTCGCACCCGGGTCGGCGAGCTCGGGATCGCGTGCGAGGCCTGCCACGGACCGGCGACCGCTCACCTCGAGCGCCACCTGGGCAACCCGCTGCGGCGCCTGCTCGCGTCCGCGACCCCCGGCACCGATGGATCGATCGCCAACCCGTCCACCCTCGGCCCCGCGCGCGAGAGCGAGATCTGCGGTCGATGTCACGGCCAGCGGATCGCCCGCGACATCGCCAAGGTCATGCGCGACGGAGATGGCTTCGTCGCGGGTGATCAGCTCGCCGACATCTCGCGTCCGATCTTCGCCGACTCGACGATCGAGGGCGCCGAGGGGCTCGACCACGGGCGCCCATTCGCCGCGAGGTTTTGGCCCGACGGGACCCCGCGCCTGTCGGCCTACGAGTACCAGGGCTTGCTGTTGTCACCGTGTTGGGACCCGGTCGGCGACGACGGCTTGGGCTGCGGACACTGTCACGACATGCACGGCGCCACGCCTGACGGCCAGCCCCGCGCCGGTCGGACGGGGGAGGGCGCCTGCGTTGGGTGTCACTCGCCGGACACGCTTGGCGGCGCGGCTCGAGCGGGCGGTCACGGTGGGCACGCGGCGCTGCGTGATCACGAGCGAAGCGTCGACTGCGTCGACTGCCACATGCCCCGGGTCACCTACGGCTTGCTCGAGGGCATGGTCAGTCACCGGATCACGAGCCCCGATCCCGCGGCGTTGCTTGGGCGCGCCGATCAGCCGGACGCGTGCACGCAGTGTCACGTCGATCGCTCCCGCGCGTGGGCGGCCGCGTCGATGCCGGCGCTGGGTCTTCGGGGCAGTCCGGTCGATCCGAGCGCCGCGCGGCCCGAGGAGGCGCTGGCGTCTCGCGTGGTCTTGGACTTGCTGGGGGGCGATCCGATCCAGCGCAACTTGGCCGCGCACGCGCTCGCGCGGCCGGACGCGACCGGATCGATCGAAGCTCGGATGGCGTGGATCGCCGAAGGGCTCGAGGACGAGTACCCCTCGGTCCGGTGGTTCGCGTGGCGGGGGCTCCGATCACTGGTCGAGCAGCTGGACCCTGAGACGGGCTCCGATACCACTTGGCTGCCCTCGGTGAACCAGTCTGGGAAGGCGTCCGCAAGCGGGCGAGAAGCCCTCGCCCGAGCTGAAAACAGCTGGCTGCCGTCGGTGGACCAGTCCACGAACGCGTCCGCAAGCGGGCGAGAAGCCCTGCTCGAGGCGTTGGCGCAGTTCGACTACCTCGGGCCGATCGACGCCCGCGTCGAGGTCATCACCCGCGTGCGCGCGCTGGTTGGTCCGGCGCCGCTGGCCGAGCACCCGGACCTGCACGATCGCCTGACGAGCGATCGCTGGGGCTTGGCGATCTGGATCGGCGAGTGACGAGGGCCAGATTCGGCGCTACAACCGAACCGCTTGAGCGCCGATCGACACCTTCGCGCCTCGATCGCCCTGGTCGCGCTGTTCTTGGCCACCGGCTTGTGGCTCGAGGCGATGTATGGACTGCGCGCCGAGGGCTGGATCGACGATCCCTTGCGCCGCGAATTCTTGCGCCTCGGTCACGCCCACGGCGGCCTGCTCGAGATCGTCAACATCGCGCTCGCGTGGGCGCTCGAGCGCCTGAATACCCCTGCGGGTTGGGCCCGAAAGATCCGCGGCGCCGCGCTGCTCGGGGCGGCGCTCGTCGGTCTGGGCTTCATGCTCGGGGGCCTGCTCCACGGCCCCACTGATCCGGGGCCGCCCGTGCTCGCGGTCCCAGCTGGCGCGATGCTGCTGCTCAGCTCCCTGGTCGCAACGGCGCTCGTCAAACCGGAAGACTAGAATTGAAGCCTAGAATTGAACCCTAGAACTACAGCAGCGGAGAGAGGATCCGCGCGAAGCCCTCTGCGAGCCGCCAGCGCAGTCGCAGATCCGTGCGATCCTTCCGGCAGACCTGAACGCCGTCGGCGAGATCGTCGAGGAACACCTGGGCGAGCGCCTTGGTCACCTCGCCGTCGTAGAACATCGCCGTGACCTCGTAGTTCAGGTACAGGCTGCGCACGTCCATGTTGGCTGACCCGATCATCGCGACGCTGTCATCGATCACCATGTACTTCGCGTGGATCATGCCGGGCCGATACTCGTGGATCTCACAGCCCACCGCGATCAGCTCGTCGTAGTAGCTTCGCGCGGCCCAGGCGACCAAGCGCAGGTCGTTGTCGGTCGGGTTGGGCACCAGGATCTTGACGTCGACGCCCCGCATCGCCGCCGTCTGCAAGATCAGGATCAGCGGCTCGTCGGGGATGAAATAGGGCGTGACGATCCAGACCCGCTCGAGCGCGGTGCCGATCGCGGCCACGAAGGTCGCCGCGATCACCGAGGCGTTGTTCTCACCGCGCCGACGGGTTTGGTCCGGGCCGCTCGGGATGATCTGGACCAGCGGCCCCGTTGAGGTCACTGGCGTGCTTGGGCGCTCGAGCATCGAACGGGTCGCGTCGCGGTGTGGAAGATCCGCGTAGAGCTCGACCAGCTCGTCGGTCGCGGTCAGCCAGTCCTCTACGAACACGGCCTCGAGCCCGAGCACGGCGTCACCGGTCATCCGCACGAACAGGTCGTTCCACACCCGCCCGCTGCGACTCGCACCCCGATACTCGTCACCCACGTTGAGCCCGCCGGTGAAGCCCAGCTCGCCGTCGATGCACAGCAGCTTGCGGTGGTTGCGAAAGTCCAGGCGCCCGCTGGGTCGGGCGAAGCGCAGGCGCAGCGGACCGAAGCGAGCGACTTCACCCCCAGCGGCCTGCAGCGGCTCGAAGTGGCGCAGCGGCGTCCCGATGCTGCCGATGTCATCGTAGAGCAGCCGGACCTTGACGCCCGCCGCGGCGCGCTCGGTGAGCAGCTCGATCAAGCGCTGGCCGGTCGAGTCGCCGCGCCAGATGTAGAACTGCAGGTGAATGCGGTGCTGGGCCGCCGCGATCGCGAGCTCGATCGCCTCGAAGGCCGGACGCGGTCGCAGGATCTCGACGCCGTTCGCGTGGCGGATCGGTGCCGCCGAGTGCGAGAGCGCCAGATGCAGCAACCCCGTCACTTGGGGCGTCATGGTCTCTGGCGACGCCTCGAGGTTGGCGATCTCGGCGGTCGCCTCGGTGGGCCGCAGCCGCAGCCGGCGCCGGCTGCGTCGGCTACGCCTGGCCTTGCGCCGCCCGATGAGCAGGTACGCGACCAAGCCCACGACCGGCACGAGCACCAGCACGAGGATCCACGCGAGCGTCGCCGCCGGCCGCCGACGCTCGAGCACGATCGTGATCCCAGCAAACACCCCATAGGCGAGCAGGCCGATCTCGATCGCCAGGAGCAGCTCTTGCGACCATTCGATCACGTCAACGAAGGAGAGGGCAGGGGTGATCGAGACGCGTCGAGCAGGACGCGCGCGCGACTGTATCGCAAGCTAGCGCGGACCGTGTGATGTGCACGCGAACGAGGCCGCCAGACCCGCGAGGCGCTGGAAATGCGGCTCCTGACGTTTACACTGCGCCGCGTGTCGGACACGATCGAGACCCGCAACCCCGCGACCGGAGCCTTGCTACCCAGCGTCGAGGCTTCCACGCCCGAGCAAATTCAGCGCGAGGTCGCGTCTGCGGCTGCAGCCGCGTCGAGCTGGCAGGCGCTGGGGTTCGAGGCGCGGGCCGAGGTCGCCCGTCGCTTCGCCGCGCGGATCCGTGACGATAAAGAGGTTGCCGAGGCGCTCGCGCGAGCGATCACCACGGAGATGGGCAAGCCGATCAAGCACGCCCGCGCCGAGGTCAAGAACCTCCACACGCGAACCGAAGCGTTCATCGAGCGGGCCCGCGAGGCCTGCCAAGACGAGGTCGGGAGCGAAGGCGCGATCCAGGTCACGACCCAGTGGCGGCCGCTCGGCGTCGCGGCCGTGATCGCGCCGTGGAACTTCCCGATCAGCACGCCAAACAACCTGGTCATGTCGGCGCTGCTGACCGGCAACGCGGTGGTGCTCAAGCCCTCGGAGTTCACCCCGCGCAGCGGGGCGCTCTATCACGAGCTGCTCGCGGCCACGCTGCCGGCGGGGGTGTTTGGCCTCGTGCAAGGTGGCGGCAGCGTCGGGCGGGCGCTCGTCGAGGCCAACATCGACATGGTCGCGTTCACGGGCTCGATCGCGACCGGTCAAGCGATCATGCGCGAAGCTGCCCGCGGGATGAAGCGGCTGGTGCTCGAGCTTGGCGGCAAGGATCCGATGATCGTGCTTCCGGGTGCCGACCTCGACGCCGCGGCCCGGTTTGCCGTCCAAAATTCGCTCAACAACAGCGGGCAGATCTGTGTCGCCACCGAGCGGGTGTTCGTGCATCAGGACGTGCAGGAAGCGTTCGTCGAGCAGGTTCGTCAGCTCGTCTGCGCGTATCGGATCGGCGACCCGCTCGCAGAGGATACAGACGTTGGACCGATGGCGAGCGAGGCCCAGCGTGCGATTGTGCTCGCCCAGCTGGCCGACGCGCGCGATCGCGGTGCCCAGTTCGTGATCGAGGGTGAGGTCCGGAGTCCAGGCTACTGGCTCGGGCCAAGCGTGGTGCGGGCGGTCTCCGACGACATGCGCATCGCTCGTGAAGAGACCTTTGGTCCGGTGGTGGCGATTTCGAGCTACGCCGACGTCGACGAGGCGGTTCGCCGGGCCAATTCGACCGACTATGGGCTCGGCGCCTCGGTCTGGGGCCCTGCTGGGGCCTCGACCGACGCCGTCGCCGAGCGCCTCGAGGCCGGGATGATCGGCATCAACCGGGGCCTGAGCGCAGCCGCAGGTGCGCCGTGGGTTGGGTGGAAAATGTCGGGCTTCGGGTACACGCGCAGCACCGCCGGCATGCGCAATTTCATGCGGCCGCGCACCCACGCCCGCAATCTGCCAGCGCCCGAGTGAGTCGTCAGATCCCAAGGCGGATCCAACTTCGAACGAGCGTGGCATGTTTGATATCGTTCCGGCATGCGGTCCTTGCTCAGCCTGCTCGATGGTGCGGTTCGGCGCTCGGCATCTGCGGTCACCCTCGAGTCGGGGCAGCCCGTGGTCTACACGACCGCGCGGGGGGCCGAAGCAGAGAGCACCGTGCTGCCGCCGACCGAGCTGTTCGAGATGATCGTCGCGGCGGTCGACGACGCCCATCAGGTTGAGCTCGCGGTCGGGAACCCAGTCGAGTTCTCGATCGATGCCGGCGCGAGCTGGACGGTCTACGCCGAGCCGGGCATGGAGGGGATCACTGTGCGCGCGCATCGGGGTGGGGTCGACGCGAGCCCAGCCCGCGGGGGCCTGGAGATCGAGCTCGACGACGACGGCGAGGTCGCTTCCGCGGCCGCGCTCCCCCTTGGCCTCGATGATCCCGATGACGCCGACGATGTTCCAACCGGCAACCGGCGCCGGGATCTGTCTGAAGAGGCGCTCGACACCCCTGCCGTAGACGAACCGGGCAGCGTCGACTACAGCATCAGCGGGCCGTTGCCAGCCGAAGCCGCGTTCGAGAGCGGCACCTGGGCGCTCGCAGAAGACGATGAATTTGGGGGTCCTGCGCTTGGAACCGACGAGTACGGGAGCCTCGGGACGCTCGGGGAAGGCGTCGACTCTCGGCCCGTCCGACCCAGCCCGATGCCCGAGGCGGAAGAGTTTGGGGCGCGGGGCTTCGCGATTGTGCCCCCGGCCGACGGCCACATCGGCGTCCCCGCTGACGACGATGACGAAGCGGCGCAGTTCGATCCGTTCCCAGAGTCGTCGCCGGCATCGGATGTCGATCGTCGCAACAGGCTGTCGCCGACCGTGAAGGCCATGAGCGCGTCGCCAGCCCCGGCTGCGCCGGCCATGAACCAGGCAGAGGTTGCGCGGGACAGGGCCGAGATGAGCGCCGCCGGCGGCATGAGCGTGTCCGGTACGGCGGGGACGGTCACGCGCCTCGACCACGGGAACGCGGCGACGGCTGCAGCTGCGGCGCGGGCCTCCACGCGCCGCGAGATGACGGCGATCCGATCACCCGAGGCAGACACGCTGCGCGAACTCCCCAGTTTTGGACACGGCGAGGCGGAGCTGAACGAGATCGTCGCGGACATCGGTGAGGGCACGCTCGTCTACGTCCGCGAGCCAGGGTTCATCGACACGCTCGCCCAGGCGTTCTTGTCGCCATCGATCACGATCGACGACCAGGCTGACCCCGCCGAGGTCTGGACCCGCGTGCGCGGGATGCCAGCTGGCGCGATCTTGATCGTTCGTTGTGAGAACCCCAGCCGGCTGCTGGGCTGGATCCTTCGCCGTCTCGAAGAGGGCTACCGGGTCCTCGTCGAGACCCGCGCCAGGACCCCAGAAGGGGCCAGGCGCGTGCTCTTGGGGGTTTCGGCGACCGATCGCGCCGAGCAGTGGTTGGACAGTCAGCTCACGCTGACGATCGAGCCGGGCGAACAGGGCCCGAAGCTGCTCGCGCTGTGACGCTCGCACAGATCCTCGCCCACCCCCCGCGACGGACCCCAGCAACCGCGGCGCCGTTGGCCTGGGCCGCCCACCACACCTGTTTTGTCGCGAGGCACCCGCGCGTCTCGCTCGCCTGGTATGAAATAGTGCGAGCGGGTCCCCAGTACCCCGCGCCCGGAGGTCAAGATGCTCATCTACGCGTACGTGTTCGCCCTCGTCCTTGGTTCCATATTGTTGGGAGCGTCTCTCCTCATGGGGGGAGACCACGACGCTGACAGTGACTTCGATGGTGACGCCGAGCTCGACGCCGACGGCGACCTCGACGGCGACCTCGACACCCACGCCGACGCCGGCCACGACGCCCACGGCGACCTCGGCGGATTCTTCGGCGTGTTTGGCTCGATGCGGTTTTGGACCTTTTTCGCCGCATTCTTTGGTCTCACTGGACTGGTCCTCGATGGCCTCGATCTCGCGGCGACCTACGCCGCGCTTGGCCTGGCGATCGGTGTTGGGTTTGCGACTGGCTGGACGGCGGTAGCGATCCTCCGCCGGCTGTCTGCCAACGACACTGGCGTCGTCGCTGGCGTCAGTGACTACGTTGGCAAGTCTGGCGAGATGTTGATCGCCGTGGGCCCCGGCCGACTCGGCAAGGTTCGCATCGAGCTGATGGGCACCACCGTCGACGTACTCGCGGAGTCCGAAGACGATCTGATCAGCCGCGGCGAGCAAGCGCTGATCCTCGAGATGCGCGGAAACAAGGCCGTCGTCGTCAAGTACGAGTCGGCAGCCCGCGCCGTCCCAGCCGTCCGTGCCTAGCTTCACTACGAGCCGCGCCGTCCCCATGGGGACGCCCGCGGCTCGTCCTCTTTGACTTCACAGATCCCCTCTCACCGACCCGAGACTCGCAGGAGAACTCACCCATCATGTACCACGCAGCGCTATCCCAGTTCGGGGACCAGTTTGGGGCCCTGGCCCTGGCCCCGCCTCTCGCCGAGATCACCCTCCCCGCGGTGGTCGCCGCGGCCGGAGCGGTCGCCGGCTTCTTTCTGTTGACGATCTTGCTGATCAAGAACTTTCTGCACATCTGCCAGCCCAATGAGGTCCTGATCTTCACGGGGCGCAAGCGCATGGCTGACGGGGTCGATCTTGGCCCCATGGTCATCATGCCGCACGGCCGTGAAGACCAGCCCGAGGTGTTGGCTGGGGGCGGGCGCGGTCGAAAGTGGCGGATCCCAATCATCGAGCGGGTCGATCGCATGGACATGCGAAACCTGTCGATCGACATCGTGGTCGAGAACGCCTACTCGGCGGGCAACATCCCGCTGCAGATCCACGCGATCGCCAACGTCAAGATCCAGTCGGACCCAACGAAGATCCGCAACGCGATTGAGCGCTTCTTGGGTCGAGACCTGCGCGAGATCTACATCGTCGCCCAGCAGACCCTAGAAGGGGCCGTGCGCGAGGTCGTCGCCGACATGACCCCCGAGCAGGTCAACGAAGATCGGCTGACCTTCGCAGAGAAGCTGATCGAGAGCGCCGTCAAGGACTTCGACAAGCTCGGGCTCGAGCTCGACACCCTCAAGATCCAAAACGTCGCCGACTCGACCAACTACCTCGACTCGCTTGGCCGCCCGCAGATCGCCAAGGTCTTGCGTGACGCCGAGAACGCAGAGAACCAGGCGCTGCAGGAGGTCACGCAGGCCCAGGCAACCGCCAAGCGCCGCTCGGAGGTCGCCAAGGCCCAGGCCGAGACCGCGATCCTTCAGCAGCGCAACCAACTGGCCAAGGTCAGGGCCGAGCTCGACGGTGAGGCCATGTCGGTCGAGCGCGAGGCCGTCGCGGCGGCCAACACCGCGCGCGCCCAGGCCGAGCAGGAGCTGCAACGGATCCGCGCCAAGCTCGAAGAGCGGCGCCTGCAAGCCGACGTGGTCATCCCCGCCGAAGCGCGCCGCACCGCCGAGGCGATCCGCGCCAAGGGGGACGCCGCGCCAACGGCCGAGAACGGGCGCGCGCTCGTCGAGGTGCTCGCGGCGACGACGGCGGCCTGGACCGCGATGGGCGACAACGCGAAAGAGATCTACGTGATCCAGCACCTCGAGGAGATCATCTCGACGGTCGTCGATCACATGGACAGCATCGACGTTGGCGAGGTCAACGTGCTCGATCGTGGTGACGGCTCCGCGCTCGCAGCCTACGCGGCTTCGTACCCGCAGACTGTGGCGGCCGTGCTTCGGGCGCTGCGCGAGACGATCGGCATCGACGTCCCCTCGGTGCTCGCAAGCGGCGACACGCCGAGCGGCGGTGGCGGCGGGGGCTCGGGCGCGGGGCTCGGGCGCCTCGGCCTCGGCCCATCCAAGCCAGCAGGCGGCGGTCTCAAGCCTCCCAGCCTGTCGACCTCACCCTCCAACCCGCTGGCCCCCAAGGAGCTGTCATGATGTCCATGTCTGTCGCACTCGCACTTGCATTCATGATGGAAGCGGGCTCGTTCATCGAACCCGAGGCGCTCGTCGGGTTGTTGGCGATCGGCACCGTCTTCTTGTTCGTCATCGCAATGGTCGCCAAGCGCGTCTACTACGTGTGCCAACCCAGCGAGGTGCTGGTGTTCTCGGGCCGTCGGCGCGTCGCCGGTAACGGTCGGGTGGCCGGCTATCGCATCATTCGCGGCGGCGGTGCGCTTCGGATCCCGCTGTTCGAGATCGTCGACCGCATGGATCTGACCAACATGATCATCGAGGTCCGGGTCCAAAACGCCTACTCCAAGGGCGGCATCCCGCTCTCGGTTCAGGGCGTCGCCAACATCAAGGTCCCCGGCGAGGAGCCGCTGCTCAACAACTGCCTCGAGCGCTTCTTGGGTCAGTCCCGCGAGGAGATCATGAAGATCGCCCGCGAGACCCTCGAGGGTAACTTGCGCGGGGTGCTCGCGGGTCTGACCCCCGAGCAGGTCAACAAGGACAAAGAGGAGTTTGCGGCCAAGCTCGCCGAGGAAGCCGAGCAGGATCTCAGTCACCTCGGACTCGTCGTCGACACCCTCAAGATCCAGAACGTCTCGGATGACGTCGGCTACCTCGACGCGATCGGGCGCCAGATCAGCGCGCAGATCCGCCGCTCGGCCCAGATCGCCGAAGCCGAGGCGCGGGCCGAGGCCGCCGAGCAAAAGTGGCGCAACACCATGAACGGTGAGCTGTCCAAGCTCGAGGCCGAGATCGAGATCGCCCGCAAAGAGAACGAGCGTCGGGTCGCCGACGCTCGGACCCGCCGCGACGCGATGATCGCCGAGCAGCTCGCCGCGGTCCAAGCCTCGGTCGCGCAGGCCAACGCCGAGGTCGACACCCAGCAGGCCCGGATCGAGCAGGTCCGCGCCCAGCTCGACGCCGACGTGATCCAGCCAGCCGAGGCCGCCCGCAAGGCCGCCGAGGAAGACGCGAAGGGCGACGCCGCCAAGATCGTCGAGCAGGGCCAGGCAACCGCCAAGGTCCTCACCGACATCGCCGAGCGCTACAACAACATGGGCCGGGCCGGACGCGACATCCTGCTCATGCAAAAGCTCGTTCCCCTCATGACCAAGATGTCCAGCAGCATGGGCAACCTCAAGGTCGACCGGCTCACCGTGCTCGGCAAGGGCGGCGAGGGGAGCGAAGGCGGCGACGTGGCTGGCAAGCTGATCAACTACAGCGAGCAGATCAAAGCCGCGACCGGCATCGACGTCCCGGCGATGGTCAAGGCCAAGCTCGGGTAGGCCACAGGGCCAACAGGCCATCAGGTCACATGTTTGCGGGCGCCCGGGTGGGCGCCCGCTTTTTTGGTTCATGACCGCGCCAAGCGGACCTCGACGCTGACGCCCGAGAGCGCCGCGACCCCCGAGAGTTCGTCGATCTCGGCCGGGTCCGTGAGGTCGTTGATGCTGACCCCGGCGTGTTCCGCTGCGACCTGCATGCGGCTGCCCTCGCGGTTGTGGCCGAACCCGTGGGGCAGGCTCACGACGCCGGGCATCATGTCGGCGTCGAGCTCGAGGGGGACCTCGACCTCGCCGACACGCGAGCGCACGCAGACCTCGTCTCCGGGCCGTAGCGCGAGGCGCTCGGCGTCGTCGGGGTGCATCAGCAGGGTGCACGCGGGCTTGCCCGCCATCAGCTTGGGCACGTTGTGCATCCACGAGTTGTTGCTGCGAAGCAGTCGTCGGCCGATCAGCGAGAACTTTGGCTCGGCCTCAGTGGGCGGGCGGACCGCGGCGGCGCCAAGCGGAAAGCTGCGCTCGAGCCGGCTCAGATCCTCGATGAGCAGGGCCGGCGCGAGCTCGATCCGGCGGCGCTTGCCCGGCAGGCGATCGGGCAGGCAAGGCTCGAGCGGACCCAGGTCGACGCCGTGCGGTCGCGCGGCCAAGGTCTCGAGGTTCAGCCCACCCGCGCGGTCGCCCAGCAGCGGGCGCAGGGCGGCAGGGAGCAGCCGGCCGTGTGGGCCAGCTCGAAGGCCGAGGTCGATCATGCCGTCGGGACCGAGGCGCTCGAGCAGTTGATGCAGCCCGCGCTTGACCACCCCGTCGTCGCCGCGGAGGCGATCCAGGCGCGCCCACAAGCCATGCAGGATCTGCCAGTCGTGGCGGGCGTCGGCCGGCGGCTCGAACAGCGCGGGCGACCACTTGGCGGTGTTGCGCACAGCCAGCAGATGGAACACCAGATCGTAGTGGCTGCGCTCGAGCGGCGACGTTGGCGGCAGAATCAGGTCCGCGTGCCGGGTCGTCTCGTTCATGTACATGTCAACGCTGAGCACGAACTCGAGCCGCTCGAGCGCGTCCCCCAGCGCGCTGCCGGCCGGGGTCGAGAGCACCGGGTTGCCGGCCAGCGTCAAAAGCCCGCGGATCGGCGCCAGCGGTTCGCCCTCGCCCCGACGCCCCTCGTGCCCCGCGAGCACGTCCTCGGCGAAGCTCGCAACCGGCAGCTCACCGCTAAACTCGGGCAGCCCACGGACCCGACTGCGCCAGCGTCCGAACGCGCCGGGCCCCACGCCCAGGCCCTTGGGCATGGCGATCGGATCCACGGCGGGGCGCGTGAACATCGAGCCGCCGACCCGATCCAGCGCGCCGGTGAACACGTTGAGCAGGTTGATCGCCCAGTGCGCGAGCGCCCCAAACCGTTGGGTGGCTGCGCCCACGCGTCCATAGGTGACGCCGCGATGGGTGACCAGCTCGCGGGCGAGGGTGCGGATTCGATCGGCGTCGATCCCCGTTGGCCCGGCCACGCGCTCGGGTGTGAAGCCCTCGACCGCGCGCCGGACCCGGTCCGCGCCCTCCACCATGGTCGCGAGCCGGCCAGGTTGCTCGCGCCCCTCGCTGGCGATCACTTGCAAGAGCGCGAGCAGCAACAGCGCGTCGGTGCCGGGCCGCACGAACAGGTGCTCGTCAGCGAGCTTGGCGGTCTGGGTTCGGCGCGGATCAACGACCACGAGCTTGCCACCCCGCATCTGGATCCCCCGCAGCCGTCGGCGCACGTCTGGCGCGCTCATGATGCTGCCGTTCGACACCAGCGGGTTGGCGCCCACGATCAGCATGTACTGGGTGCGATCGATGTCCGGGATCGGCAGCAACAGCTGATGCCCAAACATCAGGTGGGCGACCAGCATCTGGGGGAGCTGGTCGACAGAAGTCGCCGAGTAGCGGTGTCGAGTCTTCAGCTCGCGCAGGAACGGCGGCCCGTACAGCACCACCGCGTGGTTGTGGACCGCCGGGTTGCCCAGGTAGACCGCCAGCGCGTCGTTGCCGTGCTCGCGTTGGACCCGGTGGAGGCCCTCGGCGGCAGCGTCGAGGGCGTCGTCCCACTCGAGCTCGCGCCAGCCGCTGCGCGTGCGCTGCAGCGGTCGCCGGAGCCGATCTGGATCCGTGTGGATCTGCGCGAGCGCGGGCCCCTTGGGGCACAGGTGCCCGCGGCTGAACACGTCGTCTTGGTCGCCGCGGATCGCAATGATCTGCTCGCCCTCGGTCTCGATCGCCAGCCCGCACATGGCCTCGCACAAGTTGCAGGTGCGAAAGTGGGTCGCGCGCGCGCTCATGTTCGGGAGTATACGTACGCGCTGTGCGTGCTTCGATGGCCACCCGAGCTCGCGCCTGGACGGCTCGCGCGGCTGGGCTGCTGTCGATCTGTCTGGTTGCTTGTGGGGCGGACCCCGAGCCCTCGCCGCCGCGTCGGAGCGCGCGACCTGCTGTTGAGCCGCCGCGCGAGCCGCCACGGGAACCGACGACGGCGCCGGCGAGGCCGGTCGATGAGCCACCGCCCGAGCTTGCGCACGCGCCGACCTGCGCGCTCGTCGAACCACCGGCGGGACTCGTCGACCTTCGCGTGCTGATCCCTTCGGTGATCATCGTCGCCGGCTACCACCGCCACGACAATTTTACCGGCGCCCCGTTGCCCGGATACGAAGCGGCGGGGGCCTGGCTCGAGGCCGACGCCGCCAACGCCCTCGCCCGCGCGGCCGCTCGACTCGAGGCGAGCGGTCTGCGGCTGATCGTCTACGACGCCTATCGCCCGCGTCGCGCGAGCGAGGCGATGGTCGAGTGGTGCAGGGCGCACGACCGCCAAGACCTGCTCGACGACGGCTGGGTCGCCGCACACTCGGCCCACTCCCGCGGTCGCGCGATCGATCTGGGCCTCGCGCGAGCGGACGGGACGGCGCTCGACATGGGCTCGCGCTGGGATCAGTTTGATCAAACCAGCTTCTTGCGTGGGGTCGAAGGCGAGCCATTGCGCAACCGGCTCGAGCTGCGGGCGGCGCTGGTGCAGGTGGGGTTTCGGCCCTACACGCGCGAGTGGTGGCACTTTGGGTTCGAGGCCGACACACCCGCGCCGGTCCGTGACCGGGCTTACTCGTGTGCGCAGCAGCGGCGGTAGACTTGGGGGCTACTCGTCGCTCGCCCCGGGGGATCGAGCCGGCTGACGCTCGCGTGGCGTCGATGCTGCTGCGCCAGCTTCCGCGTCGGCAGGCTCGCTGCCCTCTTCGGCGAGGATCTGCTGGTAGAGCTCCTCGCGGAACACTTCGAGACCTTCGGGCGCCGAGATTCCCAGTCGCACTTGTCGACCTCGAATCTCGCGTACGACGATCTCGATGTTGTCGCCGATGCGGATCTTCTGGCCGGCCTTCCTTGTTAGCGTCAGCATGCTGCCCTCCTTGGCGGCGTATTCGATTGCCCACCCGAGGTTGGGTGGTGGTCCGAAACGTTCGGTGGACGCACGATCGCACGCCCACGCGGCGGCGCAATCACACCTGCAAAGATTTTCGGTCCGAAACCGGGCTTTTTTTGCCGCACACGGCCGATCACTGATCCACGGATCACCGCTCGAGCATCGTCTACGATGACCAGAGGATCAGTGGACCTGCCCGTGTGGCGCGCACACCGGTCGCTCGGATCACTCGGGCGGCACGAACTCGTCGCAGGTCGTATCGATGATGTCGACCGCGGTCTGGAAGAAGTCATCGTAGTCGGGGGCGCAGATCGAGCCGAAGATGCCCTTGTCGCCCCAAGAGTCGAGGAAGCTGCGCAGCCGCGGCGAGGTCTCGGCTCCGCCGTTGCACTGCGCGTTGGGCAGGTCGTCGTCGCCAAACAAGCCGAGCACCACGATCGCAGACTCGTCGCCGTTCTTGGCGTCGATCAGCGCCTGACGCCAGGTATCGACGCCGCCGCTGGAGCCGTCGCCCGCGTTGTCGTCTTCGTCCGTGATGTAGGTGACGACCAAGATCGCGTCATCGCGCAGGAAGTCGTAGTTGCAGTTCCCCGCCAGGCCCTGGCCAGAGACCGCGGCGGCCATCGCTTCCATGGGGCGCTCGGGGTCGTCGGTCGAGTCGGTGCCGACCCGGGCCGCGCATTGGAAGGCGCCCGGCAAGTTGGGCTCGGCGTCGGTCATGAAGCGCTTGCCGTTGACGAAGTTGCAGTTGGCGTTGCTCGAGTTGGCGCCCTTGGGCCACGTGACCCCAGCACCGAGGACGTCCTCGCACTGGGCCGGCTGGGTGACGCCGCACTCGTATCCAACGCAGACGCCGGGGAGCGGAAATCCACACAGGAACGGGCAGCCAGCGTAGACCCACGCGTCGGTGTCGATCACCATGATGTGGTAGTCCTGCGCCGCGTCGAGCGTGCTGCTGATCGAATTGATGAAGCTTGGAAACGAGGCCGCGAGGTTGTCTTGCTCTTCCAGCATCGACCCCGAATTGTCGATCACGAACAGGAAGTCGACCTTCTGGCAGCCGTCGCCGTCACCCGCGTCGCCAGCGGTGGGCATGCCTTCGTCATTGCCGATCACATCGAGCTTGGGTCCCGTGTCGCCGTCACCACTTGGATCGCCGTCGCCACCTGGGTCTCCGTCCCCATCGCCCGGGCTGCTGTCGGTCTCGCTCAGGCTGTCGTTGCCGTCTGTCAGCGAACCCGCGGTGAGCGTCACGTTGTAGGTGTCACCGCTGGGGTCGTTGCCGCCACATCCGGCGCAGAGCATCAGCAGGGATAGGGGCAGGGCGCAAAACAGCTTGCTGGTCATGTAAAATCTCCGGCTCAGAACAAGACAAGTAGCGGACGCACGTTATCACGCCCGTTCTCGCGGAGGGGATGCTTGGCAACCCCTATTGGGCGCGCAGCTACCGGGATCCCGGGCTCTTTCTCCGGCATCGCGCCCGTAGATTAACGCCCCAAGGTCCCAAAAATGAGCGGAATCTGCCATCTCGCTTACATCATCTACAGAAGACGCAATCTGGCGGACGCCGGGTGACCCGCCCTGAGAGTGACGTTCTCCCGCAATTGGGGGCTTTGGCGCGGAAATTGAGAACTGGCACGGCACGTGCTGAACCGGATGCCAGGAGAAACGACCAATGACGCCGACGCCCTCACTACAACTGTTGATTGCTGCGCACGATCCCTCTCAGGGCGCCGCATTGGCCGAAATGGTCCAGCACCTTCGACCCGGGGTTTCGGTGGTGCACTTTGGCGAGGGCGAGGGCGAGGGCGAGGGCGAGGGCGATGGCGAGGGCGATGGTGCGCGTATTGGTGAAGTGACGTTGGGCATGGTGGTCGAGCATGCTGGAGAGCAGCACGGTGAGTTGGCGCTGCGGGTCCGGGCCCGCCACCCAGACCTCCCGTTGGTCGTGATCGCGCCTCGCTTCGATGATCGTGCGATCGATCTCGCGGCCCAAGTAGAAGCCACGGCGATCGTCCCGAGCCCATGCGAACCGGGGGCCCTCGTGCGGGTACTGCGGGCCCAGGAACGCAAGATCGACTTCGCGGGTCGATGTGGCGCGGTCGAGACCGGTGAGCTGCTGCGGCTCCACGCCTTGGCCCTCAGCAGCGGCATCCTCCATCTGCGTGTCGGCGCTCGGACGGGCGCGATTCACCTCGAAGATGGGCAGCCCGTCCACGCCCACTGCGACGGCGTGCGAGGTGCCGACGCGGTCCGCGAGCTGCTTGGGTGGGCAGACGCAAAGGCCACGTGGATCGCTGGCCGCAGCGCCAGCGCGCGCACGATCGTCGGCCGGATCGAGGGCTTGCTCGAGCGCGACCTCGGTGACGCCCAGCGCGGCCGCGATCTGCTCGACGAGGCCCCGCTCGACGTGCTCGACAAGATCGAGCGCCTCGCCCAGACCCCGGACATCCTCGCCGCGTACTTGCTGCGCAACACAGAGATCATCGCTGGCACCAACGACTCGAGCCTCGATGAAGCCGTGGTCGGTCGCGCGCTGTCTCGGCTCGCGCAGGTGTTCCACGACATCGAAGATCAGCAGGGCGACGGCGCAGGCTCCGAGATCCAGGCGACCGTTGGTGAGCACCGCTTGGTCGTGGATCGGCTAGGCCCGAGCCGGCTCGGGTTTCAGGTCGGCGTTGTCGTTCGCCAAGCGACTCCCGTGTGCAAGAGCCTGCGGCGGCTGCTACGTCAGATCGACCGAAGCTTCCGCAAGTCGCTGGCGGTCTCCGCTCGCAAGCAGGCCAGCGCTGGCTCGGGGTCGGCGGGGACCGGGGCGTCCGCCGCCGGCCCAGCATCATCTGAGGCGACCAGCGCCGGGCCGGCTTCCGCGGTCTCGGATCCGCGTCAGGCGACCAGCTTGCATCGGGTCGCCTGACCTCAGCGGGTCGGGTCGGGCCGCGCTGCAGCTCCGTGTGGGGGCCGGCTAGCGAGCCGGCGCTCGGAGCTTGTACGCGCGGGTCTCCGGGGTCTGCAGCACGATCGGTCGTGGCTCGCCAGCGTCGATCCGGGTCGCCCGCTCGAACGTGGCCTCGCGCCGCGGCACCATCGTCGTGATCATGGTGGTCCCGTCGTCGAGAATCTGCACGTTGGTCGGGGAGGCGACGACCTCGCCCCCCGCGTAGTCGAAGCTGATGACTTCGCCGCTGCTGAAGAACTCGGGCTCCCTCGCGCCGTGGGTCGTGGACCACTCTTCGGTGCCGTTCTTGAACAGCAGCCCGATCAGCACCTCGCCCTCGTCCGAGCCGGGCCCTTCGTCGGGGGCGGCGCCCTCGTAGTCCCAGCTCGTCAGGGTGCGGATCCGGTTGTAGGCCTTCGACCAGCCCCAGTCAGACACCCAGGTGGGCGAGCAGTAGGTCATGAACTCCCACGACGCGGTCGGGCTGTGCAGCTTGAACAAGCGGATCCCGAACCCCCACACGCCGATCACACCGTCGTCGTAGGGATAGGACGGGTCGGTCCCCGCGGCGTCCCCGTTGGCGCAAAAGATGTGGGCCCGGCCATGGTTGTGGCCGAGCTCGTGGACCATGGTCTCGTAGTGGTAGGTACCGGTCCGGTGCCACAGGCCTGACGACACGCGCTCGTAGGCGGCTGACTTGGTGTCGGTTGCCAGCCCTGGCGCGATGCCGCCAGCGCCATCAATGCCGCCAGTGCACGCGTCGACGAGCGCGTAGTAGTAGACGTTTGGCGCGGCCAAGTCGACGTCTCGCAGGTCACGCAGGGGCTGCCACAGCTGGGCGAGGCTGGTCAGCTCTTGGTTCCACTCGATCGGCGAATCACGCCGGAAGTCCATGATCACCTGCTCGACCGGGTACTGCTCGTGCAGGTAGTCGCGGAAGTTCTTCTCTTCGTCCTCGGTGATCTCGGCGGTGTTCGTGCTGCAGCCGGGGACCTCGTACTTGACCGGGACCAGCACGACCTTGAGCTCCGCGGGCTCGCTCTGGATTCCGATCTGCTCGAGCCCGTCGATCGGTGACTTGGTGACGGTCGTCGACTCGCGCTGATCTTCGAACCCCGGCCCGGCCTCCCACAGCGACAGCTGGTACTTGACCCCGGGCGGGAACTCATCGGCGATCAGCGCGAAGGTGAACGCGCGCTTGAGGTCACCCGCGTAGGAGGGCGCGTCGATGAAGATGTCGAGCTCCTTGGTGACCGCGGTGCCGTCTGGGAACTCGAGATCGAGGCGCCCCGTGATCTCGCGGTCGACCCAGTCCTCGGGGATGTCCCAGAAGCCGCGCAGCAAGGTGTCACGGTTGGCGACCACGAAGGTGTTGCGATCCTGGGGTCCAACCCACACACCCGCGACGGCGATCGGCACGTCGACCGCCTGGTTGACGACCACGTGCGACAAGACGATGTCGCCCCGCGCCGGGATTGGCTCCCATGGCTCGCCCTCGTCGGTGCCACTGTCGCTCTCGCTGTCGCCAGCGCTCGCTGCCGTGGTGGCGTCGGTGCCAGGATCCGTCTCGCAGCCCGCGAGCAACACGCTCATGCCGAACAAAGTGACGCCACCCAGAGTGGCGCGTCGCATGGTGCCCGAATTCAAAGATCGCATTTCCACTTTATACACCTCCAGGGTCGGGGGGCGGCACGCATGAAGTGCCAGCGAGCGGACCCAAGCAGCGACAGGTTGACGGCCCCTGGAGCGAAGACCGGGTTGCCTCGCGGAGCGCCCAGGAGCTGGACATGGACACAGCTTGAATTGGCGCCTGGCTCGCTGCTGATGCGATCTGGTGAGGCCCGCACTTCACGGTTGGCGACACCCACGCGCTTCTAGTAGATTTGGCACCCGGCCACGGATCAGCCCACATTTTGTTGCTGGGATGGGTTCTCTCCCGCTCTCTCCCGCTCACTCGTTGCTTGCGAGAATGGGGTGCGAATATTGCGCGTATCGGTCATCCCACTGCTGCTCTCGACCTCGCTGGCTGGGTCGCTTGGCTGCGGCGGTGTGTCCCGCGATCTCGGAGGATCTGGCGAGGAAGACGCGGCCAGCGGCCTGACTGGGCCCGAGGCGGAAGAGCGCGATCCGAGCCCCGCTGCTGGGATCTCGATCGTCGAGGTCGAGCTCAACCAGGGGACACGGGTGCCGATCGGCGCCGGCGCGGACTGGATCGACGTCGACGGGCGAGATGGCGTGGCGATCGCCTCGCGCGACGCGGTCATCCGCGTCCACTACAGCGTCGACGCAGACTGGGTCCCGCGCGAGATCGAAGCTCGGCTCTCGCTGCAATATCCAGACGGCTCGGAGGACTCGTTCGTGGAGGTCCGAACAGTCAAAGCCAGCTCGCGGCGCGACGACCTGAACGGTCCCTTTGTGTTTCGGCTCGAGACCGACGACGAACAGACGCGCGCGGGTACGCAGTACCAGGTCGAGCTGTGGGATCGGCAACCCAGCATCGGCGAAGGCTTCGAGCCGGGCGCGTGGTCGAACCCCGACGTTGGACACCGCCCGATCGGCTTTGAAGCGGTGCCGCTCGAGCTCGAGCTGGTCATCGTGCCGATCGAATACCAGGGCGACGTGCCGAAGCTCGATGAAAAGCTGCTGCTCGGGATCGTCAACAACGTCTACGAGCAAAACCCCGTCACCGAGGTCCGGTGGGACGTGCACGCGGCGGTGCCCTACGACGGCCAGCTCAACAGCCTCAGCTCGCTGTTGCCGGTCCTGGCCCAGCTACGCAGCGACGAGGGGGCGGATCCCAACGCCTATTATCACGCCCTGATCGACGTCGGCAGCCAGTCGCTTGGCGGCGTGTTTGGCATCTCGTATGCGGCCAACGACACCAAGGACGACGCGGGCAGCCGGGTGAGCGCGACGGTCGTCTGGAACATTGATCCAAGCGCGGCGATCGAGACCTTCACCCACGAGCTCGGCCACGCGCAGGGTTTGGCTCACGTGGCGTGCCCAACGGCAGCGGCCGACGATCCAGATCCAAGCTTCCCGCACCCCAACGGCCAGATCGGCGCGTGGGGGGTCGGGACCGAGAGCTTGCAGGTGTACGACCCCGCCAAGGTCTACGACTACATGAGCTACTGCGGGCCGAGCTGGGTCTCGGACTGGACCTGGGCCAAGACCCACGCGCGCATTCAGACCCTGACAGCGTGGGATTTCGAAGGCGCTGGCGTGGGGGACAGCGGGGATGAGCGGACCCAGCTGCTCGTCGGCGCGGTCCGTGCCAACAGCGACGGGTCGCCAAGCTGGGAGTGGTGGACGATGCCGGGTGGAATTGATGTGGGGCGTCGCTCGAGCGCCGAGCGGTTCGAATTCGAGACCTCGACCGGGGAGCGCATCGTCGCGCAGGCCGATGTCTCGGAGCTCAGCGATCACCAAACGCGTTGGATCAAAGTGGTGCTTCCGGCCGAGATCAGCGAACTGACAGCGATTCGCTACGTGAACGGCGGGCAGGTGCTGGCACTCGATCCAACGAGTATCCGTGGTTCGGGCCCGCGCTGACGCGGCTTGCTGTGCCGATCACTCCATACACAGCGCGCGCTCGTGGGCGGCGGTCACCGAGTCTTCAGCTAGCGCCGCGAGGTCGCAGTGCAGGCTGGGAATGAACGGGTTTTGACGCACGGCGCGAGCGAGGGCGAGGCGGGCCCCGGCGTCGTCACCCGTCAGCCGGCGCGCGCGGCCTTCGGCGGCGGCGAGGTTGGGGTTGTCTGGATCGTCGGCGGCCGCGATCAACAGCAAGGGTAGGGCCTCCGCGGCGCGATCGAGCTCGAGGTACAGCTCGCCCAAGCGGCGCGCGAGCTTGGGATCGTTGCGCGCCGAGCGATCGGCGGCGCGCGCTTGCTCGTACTCGATCACCGCCGCCGCCGTGTGCCCGCGCAAGCTCAGCAGCACGCCCAGGCGCGCGTGCTTGCGGGCCTTCCCGCCGCCAAGGTGCGAGAACACGTCGCCGTGCAAGCTTGGATCTTCGCCAGGATCTTCGTCACCGTCCCGGAACGCCATGCCGGCGAGCGGACCGCTGCTGGCAGCGCCCGCGGTGCGACTGCGCATCGTGGTCTTCCAGACCGCGAAGAAGGCCTCGAACTCGTCGCCCCACGCGTCGGCGAACGCCTGCTTGGCGTCGACCCCTCCGGCGACGTCGTCTAGCACCGCGGCCAAGGCCGTTGGCCCGCGCTTTTCTTCGAGCAGCCCCAGCATGGTCTCGGCCTCGGCGTAGGCGAGCGCGGCGAGCTCCTGGCTGGGCAGCATCGCGACGGAGGGGTGCATCTGCTCGAGGGTCACGAGCTCGTCGGCTTCGAGCGCCTCGAACAGCAGCCGGCGGATCCCGGGTTCGAGCTGCTGGGTCGCGTTGGGCTCGCGCCAGCGTGTTTCCATGAGCTTGGCGAGACCCTCTTGCATCCACACCGGCGCCGCGTTGTTGCTGCGCATGGTCACCAGGTAGTGGACGTACTCGTGGACCGCCGTGTCCAGCCAGCCGTAGCCAAACAGCATCACCCGCGGGCTGATCATCATGATCCGCCGGTACTTGCAGATGCCCACGGTCCCGGTCGTGTAGATGTTCTCGAGCGTCAGCGGGGTGACCAGCGCGAGCTTGCCGGGGGCGTCGTAGATCTCGAAGCGGATCGGGTGATCCGGGTGGACGCCGATGTCCTCGCCAAGCTCGTCGTAGGCGGCGGCCATGGCCTCGAACAAGTAGGGCGCGAGCAGCTCGTCGCGCGGATCGGCGAACACCGCCTCGAACCGGCCGTCGTCGCTGCGCAGGGTCGTTGCGTCGCCAAGCGCGAGCTGGGCACCGCGCGCGACGTCGAGGTAGTAGGCCGCGCGACCGGTCACGCCGTCTTGGCTAGCGGTCGAGGCGCCCGCGACCACGCCCGAGAGCACGCTCTGTGCCTCGGGGTAGCGCGCGGCGTAGATCGCGATGATCCCGGTTGCGAGCTGGCGCTCGCGTGGGTCGGTGAGCGCGTCCCGGCGCCGACCGGCGGCCTCGAGATCCCAGGTGTCGACGCTGGCCATGAACCCGGCGAAGCCGACGCTCAGATCGTTGGTGGTGGGCGCGGGCGCTGACGCGGGCGCTGACTCGGGCGCTGACTCGGGCTCGGTGGCGCTGGCGGGGGGCTGGGTCTGCGGCGGTGATGCGAGGGCGGGCAGCTGCGGGCACAGGCCAAGGCCGATCAGCGCAGCCAAGGCGCCGCGACGAACAAACGCCCCGCGACCGCGTGGGGCGTGCGGCGTGGGGCGTGCGGCCCGCGAAGCTGGAGGTCGCGGGTATTTAGCGGCGGGGCTCATCGCAGTAGCTCCTCATAGTATCGCTTGGTGTTGTCGTCGAACCCATCACGATCCCCCTCGCGCATCGCCTCGACGACTTCATCACGCAACGATCGATCACGCTCGGCCTCGGTCGACGCGTCCCCGCCGTCGCGCGGGGGTGGGGGCGGCGAGCTCTGGCGGAGGCTGTCAATCGCCTGCTGAAGGCTGTTCCAAGCCTGCTGCTCACCGTTGAGGGCGCCATCGAGGGCGGCGTCTTCGAGCGCATCGCCGGCTTGGCGCATGCCTTGGTCGGCACGTCGCATCGCCTCGCGGCCTGGGCCAGGCAGGATCTTGGCGGCAGGATCGTCGAGCAGTCGCTTGGCCCGCTCTCGCAGGGCCCGCTGACGTTCGGCGAGGTCTGTCGCGCGCTCGGACAGCCGCGTGGCCTGGCCCTGCTGGCTGGGCACATCAACCTCGTCGGCGTGCGGCAGCGGCTCGAGCAACTCACCGCGCAGCCCCCCGGCGCGGCCGCCGAGCTTGCGCAGCGCTCGGGCCTCGGCCTCGCCCGGCTTGGCCCCAGCCTGGGCCCGCTCGAGCGCTTCGCTGGCTGCGGCGGCGCCCTCGTACAACTCGAGCTGGGTCGCGTCGCCGTCCTCCGCTGCAGCCTCGAGCGACTCGAGCGCCTCGCGTGCGTCCTCGAGCGCGCTGCGGCCCTCGCGTGACAAGTGCGTGTCGTCGATCTCGGCGATCGCCTCGCGCAGCTGCTTGGCCTGCTCGCCCGCGCGCTCGACCGCACCGGACTCGGCGGGCTGTTGTCCGACCGCATCGCGCCACTGCTCGCGCAGGCGCCGGGTCTCGCCGCGCATGCCTGTTTGTTCGTCCTGCAGCCGGCTGAGCTCGCGCAGCATCTTCATGCGCTGACGATCTTCTTCAGACAGGGCAGGGGCCTCGCTCTGCGTGCCCTGCTCCTGAACCTGCTCACGCAGCGACCGGATCTCGTCGAGCTGCTCGCGGGCCTGCTCGAGCGCCCCCTCCACGTCCCCGCGGGCGAGCTGCTCGAGCAGCTCCTGGCTGCGCATGCGCTCTTCCATGGCCTTGAACGCGTCGAGGTTCATCCACTCTTCGCCAAGCTCCTTGCGCAGCTGCGCGCGGGCTTGTTGGACCCGGCCCATGTCCTCGCGGATCCGCTGCTCGAGCTGCTCGATCTCCGGCCGGACCGACTCGTCGCCCGCCGCGAGCTGCTCGAGTTTCTCTACGAGCTTCTGCTGCGACGCCTGCAGGCGCGCGACC
This sequence comes from Enhygromyxa salina, assembly GCF_000737335.2. Lineage (GTDB taxonomy): Bacteria > Myxococcota_A > Polyangia > Nannocystales > Nannocystaceae > Plesiocystis > Plesiocystis salina_C. Next base: position 28,745 of record NZ_JMCC02000038.1, on the reverse strand, counting down.
AGGGTCTCGATGTGGGCGATGATCTGCCCATCCACGAGATCGTCGAGGCGGATGATCTCGTCCTCGAGCTGCTCGCGCTCACGTTGATTGTGGGGGCCAAGCTTGCGCAGCAGCGGCGCCCGCTCGTCCTCGTGCTCACGCTCGGCGCGCCCACTCGGGAGCACGGGGAGCTGGTCGAGCAGCGCGGCCTCTTGCCGATGGAGCGCGAGCAGTCGCGCGTGGATCGCCGCGAGGGTCTCGACCTCGCGCTCGGGGATCATGGTGTCGACGGCGAGCGCATCGACGGCGCCAGCGATCATCGTCAACAGGGTCGCCGCGCCCTCGTGTAATTCCTGGGCCGTTCGCAGCTTGCGGGTGAGCGCGACGACTTGATCGAGGTCCGAGAACGCCGAGGTCGTGAGCCGGGCCGCGAGCATGTCGACCGCGGCGTCGCGGATCGCCTGCAAGTCTCGAATGTTGGCCGCGTGCTCGGCCTCCTCGTCGTGCAAGAGCAGCTGCTGCCGAGCCGAGGCCGCGACCTTGCCGGGGCCGTCGGGCAGCGGCGTCAGCCCGAGCCCGGGATCGTTGTCGCGGACCTCGACCCAGTAGGTGACGCTGCTGCGTTGCTCGATCGGGATCGTCGACAGATCCCAGAGGTAGCGATGGCGCCAGGTTCGTGCGGTCCGGCTCCCGCCTGGGGCCTCGCCGGCCGGGAGCCGGTGTCGCTCGATCTCGCCATCGTCGGAGCGCAGCTCGTACACCAGCTCGGCCTCGGCGAGGCCAAAGTCGTCGCGGGCCGAGAACCGCAGCTCGACGCGATCGGTCTCGCTGACCTCGCGCTGTCGCTCCGGCAGCGGCAGCAGCTCGACTTCAGGCAGCGCGTCGGGCTCGAGCTCGATCCGCATGGGCGGGGAGCGGCGGGCGGCCACGGCCAGCGCTTCGGCGTCGTCTTGGTCCGTGCTGTCGAGCAGGGCAACGACCCAGCTCCCGGCGGCGCGGAGGGTGAACTGGCCCACCCAGCGCAGCTGATCGGGCCCGCCCACTTGCTCGAACTCGACGACTTCGGCCGCCAAGTCCGACCCCGAGCCGGGGGCCAGGTCGGGGGCCAGGTCGGGAGCCAGGTCGGGAGATAGCTCCGGGCGATCGTGGGTGAGCACCAGTCGCACCGCGTCGGCCGGACCGGCGGCGTCGAGCTCGAGCGTGACCGTGGTCCCGGCGGGCGCCCGGATCGTGCCGCTGGGGTTTTGGACCCGCCGATCGGGCCGTCGGGTGTGCTCGGGGTAGTCGAGCACCAGCACCAGCGAGCGCCACACGGGCTGGGGCGGCGGCGGCGGTCGAGCGTCTGTGCCCGCGAGCAACACCGCGATCCCGCGGGCGCCGATCGGCTCGATGACCAGCCCCGCGAGCACCAACCCCGCGAGCAGGGCACCGACCACCCGCGGGGCCCGGCGTGGCCGCGCGAGCGCGAGCTTGGCGTCGAGCTCGAGGGTTGCCGCACCCACGCGCCGAACATAGGCGGCGGCCAGCTCCGGTGAGGAATTGTCGGTCCCGTCCCCGTGCTCGAGCGCGTGCCAGAGGTGGGTCGCGCCCAGCAGTTCGTGGCGGAGGACGATGTCGCGCTCGCGCTCTTCGGCGGTCGCGACCTGGCGCAGCGGCCCAGGTGTGGTCGAGATCGATCGCGCGAGCGTGACCTGCTCCGACGATCCGATCACCGCACGCAGCTTGCGGACCCGCGCCCCCACGAGCACGCCCAGCCCGAGCGCGCCGACCAGCGCCCCAACAGGCGCGCCAATGTCACCACGCAGCGTCAGCGCACAAAATCCGATGACCGTCGCCGCCCAAAACAAACACCACAGCCCCGCGTCGACCACCAGGGAGATCGCGGCTCGCCGACGCGCGACACGACGGACGCCGTGCAGGTAGTCGTGGAGCAGCTTCGCCTCGGCCCGAACCATCGAGAGGTCCTATATAGACGACCCTCGGGGTATAAGGAATCATGTCGCTGCCTCCGCTCCCTCGCACGCGATCCGAACGGATCTTGTGGAGCGTCCTCGAGGAGCACTTCGAGGACGCGCAGTACTTGTTCTTGGGCTGGGAGGACGGGCTCGACCGCGCTGATACATCGCTGCGTGGGCTCGCTGCCGGGCCGGAGCGGCGCTTCGCGGCCCACGTGCGTGGTTTGGTCCATGGCGGCATGCCGGTCGTCGAGCGGATCTTGTTTCCAGCGATCCGTGCGGACGGCGCCGACGAAGCGTTCGACGAGCGAGCCCAACGAGCGACCGCGGCGCTGTCGATCCTGGCCCAGCGGGTACCGGGGACGGAGCGCTTGATCGCGGCCGCGACCGAAGAACTGGCCCCAGAGTCTGCCACCCATCTCCACCGTGCCTTGCAGCTGTGGGACACGAATGGATCCGATCGCGCGCTGTGGGAGGCGAGCCTGCGCACGGACGCGCGGTCATGGCCTGCGTGGCTGCGCACGTTCGCCGTTCGGGGCCAGCCGGCCGACGAGAACATGGTGAATTTCTGCCTGCGCGGCGATCCGTCGTCGGTGCTGGCCGCGCTCGCGGTCGTGCCGGACATGGCCGCGAGCGTCGGCGATCGGGTCCACGATGTGCTGGACTATTTCTTGAACAGCAAAGACCCAAAGATCCGGGTCGCGGCGCTGCGGGCCGGGCTGCAGGTCGGCAGCCATCGCGCTTGGAATCTGTGTCGCGAGTGGTTCGAGTCGCCGGCTGTCCCACCCGGGATCATCGAGCTCATCGCCGTGGTCGGCAGCTCTGACGATCACCAAGCGCTGATCAAGAGCGTCGTCGACGGGCACATCAGCGAGGCCCGGGTGTGGGCGCTGGGTTTCTCGGGGCGACCCTACGCGGCCCACCTGTGCATGCAGCTGCTGCGTCATCGCGACGAACGGATCGTGCGCCTCGCCTTCGAAGCGTTTTGCGCGATCACGGGGCTCCCACCCGACAACCCCCAAGTCACGGTCGCCGAGCTGCGTCCGGGCGATCGGGACCTCGCCGAGCCCGACGGCGAGTTCGCGGCGAAAGAAGCGGCCCGCGACGCCGCGGTCGAGGCCGACGCCGCCGCCGGCTTGGATCCCGCCGTGCGTCGTCTGCCGTTGCCCAAGCCCGAGGCCGTCGAAGCGTGGTGGGCAGACGCGAAGGGGCGCTTCGATCCGCGCCGAAGGTTCTGGTCGGGACGGGTCGCCAACCTCGAGGTCGCGCGCGCCGTGTATATCAACGGACCCAGTCGCCGACGTCACTTGCTTGGCTACGAGATGACGCTGCGGACCCGCTCGCGGGTCCAGCCAAGCACCCGGGCGTTCGCGCCTCGCCAGCTGCGTCAGCTCGGCGTGCTCGCCGAGTCGAGCATCGATCCACAGCGGGGCTACCTGGACATCTGAGCCACATGGGTCCGATCGAAAATCTCTCGCCGTACGGGTTCGCTTGCCTGCCCAACGTCGATCGTCACGGTCGAGAGATCGTCGTCGTCGCGATCGCCGCGCACTTCGAGCTGCCCCGCCCAGGGCGCGTGCATCGGGGACCGCTCGTGCGCTGCGAGCAGCAGCCACCCCCGCACTTCGACGACGTGTACTGGGGCGATCCGGCGACCACGAGCCTGCGCTACGAGGGCCAGAGCGCCTACGCGCGGCCGGGCACCGACGTGTATCTCAACGGCAGCGCCCACGCCCCCCACGGCCGTCCGGTCCGCCAGCTCGATGTCGATCTCGCCGTCGGGCCGTGTCGAGTGAGCGCCCACGTGACCGGCGACCGCGTCTTGGTCAACACCGCCGGCACCCTGCGAGCCTCTCGGCCGGCGCCGTTCGTGCGCATGCCCTTGGTCTGGGAGCGGGCCTACGGGGGCGGGAACATAGAGGCGGGCGCGAGCGGCTACGACCCGCGCAATCCCCTTGGTGTCGGGCTCTACGCGAGCCTCGAAGCGGCCACCAACGCGGCGCTGCCCAACATCGAAGACCCGCGCGCGCGGATCGGCCAGCCGGGGTCTCGACCGCGGCCCGTTGGGTTTGGCCCAGTCGCGCGGCACTGGCTCCCGCGCGCGAGCTTTGCCGGCACCTACGATGAAAACTGGAAGCGAACACGCGCCCCGCTGTGGCCTGACGACTTTGACGAGCGCTTTTTTCTGGCGGCCGCGCCGGGTCTTCGCGCGATCCCCCATCTGCAGGGCGGCGAGTCGGTCCTGATGTCTGGCATGCACCCCGAAGGCGGCTTTGGCTTCGTCCTGCCCACGCTCAGGCTCAGCTGCAAGTCGGTGTTTCGCGGCCAAGTCGAGCGGGTGGGTATGCGCTTCGACGCGCTGATCCTCGAACCCGACGAGAACCGGGTGAGCCTGATCCTGCGGGCCAACGTTCAGCTCGACCGCGGGGCGCAGCACCACCACTCGCTGGTCCGCGTCCTCGAAGCCTGGGAACCGATGCCACCGACAGGGTCGCCCGGCGGGCCGGCGCCCACGGGGGCGCGTTCATGAGCACGCGCAGTCCAGTCGCGGTGCTCGGCGTCGGGGTCTGCAGCTCACTCGGCCTCGACGCCGAGAGCTCGGTCGCCGCGGTCGAGGCGGGCCTGTCACGCATGGTCGAGACCGAGGCGTTCGGCACCGGTGACAGCGCGGCCGTGTGCGCGCCGCTCGAGCTGTTGGGTCTCGACGCGGCCCGAGGACGGCGCTTGCACTGGCTAGCTGGCGCCGCCTACCTCGATCTCGTTCGGCGGTTCCCGGACTGGAAGCGCGTCGACGTCCCGCTGCTGATGGTCGGGCCCGAGCCGATCGCCGATCACGACGCGCCGCGTGACTTCATGATCACCCATCTGCGCGAGCTGAGCGACGCCGCGGTCCCGCGACCGGTCAGCGATTGGTGGTTGGCTGGCGGACGCGGCGGGTGGTTTGCCGCTTGTGCGAAGGCGATCGCGCTGCTCCACGCTGGCGAGCCGCTCGTGGTGCTTGGCGCGGTCGACAGCGACTGCGACCCAGCCTCGTTGCTGCGTCTCTCCAAGCGCGGCGCGCTGCTTGGTGAAGACAACCCGCAGGGCCGGATCCCCGGTGAAGCGGGCGTGTTCGTGTTGTTGGCGCGCGCCGATGTGCCGCGCCAGATCAAGGCCCACCCCTTGGCGTGGATCGGTGGACTGCTCGAGGGTCGTGAAGCCCTCCACCTGCTGCAGCCCAAGTCCTGCCTCGGTGACGGGCTCACGCGCGTGTTTGCCCAGCTGCGCGAGGCGCATCCCAACTGGCGCGCCAACGCGGTGTACTCGGGCCAGCCAACGACCAATCATTGGGGCCGCGAATTCAAGCTAGCCTCGCTGCGCCACGCCGAGCTCATGCCAGAGCCCATGCACTACGTCAGCCTCCACGACGAACTCGGGGACTGTGGCGCCGCGAGTGCTGCGTTGCAGCTCGCGTTCGCCAGCCTCCGGTTCTCCCGCGGCGACCCGCTTGGGCGGGTCTTGATCTACGCTGAATCCGACGACGGGACGCTCGGCGCGTGTCTGGTCGAAGCTGGCGAGAAGGCCAAATCGTGATGTCATGACCGTGTACGCCAACACCCTCTCGATCGTCCACCAAGGCGACGGCAAGACCCACACCTGCCCGATCCCCGACGTGTGCAAGACCCCGTCACCCGCGGGTCCCGTGCCGATCCCCTACGTCAACGTGGCGATGAGCTCCAACCTGACCGGGGGCACCACCAGCGTCAAAATTCAGAGCTGCTCGGTCGCGCTGGAGTCGTCGAGCATCGCCATGAGCTCGGGCGACGAAGCTGGCACCGCGGGCGGTGTGATCTCGTCCAAGAACATGGGCAAGCTGTCGTGGAGCACCTCGAGCCCCAACGTGAAATTCGAGGGCAAGGGGGTGATCCGGTTCACGGACGTCGCCGGCCACAACGGCAACCAAGACAACACCTTCACGCTGGTGCTCGGCGACGTCAACGTTGCCTATCCGTTCGAGTCTGGCGACGACGTGTGTCCAAACTGCGGTGAGAAAGCCAGCGCGCACGAGTCGGACAACTTCCCGCTGCCCGAGAGTGAAGACAGCCAAAAGTCCGCAGAAGAGTTCTCCAACGTGATCCTCGCCGGCAAGACCACGGGCGGCAAACAAGGCATGGTCGGCGCGTTGGTCTGCGAGTGCCCGCCGGACGCGACCAAGCACACCTACGTCGCGGTCGCCGGTCAGCCCGTGGGCCCGAGCTCGTTCAAGGGCTGGGCGAGCCTCGCTGCCGACGCTGGAATGAGCCCCGCGGTCAACGTCGCGCCCAAGGATCCCATGACCGTCAGGACCGCGCGCGGGACCGAGGTGGCGCTGCGCAAGCCTATCGATGGCAAGCACCCGCCAGGTCAGTGCGCTGCGCAAAAAATGATCATGACCGCGCTCGACAACGGCTGCACCCCCAAGTCCATGACCGAGACTTGGGCGCGCCGCGACAAGGGGCACACGACCGGCCACTCGATCCCGTCGTGTCCGTCGTGCAAGGACAACATCGCCGCGATGCTGTGCCCCAACCCGCGCGAAGGTGAGGGCTGATGACGGACCCGGCCGCGGTCGCGAAGATCGACGAGCTCGTCCAGCTGGTCAGCGCGTGGCAGCCAGATTTTGGCGATCGGGTGGCGGGCGCCAAGCCACAGATCATCGACGCGATCGAGGCCGGGCTCGGCGCCGGGCTCGGCGCCGTGCTCGAACCCGTGCATCGGGCCTTCCTCGAGCGGATGGGGGCCGACAGCGACGGGCTCAACGCGTACGGTGACGACGTCATTGATCTGCGTGCGCAGGCGCTGCTCGAGTTCATCGAGGCCGGGTTCAACCCGGACCCGCGCGCGTTCGTGATCGCGGGCGTCCCCAGCGAGGAGATCGTGCCGCTCTTGATGTTCGATCGCCGCGGGCAGCCCGAGCAGGTGCCGCTGGTGCGGCTGGGGTTTGGCGACGGCGAGCGACCCGCGATCACCCTCGAGCACAGCTCGTTCGCCGCGATGCTGTTCGGGTTCGCGTTCCTCACCAAGTGCCTGCCACGTCATGCTTGGGAGCTGCATCTGGAGTCGCCAGGGACCCAGCCTCCGCGGTTTCCAGGCAGTCAATCGGGTCGGCAATCCGGTCGGTGGCTGCCGCGGTTCACCTGGATCCTCGGGCAGCTCGGCTTCGCCACGATCGCCAACACCGGGCCGTGGTGTGTGTGCGGCGAGCGAGCCGGCGCGGCCGTCATGATGTACGAGTGCCCTGGGTTCACGCCCGACGTCCGGGTCGCCGCGGACCAGCGCGTCGAGCTCATGCAGCTCGTCGAGCTCCTCTCGGACAACCTCGAGCTGCGCACGCGCCCAACATCACTCCGAAAGCCCGGCTAGCGCCGCGTCCACCTCGGTCAACTCGGGCGTGGCCAGGGCGATGAAGCTGGCGAGCTGCGGTCGCTGCGGTGGTTGCTCGGGTGCGTGGGTCAGCCCAAGACGCACGCGCTGCCAGCTCGTTCGCGCTGCCTCGACCTCACCGAGCTCGGCTTGGATCTTGGCCGCGAGCGCGACGTTGGCCAGGCTCGTCGCGCCCGCACGAAGGACCTCGAGGGCGCGCTCGGGCTGACCGCTGCGCCACAGCGCGAGGCCGTGATAACCAGCGACGAGCGGAGCGAGGGTCGCCGGGTGGCCACCACCTGCGAACCATTCGAGTCCGCGCTGATCATCGCCCGCTCGGACCGCCCCGATCGCGGCGTGTGCTCGCAGCCATGGGTCGCCCTGAGCGGCGATCGCGTCGAGGCGATCCACGCGGCCCGTCAACAGGTCGAGCTCGGTGATCGCCCGGTCGAGCTCGCGGGTGCCAGCGCCGACTCGCGCCCATGCCTGCTCGAGCAGCGACTCGGCGCGCGCCCGATCCTCGAACAGCAGCGCTCGACCGAGCGCGATCGCTGCCTCCTGGTCGACATCGTCAGCATCCGCGAGCCGCCGCTCGAGCGCGGCGAGCTCACGAACGCGGGCCCGCGCTGGGGCCAAGCCACGCTCGAGTTCCGCCTGATACCAGCGCGTGAACTCGAGCCCCGTCGGGTGCAGTTGTGGCGACCCGCTCGGGGTCACGCCCCACACCCGTCCCCGGTCCGGCCCGGTGACGACCAGCACGTAGCTCTCATCGCAGCCAGCGCCAGCGAGGGGCAGACACCCGCGCAGCCACGCGGGATCTTCGTAGTCGTCGCTGATCTCGTCCCAGGCGATCTCGACGGCCGCGGCGCCGGAGTGGGGGAAGGGCGAGCACAGCGGTCCCAGGAATGCGCTCGCGGTCGGCAGCGCTCGCGCTTCGGCCAGCGGGAGCACGGCCCCCCCCGGTCTCGCCGGCAGCGGGGCATGATCGCCGATCGCCTCGAGCACCTGGCGATACCCAGACGGCAGCGTGATCGCGTGGGTCACTTCGAAGCGCGCGACCTCGGCCGCGTCGATCGGCCTGCTCCACCCACGCCACCATGGTGCGATCTCCTCGAGCTCGCGCATGAGCGCGAGGAGTTGGTTGATCTGCATGTCTCCAGGATGCCCAACTTCGGGCGTGTGTGGGCGCACTGAACACGTAGCGAGTGTCGCAGCCGCACCTGAAGCCCGGACGGCTCAGATCGCAGTTCTCGCCCTTGCGCGGCCGCGGCCCTCGCCGCGCCGATATGCCCAGGATGTTGGTCTTCACAGCCTCAGGGCCAGGTTCCTGGCTTGCACGGGGCCACAAATGCCTGCATTGGGTATAACCGTCGAGACGGGACAACCCTCGCGGAGCGAGAAGTGCGCGGTCTCGAGACCGGCATGTCCTGTACGCCGGCGTTCCCGGAACCCGATCCCTCCCATCTCCCCGCCGCTGAATAGCGGCATTGAGCACCCGTCCAAAGGCAGCGACACACGTGGTCCCCCCAGACGCCGAGGACTTGGCCCTCGTAACCGCCGTCAAAGGCGGAGACAAACGTGCCTTCAAGGTCCTGATGCAGCGCTATCAGCGCAAGGTCTACGCGGTTGCCTACGGGTTTCTTCGTAACCAAGAGGACGCGCTCGATGTCGTCCAAGAGAGCTTCATCAAGGTCCACCGCTACATCGGCAAGTTCGAAGGCAACTCTAGTTTCTACACCTGGCTGTACCGAATCGTGGCGAACCTCTGCATCGATCATCTGCGCAAGGCCAAGCGGCACCGCGACGTCGAATTCGATGACGGGCTGCGGCACGACGGCAAGGACGAGCCACCGTCGGACTTGCTGCCGCATCTGGCCCAGTTTGGAGATCCGTCGGACATGTTGCGGCGCAAAGAGATCCTCGCGGCAGTCGAAGCCAGCCTCGAGCATCTCAGCGACAAGCACCGCGCGGTGATCGTCATGCGTGAGCTGCAGGGCATGTCCTACGAGGAAATGGCGCAGAGCATGAAGTGCTCCAAGGGCACGATCATGAGCCGCCTGTTTCATGCGCGTCGCAACATGCAAAAGCTCCTCACGGACCGGCTTGGCGCATGCGTGCCGGCCCAGGACGCCACAGAGATCGAAGCGCGCGCGCTCGAGCGCAACGCCAGCCATGGGCTACACACCGCCGGTGTCGCGGGCGGAGGGATCTGATGAACAACCAGTCCATCGTTACGGAATTCGACGAGCAACTGTCCGCCTACTTTGATGGGGAGCTCGGTGACGGCAGCTTGGACGCGGGCGACGCCGAGTCGCTGGGTGCGACACTGCGAGCGCTCGTCAATGCTGAGACTCCGGGCGATCTCGACAGCGACGAAGAGCTGGCCGCAAAGTTGGCGGATCTCGCGTTCATGCGAACGATGATCGTTGGCGCGCTCGAGCACCAGGCAGAGCGCGTCCCCGAAGCCCGCTTCGAGCAAGTTTGGGATGGCTTCGAGCAGGCGCTCGAGCGCGAGTCCCGGCTGCAAGAGGCCGCCGAGGCGCCGCCTTCCGTGTGGCAGCGGCTGTCCGAGTGGATTCGGCCCGTTCGGCTGCCGCTCGCGGTCGTGGGTGCAGCCGGCGCGCTCGTGTTGGTGTTCGCTCGCTCGGCCGGGGCGCCGAACGATGTCGGGGCGCACGACCCGGCGGTCGCCGCGAATTCGCAGCCCTCGAATACACAGGATGAGCCGGCGTCTGATGCCGAGCCCACAGCGCAGGCGCGCACCAACCCCGCGCCTGCACCGGCACCCGAGCCCGTTCCCCGGGTCGCCGTCGCCCCAGAACCACCCAGCCCCGAGATCGCCCCCGAGATGTACCCGCAGCCCGAGCCAGGTGAAGCCGAGATCCGCCGCATCGAATTTGGCGGACGGACCGGCACCATCTCGCAGGTCGAGGGCACGCGGGGCACGACCACGGTGATCTGGGTGACCGAAGACGACGGCCCTGTCGACAGTGAGCGTTCGCTATGACGCACCGCAGCACCTACTCGAAGTCCCTGGCCTTCTCATTGGCCCCGGCCCTCACCACCGCGCTCGTGTTCGGGCTGCCCGCGCTCGCCGGGGTGCTCGCGCTGGCGACCCCCAGCGTGTCGCAAGCCACGGTCCAGGACTCCGCCTGTCGGATCCACGCAGTCGAGGCGCTCGAGAAGGGCGAGGGTGGGATCCCCGCCAACCTCGACTTCTTGGCGGATCGCCTGCGAGCCCCTGAATTCGCCCGCTACAGGGAGTTTCGCTTGATCGACACGCTCGACTTCAAGCTCGAGCTCAACAAGGTCGTCGATCACAAGTTCAAGTCCGGTCACAACGTCGAGCTGACGTTGCTCGGCGAGAAGGACAGCAAGCTCGAGCTCAACACCAAGCTCAAGCGGGGCAGCTCCAACCTGGTCGACATGGACTTCGTGGTCGGCAGCAACCAGATCATGTTGATCCCGGTCAGGCGCGGCGATCAAACCATCATCTTTGCGTACCAGTGCAAGCACCGATAGCGAGTGCGCATCAACGGCGAGGAGCGGGGGGCCTGAGGTCCTCCGCTTTCGCATTTGGTATCGGTCTCGCCCGCGAGGCTGACGTCGATTGCGCGGTCGGCCGCGCGGGACGAGATCAGCCCCGCCACGCGTCGAGCCAAGAGTGCCTGCGCTATGGTCCCAGAGCATGATCGAGGCCTCGCCTCCGAGCCGTTCCACGAGCGGCGCCGCCCACCGTGCTCCTCGTCGCCGCCCGCGATGGGGAAGGATCGCTGCGTGGAGCGGCGGCGCGCTGGGGCTCGTGCTCCTCGTGTCCGCCGTCGCGATCTTCACGGCGCCCCGCTGGGGTGCTGGCAGGATCAAGGCCGAGCTCGAGCGGCGGGTCGGCGCTCGCTTGGGCGCCGAAGTCGAGATCGCCGAGCTCACGGCCAACTGGAGCGGCGCCGAGCTGCACGACGTCACCCTGCGGCTCGCTGACCTCGACGCGCGCGTCGACGCTGTCCACGTGAGCGTGGATCGGCAAGCGCTGTGGTCGGGTCGGGTCGAGGTTGTGGAGATCGAAGCGGTCGGCGGATACCTCCACGGCAGCCGCGACGCGCTGACACAGATCGTCCAAGAGCTGCGTGAGCTCGAGGGCGAGGCCGAGGGCGCGCACGGATGGTTGCGCCGGCGCACTCGCTTGACCCCCGACGCGGTCGAGCTGCGGGGCCTGAGCTTCACGCTGCGCGACGGCGATCGGCGAGCGACTGGCAGCATGGCCGCGACGGTCGAGCCGGCCCAGCGGCGCGTCGAGCTGCGCGTCACCAGTCTGGTCGCTGAGCTCGGCCTGGGTCGTCCGCTGCGCGCGGCGTCGCTGCGAACGTCGCTCGAGCAGCGCGACGGAGAGCTATTGTTCCCGATCACCTCGACCCTGGCTGGAGTCGCCGCCGAGGTCGACGAGAACATCGCCGTGGCCGGCGTACATGGCACGATCACAGCGCACGATCGCGACGCCACCGAGATCAGTGTCGACCTCGCTGGCGGCTTCGCGCAGCTCGGCGCCAACGAGGAGGCCGAGATCGAAGGCGGAGATCTGTGGTCTGTATCGGGCCGGTTCGCGCGTGATCTCTCGGCCGGAAAGATCGCCGTGGACATGGCCGCCTTCGAGCTCGGTCGGGTCCCCGAGGTGCTGGCCAGCCTGCCGGTCGTCGAGTCGGACCTTGCGACCCTCGGCGGGCATCTCGAGATCGATTTTGGCGACGGCGTGGCGCAGCTCGACGGCAAGCTGAGTCTGGCGGGTCTCAACGTCAGTCATCAGCTGCTCGCGCGCGACGTGGTGCGCGACGTCGGCTTCAGCGTCGAGATCGACGCGTTGGTGGATCCCGCCGCGCGCAAGTTGTCGGTGCGCCGGCTCGCCGTCCAGCGGGCTGGGGTCGTGCTGCTCGTTCGCGGCGAGCTGGTCCACGCCCGGGTCCGCGAGCAGCGTCGCTACCAGGTCGATCTCGAGATCCCTGCGGTCGGCTGCCAAGAGGTGCTCGACGCGATCCCCCGCGAGCTGGTGCCCGGCCTGGCTGGCTTCGAGTTGGAAGGGCAGTTCGCGGCGCACGTGAACGTTGACGCTGACTTTGCGGATCTCGCAGCGTTGAAGCTCGACGCCGACATAGACTTTGAGGCGTGTCGGGTACGCGCCGCCCCCCGCCTGGCCAGCGCGGCGCACCTCAACGGCGGCTTTGTCCACCGCGTGACCATGCGTGACGGGCGGACGCGGCGGGTTGGGTTGTACGCGGGATCGAGCAACTACACGCCCCTCGACGCGATCTCTCGCTACATGGCGGAGGCCGTGCTCACGACCGAGGACGGCAGCTTCCGCCGCCACGACGGCTTCAACCGGTCGCAACTCGAGGTCGCGCTGCGTCGCAACCTCGAGTCGGGCAAGGTCCGCCTGGGGGCTTCCACGATCACCATGCAGATGGTCAAGAATGTGCTGCTCAGTCACGAGCGCACGCTCTCGCGCAAGCTGCAGGAGCTGTTCTTGACCTGGTGGGTCGAGCAGGCGCTGAGCAAGCAGCGGATCATGGAGCTGTACTTGAACGTGATCGAGTTTGGCCCCGGGGTCTACGGGGTCACCGACGCCAGTCGCCACTATTTTGGCAAGCACCCCGGCGAGCTGAGCTCGCTCGAGGCTGCGTACCTGGCTTCAATGCTGCCCAGCCCCGTGCGTCGCCACGTCTATTATTGCGACGATCAGCTGAGCGAGCGCTTTGATCAGAAGGTCCGCTGGATTCACGATCTCATGCTCGAGCGCGAGCGGATCACCGCGCAAGAGCACGAGGTCTACGCGGCCACGTTGATCAGCTTTGATCCCTACGAGCGTGGCGATCCCGAGGCGTGCCTCGAAGAGATCGAGACGCTGATGGCCGCGACCCAGACCCAGCGATCGCTGTCTGGCTTGCTCGGAGACGGCGGAGACACGGGGGACAGCCTGGACGCGGTGGATTGGGGCGCGACCGCGCCCAGCCGCACCTGGGGCGTGCGCCCGCCGCTGCCCGTGTTCGATCCCAGCGGCGCGGAGTGGTTCGGTCCAGACGGCGAGCGCGCCCCAGGCCAACGGCTCGAGCCCTCGCTCCCGCAGGATCCCTTCGAGCACGATCCCGCCAATTCCGACGCGCCCGGGATCCCGGCAATGGACGAGTGAGGCGCGATTGTTTAGCAACTGCGGTGTGACGCGGAGCGCAACCCAGGGAGGACGACCGTGAAACGCGGCGAATTCGAGCGGCTCGCCGCGCACTACGGCGCGCCGGCAATTGTCGCTGGCCTGCGAGACTTCGTGAGCGAGAACCGGCGGGCGCGGATCGAGACCGTCCTCGCCGGCCGCCTGCGCAGCGTCGCGGTTGCGATCGAGAACCCCTATGACCCGCACAACGCTGCGGCGGTGGTGCGCAGCGCCGAGGCGGTCGGCGCCTGGACCGTGCACGTGATCGCGGCCAGCCAGCGGATCTTGCAGGCGAGCGGGACCACCAAGGGCACGCATCACTGGATCGAGACCCGCCACCACGACGGGCTCGAGGAATTCTTGTCCGCGCTCGAACAGCCATCGGGGCCAGGCGCTGACAACCCATCGGGAATGCTGCTGGCCGGTGCGTGCGTCGACGCGACGCACATGCTCGAGGAGTTGCCGACCGACCGACCGATCTGCCTGCTGTTCGGCAACGAGCACGCCGGACTCAGCCCAGAGGCCCAGGCGGCGTGTTCGGTGCGGTTTCGCATTCCGATCCATGGCTTCGCCGAGAGCTACAACCTGTCGGTCGCCGCGGCGCTCAGCCTCTACTCCCAGACCACCCGGCGCCGCGCGACCCTGGGCCGAGCGGGTGATCTCGATGACACCGCCGTCGAGCTCGAGCGCGCGCGCTGGTACATGCGCAGCGTCCAGCCGCGGCACGTTCGGGTGTTGTTTCCAAGCCTGGAGTAGACTGCGGCCGTGGTCGATCAAGTTCCGCAGCAAGGGGGCGCGAGCGTGGCTGAACAGGGACCACGCCAGCGCTACGCGCCGCCACGCTGGCTCAAGATCACGGTGCTGATCGTGACCATCACCGGCCTGCTCGGTGTGCTCGGCAGCGTCGCCGGCGTGGTGGGGATCTTCTGGTACTACGGCCGCGATGTCGCGGAGATCGACGAGGCCGCGCTGCGTGACTATCGGCCGCCCCAGGTCACGCGGGTGGTCGATCGCAACGGCACCCTGATCGGTGAGATCTTCAGCCAGCGCCGCACCTTCGTGGCCTACAAGGACATCCCGGCGCACGTGGAGAACGCGTTCTTGGCGGCCGAGGACGCGGACTTTTATCGCCACGAGGGCATGGACTACGTCGGCATGGTGCGTGCGCTGGTCGCCAACGTGCGCGCGCGCTCGCTTCGCCAGGGCGCGTCAACGATCACCCAGCAGGTCGTCAAGAATTTCTTGCTCTCCCAAGAGCGCACCTTCGATCGCAAGGTGCAGGAGCTGATCTTGTCCCGGCGCATCGAGGAGTTGCTCGACAAGAGCGAGATCCTCGAGCTGTACCTCAACGACATCTACCTGGGCCACGGTCGCTACGGCATCGAGGAAGCCAGCCTGTTCTACTTTGGCAAGGGCATCGCCGAGATCAACCTTGGCCAGGCCGCGCTGCTCGCGACCTTGCCCAAGGCGCCCAGCGTCGCAACGCCGTACAAGAACTACGACAAGGCCAAGACCCGGCAGGTCTACGTGCTCGAGCAGATGCAAAAGCACGGGTTCGCCAAGCCCGAAGAGGTCGCGCGCTACATCGAGGCCCCGCTCGATATCGTGGATCGCTCGCCCGACGCGGACGCGGACACCGAGACCGATCCAACGCGGGCATCCAAGGTCTCGCCCGGCGCCGAAGAATTCGTCGACGTCGCGCGGGCGGAGTTGATCGAGCGATACGGCGAGGAGGCGCTTGGAGAGCTCGGCGCGACGGTCACGATGACCGTGGATCTCGAGCTGCAGCGCCAGGCTCGCGCGGCGGTGCTCGATGGCTTGGTGGCGATGGACAAGCGCCGCGGATGGGGGCACGGGATCAAGCCAGCGAAGGCCAAGAACACCGCGCGCGCGATCAAGACGGGCGCGGCCGATGGTCCGCCGGTGGTTGGGCGGACGTATCCGGTCATCATCCAGGCGCGCGACGAGGCGCTGCCGCCCGCGGCGCTCAGCCAAGGCTTCCCGGCCGTGATCGGCGAGGACTTTCATGTCTGGGTGCAGGTCCCGGAGGGCAGCCGCTTCGACGATCCAAAGCTCTCGCACCTCGAGCAGTTCCCAGCGGGCGGGATCACCATGGGGCGGGTGCTCGCGCTCTCGCTGCCGAACGCGAAGGAGCGGGGCTTGCCTGAGGGCTGGGGCCTCGCAGAGATCGGCTCGGGGCCCGAGGCGGCCACGATCGTCACCGACGTCGACACCGGTGAGGTCCTGGCCATGGTCGGCGGCTACCGCTACGGGCGCGGCGACTTCGATCGTGCGATCGATGCGCGCCGTCAGCCGGGCTCCGCGTTCAAGCCCTTCGTGTATGGCGCCGCCCTGCAGAGCCAGCAGTTCACGGCCGCCAGCCTGATCGAGGACTCGCCAGAGATCTACGAGAAGTGGCGACCCACCAACTACGAGCGCGACGTCTACCGCGGTGAGATTCGCATGCGCGTGGCGCTGACCCACTCGGTCAACACCATCGCCATCAAGCTGCTCGACGCGGTTGGGATCGATCAGGCCATCGCGTTCGCCCGCGCCTGTGGGATCGAGTCGGCGCTCGAGCCCAACCTCTCGCTCGCGCTTGGAACCGCCGAGGTCACGCCCTTCGAGCTGATGCGTGGCTACTTGACGCTGGCCCGCGGCGGGTCGCGGATCGAGCCAATCTTGATCCGTTCGATCGAGATCCCGGGGCAGACCACCTGGACGCCCGATCGCGCGGTCGAGCAGGTGGTCGACGGCGGGCTGGTGTTCATCCTCGCTAGCATGATGCGCTCGGTCGTCGAGGACGGCACCGGTCAGCGGGCCAAGGCGCTCGGGGTCCCGGTCGCGGGCAAGACCGGCACGGCCGCCGAGAGTCGTGACGCATGGTTCGCGGGGTTCACCCAGGACTTGGTAGGGATCGCGTGGGTCGGCTTCGACACACCCAAGCCGATGAAGCGCGAGAGCGGGGGCAAGGCGGCGCTGCCGATCTGGCTGGCCGCGATGCAGGCCGCGGGGGAACGCCCAGGGCCGGTCGCGGATCCAGCCTTCGCGCCGTCCAGCTCACCGTTCTCGCCGCCGCCAAGCGTGAGCGTGCGGACGATCGACAAGGCGACCGGTCTGCTCGCGCCGCCGTTTGTGATCGACGCTGAAGGGATCGAGCGACCGCCAGCGGCAGACACGATCATGGAGGAGTACTTCATCCCGGGCACCGAGCCGACCGAGGTCGCGCCGGCGCTCGCCGAAGCCAAAGCCGACATCTTGCTCGACCTCTACGGTGACGAACCGGCCGACGCCGAGCTCGATGGGTTCGAAGCCCACGACGCGCCCCCGGGCGATGACTTCGCCGCGGATGAACCCCCAGCAGCTCCGGTTCCAAACCCCGAGCCAGCGGAGCCAGATCCGGGCGACGCTCCAGAGTCAGACGACGCGGCGGATCCAGACAACTACGACGGGCTGCCGTCGCTGTGACTAGTGCCGCACACCCTAAGTTCGATCCGGGTTATGCACGGCACTGAGGCCCAATGGCAGTGTCGCAGCTCCTAGCAGTACGCCCGGTACAGCGTCGTCGCCGCTCCTCGCCCTTGGGCCTCAGCTCCGCACCTAACCCGGAACGAACTTAGGGTGTGCGGCACCTAGTCAAAGTCGAAGGTGCCGTCGTACGCGTAGGTGTCGCGCTCGAGGCTGGTGAGCACCGCGGCCTCGATGTCTGCCGGCGTCGCGGTGGCGAAGTCGAGCCCATCGAAGAAGGTGTCGTAGGTCTTGATGATCGTCAGATCGCGGGCGAAGTTCTCTTTCTCCAGCCGCACGGGGAGTCCGCCCTCGAGCTTGGCGACATCGACGTGGGACACCACGCTCGCGTCGCTCACGATCTCGAACGGGACCTCCTCAATCATCGGGGCTTCGCCACGCCGCGCGACGCCGCGGATCACGAGCGTGTTGCCTTCGATCATTGGATCGCCGCCGACGATGTGTTCATCGCCGCCCTCTGGGGGGATGAACGGCGCGAAGTTGACGTCGATCGTGCAGTAGACCCCATCGTTGACGGTGACGGCGCCTAGCGGGACGGACTCGAGGTCGTCGGTCGCAATGAAGGCCTCGGGGCAGGGGCCCCAAAACATCTCGATCGCCGTGCCCGTTTGCTGCTGACAGCGAACAAAGTGGACACTCGCGGTCGTGACCCGGGCCTCGCTCAACGCGATCTGCCAGCCCGTGTCGTTGAAAAATACCCGCGTGGTCTGGGAGTCGCCGTAGTTCGGGTAGCCGTCGGGGGTCAAGGTGCCGGCATGGGTCGCGAAGAACCGCACGGTGGCGACCGGATCCCCGTCGATCAGATCGACGAGTCCACATCCGGGGCTGGCGATTGCTACCAAGCAGCTGAGCGCCAAGATCGTTCGTCGGGGCAAGCTAGGCATCAGAGTCTGGAAAAGCTAACAGGCCACACAACTCGGTACAACGACCGATCGATGGGCTGCCCGAAGGGTGGGCGTGAAAACCGCCGGTTGTATTGTGTCGAATTCGAATGAATGGGACTGTCCATTGGACCGCTCGAATTGCTTCGTTCGGTTTTGCCGGCAGTACGGATCGTAAGCGAGCCAGGTCTGGCTGGGCGCGAAAATCGCGTCAGTATGGGAAATACTAGTGCACGCCCCACCGCTGCTGTGACCCTTCAGAAGCTGACGCTGATCGAATTCTCGACGCCGATGTCGAACTCTCGCAGCCGCAACTCCTTGCCTGCTGGGCAACCACCAAGACCAACCGGATCGCTGCAGAAGCTTGAAGGATCCGAGTCCCAGCGCAGCCGCAGGGTCAAGCGGATCGAGATGGGTTCGAGCAGCGTCACGTCGAGCATGGCCTCGGACAGCAAGCGAAGATCCGAGAACAGGTCGAAGCGCGGCTGCACGTAGGTCGTCGAGCTCATGTTCAGGCGGTCGTTGGCGGCGTAGATCAGGCTGAGGTACGAGCTCCAGCGGTGCACGTTCGTCTGCGGAGGCAGCGGGCTCAGGACCCGCGCCGGATCCAGGGACTCGTGCTCGAACATGTAGTCGGTGCCGAGCGCGAGGCTGAACTCGCCGTTGTTGACGGCCACGAAGCGCGGCCCAATCCCAAACAGCACGCGGCTCTTCAGCAGCAGAAATTCGTTGCGCTCGAGCTGGGTGAAGGCCTCGGCGGTGAGCCACGAGAGCAGCTCATAGTTGTAGCGCAGGTGCGCGTTGGCCTTGTTGACGAAGCGCGACTCGGGACGCAGCAGCTGCGAGAGCTCGTCGCTGGGCTGCGTGCGCGTGGAGACCTGGCTGCTGCCAAGCAAGAACGCGACGTGGCGGCCGTGGCGGTAGGCGAGCGAGGCGGAGCTGCGCAGATCGAGGCGGTTGGTGTTGCCAGCGGAGAAGTCGATCCCAAATTGCACGCCGCCGTAGAGGCCGTCTTGATCGGGGTGCAGTCGGACTTGCTCGACGTTGAGACCGGTCGCGGTCGCGGTCGCGGACCACAGCCAAACAGCAAGAGCCAGCGCGGCGCCAAGCACCAGCGATCGCGCGCTCGGACGCCGACTCACGCGATGGTCCTAGCAGATCGTGCCCGACTACCCAAGCGCGGGACCACGCGAGGATCGGACGCCCCGCCGCGACGTTTTCGACGGCGCGGTCTGGTACATTCGCCGCGTGTCAGCCCGCAACGCTGTGTTGATCTTGATCGCTCTCGTGTGCGCCCTCGCCAGCCCCGCACCGGCGTGGGCGGGGCAGGGGGATCAGCAACCAAGTCGGCTCGAGCAGGGCGTCGACGAGGCGTTCGGCGTGGTGGTCAACGGGCTGAACACGGTCTTGTTCGCGCCGCTGTTTGCCAGCGAGGCGTCGGCGAGCAGCGACATTCTCGTTGATGAAGTCTCCGAGATCGAAGCCCTGGTCGCGCAGATCGAAGCCAAGGAATTCGCGCTCGAGAACGCGAGCCTGACGCTCACGGTGCCGGCCAGCGCGGTCACCGAGGAGCAGGCCGCGGCGCTCACGACCAAGCTTGGCGCGGCCGTGGTCCCAACGATCCCAAAGGGCACGCGCACGTTCACGGTCGTCCGCAGCGAGGACGCGAAAGGCTCGACGCTCGCGGCCAAGACCGGCGGGATCCCGATCATCGCGCTGTGGCTGCTGCTTGGCGCGGTGTTCTTCACCGTGCGCATGGGGTTCATCAACCTTCGGGGCTTCCGCCACGCGATCGACGTGGTCCGCGGTCTGTACGACAACCCCGACGACGAGGGCGAGGTCTCGCACTTTCAGGCGCTGGCGTCGGCGCTGTCGGCCACCGTTGGGCTTGGCAACATCGCTGGGGTCGCGATCGCGGTTGCGATGGGGGGTCCGGGCGCGGTGTTCTGGATGATCATCGCGGGGTTCTTGGGCATGTCCTCGAAGTTCGTCGAGTGCACGCTTGGGCAGGTTTATCGCAAGGTTCGGCCCGACGGTCGGGTGCTGGGCGGGCCCATGTCCTACCTGGACGCGGGCTTGACCGAGAAGGGCATGAAGCCGCTCGGCAAGGTCCTGGCCGTGATGTTCGCGGTGCTGTGCATTGGCGGGTCGTTTGGCGGCGGCAACACCTTCCAAGTCAGCCAGTCGCTGGGGATCCTGCGCACGCAGATTCCGCTGTTCGACAGCATGCCGTGGATCTACGGGCTGGTGATGGCGGCGGCGGTGGGGGTCGTGATCCTGGGTGGGATCAAGCGGATCGCGGCGACCGCAGAGAAGATCGTCCCGCTGATGTGTGGGATCTACGTGGCCGCGTGCTTGTTCATCCTGATCACGCACGTGGGCGCGATCCCGGCTGCGTTCGGCCGGATCGTGTCCGAGGCGTTCACGCCGACGGCCGGGCTTGGTGGGTTCGTGGGCGTGTTGGTCACCGGTATCCGGCGGGCGGTGTTCTCCAACGAAGCCGGCGTCGGCTCGGCCTCGATCGCTCACTCGGCCGCCAAGACCGAGTACCCGGTCCGCGAGGGCATCGTCGCGCTGCTCGAGCCCTTCATCGACACGATCGTCGTGTGCACGATGACGGGCCTGGTGATCGTGATCACCGGGGCGTACGAGAACCCCGACAACTTCGACGTGATCGCCAGCTCCGAGGGCGCAGCGCTCACCGCCAGGGCAATGGGGGCTGAGATCTCGTGGTTCCCGTGGGTGCTCACCGTCGCGGTCGTGCTGTTCGCGTACTCGACGATGATCTCGTGGTCCTACTACGGCGAGCGCTGCTTCGTGTACCTGTTCGGCGATCGGGCCTCGACCACCTACAAGATCATCTACGTGGTGTTCGTGTTCCTGGGCTCGATCATCACCGCCAGCAACATCCTCAACTTCGGCGATCTGATGATCCTGTCGATGGGCTTCCCGAACGTGCTTGGGTTGGTGCTGCTCAGCGGAACGGTCAAGGGGCGCCTCGACGCCTACATGGCCAAGCTGCGC
Source organism: Enhygromyxa salina (assembly GCF_000737335.2). Taxonomy (GTDB): domain Bacteria; phylum Myxococcota_A; class Polyangia; order Nannocystales; family Nannocystaceae; genus Plesiocystis; species Plesiocystis salina_C. Next base: position 7,803 of record NZ_JMCC02000038.1, on the reverse strand, counting down.
AGCGGGGAGATGAAGCGCTACGAGCCTGGCGCCAAGCGAGACGCCACCAGTGGCTGAGATCGTGTCGCTGTTTGGGGGCGATGAGCCGGGTGGGGACTGGTCGCGGCTGATCGCCGTGCAGGACGCGAGCGCGGGCCTACGTGCGATCGTGGTGTTGCACAGCCTGGCCCGCGGGCCCGCGTTTGGTGGGGTGCGTCGGGTCGCGTACGCGAGCGAGCGCGCAGGCTTGGCCGACGCCAAGCGGCTCGCAGAGTCGATGAGCCTCAAGTGCGCGCTCGCGGGGCTGCCCGCAGGCGGCGGCAAGACGGTGATCTTCGACGGGCCCCAGCTCGATCGTGAAGCTGGCTACGCGGCGCTCGGTGACGTCATTCAGGGGCTGGGCGGTGCGTACGTGTGCGGGCCCGATGTCGGGACCGGCGAGGCCGAGCTCGCGGCGTTGCGGCGCGCGACCAGCTGGGTCAACCCAGCGCAGAACGACGCGAGCCGCTCGACCGCGGCGGGCGTGGTGTCGGGGCTTCGCGGGCTGTTGCGCGTGGTGTTCAACGACCCGAGCCCAGCCGGCCGGCGCTGCGTGATCCAGGGCTTGGGTGGCGTCGGCTCGGCGCTGGCGGCTGCGTTGCTGAGCGCGGGGGCGTCTGTGGCAGGTTGGGATCCCGATCCGTCTGCGCGCGCGCGGGCCAAGGCGCTGGGCGTGGAGCTGTTGGATCCGGCCGCGCTGGTGTCCGAACCCTGCGACGTGTTCATGCCGTGCGCGCTCGGCCACACGCTCACGCGCGAGCTGTGCGAGCGCGCGCCGTGGCGGGCGGTGTGTGGCTCGGCCAACAACCAGCTCGCGGATCAGGGCGCAGCGGCGGCCCTGCGGCAACGTGGGATCGCGTGGGCACCAGACTTCGTGGTCAACGCGGGAGCGGTGATCGAAGGGGTCGCGACGACGGTCGGCGCGGGTCCGCAGGGGGATCAAAGTGATGTCCGGGATCGCGTTGACCACGCCATCGAGGCGATCGCGGATCGTTGCGCGCAGCTGCTGTTGCGGGCCCGGGCCGAAGATCGCTGCGTGTCAGAGCTGGCGATCGAGCAGGCCCGCGCGGCCCTGCGCGGTCCCGTGAGCTGATGCGTTCAGCCGGTCGCGGCTCGCTGCCCAGGCCCAACCTGGATCACCCGGCCGCCACCCGCCACGTCTTCACTGGCGCCCTGCGAGGTTGGGGTGGTCGTCGCTTCCAGCTCGGCGTGTTTGCGGCGGGACAAGAACACGTGCAACGCGGTGAGCATGGTTGCGAGCGGGACCGGCTCGGTCAGCGGCAGCGCGCAGTAGACCGCGCCCAACATGCCCAACCCAACCGCGCGACTCAGGCGAGCGCCGCTGAGCCCGGCGACGATCGTGGTGAGCATGCCACCGACGAACAGCCCCATGACCAGGCCGATCGGACCTGCAGTTGCGAAGTCGGCCAGGTCGATCGCAAGCGCGGCGAAGATCGGCGCCCAGCCGAGCTTTCCGTCGGCGACCGTGAGCGCGGCCATGCTTCGGCGCAATCCAAGCCGGCGCTGGCCCCCGGTGACGGGGCGAGAAGGCTTGCCCGAGCTGACATTGGATCGAGCGGAAGCGCCGGGTTGGTCAGTCACGTCGCCGAAGGTGGATCGTGATCTCGTCAGGTCAACCTCGCTTGACAGATGCGTGAACGGGGCGCGAGCCTGATCCGCATGGATCGCGGTCGGAGGGGCTTTGTCGTCGGTCTTGGGGCGTTCGGGGCCTGCGCGCCGGCGCTGGGGTGTGGGCGGGCCAAGGCTCCAGCGGTCACCGAGGCGCCATCGGCCGCCGCCGGCCCTGGCGATGATCCGTTCGCGGAGCTGGCCGGGTTTTGTGACGGCGTCGAGCCGATCGCTGCGTCCGAGTACGAGCGCCGGATCGAGCGGGTCCGCGCCAAGCTGGCCGAGGCGGGGCAGGGGGCGCTGATCCTCGAGGCGGGGGTCGACATGCGCTACTTCGGCGGCCCCCGCTGGGGCCAGAGCGAGCGTCCCTTGATGTTGGTGATCCCCCGCGACGGCGAGCCGCTGCTGGTCGGCCCGGCGTTCGAGCGTGGGACCCTCGAGGCCCGCCGCGGTCCGCTGGCGTTCGCGGTGCGGACCTGGGAGGAGCACGAGAGCCCCTACGCGCTGGTCTTCGCCAGCCTGAGCGACGCCAGGATCAAGGCCGAGGCGATCATCGCAACGGGGCCGGCCACGCGCAGCTTCGTGATCGATGGCCTGCGCGACGCGGCCCCGAGTCGGAGCTTCGGCCCAGGGCAGGCTGCGATCGAGGCGTGTCGGCGGGTCAAGAGCCCAGCCGAGCTCGCGCTGCTGCGTCGGGCCAACGAAGCCACCAAGCGCGCGATCGAGTCGGCCGCGGCCCACGTGCGCGCGGGCATGCACGAGCACGAGTTCGCCGATCACGTGCGCGCGGCTCAGCTCGCCGCGGGCCTGGACAACGTGTGGGTGCTGGCGCTGTTCGGCCCGAACGCTGCGTATCCCCACGGCACCCCCGAGGGGCGCGAGCTGGCGCCGGGTGACCTGATCTTGGTCGACACCGGCGGCTTCTTGCACGGCTACGCCAGCGACATCACCCGGACGTGGGCGTTTCCCGAGCCGTCGGCGATCGACGCGGATCGCCAGCGCGCGTGGGAGGTGGTGCGCGCGGCCCAGACCGCCGCGCTCGACACGATTCGCCCAGGAGTTCGCTGCGCCGAGGTCGACGCCGCCGCGCGGGCGGTCATCGCCGCCGCTGGCTTTGATCCGGACTACGGCCACTTCAGCCACAGGCTTGGCCACGGGATCGGGATGGAGGTGCACGAGGCCCCGTACTTGGTCCGCGACGCCGAGCATCGGCTCGAGGTCGGCAACACCATGTCCGACGAGCCGGGGCTGTACCTGGCCGGGCGCTACGGGATCCGACTCGAGGACATCGTCGCCGTCACAGCAGAGGGGGCCGAAGTGTTTGGCCCGCGCGCGGACTCGCTGGCCGCTCCGTTTGGGGGGTAGTCGGGCGTGGTCTGGCCGGGGCCGCGACGACCAAGTACCCTCGCGGCGTGGCTGACGAGCCCGCGATCTCGCTGCAGGGGCTCGAGAAGAACTTTCGGGTCAGCCAGCGCGAGCCTGGGCTGTGGCCGGCGATCCGGGCCCTGTTCCGGCGTGAGTGGGTCGAGGTCGCGGCGGTCGCCGAGCTCTCGTTCGAGATCCAGCGCGGCGAGCGGGTCGGCTTCTTGGGCCCCAACGGCGCGGGCAAGACCACCACGCTCAAGCTGCTCGCTGGCCTGCTGTATCCAAGCGGCGGGCGGGCGCGGGTGCTTGGCTTCGACCCCGCGGATCGGCGACCCGAATTCTTGCGCCGGATCGCCCTGGTCATGGGCCAGAAGCGACAGCTGAGCTGGGATCTGCCGTCGCTCGATACGTTCGAGTTGAACCGCGTGGTGTTTGACGTCCCCCGCGAGCTGTATGAGCGCCGCCTGGCCGAGATGACCGAGCTGCTCGATCTTGGCGAGGTCGTGCGCAAGCCCGTCCGCACGCTCTCGCTCGGTGAGCGCATGAAGTGCGAGCTGGTCGCGGCGCTGCTGCACGCGCCCGAGGTGCTGTTCCTCGACGAGCCGACGATCGGCATGGACGTCTCGATGCAGCTGGCGATCCGCGAGTTCATTCGCGAGTACCACCGCCGCCACGGGGCGACCTTGGTGTTGACCAGCCACTACATGGAGGACGTCGCCGCCCTGTGTGAGCGGATCTTGGTGATTGATGAGGGCCGGCTGTGCTTCGACGGGAGCATTGGCGAGCTGGTCCGACGGATCCGACCGCTGCGGCGGGTTGCGATCCGCGTGACGCAACGGCTCGACGAAGGTCAGGAGCGCGCGCTCGAGCAGCTTGGCCAGCTCGCGCTGGTCGGCCCGCCGCGCCTGGCCTTGGACGTCGATCCCGAGCGCGTGCCCGAGGTGGTGGCCAGGTTGCTCGCGGTTCCAGGCGCGCGCGATCTGGAGGTCCAGGATGCCCCGCTCGAGGAGGTCATGCGCGAGCTGTTCGCGCGGCGAGCTTCGGTCCGCGAGGGCGCCACGGACACCGGGGACGGCGCGTGAGCGGGGTCCAGCTGCGCAAGCTCGGCGCGCTGTGGCGCCTGGGCGTGGCCGAGGCCACCGCGTATCGCACCTCATTGTTGGTCTGGGTGCTGGCCACGACCATGCCGTTGATCAGCCTGGTGTTGTGGCGGGCGCTGGCGCGTGGCGGGCCGATCGGCGACTACGATCAGGCCGGGTTCGACAGCTACTTCATCGCGGCGTTCGTGGTCCGGCAGCTCAGCGTGTCTTGGGTCGTCTGGGATCTCGACGGACAGATCCGCACCGGGGCCCTGAGCGCGCTGCTGATGCGCCCGGTCCATCCGGTCGCGCACCACGTGATGATCAACCTGGCCGCGCTGCCGCTGCGCACGGCCCTCGCGGCGCCGGTGGCGATCGCGGTGCTGTTGGTCACGGGGGGCATGTCGATCACCACCAACCCGGTGGCGCTGGCGCTGGCGATCCCGGCGCTGGTGTTGGCGTGGTGTCTGAATTTCCTGACCCAGCTGGCGATCGGCTGCCTGGCGTTTTGGCTGACCAAGGCGGCCGCGCTCTACGACGTCTGGATCGGGGCGTACGTCGTGCTGGCAGGGTACTTGGTGCCGACCAGCCTGTTTCCTGCGGGGTTGGCCGAGGTCGCGCGGGTGCTGCCCTTTCACGCGGCGCTGGGGTTCCCGGTCGAGCTGTTGATCGGGCGGCTGTCGTCGGCGCAGGCGTTGGCGGGCATTGGTCTGCAGCTGGTGTGGCTGGTCGTGATCGGGGGGATCGCGGCGCTGGCCTGGCGCCGCGGGCTGCGAGCATACGGGGCGTTCGGGGCATGAGCGCGGGCTTCGAGCACGGCGCGGCGCGCCGCCACCTGCGGTTGCTTGGCGCGCAGCTGCGGCTGTCGACCCTGGCCGCCCTCGAGTACCGGGTTGGGTTTTGGACCGAGGGCGTGGTCGGATTGGCGTGGAGCCTGGGCGGGGTCGTACCGTTGGTGGTTGCCTTCGAGCACCGCTCGGACGTCGCGGGTTGGGGGCCCTGGGAGCTGGTCCTGCTCACGGGGTTCTTCTTGATCATCTCGGGGGTGTACGCGGCCGTGGTCCAGCCGGCGGTGTCGCGGTCGATGACGCAGATCCGCACGGGCACGCTGGACTATCTGCTGCTGCGTCCGGTCGATCCGCTGGCCTCGTGTCTGACGGCGCAGTTCGAGCCGTGGAGCTTGATCGAGACGCTGACGGGGATCGTGGTGGTGATCGTGGCGACCGCGAAGTTGGGCCTGTCGCCAAGCGTTGGGCAGCTTGGCGCGCTCGCGGTGGTGTTGGTGTGCGGGCTGCTGTCGTTGGTCGCGCTGGGCGTGCTGATGCTCAGCGCGAGCTTCAAGGCGATGGAGCTGCAGAACCTGACGTCGCTGATGGAGACGCTGCTGGGCTTCGCCCACTGGCCGGTCTCCGTGTTTCGTGGCCCGCTCAAGCTGGTGTTCACCTTCGTGGTGCCATTTGCCGTGATGACCAGCTACCCGGCGCAGAGCTTGATCGGCGGGCTTGGCTGGGCGGAGCTGTTGGGCGCGGTTGGGACCACGCTCGCGTTGACGGTGGGGGCGCGGGTGATCTGGGGGCGGGCGCTGCGTGGGTACACGTCGGCGTCGAGCTGATCGGCGTGGGACGCAGAATCTTCGGCGTGGTGGTTGGCTCGCATGTGTGACAACAGCAACAGCCTTGCTTCGAACGAGTCTGATCGCTCCGCTCGCCTGCGCGCTGCTGCTGCGTGAGACCCTGTGCACCAGCTGCGTGGGCGGGGACGACTCGCCCTGCGAGTATGAAGTGGTCTCGCTCGCTGCCGACGCCGAGACCCCGTGGGGCACGACGCCCGCCGATGACATCGCTGCCCTGGAGGTCCCGCAGCACGGCACTTGGCGGTGGGGCGACAGCACCGAGTCGATCGAGATCGATCAGAGCGGCTTCGAGCAGCCTGCGTGGGCGACCTATGTCCACGACCCAACCACCATTCGATTCAGCGACCATGTCGCGGGCGGTCGCGGGATCGCGTGCGACGGGCAGACGGTCATGGTCGATGGGACGCTAACGATCACCGACGAGCAGGACGCCGTGATCCTCAGCGTCCCGGTCACCGCCCTGCGGCAAGACATGGCGGGGGATGCCTACGGTGCGTCGCCGCAGTACTCCCCGATCAGCCTGTTCTCGGACGAACTGCACGAGAAGGCCGAGTGGGACATGACTCAGGTGTTTGGCGCCATCCTGTGGATCAACGGAGGGCGGCTGTCGGGCGAGTTTTACTATCACGGCCAGTCCATGCGGACCGAGACAACCGGCGACGGCGTGGTCTCGCTCGTGGGCCTGTTCGAGGCCGACGAGTAGCCGCGTGCCAGCCACCGGTCGCGCGCTCGTCGAGCGGCCGCGCGAGCAGGGACTGCGCTCGGGGCCTCTGAACTCACCCCGAGCGCGAGCACCGGGGATCTTGGAGTACCATCGCCAGGATGAGCGTGCGCATCCGCGAACTCGCGACGGGCGTCGCCTCCTGCGTCCTGTTGGTCCCCGCCGGGTGTCGCAAGACCCCGACGGCCGTCGTGGACCCCGAGGCCGGGGGCGAAGCGGTGGCCAACAACTCGACGGCGGACGCCGACTGCGATCGGGCGCCGGCAGCCCCGGCGCGGCCGCGCCCCGGAACGAGCGGTGACCAAGAGCCGCCGGTCGTGCTTGGCGCTCGCTTCGTCGAGCGTGACCGCGTGCAGCTGACCTTCAGCGAGGCCCTCGCACCCACGGCGCAGGTCAACCCGCGGCAGTTTCGCCTGAGCATGGCCTACTCGACCACCGACTACGGGGCAGGCTACGCGAGCGGCTACTACTACGATCTGTCTGGCGGCGACAACTACGAGCCGCCGATGGTGGTGACCTCGCTGGTTGGCTACGACGATCGGCCCGAGGTGTTGGCGCTGCAGCTCAGTCGGCCGATCCCCGCCGAGCTGTGCAACGACCTCAACGAGCGGCGGTCCGACATGGCCAGCAGCGATCCGGAGTCGCGCGCGCGCGTTGGCGTGTTCCTGCACTACACGAGTCGCGGCAGCGTGGGGGTGCGTGATCTCGTCGACAACCCCATGGCGGACATGGGCGGGGAGTGGGCGCTGCACTACGGTGCGCGACACAAGACGCTGTACGGCAGTGAGCCGATCATGCGACTGGACTTGCTCGTCGAGCTCAGCTGTCCTTCTTCTTTTTAGACCCCCACAGGCGGCTTCGCACCGCGCGGTCACTCGCTTCGCTCGCTCCCAGTGGGCCGTTTGTTCGCGGGGGTATGTGTGGCCCCCTCGAAGGGGGCTCTCGTCTGACCACCTAGAGCGCCGATCAGTTTGGAGTCGCGTCGTCAGGTGCGTCTGGGGCCGTTCCTGACTAGGAGCGAGGCCGAAGCTGTATCCGGCATACTGCGAGCGCCGAGTCGACAACGGCAGGAGCGGCCCCAGATGTGCCTGGCGTCGTGAATTCAAACTGGTCGGTGCTCTAGAGGCTGGTGGGGGGCTCTCCATTTACGTGTTGTCTTTTGATGCACACAGGTATGTGTGGCCCTCGAAGGGCTCGAAGGGGGGCTCTTGTCTGACCACCTGGAGGCTGGTGGGGGGGCTCTCCAATTGCGTGTCGTCTGTTGATGCCCACGGGTATGTGTGGGCCCCCGGAAGGGCTGGAAGGTCATGGCGGAGCGGGCGCGGTGTGCGGGTGCTAGCGTCCGGGGATGAAACTCG
>NZ_JMCC02000037.1 GCF_000737335.2 Enhygromyxa salina | reverse complement strand
ACGAGTACACCTGCGTGTGCGACGAGGGCTGGACCGGCGCCACCTGCGACGAGCCGGAGGTGGGTTGCCCATGCACAGCTTCCCCCATCTGGGAGCAGATTGCAGCCCCTGGGGTGTCATCGTGTGCACAGGATACCAACCCGTATGCCCCATCCGTGGATATTGACTTCAACGCAGTAGACGAGGGCTCTCCAGGGTATGCGCGCATCTCCTATAATGTGGCCTTCAGTTATTGCAGCGCCAATGCTAATGGTATTGGCGAGGTGTTTTTCGGTTATCTTAGTCAGGAGGAAGTCGATGCCTGCTTCGTCGAGGCATTGGCGCTTTGCGAACCGTATCTGCCGTAGCTCGTTTGTGCTCGAGTGTCCCTGCGCGAGCTAGGAGCCCGTGGTGCATCGCGTCGCCTCGCGCCGGAATTTTCGTCGAGGGCGAGGCGCCGAAACGCAGCTGTACCGGGCGTACTGCAAGTTTCGGCAACACTGCCCTCGGCGAAAAGGCCAAGCGAGGCGGTGCGAGGCATTGCACCACGGGCTCCTAGCGGAGGGACGCGTCGATCAGTCGTCGGTGGGCACAGCCTCGCCGGCTAACCCAAAGTCAACAAGCGCGCGAGCTCGGCCACCGAGCTCGCGCCAAGTTTTGGGAGCCCGCGCGCGCGGGTGCCGTGTGTTCGTGCCCGGCCGATCTATCGAGGTCGCCATACAAGGTGACCCGCCGCTGCGCCGGTCGCCTACTGACATCATCAGTTGCGCTGGTTGCTCCGCCATGAGACGCTGCATCGGCATGCAGGGTCTCGCAAAATCGCTCATCTTCGGTCTCATGGGATTCGCGGCGGGAGTCGCCTTTGTCGCCTCTTGCTCGACGTCCGACTCGGGTGAGTTCGGGCTCGGCGAAACGGCAGCGACCGCGGAGGATGCCCTCGAAGAGACTTGCCCATCATGGATCGTTCGCAGCCATGATACCGGTCTCAAGCCGACCTATGTGGTCCCCGCTGGCGAGTTTCCCTTTGCTGTCTCTGGGGGGGTACTCTTGACGCGGGCTTGCGCCGACTAGGCAGAACGCCGCAGCGAGCTCGAAGGCCATATTGCGCTGATGAACAACACGAATGTCGCCACTTTGAGAATCTGGAAGTGCGTCTTCGTTATCGGTATTGAGCCCCGCATTCAGCATGCACAGGGGCCCGCCATCAGTCGACTTCCACTCATTGCAGTCGGTTTCTGTACATTTCGGACTCAGCCGCGCGAGCGCTGCAACAGCTCGAGAGAAGTCGCCATCGACGAGCCGATGTCGGACGGCGCGCTTGCGAGCGCCGACTCGCGCTACCAGCCCCAGACTTTCTTCAGGCGGACCGTGTCCGCGGTGCCGCGGTGCTTGGCGAGGTGCTCGAGCAAACCACCGACGCGGGTCTCCTCGAGGTCGACGCCCGCGCACAGCCGTTCGAAGGTCGCGTCGAAGCTCGAGTAGGCGATGTCCATGTACGTGGGGCCGCCTTCGTCGTCGTAGTAGGCGAGCTCGTCGAAGCGATAGATGATCTCGTCGAGCGTGGCCCGGGCTTCGGGCGCGAAGCTGGCGTAGCGAGCTTCCATGAGCTCGGCGACCTGCGACACCGCGATCCAGATCTCCGACCCTCCGAACTCGACCGACATCACCTCTCGACCGTGGACCTCGACCCGGGGGCGGTGGGGATAGACGAGCCCGACCTCCAGGTTCACGGGCGTGGACTCGAGACGGGCCTGGTCGATCCCGAAGAAGGCGAAGGGGATCTGGACGCGCCCAACTTGGGCGAGCTGAGGGCTCGCTAGCAGTCGATCGACCACGTCGCCGCTCGGGGGTGGCAGCACGAGCTCGTCGAGACGCCCGAGGATCGGTGTGTCGAGGATCTGCTCGACGAGGGCCTCGGAGCGCTTACCGCCGAGGTAGATGGTGCCTGCGACGCACCCCGCCGCGTTGTGCGAGAGATCGAGACGGCGCAGCCCAGGCAGACCGTCCATGCGCAGCAGCTCGGCCAGGCGCGCGCGGCTTGGGTCGGGTCCCGCGAAGCGCTCGCCCGTGGAACCGGACAGGAGCGCGAGATCGAGGTCGCGCACACACGGGAGCTCTGTCCACTGCCCAAGACCGATGATCGCGTCGTAGCCCCAGACGCACAGGCGCTCGAGTGTTGGGTGGGGGAGATCCTCGAACAACTCGCGGCCGACCAGGGTCAGCGCGCGCAGCTCGGGCAGCGCTTGGCACAGCCTCGCGGCTTCGTCCTCGCCGACCGGCGACGGCTCGTAGCGAGCAGCGCTCAGGTTCAGCTGAAGCGAGGCGAGCGCGCGAGGCGAGCGCGCGAGGTCGGCGACGAGCTGCGAGGTCACGACTGGTGGTGCGCTGATCGAGAGTCGCTGCACCTGGGTCGCAGCCTCGCTGTCGAGCACGTCGCCGAGACCGTCACATGTCTCGACGTTGGCGTAGAGGTCGAGGCACAGCGACTCCACGTAGCCGTAGCGCAGGGTGACCTGTAGCGAGCCACGCCTCTTGGCGAGCCACGCACGCATGGTGGCGAACGACGGGCCGAGCCATCGCTCAATGTGATCCTCGAGGAGCTCGTCGCGTCGATGCTCGAGCTGCCGGCGCTCGGGTTCGCCTGGCTGCGCGTCGAGTCGCTGCTCGATCCCGATCAGCTCACCGCGCGGATCGCCTGCGGCCTGGAGCTCGTCCGCGAAGACCACCCACGCCTCACTGTGAGGCGCGGCGAGGCTCGCTGCGAGTCGACTTGGTAGCGATCGTGTCGTCATCCGGAGTGATGCATCCCGTTGGAAGTGTGCGTGGCCAGCACGAGCCAGGCGGTTAGCAATGGATTGTATGCAAACAGATCCCCAACTTCACCCCGTTCGGCGCGGTCTCGCGCGAACCTGCCTCGAGCCCTGAGCCCAACCCACGGCTCGGACAGCGTCTCGCCTGGCGCCGTGCGGAGGGGGCCAGACGGCGACGCAGCTTCGCGGGCGCGCGCGCACCCGCACGCTGGTACAGTGGGTCTCGTGGCACGCACGTTTCACTATGCATTCGCCCATTGGGCGGTGCCGTGGCTGGTGTCCGGCCATCCGAATTTCTTCTTGATGCTCATGCACCCGGAGCAGCGCTGGGCCGACTCGGTCCTCGAGCAACTGTGTGAGCACGCCCAGATGGCCAGCGAGCTGGCGGCGACCAGCTTCGGGCCGGCGCAGGTGCAAGTGACACGTACCCACGCTGGCAGGCATCCGTGCGTCGTGTTGACGCTGCCTCGACCAACGGCACCAACCGAGGCATTCATGATTGGCTTGGTCCAGCATGGCCCACCGGGTGAGCCGGAGATCAATCATATCAACCTTCTCAATTTCACGGTTGAGCTGGTCGACGGCGATCCTCCGAGCGCGGCCTTCTGCGAGTGGGAGAAGGACAAGACCAACCACGTCAACTATGGCCACGGTCCGGTCCCGAGCTTGGATGAATTTGTCGCCTGGATGGCGAAACTCGTCGACAGTCGCCCAACATGATGAGCGCGACGGGCGAACCGTGGCTTGGGCTCAGGGCTCGAGGCAGATTCGACATCAACCGCGAGCTCGCCGATGGGCTGTCGGGGCTCACGCCACGTCACCAGAAGATCGTGATGGACATCGCGCAGTCGCGGCACCGCTGCTCTTCTGCGACGAGGCAGCCTCGATCTACTCCGTCAATGTCGTGTTGTCTCGAAGTCCTGAGGAGGCGCTGTATCGGGCGACCCAGCCTCAGCGCGCCTTGTTCTTCACATGACCTCGACGACCACGCGAGGGCCTCGGCTGCGTCGCCTTGATGAAGTCCACGAAAGCGCGCAGCGGTGTCGGAAGGTAACGACGACCTGGGTAGTAGAGAAACGGCCCGGAGACGCTCAGCCACCACGGCTCGAGCACGGGCACCAGGTCTCCTCGGTCGAGGAAAGGACGCAGCCAGTCCTCGAACAGGTAGACGATCCCGCAGCCAGCCACGGCGGCCTCCACGGCGAAGTCCGTCGCGGGGCCAAAGCTGGCGACCAGCGGACCTTTCGGGTCAACGCGGATCGTCTCTTTGTCCCGCTCGAACTCCCAGGCGTGCAGCGGGCCATTCGAGAACCGCCAGCCCAGGCAATCGTGGTCGAGCAGCTCACGAGGGTGCGTGGGCCGACCACGGCGAGCCAGGTAGGCGGGCGACGCAGCGGCGGCGTAACGCTGGACGCGCGGGCCGATCGGAACCGCCACCATGTCCTTCTCGAGCGATTTGTCGTAGCGGATGCCGGCGTCGAAGCCCTCTGCGACGACATCGATGCGACGCTCGTCGGCGACCACCTCGATATGGATGTCGGGATACTTGGCGAGGAAGGGCGGCACGATGGGTGGCAGCACGAGCTTGGCGGCGGCCGTCGGGACGTTGAGCTTCAGACGACCTGCGGGGCGATCACGGAAGTCGTTGACCACGTCCAGCGCAGCCCGCACTTCGCCGAGCGCCGGGGTGATCCGCTCGAGCAGGCGCGCTCCAGCGTCGGTCGGTGTGACGCTGCGAGTGGTGCGATGGAGCAGCCGAACGCCGAGTCGGGCTTCGAGCCGACGAACCGCGTCGCCCATCCGCGACGCGCTCGTGCCGGCCACGCGGGCAGCGCTGCGAAAGCCGCCCTCGCGGGCGACGGTCAAGAACGCGGTGATGTCGGCGAGGTCATCCATCGACTGTCCAGATTTTCGCACAGCCTGTGCAGATTACACCGGATTGTCGTACGACGTGATCTCCATATATTGCTCGCCATGACCAACCTCCCGATCCCAGACAGCTACCGCCTTGGCACCTCCACCGTTCGTCGTCTTGGCTACGGCGCCATGCAGCTCGCCGGTCCCGGCGTGTTCGGGCCCCCCAAAGATCGCAAGGCCGCCGTCGCCGTCCTGCGCGAGGCGGTCGCCCAGGGCGTCAACCACATCGACACCAGCGACATCTACGGTCCGCATGTCACCAACGAGATCATCCGCGAGGCGCTGCATCCGTATCGCGACGGTCTTGTCATCGCCACGAAGGTCGGGGCCGTACGCGGACCATCTGGCTCGTGGGAGCCGGCGCCGTCCGGCGCCGACATCGAGCGTGCGGTCCACGACAACCTCCGCAACCTCGGCTTGGACGTGCTCGACGTCGTCAACCTTCGCGGCATGTTCAGCGCCCAGGGGCCGGCGGAAGGCTCGATCGAAGCGCCGCTCACCGCTCTCGCCGAGCTTCGCCAACGCGGGCTGATTCGGCACATCGGCCTGAGCAACGTCACCGCCGCGCAGATCGCCGAGGGTCGCAAGCTCACGGAGATCGTGTGCGTGCAGAACCACTACAACCTGACCCACCGCCACGATGACGCCATCATCGACGACCTCGCCGCGCGCGGCATCGCGTACGTGCCGTTCTTCCCGCTCGGCGGGTTCGCGCCGCTGCAGTCCAGCACGCTCGACGCCGTGGCCGCGCGGCTCGGCGCGACGCCGATGCAGGTGGCGCTCGCGTGGCTCTTGCGTCGCTCGCCCAACGTGCTGCTCATCCCAGGGACCTCCTCGATCGCGCACCTACGAGAGAACCTCGCCAGCGCCTCGCTGGTCCTGCACGCGGAAGACATGGAGACGCTGAACCGGCTCACCGAGAGCTCGTGACGGCTTGGGCCTTGGCGGGCCGCCGAGGGACGCAGGAGTGCTCCTCGGGACGCCGAGCTGAGTCCGCAGCGTCAGCGTGATCGCGGATGTACGCGCCATCGAACAGCTTCCGTCGCGTGAGGCCGTGAAATCCCGGACACAACCGACCGGCATGGGACGCCGCGCGCGAGTCACCAAAGAAAATCGCAACACGGCCGAGGACATCACCGGCTCGTTGACGGTATAGACATCCCACGGATGCCGAAGGTCCACGTCATCAGCGGAGCCACGGGAGCAGGCAAGACGACCTACGCGCGCGCGCTAGCGAGTCGCACGGGCGCGCTGCGTTTTTCTATCGACGAGTGGATGAGCCGGCTGTTCGTGCCCGATCTCGGCGAGCTCGAGTTCGCCTGGATGATGGAGCGGGTCGGTCGCTGCGAGGCGCAGATCTGGAGCGTCGCCGAGCAGGCCCTCGCGCTCGGCGTCGACGTGATCCTCGATCTCGGGTTCACGACCCGCGAGCACCGTGAGCAGCACCGCGCCCGCGCGCTCGCGCTCGCGCTCGAGGTCGAGGTCGCCGTCCACTACCTCGACGCCCCCGCTGAGCTCCGCCGCACGCGAGTTCGCCGGCGCAACGGGGAGCGCGACCCGGCGGTGTTCGCCTTCGAGGTCACCGAAGCCATGTTTGAGTTCATGGAACCTCGCTTCGAGCCTCCCGACGCGAACGAGCTGGTCGGCGGGACCCACGTACGGGTCGACGACTGACCATCGACCCTCGCGCGCAGTATCTCGTCGGCAACGGCGGCGCTCATCGCCGTCCGCCTCCATGGTCACCCGGCGCCCGTCGACGCCGCCGCTGCGCTGTGTGCTTAGCCCGCAGGAGGCGGCATGCACAGGCCGCCGCCCTCGATCTGCGCGTTGGTCCGGAAGGTGTTGAGCCCCTCCCACGCGGGCACCTCGAACTGGGGGATGGTCCCGTCCTCGCGCACGTTGCTGACGTGGTAGCTGTGCTGGTTCCAGATCCGGCGAGCCTGAATCCAGCGATCTTCGACGTCCTTGATCGCCTGAATGCAAGGATCGCCGCCTCCGAGGTGCTGGTTCGATACCACGAGGATCTCGGCCGAGCCGTCATTGTCGATGTCGGCCACGACCGGGTACTCGGACAGCGTCCCGCTCTTGCGACTCTGCTGGAGTAGCACGTTGCCGTCGCCGTCGAAGATGAACATGAAGTCCTGATCGGCGTACATCGCCTGGGCCGCACCCGCGCCGAGAAAGTCGAACGCGGTCCCGGCCGCGATCCCGCTCGCGTCGTTGACCGGGGCCGTCCACACGATGCTCGCGTCGGGCTCGTAGACGGTGTACTGCGAGGCCGAGCTCGTTGCGAACTCCGGGAAGCCGTCGCCGTCGAAGTCGTGGATTGTCGCGGGTCGCAGCCAATTGGTGCCGGTCGGCCCGACGTTGGTTGGGCGCTGATCTTGGTAGGTCACCTGACCGTCGTGCTCGATCAGCGACAGCCCGTCGATGTTGGTCAACAGGACCTCGGGTAGGCCGTCATCATCGAGGTCGGCGACCTGCGGGTAGCCGGGCTCGAGGTCGGTCATCCACAGCAGGTCGCCGTTGTGGTGGTAGGCGGCGTGGCCGATCACGATCTCGAGGTCCTCGTCGTTGTCGAGATCTGCGGCCGTGGTCGCGCCCCACTTGCCCGAGGGCACGGGGAACTTCTCGACCAGGTTGCCGAGGTGATCGAGAAACATGTTCGCGGTGATGATCTCGACGTCACCGTCGTTGTCGACGTCGGCGAGCGCGGCCGAGTTCGAGTAGCGCAGACCCGGACCGCCCGACCAGTCCGCGGGCACGCTCCACTTGAGCTCACCGGTGTGCTCGAAGGCCAAGATGTCGCCGGTCGGCGAGGCGGTGACGATCTCGACGAGGCCGTCGCCGTCGATGTCACCGATCGCGGGCGTGAAGCTCGAGTCGACGCCCTCTTCGATCCGAAAGTGGAGGCTGCCGTCGTCGCCGGACAACAAGAATATGTGGCCTGTGTTGTTGGGATTGCCCGGGTTCGCGGCCGCGACGAGCACGACGTCGGGCACGTCACACAGGTCGATCTCGCCGTTGTTGTCGTCGTCGGTGAAGTTGGCGACGAGCGGGGTCACGTAGCTGTAGGGCTCGGCTTCGTCGGTGAACGACCACTGCAGCGCGGGCTCGAAGGCGTCGGGCGGCGCTGACTGCTCGCACTCGCCGACCGCGTTCATGTTGTCGACGACCTTGCAAGCATCGATGGGCGGCCCATCGTCGGAGTCGGGCAGCGAACTCATGTCGAACTTGGTGCCGCCGTCGCCGTCTCCCGGGTCGCCGTCGCCGTCGCCGTCTCCCGGGTCACCGTCGCCGTCGCCTTGATCTGCGGCGCTGTCCTCGGTGTTCTCACTCGACCCGATGCTGGTCGTGCCATCGTCAGCTCCCGCGCTATTCGTGTCGGCACCGGAGTTGCCACCGCAGCCGGTGCCCAGCGAGAGACCCAACAGCGTCGTCCACGAGATCCATCCAAACCGTCGCATGCCGCGATGCTCCATGATTTGTGATGCAGCAGCAAGTTCGCCGGAAGGAGCTGTTCGCTGAGCGCGAAGACCCACTTTTATCCGCCCCGCCTGCGTTGGAAGGTTGGATCTTCGCGCGATGCTCACGCGCCAAGCTGCGGGTCTCACACTCATGTCAGCGTGCTTGACCTCTCGGACGAGATCCGCCCCGAGTTGGCCGGTGTCCGCCCCGAGGGTGAGGACGACATCCCCCTGCCACTCACCAGCACGGGCTCGAGCCGTTGACGCACCTCGACCTGCACGACGACCTCATCTGCAACAAGTACGGGGACTACTACTACAACGACGTCACGATCGGAACGCGCATGCGCCTCTACGTCGATGCCGGCTCGTGTAAGACTGCCAGGCTGCTCTGGGAGCCGAGTGGCAAGACGGTCGACACAGTCAGCCACAGACTTCAGCGTGCGTCTTTCGGCCTGGGGCTGAGCATTGTAGCTCATACAGTTCATCCCCATACTCCTACGGGAGAGCGATCGGCTGCGCGAGGCGAAGATTGGCGCCGAGTGCCAGGAGAGCCGTGCGTGCGTGCTCGCGCGGGCGTTGCTGGCAAGTGGAGCACAATAGCGTGAGCTTCATGACCTGAAATATTAAAGTCGCCAGGCATACTATGGACATCGGAAGAGTGACTCGAGCGATCGTTGGCCTCGAGCCTCTGGCCTCGCGCACGCGTGATTTTGCGAACGTTAAAGTGACGTTTTGGTGTCTGCAACGTCAATATGGCCTTGCCATCGCGTTTGGCGCTCTGCCCCGCCCCAATGGGTCTGTTGCTCGTGGCTTGCCAGTCGAGACGCCACGGTGTAAAAAGTGGGAGCCCTCCCACTTTCTGAAAGCCGTATCCAATGCCCATCACCGTAACACCCGAAGAAGCACGCAGCATTGTCAAAGACGCCTATCTGTATGGTTGGCCACTCTCTGAGAATTACAATACGATCTACGCCTACAATGTTGATACGACCGGCCCCAACTACAAGGCGCCAATCAACCAGATCTACAATGAGAACCAGGTGTATACGCCCGAAGACACGTCGGTCGTGACTCCGAACTCCGATACGCCTTACTCGTTCGTCACCGCCGACCTCCGGGCCGAGCCCCTGGTGCTCACGGTTCCGGCCATGTCGCCGACGAACCGCTACTTCTCGTACCAGCTCATCGACTGCTACACCTACAACTTCAACTACATCGGCACTCGCGCCACTGGCAACGCGGGCGGGACCTTCCTGCTCGTGGGTCCGTCGTGGCAGGGCGGAGACACCAGTCAGTTTACGGGTGTCTTCTACAGCGAGAGTGAACTGGACTTCGTGATCGTGCGAACGCAGTTGTTCGCGCCCGACGACATGCCCAACGTCGAAGCGATCCAGGCCCAGTACAAGGTCCAGACCCTCAGTCAGTTCACCGGCAGCCCGCCTCCGCCAGCGGCGCCTCAGATCAATTGGCCGCTACCCGCAACCGGTGACGCAGGAAAGACCCCAGCGGTGTTCAGCGTCGTCAACTTCATACTGCAATTTTGTCCCACCCACCCTACGGAGGTGGGACTGATGGAGCGTTTCGCCAAGATTGGTGTCGGCGCTGGCCTGCCCTTCGACGCAGAGAGCTTGAGCCCCGAGATGCTCGCAGCGTTCGAAGCAGGCATCGCCGATGCATGGGCGGAGTTTGAGAAGATCAACGCGCAGGTCTCGGCGGGTGAGCTCAGCACAGCCGATTTCTTCGGCAGCAGGGAGTACCTCAACAACAACTACCTGTACCGCTTCACCGCGGCAAAGCAGGGGATCTACGGCAATACGAAGCAAGAAGCTCTCTACCCGATGTACTACGTGGATGCCGATGATCGAAAGCTCGACGCCTCGACCGGTAATTACACGATCACGCTGACTTCGCTGCCGCCGGTCCACGCATTTTGGTCGATCACGATGTACGACGCCGAGACCCAGCTGCTCGTCGACAACCCGATCAATCGCTACCTCGTGAACTCGCCGATGCTGGACTCGTTCGTCCGTGGGGCGGATGGTTCGATTACGTTCTACGTCCAGAATGAGTCCCCGGGCTCGGCGCTGGAGCCCAACTGGCTGCCCGCTCCAAGCGGCGGGTTCTACATGGCCATGCGGCTCTACTATCCGGACCAGACGGCGCTCGACGGCGAGTGGACGCCGCCGCCGGCGGTTCTCGTGAGCTGAAGGTCGCACCGTTCGGCGCTGCCCATTCTGCCCATTGCGCCGTGCCAACAGGCAGTTGCTCGCGCGTGGGCAGGTCCCGCATAGCTGCTTGGCGTCGGGGATCGTGATCGTCCAGGCGGGGCCACAGGCCGACAGGAGCGGGGCACACACGAGGAGCAGAGTGATGAGCCGTCGCGACATGCGGCGAGCGTGACGGATCCGCCACGCTCGCGTCGCGGCGGCGTTGATTGACGATCAGTAGTAGAGCTCAGACCCGCGGACCCCGACATACACACGCTGCAGCAGCGGGTCCGAGAGTTGGGTGGCGTAGAGCGAGCAGGGATCGAATCCGGGCCCGCGTCCAAACGCGAGGCTGGCCACGAAGCCGAGCTCGTCCGCGACCAGCTCGCCAGTGCTCAGCTCGCTCACGCTGCCGTCGATGCGCCAGATCTCACCGCGCAAGTTGGCGGCGACGTAGACCATGTTGTCGACGTCGATGGCGATCCCATCGGGCGTCGAGCCCATGCCCAAGTGCATGATCTCGATCGCGCTGGCCTCGATCGGGAGCCCGTCTGGCCCGACGTCGAAGCGGGTCAGCTGGCCCTGCTGGGTGAAGGTCGAGGCCACATAGAAGCTGGCGCCGTCGGGGCTGTAGCCCATGCCGTTGGGCGAGGGCACGTCCTGGATCACGACCGTGACCTCGCCGGTCGAGGTCACGCGGAAGATCCGGGTGTCGAGGTCGTCGGAGACCAGGGCGCTGCCGTCGGGGGCGATGACCACGAAGTTTGCGTTGTCGATCCCGGCTGCGAGGATCGATGCGTCGCCGCTCGGGTCGACCGCGTAGACCGCCCCATCCGGGGATCCGAACTCGCCGATCGAGGCGACCACAAACCCGCCGCTGGCGATCGCCGCGAACCCGACTGCGTGGGGGATCGAGGTGAACTCGCTCGCGCTGCCGTCCGCGCTCACGCGCCACACTCGACCGTGGGAGCTGGCGTAGAGCAGGCCGTCGGACGCACCAAACGCGATGCCCTCGCTGCCGCCGCTGAAGCCGTCGTAGAGCACCTCGTGCTGACCAAATTCGAGGTCGGTCCAGCACGCGTTTGGATCGGTGTCGGTGTCGGTGCCCTCGGTCTCGCTGGAGCTGGTCTCGCTGGAGCTGGTCTCGCTGGAGCCGGTCTCGTCGGTCTCGTGCGCACCTGACTCGGAGCCAGGTCCGCTGGTCTCGCTCGAGGTGTCTGACGCGCTCGCGCCACAGCCGATCGTGGTGAGGATCCCAAGGCAGACCAGCACGGTGCGTGGACGATGTTGACGCTGGACACGAGCGGAGTGCATGGCCCGGAGCATACTCGCGCGGGCGCACCTTCCCATGTCGGTCGCGACTCGCCGACGAGACCGTCATGCTCGATGCGCAGGACCCCAGCTGTGCGCTGAACCCGGCTGGGTGGTCGACGGCGGTTAGGGCCCATCAGCGGCCCCGCGGGCGCCCAAACAGCCGCGACAAGATCGAGCCCGAGCGCGTCTACGCTTCGCCCGCGCTCCCGTCCTCGAGCCCCATCTCGGCGCTCACATCGAGCAATTCGAAGCCGGCCGAAGTCGGCTTCCCCCTGACGAAGTCGGCGAACAAGCCAGCGACATCGTCGACATCGAGCACCTCTCGGTCGGGATAACCTTCGTAGCCGGGGACCCGCGCAGGGAGGCGTCGGGTTGCGCCCCCGCGGCGGTAGATCCTGTAGTGCTTCCAGGCGCCTGTCGCCTGATCCCGCCGTTCGACGACGAGCCGGCCGTACGCGCCCGTGGACTGGATGTACTCGCCGGTCGTGTCTCGCGTGAGAATCAGGAACTCGATCGTCTCGCTGGCGACATCGGCGAGTCGCGCGGGAAGATCCTGGTTGGCGTAGGTCTGTTCGTTGCCTTCGATACTCAGCGTGAACGACATGCTGCATGTGCTCACGGCGGGCTGGGCCTGTCAAGGCAGAGCGTCTCGTTGAGGTCTGGAGAAGCGGGCCTTCCGCGTGCACACGCGAGCTTCTAGCGGGTTTTTCTAATTGTTTTCGAGGGTCACCGGACAGTCCATTCGGAGCCGAGAAGTGCTCCCCCAACCATCGAAAGCAGAAGCCACAATGTCACGAATTCATCTCTCCCTTCGCATCGTTCTCAGCGCCAGCGCCCTCACTGCCTTCACCGCGTGTGATCTCGAAGAGCGTCCCGACACCGAGCTCGCGCTCGATGTCGAGGACTCCGACCTCGACATCGTGGAGCTCGACGGTCACACGTCGACGCCGAGCGACCCAGCCGTTCTGCTCGCCTCCCCGCAGGGCCAACAGCAGCAACCCGTCGTCCAGATGTGGTCGTGGACGAGCTTCGGTTACCTCAGCGCGCTCTCCGATGGTGACGTCGTCCAGCTCAACAACCGCCAGCGGGGCTTCATCGGCTGCCCCGACCTGGCCACGGTCTCCGCCACGCCCGCCCCACCCAATCCAACTGCGGGCTACGCCTGGCTCGTTCACGTCGTCGACGTCGACAACGATGGCCAAGACGAGCGCCAGTTCGAGGCGCTCGACCTGAACGGGAACCCGACGGGCCGATTCCTCAAGATGAAGAACGACGACAGCGTCGTGTGCGACTCCATCAACGGCATCGGCGACGCCGCGGCCTGGATTCAGACCAACGGCTACGGCGCCACGACCTCGGGCTGGACCAAGCTGTACGGCCAGATGCGCTCGCTCAAGTACGATCGCTGCATCCAGCTCACCGACCCCAGCGCCCCGATCGGCGACATCTGCCCGGGAGACTATCGGGCGTTCTCGTTCGAGGTCCTCAACT
Organism: Enhygromyxa salina; assembly: GCF_000737335.2. GTDB lineage: Bacteria > Myxococcota_A > Polyangia > Nannocystales > Nannocystaceae > Plesiocystis > Plesiocystis salina_C. The sequence continues at coordinate 80,826 of NZ_JMCC02000037.1, read as the reverse complement.
GAGCTCGGCGCCGCGCTAGTCCCAAATCAAGCGCTGAATTGGAAAAGGTGAGTGATTTGGGGCTAGTACGAGCCGATAGGCGAGCGTTTGGGGTGAGCGAAGGGGGCTCCGCCGCCGAAGCGAGGGGGGCTTTTGAAAGCCCCCTTGAAGACATAGTAGGCCCGAGTCGCCGCAGCTGAAAGACCTCAGGCCGCGGGCTGCTAGGTTGTCTACGCGTAGGTCGACACTCGATGGGCCCTTGGCGGCGGGGGTTTGGCCAAGCCCACAGCCATCCGGGTCGATCCTGCTCCCCAACTGCCATCGAACCTGAGACAATCGAGGCGAGGGATCTACCGGCTACGTCGCTCTCGCCCCCCGCTCCTACCTTCTTCTTTCGCGTACCCGGTACCGGTTGGCGGCGGGTTCCAGACCCACGACAAACGAACGGGCAGGTCATTCGATGAACCCACCGAAGCTGCAGCACTATGAACTCGCGGAACCCCTCACGCAGCGAGCACGCTGGACGCTCTACCGCGGCCGTGAGCGCGCCACTGGACGGGCCGTCGTCATCAAGCTGCTCACGAGCGAGCTGCCCTCGCTCAGCGAGTATGCCAGTCTGACCCGGGAATTCGAGCTCAGCAAGAAGCTCGAGTCGCCAGGCATCGCGCAAGCCATCGCCCTGGAGCACGACAGCGATCGCCTGGTCCTGGTCTTCGCGGACCTCCCTGGCCGGAGCTTGCGCGAGTCACTGAACCTCGGCCCGCTCGGCCTCGACCTCGCCATCGATCTCGCCATCGACCTCACCAGCGTGCTCGGACGAATTCACGCCGCGGGCATTACGCATCGCCAGTTGAAGCCCGACAACATCTACATCGAGCTCGATCCCCCGCGGGTGGTCGTCACCGACTTTTTTGGCGCCTCCGAGCTGTCTCATGCGCCGCAGCGCCTGGCCAGTCCGACCGACCTCGACCTCGACCTTGCCTACATTTCGCCGGAGCAGACCGGGAGGATCAATCGCGCGGTCGACCACCGAACGGACTTCTATTCGCTCGGCGTCACACTCTACGAACTGTTCACCGGCCGGCGGCCCTTTGCTTCCACAGACCCCGTCGAACTCGTCCACATGCACATCGCCCAGCCACCAACGCCCCCCGAGGCGTTGGTGGCACAGCTCGCAGGCCCGCTGTCCACGGTCGTGACCCGTCTGCTCGCCAAGGCCTCGGACGATCGCTATCAGAGCGCACACGGGATTAAGACCGATCTCGAGCGCTGTCGTCAGCTCCGCCACCACCACACCTCCGAGACCAGCTTTGTGCCCGGCAGCGAGGACAGGCCGGAGCGTCTCGAATTTCCCCAGCGTCTCTACGCTCGCGAAGAGGAGTCACGACGTCTGCTCGCCGCGTTCGACCGAGCCGCCGAAGGTGGCTGCCAGCTGGTCACGATCAGCGGCTACTCGGGCATCGGCAAGTCGGCGCTCGTGCGCGAGGCCCACCAGTCGATCGTCCGGCGCTCGGGCTACTACGCCACGGGGAAATTCGATCAGTATCAGCGCCATAGTCCCTATCGCGCCTTCGTCGAGGTCTTCCAGGAGCTCATCCGACAGGTCTTGACCGAGAGCGAAGAAGCCGTCGCCCGTTGGCGGGAATCGCTCCTGAAGAGGCTCGGGGCCAACGGACAGGTCGTGATCGAGGTCGTCCCCGAGCTCGAGCTGCTCATCGGTCCGCAACCGCCGGTTCCTTCCCTCGATCCTGCGCTCACGCAAAACCGCTTCAATCTAGCGATAGAGGCGACCGTCGATGCATTCGCCAGGCCCGAGCACCCCGTGGTCCTGTTCCTCGACGACCTGCAGTGGGCGGACGCGCCCTCCCTGGCCCTGACCGAGCGCCTGCTTTCACGGGATCAGGCCGCGAACCTGTTGCTGATCGGCGCCTATCGCGACAACGAAGTCGACGCGGCCCATCCGCTCACCCTCGTCCTAGACGGGCTGCGACGCGACGGCACGATGATCGAGTCGATCACCCTCGACCCCCTCGCCCTCGACAGCGTCGAAGAGTTCGTGGCCGACGCTCTACGTTGCTCCGTGGCGCGAGCCCGACCGCTGTCTGATCTGCTCTATAGCAAGGTCGCGGGCAACCCATTCTTCTTGATTCAGATGCTCGAGCACCTCGTCGAGCGCGGGTTGTTGTCTTTCGAGCATGAGCAGGGGCGTTGGGTCTGGGACCTCGACGCGATCGCCACGCTCGGGGTCTCCGACAACGTCATTGCCCTCATACTCAGCCGCCTCGAGCTGCTGCCGGTGGCTAGCCAACGCATCTTGCAGCATGCGTCCTGCTTGGGTGCTCGGTTCTCGCTGGGGCTGCTGGCGGTGGTCGGCGAGGTCGATGAGCACACCGTCGCTCGTCAGCTCTGGGAGCCGATGCGCGATGGGTTGGTGCTCCCGCTGAGCACGGAGCACGAGGTCCCGTTGGCGCTGAGCGCGAGCTTCTCTGCCGCGGCGGTCACCCGAGGCAGCGCTGGGATTCTCCCGATTCAATACAAGTTTGCGCACGATCGGGTTCATCAAGCGGCCTACTCGATGATCCCCGACGAGGACAAGCCCAGCTTTCACCTCGAAGTCGGCCAGCGATTGCTCGCCCATGCCCAAGAAGTCGGTCTCAACGACCTGCTCTTCCACGTGGTCAGCAACCTCAACCTCGGCGCCTCGCTGTTGTCCGAGCGCAGCGCCGAGCTCCAGCTCGCCCAGCTCAACCTCGACGCCGGGCTCAAGGCCCAGGCCTCGGCGGCCTACGCCGTCGCTCGCACCTACCTCGACGAGGGCATCTCGCGCGTGGGCGAAATTGGGTGGACCGAACACTACCCGCTGACGCTCTCACTGCACGTCTCGGCGATCGAGGCCCGCTATCTGTCCAATGACACCCATGGGGCGATGAGCCTCTCCGAGACCGCGCTCACCCACATCTCAAACCGCCTCGACGCGGCAAAGATCGAGCGCCTACGTATCCTCTTCGAGATCTCGAGCAACGACTTCCACGGAGCGATCGATCGCGCGCTGGCGACGCTCGCTAAGCTCGGCGTCGACGTGGAGGGCCTGCCCGACGACACCGACGAACTACGTCGCGGCTTCTTCGCGGACCTCGACGAGCGGGGTGTCACTGTCGAGGACCTCGCCACGTTGCCGGAGATGACCAGCGCCGACAAGCTCGTCGCCATGGAGCTGCTGACGACCATGAACGCGCCGACCTTTCTTGCGAGGCCGCAGCTGTGGCCCAAGGTCTGCTTCATGATGGGGAGGCTGAGCGTGTGCTACGGCAATTCCTTCGCCTCGGGCTTTGTCTACGTTTACATTGCCAACATCCTCTGTGGGGAGTTCGGCGAGGTCGAGCGTGGCTACGCTATCGGGCAGAACGCCGCAAACCTGCCCGAGCGCTATTTTGACCGGCGCCTCAGGGTCCAGGCGATGACAGCCTACAACCTGGCGATTCGCCACTGGAAGGAGCCGCTGCGCGACACGCTCGAGGCTTTTCAGCGTGGCATTCATGACGCCCTCGAATTGGGTGACATCGCATTCGCGGCCTTCCATGCGAATCAGGTCTCGAGTACGCCCATGCTCGCCGGGACGGTCGTTCTCGACGAGGTCATCGCGCTACACAGCGAGTGCATCAATTTGGCGCAGGCGCTCGACCAACCGTGGCCGGTCTTGTACATGTCGATTTGGAGCCAGCTGGCTCTCAACTTGCACGGTGACGCCGTGGATCCGCTCCGGCTCGTCGGCGAACGGCTCGATGAGGATCGTCAGATTCCCGAGTACCGAGAACAGCCAGCTCTGCTCTATACCATCTATATGGCGAAGTGCATGCTCGGGTATTGGTTCGGTGACTACGCCGGAGCGGTCGCTAGCGCCGAGGCAGCTCGTCTCAACGAGGGGGCCGTGCAAGCCTTCGCCAACGTGCCGGTCTGCTATTTCTACGAGGGGTTGGCGTTGCTGGCCCTCGCCGCCGAGCGGCCGGGTAACGCGGCGAGCTTGCGCGAGCGCGTGGCGGATATCGAGCGCAAGCTTGCCCGCTGGGCCGCCTTCGGCCCAGCCAACTACTTGCACAAGCACCAGCTTCTGCTCGCGGAAGAGCAGGCCTTTTTTGGCGATTCTCTGCGAGCGAACGAGCTCTACGAGCAGGCCATTCGCGGCGCCGGCGAGCAGGGCTTTGTGCACGAGCAGGCCATAGCGTGCGAGCGTGCGGCCCGGCACTACCTTCGCCTCGGGCGCATTGCTACGGCCTCGAGCTATGTCAAGTCCGCGCGCCATGGCTTCTTGCGCTGGCAGGCGATGGCCAAGGTCCGGCAGCTCGACGACACCTTCGGTGGCTTGCTCGGGCACCGAGTCGGTGCCGACGAGCCGGTCCGCAAATCTCTCGATGTCGAGGCCGTGATGCGTGCCTCGGCGTTGCTGACCAGCGAAGTCGTGCTCGACCAGCTGCTCGACAAGCTCATGGACACGACCCTAGCCAATGCCGGCTCACAACGGGCGGTGCTGCTTGCCGACCGACTCGGGCAGTGGGAGATTGAGGTCGAAGGGCACCTCGGTGACGAGCAAGAGATCGTTCTCGACAAGGAGGCGGACAACGAAGTCCCCGTCGAGGATCGCGTGCCCATGACGATCGTCAACTACGTCGCTCGCACGCAGACGACCGTGCTACTCGACAACGCGAGCACGACCGGTCGCTACACCCGCGACCCCTACGTCGAGGCGGTCCGGCCGTTGTCGGTGTTGTGCATCCCACTCGTGCTCCGTGGTCGGCTCAGCGGCGTGCTCTACCTCGAAAATAACCTTGCCACCCACGTATTCAGCCCTGAGCGGGTCGAGCTGCTGGCGACCTTGATGCGCCAGGCCGCGATCGCCATCGAGAACGCGCGGCTCTACGCCCGGCTCGAGGAGCACACGGCCAGCCTCGAAGAGCGCGTCCGCGAGCGGACCGCGGCCCTCAACGAGCGAAATCTCGAGCTCGCAAGCACACTCGAGACTCTCAAGACCACGCAGGCCCGGATCGTCACCCAAGAGAAGCTCGCGTCGCTCGGCGTTCTGACCTCCGGTATCGCCCACGAGATCCGCAATCCACTCAACATCATCGTCAACTTTAGCGAGGTCGCCCAGGAGATCGAGCAGGAACTCGACGAGGTGCTGCGAGCCAGCTTTGACGCCCTCGACTCACCGACCCGCGAGCGCGTCACCGAACTGCTTGCCGATCTGGATCGAGTCACGAGCACGGTGCGCACCCACGGCATGCGCGTGGAGAAGATCGTCTCCAGTATGCGGGCACTCTCGCCCACGGACGGTGGGGAACGACAAGAAGTCGTCGTCAAGCTGCTGCTCCACGACGTTCAGCAGCTCGCCCTGCACAATGAGCGGAGTCAGGATTTCGACTCCAATACCACACTCGTCTGCGAGGTCCGAGATGATGCGGGGGTGCTGTGGGGCTCTCCCGGTGCCCTGAGTCGTGCGCTGATCAACATTGTCATGAACGCACTTCAGGCCGCCCGCGAGCGGGCAAGGACGGAGCCCCGAGGTCCGGCGCCTCGGGTTGATATTCATGCCCGCGGCGTGGACGACGTCGTTTCCATCACGATCCGTGACAACGGCTCGGGCATTCGGCCCGAGATCCGCGAGCAGATCTTCTCGCCTTTCTTCACGACCAAGCCACCCGATCGAGGCGCGGGCCTCGGGCTTTCGATCAGCAACGACATCGTTCACGCCCACGGCGGGACGATCAAGCTCGAGACCGAGCCCGGACAATTTAGCGAGTTTGTCGTTAGCCTGCCTCGCCACCCCCCCGCCGACCGCTAGGCTAGGAGCCCGTGGTGCAATGGCCTTTTCGCCGAGGGCAGTGTTGCCGAAACTTGCAGTACGCCCGGTACAGCTGCGTTTCAGCGCCTCGCCCTCGACGAAAATTCCGGCGCGAGGCGACGCGATGCATTGCACCACGGGCTCCTAGGAAAAACGCTGCGCGCAGACGTGACGTGCCCAGTCGTGGTAGGGGTCGCTCTCCTCGGGGTTGTTCCACCAGTCACGACTCGTCGCGCCTCGACCCAGACCCCATAGCATGAACCACTCCGCATACAGCTGCTGGGTCCAGTACATGGGGACTTGGAACAATCCGACGAAGGGTGCTGCTGCGCCGTTTGGCGGATTGAAATGATGGCGGGGAGGGAGGTCCGTATGGTGCCGTTCGTACATGTCGCTTCACCCTTCACCGCCATGATACCCGATGGCGGCTCAGCTTGGGTCGTGGTCGAGAAGACAACGAGACCCGCCTGCACAGCGCCATCAACACCGTAGTCCGGCTTCCGCCTGACCAAGACAAGGGCTTTCACTTGTCCTTTAGACCAGCGAACCCGAGGAGTTGCGCGCGCATGCCGCCTGGTCCCTCTGGCGAGCAGACCCGGGTCATTCCTAGCGAGCGTCGAAGTATTGCGCCTGGCGCATCCTGGCAGCGCTCGTGTACCCTTACTTTTGAGGCCCATCAATATGCAGTTCGTAGGTCCCTACGCCAACATCCGTCTCCTGGCCAACAGCACTGTCCGCGCGCTCACGCTCGCGCTTCCCACAAGGCTGGTTGAGGCGCTTCTACCCTACGGGATGACCCTTGGCTCGCAGAGCTTGACTCGGCCCGGAACCCATCCCGTAACGATGTGGTTCTATGACATGCTACAGCTACATATGAACATTCCGACGCCACTGCCGAGCATGACCTATAACGAGCACGTCGTTGGTATCCCTCATGTTTATACAACTTCAACGATGATCAACCCGGTTCCAGCGGGTCCTTTCTTCTATATGCCGAGGTTGTTGCTCAACAATGTGCTGGCGATGCTCGGAGGTCGCATGTTCTGGGGATTTCAGAAGGAACTCGTCTCGATTGACACCGCCGACGGCAAATTTCTCGTGAGCCAACTCGGTAGCGGCGCACCGCTGGTGTCGTTGGAGTACGAGCCGACCGGGGGTGAACTGCCGGCCACCGAGTTCCCGGAGTTCGGGCCCATGTACGAGCTCTTGCAGCAACCGATGCTCACGATGCTACCGCTAGGCATGGGCCCAGTCTTCGTTTGCTCTGACTTTGCCCGCCGTTGGTCGCAGGCGCGTGTTCAACCCCTGCGCAGCTCGCTAAAAATCTATCGCTCCTACCTCACGGCCTTGCCAACCGGCCGATTCCCCCGCAGCGGTTGGAGTCCGAGCATCGTTGAGTCTCCGCTCGGCGCGTTCTCGTTGCGCATGCAGTACTCGATCAGCCTAATCTACCCAAGCTGGTTCTACCCTGCGCACCACGCAGTTCAAGGATGCGGGCGCCAACCGTAACGCGCTGCTGCGCCAGCACGCGCAGGACGGGCTTCAGATCCTCCACCCAGGCGACCAGGCCTGGACCAACGTCGGCGCCGCGGCCGTTCGCGCCGGATACAGCTATCGAAACGCCCACGTCAACAGCCGCGACCACGGCGTGGTCGCGGGCGGCGACTGAGGACGCTACAACCTGGGCATGCGCCACGCCGTTTGCTCGCCCCTCGTCGCGACCTGCCTCGCCGCCGGGCTCGTGCTCGCCTGCAAAGCCAGCGAGCCCAAGCCTGCGCCAGCCGGCGAGACGCCGCGCACGGCCACACCTGCACCTGCACCTGTCGCCGCGTCGCAGGACCGGGCCTACATCAACGTCGAGGGTGTCGGCGTGTTTGTCATCGACGCCGAGGGCTGGCGGCTGCACTACCCGTCGTCCGACCGGATCCACCAGATGGCCGACATCGAGGGCAAGCTGCACCTGCTGTCGTCATCCGGGGTCCATCGGCTCGAGGAGGACGGCGCGCCGACCACCGTCGTGCGCCTCGACGAAGACGCCGGGTTCACCCCCTGGCGCATGGCCGGCAATCACACCAACGATCTCTGGGTGCTCGACTTGGGCGACCAGATCGGGCACTGGACAGGCACCTGGGAGGTCACGCCGGTCCCCGCGGCCTGGGGCGAGGGGCCGATGGGCACGGACATCGCGGTCGACGAGCACGGTGCGCCGTGGATTGTGTGGAATCAGATCCAGCGCATGGTCGACGGCGAGTGGACAACCATGGACGTGCCCGTGAACCACATGCCCAGCCCCCCCGAGCTCGTGGCTCGGGCAGCGCAGCGAACGATGATGTTGCTGGCCAAGTGTGATGCCGAGTCGTGCGAGTTGGTTCGCTACAGCGGCGATCAGCAGACCCACTACTCGCTGCCACTCGAGGAGTGCTCCGAGCTCGCCTGGCTGAGCGTCAGCCCCAACGCCAAGCTAGCGGCCGTCGGCAGCTGGTGTGGGCTCGTGCGGCTGACCCTCGACGCGCCCCACGGCGCGCCCCAACGACTCATGCGCAAAACCAGCAACTGGACGGGGGTCGCGCCGCGCAGCGTGGCGATCGACGACAGCGGCCGGATCTGGGTCGGGACCGCGGAGGGCCTCACGATCATCGACGCCGACAACCGCATCACGGAGCTCCCGATCGCCCGGCTCCACGACATGTCTGGGCCGTCTGTGGACATACTCGTCCAGGGCGAAGGGCCGCCGCTGCCCAAGCTGGGTCACGAGCGACGCGGCGGCATCTCGGGGAGCTTCTTCGTCGAGGGGCCTGTCCACGACATCGAGGTCGAGATCTGCAGCGCGTTCCCGGGCCCCAACTACGAGCCTGGGAGCCCACGCTCGCTGTGCGACGGGGTCGAGCCAAGCTGGTCGGCGACGACAGACGAGGCCGGACGGTTCGAGATCAGTGATCTGCCCCTCGCGGCGTACACCATCGCCGCACAGATCGGCGACCGCTGGACCGAGGCGGTGCCCGCCGCCACGAACATGCGCGCCGACACGGTCACCGATCTCGGCGAGCTGATCGTCCATCGCACGAGTGCCTCGCGGTAGGGGACAGCAGCAGGGGTCGGTGGGGCCGAGGAGGATCATGATGCCCTCGAGTGGTTGAGTGTGTGTTGTTGTGCAGGCCTGGGGCGGGGGCAGAGCGCCAAGCAACACTTCCGCATGCGCGAAGTCAGAGACCGACAGAATCCCGGCGCTGCACGACGTTGCGATCGCCCTGCGACTTGATCTCGTCGTTGATCAGCTTCTCGAGCAGCTCGACCTGCGGGTTGCTGGGCGGATCGATCGCGTTGTCACTGTCTACGGCCCCCCGCTCGAAATGAGGTCGCTGCCGAACTCGCTGGTCGAGCTGCTTGCCGGTATAGCCCCGAGCGAGGCGCAGGCTCCGAATGTGGGGCCCGAACACGGAGGTTGGGCAAATCAACTCACTGTCAATACATTCGTCGGGCGCAGGCACCAGCTGCTCCCGAGATCGAGCGGCGCCGTGCGGGTCGTCTCATGTGTCGCGTTCGCACAACTCGCGGCCGCGCTCGAGCAGCGGCACATTCTGCTGGGGATTTCGAGGCGCGCGTACAACCTCTGTATTGAGGGGTAAACGGGCCATTGCGGGAAGTTGACACCCGAGGGCGATGAAAGGTCCGCGCGAGCTCGCGCTGTTCGCTGGCGAGCCGCCGAGCTTCGCCCTGCACGTCGGTGTGCTCGCTGTGGCCCGTGCCACCGAAGCGGGGTACGAGCTCCGCTGGCCGTGGTAGCGCATTGATGAAAACGCGGCGGCGGGATCAGTGCGACGAGCCGAGCAATGAAGTCGAGCGGGTCGAGAACCACGGCGTGTGTACTCCGAGCAGTTGGTGATCATTGATCGATGCGCCATAGCAAGCCGCGAGCGTCGGTTGGTCCTGGGCGTGCCTCGGCTGCACGGGATGGCTTCGTTCGGGGGCGACATCGCGCCGAACGGGTTGCGTCCGGCGATGCGCCTCGCCGGCCCACGAGCACGCTAAGCACGGGGCGGCGCGAGGCCTGCGCGGCCTGCGCCCCTGTCGGATGTCATAATCCGCACGAAGCGGGTCACCTTGGGTTCGAGAATATAGCGACGTTGTGATTGACGGGGATGGGGGGCCAGGTAGGGTGCCCGCGTGAAGCTCAATCATCTACTGGCAAAGTCGTTCCTTTCCGTGTTGTGTGTGTTCATGATGGGTTCGGAGTGCGTCCCAGCCGACGGCGCGGTCGATCCTTCAGGCACCAAGCGCTCGGAGGATCAACAGAAGCTCCTCGACAAGATCACGCGTCTCGCCGAGCGGGCCAAGGAGGGCAACTACCAGTCGTATGAGCTGACCGAGCTGTTCAACTACACTCAGGCGCACGCGAGCCACGGGAACCTCGACCCAAACGACGCAGAGGCGTGGGCTGTGATCGACGTCGCCCTCGATGATGCGCGGGCATTCCACAAGGACAACGCACACGGCCTCGCGTACCTCTACTCCGAGCAGGCTCGGCTCTACGCGAAGGCGAAGCGCGAAGGCGCGGCAGACCTCCTGCTCGAGGCCCTCGCGGCAAAGCCCAGCTTCGACCTCCTCGACCAACTCGGGGGCGAGAACAACGAGCAGTACGCCGGCGCTGTTGGGCCGGTTTGCAACACGCTACGACCGAAGGTGTTCGAGCAGGACGACCGCGAGCACGTCTACTTCGTGCAAGCTTGTGTGGAATTGGTGGACGGCGACATGAGCCAGCTCTGGGACGGAGCCGCCGAGGAGTTCGCTGCGATCGAATCGGACGAGGCCCGACTCGAGGCCTTTCACGTCCCGTTCGCAACCTACTTTCCCGGTGGTGGTCTTTGCCCATACGGAAAATGCAAGACGGAGGGGTGGAACGAGGCCTGGGGACCCGATGTGCGGAGCAAGTGCACTTCAGAACTTCATTGCTATGAGGCTGGCTGGGTGACTGACGCCCCCGAGGGGATCGTCACGACCGAATGTGGCAAGGGTGGCTGCAATGTTGGTGGCTGGAAGAGCAAGGGGAAGTCCGGCACATGGACCGCCAAGTGTAACGATGGCAATTGCGCCACAAATGGTTGGACCTTGAGCAAGGGCAAGGAGAAGTATGTCGTCACCTGCCGGGAGCGCACGAACGACTGCTCGAGGGATGGGTTCTACGTCGTCGCGCCCGATGGCGCGCAGTTCTCGTGCAAATGTCACCTCGGCAATTGTTGGTGGACGGGCACGAAGTGCCAGGTGTTCTGGCCAATGAAGCCTCAAGCCGAGCCCGAAGCTGCGACTGAAGCCGCGACTGAAGCCGAGTAGGGACACCCGCTCGGAACGAGTCGCAGGTGGCGCTCGGCGACGACCTGGGTAGAGCAGCGTCTGCTCGGGGTGACGGCGCTCGTAACTGTCCCGGCGGTGCGCCGGGCATGTCGCGGTATCCGACCCCACGACGAGGTGCTCGGTCGTCGCGGGGTCGTGTTGCAGGACTCAGGCGTGAGTCAGCGAGCTGGCCGAGATCTGGGCCACGCACCCGGAAGACCGCGGCCACACACCGAGCGCTGCGTGCCGACCCTCGTTGTCGTTCAAGGCCTGCGAGCCCGCCGGCAATGCGGCGAGTCGTTGGCCGTGCCGCCGAATGTGGAGCTCGAGCGCGACCGTAGTGGTACGGTGCGTCATGTCCAAACACCCGCTCATTACATGTGCCCTGCTGCTCGTGCTGGGCTGCAGCAAGAGCGACGAAGCCGCAACGGAACCCGACCCCAAGCCCGAGCGAACCCCCGACCCCAAGCCCGAAGCAGCGGCCGAGTCCGAGACTCGGATCGAGCCCACGGCGGAGCTGCTCGCGGCGGTCCGCGACAACGGCCACGGCTTGCCGGCGACCGTCGGCGCGGACGTGTACGAGCAGGTGCTTGAGCAGACCCGCGCCGAGATCGAGGGCCCACTCTCTGGATCGGTAGGCCCGATGGCGGCCTGGGCGACGGCGAGCCCGCACCCCGACGTGCTGCGGTTCTTCACCAAGCTGCCGCCGCTGCTGAATGTCCGCAGCACAGGCGTGACTCAGGCGTACCTGATCGCCGAGAGCGTGCGTGACAAGTCCGGCACGGAGGTCCTCGATAAAAAGGATCTCCCGCCGCAGTTCGGAACCCTGCTGTTCGACACCGAGCTGCCCGAGGCCAAGCCGATGACCCACGAGGTCATCGATCGCTTCGTCGATCTCCCAAGCAACTCACCGGTGCTCTACGGCTATTTCCCCCTCGTCGCGCTCACACGCGAGCTCGCGCTCGACGAGATCAGCGAGATCGATGTGACGCTGGAGCTGCTGCTGCCCCTCGACGTGACCATCGTCGAGCTCGGCGCAGACAAGACCACGGCCGAGCACGCGGGCGCGACCATTCACGCGAACTACGGAACGCCGACCGCCAACGAGGTCACGCTCGAGGTCACCAGTCCCAAGCTGCGCTACTTCGGCCTCGCTGCCTTCGACGCGGACCACAAGCCGCTCGAGTGCCGCGAGAGCGGCTCGTGGGGGGACGTAGAGGTCACGCGCAACGACGCCGGCAAGGTGGTCACGCGCGAGTGGAAGGGTGACGCTTCGCTGTTTCTCGAGTGCCCGAAGCTACCGGCGTCGATCTCGGTTGCGTTGGCCTCAGAGGTGCTGGTCAAGCACTACGAAGCGACGCTCAAACGCTGAGGGCGCTCCTGTGCGACTGGCGGCTGGCCGGTCGATGGCCAATCGATGCTAGAACCCCGCAGAGGCGGGGGTCGGCTGCACGTGATCCGTGCTCACTTCCAGCGAACGCGGCCGGGTTTGTAGAACTCCAGCCTCCGGCAATTACACAATCCACCGTGACCGATCTACCACGGGCTCTACGAGTGCGAGCGGGACCGGGAGTACAGGCCCAGCTCCTCGAGCCGGGTGCGGACCTTCAACAGGCCAGCTCGAGCTCGACTTCGTGGAGTGACCGGACGAGGCGGCTCCTGCACTCTTCGGGGAAGCCGGCGAACAGGGTGACGACGACGACCCGCTCAATCTGGTCGGACCACGCCGGCGGAGCTAACTGCACCCCGAGCCGTCGATCCAACAGTTCTCGTCGCACATCAGGGCTCCGGAGAGGCCGTAGTCCGAGCAGTCCCAGCCGCCGAGATCCTCGCCGTCGCATTGCTCGCCGGGCTCCTTGATGCCATTGCCACAGGCGCTGGTATCGAACTCGCAGGTCGCCAGATCGCAGGAGAGCTCGCCCCAGTCGAAGCCAAGGGTCTGGCAGTCCGAGCCCTGGAGGTCGTCGCCCTCACACTGTTCGTCTTGGGTAACGAGGCCGCCACCGCAGATTGGTTCGGAGCAGATGGCACCTGAGATTCCAGCGCAGCCGACGAGGCATTGGCTGGGTATCTCGGTCTGGATGCCGATGCCAGCTCACCTCCTCGTCCAAGTATTTCGCTCGTGTGGGTTACTCGATCAGGGTCGTGTCGATCACCATCACCCGGGTCATCAGGTTGGTGTCGTCGTTGAACGGGTACGCGTAGTCCGTGTCCACAGCGACCTCGAGCGCCACGGCGATCACATCGTCGTAGGCCGTCGCCGAGAACGTTCGATTGGAGCTCGAGCCGATCTCGAACGCGACGAGCCCGTCGAGGGGGATCGCCAGCTGGCGCCCGACGCTGGCGTCCGCCCCGAGCTCGACGATGCGCAGCTCGCCGGTCGCCTCGATCGAGTCGACGGACCCGACGCAGGTGTTGTCCACTTGCTGGCTGGACATGCTCGCGTCGACGCTGATCCACAGCCACACGCCCCACAGCTCCCCATGAGATCCACGCACGAGCTCGTAGTTGCTGAACTCGACGCCAGCGTCGTCGTACTCGCAGGGCTCGCAGGGAGCCTGGAAGCTCGAGTAGTCGCTGTCGCAGCGATCTTCGAGGTGGCGCGCGCCGGCGATCGGCGTCTCGATCAGATCGCCGGGGTCGTGGCCCGTGAGCAGGACCAGGTTCTGCTGGTGTGCGCGCAGCATCGCCAGCGGTGGCCCCTCGGCTCCGAGCGCGGGCCGGGGCGGCGTCGGCACCTGGTTGCGGCCCGCGTACGCGTCACCGGAGAACGCGGGCAGCTGGGTCTCGGGCTCGCCGAACACGCGGAACGAGAGGTCCTCGGGCTCGTCGTAGATCTCCATCCACACGTGGCGCCGACCGAGGGGATCGAAGTCGACCACCAGCGGCCAGCGAGCGACGTCCCCGACGGTGACCTCCTCGACGACCCAGCCCCCGTCGTGTGGCGCCAGCCAGTGGAATTTCGTGCCGCCGCGCTGGCTCGACAGGGCCTCGGCGAACATCAGGTGCAGCTCGTCATCGAGGCTCGGCCGCGGCCACACGGCCTCGGCGTCGTCGGGATCAAACTCGACAGGGTTGCCGAGCAGCGGGATCTGCAACCAGCCGCCCTCGACCTGGCGGTGGTAGGTCTCGCCCTCGCCGGCTCGGTAGAGGGTGCCGTCGTTTCGCTGGCCCGAGAACCCCGGCCCGGGGAGCGGCGCGACGAAGTCGACCTCGCCGTTAGCGAGGATGAACGAGTCGCTGCCTTCGTCCCAGCTCTGGCGATAGTCGACGTAGAGGCGCGAAGGCGTGAGCCCGAGCTCGATCCGGTTGACGAAGTCCAGGTGCGGACAGCGGAGCTCGATGTCCTCGAGGATCGGGCATTGGGGGCCCTCGCAGACACCGCTGTGATCGCCGGGGCTGACCTCGCAGTCGGGGTTCAGCGCCTCGCCATCGGGGATCAAGTCACCAGGCGGCTCGCCGTCGCCATCACCGTCGCCGGTCTCCTCCTCCGTGTCGCCTGGATCGGGATCGCCGGACTCGCTCGTCGAGGTCTCGCTCGTCGAGGTCTCGGTCTGCGACGTGTCCACCTGCTCGTCGCCGGCAACTCGCTCGTTGCATCCGATGACGAGCGGCAGCGCGAACAAGAGGGTTGGAGCACACAAGAGGGTTGGAGCACGCAAGAACGAGCAATACATAGAGGTCGCCAGCATAGCGTGGTCGCGCTGTGGCCGCCAGCTCAGCGAATCGCTCTCGAAACCGAGCAAACACCGAGGCCTCGAAGCCACCGTCCGCGAGGGCCTCGCCGAGCAGGGCGTCGATCTCACGATGGTCGCTGGCTCGAGCTCGTCGCGTGTGCAATCGAGCAGCAGGGGGATGTCGTCGCCTCGTTCGTGCTCGCCGGTGGAGCTGTTCGCAGCGGGCCGAGTCTCCACCCGGCCCGGCCACCAGCTTCTCGAGCAGCTCGACCTGCAGGTTGCTGGGTGGATCGGGCTGTGCCGCGTGTCTAGGCGCCGCGTTACACTTGGGCTCACATGCTCGCCAAACGAAGCACCACGCGCCGTCGCTCGCTCCGCGATCGAAGCTGGGCGCTGTGTTATTTCGGCCTGTCGCTCCTCGCAATCACGCTGGGCTGTGACGCCGAACGCCCCAAGCCAAGCGCCGACGCCCCGGCAGCCAAGCCGCTGGCCACCGAGGCGACCGTGGTCGAGACGCCTGACCCGGTTCCGCCGCCCGCCGCCGAGATCCCCGCGCCGGTCGAGCCCGAAGCTCCCGCGCCGACAGATGACCCCGCACCGACAGATGACCCCGCACCGACAGATGCGCAGTCGATCCCCGCGTCGATTCTGCCCGCCGGCTGCCCTGGCGTGGACAAGAATGGGGGTCCGTGGGACGGCAAACGACAGTTCAAGATCGGCTGTCAAAAGCCCGGCGTCAAAGGCTGGACCAAGGTCGCCACGAACGAGGACTACGGCGCCGGCTCGGCCCGAGTCTCGCACGCCTACCGCAAAGACGGCTGGATGCTGGTGTTTGGGGAGCAGTGCTGCAGCGCCTGCGAGCCCGACGGGCTCTCGGACTGCGAGCCCTGGTTCAGGGCGCGGCTGTATCCGCCGGCGGACCTGGTGGAGTGCAAGCAGAGTAATGCCTGCAAGCAGGTGGGGCTTTGCCTGCAAAAGGATGGTTGGTGCGAGGGCAAGGAGCAGGAGTGGGGGGCGACGTGGTGAATGCACAATACGCGGCGAGCTGAGTCGGGCGCGGTCGTGGCAGCCTGCGTGATCGATATGGCGTGCCACGCTACAACCCGGGCATGAAGACGAGCCGAGCCATGGGATTGGGGTTTTGCTTGGCGCTGACCACTGCGTGTGAAGCCGGTGCCAACGCAGACACGGCCGGTGAGAGCGAGACGCTGAGCGGTGATGGGGACACCGGCGACGGGGATGGCGACGGGGACACCGGCGACGGGGACACCGGCGACGGGGATGGCGATGGGGATGGCGATGGGGACACCGGCGACACCGACACCGACACCGGCGATGGCGATGGCGATGGGGATGGCGATGGCGGCGAGGACCCGATGGAGTACCCCGACTGTGGGGTCGGTGGCGATGCCAGCGTGAGCCACTCGTACATCGGCTTCAACGCCGCGGACCCGGACGCCGAGTACCACGCCGTCTGCACCTTGGCGTCTGTGACAACGGTGGCGGATCAAACCACACTGAGCTTCGACTGTCCCGATGACTACCACCCCGGCGTCGTCGTGACCGCGCAGCCGGTGTGGGCCCCGGACCTCGTGATCGGGACTGCGCTCGACGTTCACTTCGAGTCGTTGGGCAAGTGGTCCTCGGGGGAATGGACCTACGGGACGACCTGGCAGCTCGCAAGCGCCGAAGACGACGGCCTCGTCGCGGCCTACATCGATGTCTATCGGTGGTATGGCGTCGCGCCGCTGGGGATCGCGCTGGTCGGCGATCTGTGCGAGCCCGAGGGCTGGTGCAACGGGCCCGAAGGGGCTGCCCCCGATACTCAGGACGTTGGCGTCGAATTCACCGTTGACGGTGAGACGACCACCTTGTTCGCCGGCAACTCGGGGCAAGTCGGCGACTACGACATTTGGGTCGACGAGGCGCAGTACAGCATGTGCGATGACCTACTCGACAGCGCGCCCGGGCTCTATACCCTGTTCATGGCGCGTCGTTGATCGCAAGTCAGGCCCATGCGCACCGCAGCACTCACGCTCGCCATCCTCGCCGGCTGCGCCCAGCCGGACACCACGAGCACGGCCCGGTCACCCAGACGCGGTGGCGCACGTCGCGGTCCAACGTGCTATCACAGCCGCGATGCTGTCATGGCCGTCGCGCTCCGCTGCGCTCGCGCTCGCGCTCATCAGCGCGCTCGTAGTGTTGTTGGCCACGCCTGCGTCGGCACGGGCCGGCAACGGCGGTGAGGCGCGCTCGATCTTGCGCGATCCCGATCGCCCCTACACCGTCGTCGCCGGTGAGGCCGACGCCAGCGCGGTGGTGCAGAACCCAGCCAACCTGGCCTACTTGGACGGCTTCAACGCGATCCTCGACTTCACCTACAACATCGAACGCAGCGGGCGGCGGGGTGATGGCATCGGGGGCTTCGTGGCGGTCCCGCTACCCTGGAAGTTCCCGCTACCCTGGAAGATCCTCGCGCTCGGCGTGGGGCTGCAGGCGGTGCTGCGGCAGCAGGCCGTGCCTGGCAACGCCCACGCGACGGCCGACGCGGCGTTTGGAAAGTTCACGATCGCGGCGGCCGTGCCGTTGATGCGTTGGGTCCCGGGCCTGTCGTTTGGGCTGCAGTACTCGCGCTTGTTCTCGGGCGAGAACGTGTACGCGAGCCGGGTCAACCAGCTCGACCTGGCGCTGAGCTGGCGGGCCAACCGGTTCGTGAGCCTGGCTGTCGTGGCCCGCAACCTCAACGCGCCCACCTTGGCCGAGAGCGTGCGGGCAGCCCCGGTGCTCGACCCCGAGGTCGCCCTGCGTCCGTTTGGCGACGCGCGCTTCGAGGTCGCCGCCGGCGTGCGGGCGCGGCTCGCTGGGTTGCAGCCGGCCGAGGCGCCGATCCGCGGGTTCCAGGTCCAGCCGCGCGGGCGCATGTTGTTTGGCAATCGCGGGGTGCGGGTCTACGCCGAGGCCGAGGCCGTCGCGTACTTCGACGCCGCCGACGTCGACGACCCGAGCAAGGATCCGACCCAGGCCGACGCCCGCGCGGTCGCCCGCGTGAGCCTCGGCGTGCAGCTCGACACGCCGCACTTTGGCGTCGCGGCCGGGCCCACTGCTGGGCTGGGGGCTGGTGGCTTGCACGGCGTGAGCGGCCGAGTTCGGCTCTCGCACGAGCGCTACACGGACATCCTGCCCGTGCGTCCGCGGCGGGTCACGCGGCTGTCGCTGGCCGGCAAGCACGACGATCGCGAGCTGGCCGAGCTGGTCTGGCTGATCGACGAGCTGGCCCGGCGTCGCGGGGGCGTGGTGCTGGTCGAGCTGGCCGGCTCGGAGTTTGGCAGCGCGCAGCTAGAGGAGCTGCGCGAGGCGTTGCTGCGCTATCAGGACAGCGGCGGCAAGGTCGTGGCGTACCTCGAGGGCGCCTCGCTCACGGGCTACTTCTTGGCTTCGGTCGCGGATCGGATCATCGCGCATCCCCACGCCGCGCTGTCGATCATTGGCCTGTCGTCGCGCACGCTCTACTGGGGCGAGCTGCTCGCGCGGCTCGGGGTCCAAGCGGAGTTCGTGCGGGTCGCCGAGTACAAGGGCACCCCCGAGATCTGGACGCGCACGGGTCCGAGCGCGCCGGTGGCCGAGGCCAATCGGGCGCTGATGACGGACACCTGGAACCATCTGATCCGGGTCGTTGGCCGGTCGCGCGCCCGCGATCCCGCGGTGGTCTCGGACTGGGTCGACGCGGCGCCGTGGCAGCCTGAAGATGCGCGTCGGCGCGGGATCGTCGACGACCTCGCGTGGCCCGACGAGCTCGACGCCAAGCTCGAGGCGTGGCTGGGCCGCGGGGTGCGGATCGAGGCGCCGCCCACGTCGCCGCTGCGAACGGGGGACTGGGGCGCGCCGGCCCACGTGGCTATCGTGCACGTGCGCGGCACCTTGGTCACTGGGCCGTCCCTCGAGATTCCGCTGTTGGGGCTCGAGCTGGCCGGCAGCGAGACCCTGACCAAGACCATCGCCGAGCTGCGCGAAGACAACGCCGTCAAGGCGGTGGTCGTGCGCATCGACTCGCGTGGGGGCTCGGTGCGGGCCTCGGAGCAGATCGCCCGCGAGCTCGACCGCACCCGCGAGCGCAAGCCAGTCGTGATCTCGATGGGCCAGACGGCGGCCTCGGGTGGCTACTACATCGCAACCGGCGGGCAGTACATCTACGCCAACGCGACCACGTACACCGGGAGCATCGGTGTGTTTCTGCCCAAGCTCGATCTCTCGGGCCTGCTCGACAAGGTTGGGGTCAACGCGGAGCTGCTCTCGATTGGCGACCGCGCGACCATGCACTCGTACTGGAAGCCCTACTCGGAAGACGAGCGCGACGCCGCCATGGCCGGGATCCAGGCGACCTACGACGTGTTCATCGAGCGCGTTGCGGGTGCGCGGGCGATGACACCCGAGGCCGCCGACGCGGTCGCGCGGGGCCACGTGTGGAGCGGCGTGCGGGCGATCGAGATCGGGCTGGTCGACGCCTACGGCGGCATGCACGAGGCGGTCGATCGAGCGGCGCGGATGGCCAACATGCCGGTCCCAGCCGGCGCGGCGCCGATCGTTCTCCACTATCCGTTGCCGCCAACGGTGCTCCAAAAAGTCCGCCGTCTGTTCGGCCTGAATTTGTCGTTGCCGCTCGGTAGCAGCGTCGAAGCGGGTGGGGACGCGGCGGTGGGGATCGGCCAGGCCGGGCAGCTCGTGCCAATGACCGGGCGGGCGCTTGGCTTCGCCGATCCGCTGATGCGGACTTTGCGGCTGTTGCCCGCGGCGCTGTGGCACGGCGCTGGCCCCGAGGCGCTGGCGATCGGTCCTTGTTACTTCGAGATAGACGGCTGACAGCTGCGCGCAGTTGGCGTAGAACTAGACATGCTCACACCGGAGCAAGAGTGGACGTTGGTCGCCTGCGGCATGATCGCCCACGCCGATGACATGCTCGAGTTTGGGGAGTGGGACCAGATCCTGCGGCTCGTCGACGCCAGCGTCGAAGATGAGCACATGCAGCCGTGGCTGGATCTACTTGGTGATCGACCGTCGCTCGAGCGTCGCTTCGCCGAGCTCTCGCCGCCGCTGCCCTACTTTGTCGAGCAGCTGCTCGAGCAGGCGTGGCGAATGGCACTGGCCGACGGCAGCGGGTCGGAGGTCGAGGCGGCCGTCCACGATCGGATCGCAGAGAAGGTCGGCGTGAGCCCCGAGCAGGCCCAAGCGTGGCGCTCGCGCTGGACGCAAGAGGCGGCGACCCGGGCCGAGCTGGTGGTCGGGTTTGCGGCGGCGCTCGCCAACCTCGACGGCCAGCTCGCGAGCGCCGAGGCGGCCCAGTTCGACTCGCTGCTCGAGCGCATGCCGGTCTCGGTCGCGCGGCGGGTCGAGCTCTCGATGCTGCTGTACTCGCCGCCAGACTTAAAGCAGCTCGGTGGGCGGCTCGCAGCGCTCGAGCCCGAGATCCGCGAGGCGGTGCTCTACGAGGTCGCGCCGCTGGTTCAGGCCAGCGACCGCGGGGATCGGGAGCGTGCGGTGTTTCATGAGCTCGCGGAGCTCGCGGCGGTCCCAGCCGATCGCGCCCGCGAGCTGTTGGAGCGGGTGTAGCTGCGTTCGCGCGTTCAGCTGGCGCAAGGGCTTCCCGCCTGCGTGCGCCACTCATTGACCGCGCTGGTCCTGCGTGGGATCAATCGAAGATGCTTCGGCCGTCTGGGATCGGTGTTCTGATCGCGGTCGCGGTCGTCACTGGCTTGGTCGGTTCGGCCTGCAACGAGGTCGACGAGGCCCCCGCGCCGCGCGAGGCGATCGTCGATCCGGGCGCGGGTGCGATTCGGGTCGAGGCCGCTTCGGCGCGCATGGGGCTGCTGGCACGCGAAGTCACGGCGACGGGCATGACCTCGGCGTGGCGCGACGCGAACTTGCGCGCGGAGGTTGGCGGGCGGGTGCTCGAGGTGACGGTCGACAACGGCGACTTGGTCGAGGCCGGGGCGCTGCTGCTGCGCATCGATGGATCGCGGCAGCGGCTGGCGGTGTCGGGGGCCTCGGCCCGGGTCGAGGCGCTCGAGCACGACCTCGAGCTCGCGCGCACCGAGTACGAGCGCAAGCAGGGCTTGGTCGCCAAGGGCAGCTTGGCCGCGGCCCAGCTCGATGGGGCCAAGCACGCGGTCGATCGGGCCCAGGCTGCCCTCGATGGGGCCAAGGCGGAGCTCGGGTCGGCGCGGCGCTCGTCGAAGGACGCGAAGATGAGCGCACCGATCGCTGGCGTCGTCGCGCGGCGGCTCGTCGATGTTGGCGACACGATCGGAGCTGGGGCGCCGGTGCTCGACTTGGTCGATCTATCCAAGATCCGCGTGCGGGTTGGGCTCGTCGGCAGCGAGATCGGGCGGCTCGACCAAGACGCCCAGGCGCTGGTCACGATCGAGGATCTGGGCGGCGAGTCGACGCTGGCCCAGTTCGCCGCGCTCGCGCCAGCGGCCGATCCTGTCACGGGCCTGTTCGATGTCGAGTATCACCTCGACAACCCCGAGGGGCGGATCCGCGGGGGCATGGTCGCAACGATCTCCCTGCCGCTGCACAAGGGGGGCGAGCGCGTGCTCATCCCGCGGGCCGCGTTGACCCGGCGGGCCGGCAAGCTCGCGGTGTTCGTGTTGACGCCCGCGTCAGATGAGCAGCGCGAGGGCGTGGGAAAGGGGCTCGAGCGGCGCGTGGCGGAGCTGCGCGAGGTTCGGGTGGGGGCCTACGGGGACCTCGAGGTCGAGATCCTCGCGGGTGTCGAGCCCGGCGAGCTGCTCGCAACTTCCGCCCAGCACGCGCTCGCCGACGCGGTCTTGGTCGAGATCGAGCCGCCGGCCCTCGCCAACCGCCACGCCAGCGCGGCCACGCCGACCGGGGCGGCGCCGTGAGCCCCGGGTGCGCAGCCGTGTTCAGGAGTGACGTGGCGTGATTCGGTTCTTCTTGTCGCGGCCGCTGCTGGTTCACATGATCACGATCGCGGTGCTAGCGATCGGCCTGCTGGTCGTCAGCCGCAGCCAGCGCGAGGGGTTTCCGGCGATCACGATCAACTCGGTTGCGATCACCACGATCTTGCCTGGCGCCGCGCCGGACGACGTCGAGTCGAAGATCACCGACCCGATCGAAGAAGCGATCCGCGAGATCGACGGCGTCGAGGAGTACAGCTCGGTCTCGCAGGACGGGCTCTCCGTCGTGAACGTGAACCTCTACGAGGATCTCTCGCCGCGCGAGGTCGAGGCCGTCGAGCGTGATCTGCAAAAGGCGATCGACGCGATCCAAGACTTCCCGGCCGAGCTCGAGGCGCCGCCCGTGCTCGCCCGCTTCAACCCGGCCAAGGCGGCGGTGCTCGAGATCTCGCTGACGGGCCCAACGGCGGCGACGCTCGAGGTCGTCGAGCTGCTGCGCCCGCGGATTCAAGAGATCAACGGCGTCGGCAAGGTCGAGGAGGTCGGGATCGGGGATCCCGAGATCGAGGTGTTGCTCGATCCGGTCCGCGCGCGCGCCCAGCAGGTGACCCTAGACGAGGTCATGGCCGCGCTCTCGCGGCGCAACGTCAAGAGCACCGGGGGCCGGCTGAGCGCGTACCCGCTGCAGCGCCAGGTCGTGATGTCGGGCGAGTACCGCGACGCCGCGCAGATCGGCGACACGATCCTCCGGTTTCGCGGGGCCAACGGCGGCGCGCTGCGGATCCGCGACGTCGCGCAGATCCGCGAGACCCGCGAAGACACCGGGCTGCGGGTCCACGCCAACGGCAAGACCAGCTTCAGCTTGATCGTGCGCAAGCGCGAGAGCGCCGACATCCTCGACACGGTCGACGACATCTACGCGCTGCTCGAGGACTTCCCGCTGCCGGACGGCGTCGAGGTCCACACCTTCAACGATGTGTCTCGCCAGACCCGCAACCGCCTCGACGTGGTGATCACCAACGGGATCGGCGGCGTGGTGTTGGTGCTCGCGGTCTTGCTGCTGTTCTTGTCGTTTCGGATCGCGTTCTGGGTCGCGTTTGGGCTGCCGTTCGCGCTGCTCGGGGTCGCGGCCTTGATCCCGGCGCTGGGGATCTCGATCAACATGGTCTCGCTCGCTGGCTTCGTGCTGGTGATCGGGATCGTCGTTGACGACGCGATCATCATCGCCGAGCGCATCGCGTTTCACCTCGAGGCCGGCGTCGATCCACAGGAGGCGGCGATCAAGGGCACCGAGGAGATGTCGATCCCGGTGATCGGGTCGTCGCTGACCACGATCCTGGCGTTCTCGCCGCTGTTCTTGCTGGGCGGGATCCCGGGTAAATTTTCCTGGGCGATCCCGACGATCGTGATCTTGACCCTCGCGGTCTCGCTGTTCGAGTGCTTCTTCATCTTGCCCAGTCACATCGTGGGCCATGGTGATCGGACCCGCGCGCTGGCCAAGCCCAAGGCCGGGTTCATCAAGGCGCTCGAGCGGGTGTACACGGCCGTGCTGCGCAAGGTGCTGCCCCACGGGGGCCTGGTGGTGCTGGTGTTCGCCAGCTTGTTCGTGGGCACCGTGCAGTACATGCGCACGTCGATGCCCGTGACCATGTTCCCGCAGGACGACGCCGAGGCGTTCTACCTGCGGGTCACGGCCCCGCTTGGCACCCCGATCGAGCGGACCGAGGCGCTGCTGCGTGGGCTCGAGCAGCAGCTGCCCGCGATCATTGGCGACGACCTCGACGGGATCACGGCGCGGGTTGGCCACCAAGAGGTGCGCCGCAACGAGCGGGACCGCGGCGTCGCCGATCACGAGGGCTTCGTCACCGTGTATTTGAGCAACGAGCGCGCGCACTCGGCCGCGGCCTGGATCGCCCGGGTCAAGCAAGAGCTGCACGTGTCCAAAGAGCTCGAGGTGGTCTACGAGGCCGCGCGGATCGGGCCGCCGATGGGCCGGCCCGTCGAGATCCACGTGTCGAGCAACGACGACGGGCTGCGCCGCCAAGTCAGCAATGAGGTCCGGGCCTACTTGCAGGGGCTGCCGGCGGTCGTCGATCTCGAGAGTGATCAACGACCGGGGATCCGGCAGGTCGATCTGCGCTTGGATCACCGCCGCATGGCGCTCGAGCAGGTCGACGTCGAGACCATCTCGCGCACGGTCAAGGCCGCGTTCTTCGGGATCCCGGTGACCGAGCTGCGCGACCTCGACGAGCGCGTGGCGATCCGGGTCCGCTTCGATCCGGCCGCGCGGGCCGATCTCGACTTGTTGCTGTCAACGCCCGTGCGCGGCGAGGACGGCCGGATGCACGCGCTGCGCAATTTCGTCGAGCCGATCGAGGTCGACGCGCTCGCGACCTACCACCGCCGCGACGGGATCCGGACCACGACCTTGACCTCGGGGATCTTGCCGGGCTCGGGTGAGACCGCGACCTCGCTGGCCAAGACGATCGAGGCCGAGCTGCTGCCGCGCTTCGCCGAGCACGAGCCCCAGGTCCGCGTGCAAATTGGCGGCGAGGCGACCAAGACCGGCGAGACCCTGGGCGAGATGCCGACCGTGTTCGTGCTCGCGCTGATCGGGATCGTGATGGTGGTGATGCTGCTGACGGGCTCGCTGACCCAGGCGATGTTCGTGGTCTCGGCCGTGCCGCTAGGGTTGGTCGGCGTGGTCTGGGCCTACGCCGCCCACCAGATCCCGATCTCGCTGTTTGCCCTGCTTGGGATCACGGGTCTGTCGGGTGTGGTCGTGAACGACTCGATCGTGATGGTGACCTCGCTCAATCAGACGGGGACCGGCGACGGCGGCTTGGCCGAGCTGATCGACGAGGTCGCCAACATCGCGACCCAGCGCCTGCGCCCGGTGCTGCTGACCACGCTCACGACCGTCGCCGGGGTGATGCCGACCGCGTACGGGCTGGGGGGCCGCGACGCGCTGCTGTCACCGATGTCGCTGGCGCTGGGCTATGGGTTGATCTTCGCAACGACGATCACCTTGATCTTGGTGCCGTCGCTGTACGTGATCCGCCGCAAGGTCGAGCGCCGCCAGGCCAATCGTCGGGCCGCGCGTCGGGCCAGGCGCAAGGGTCTGTAACAACCTCTAGAAGACCTAAGACAGCTCTCGTTGCCAGCCGGTGCGGACGGTGAGCCAGCGGACGAATGAAGGGAACATCCAAAGCAGGCACACGATCACGGTGAGCATGAACGGCCGCATGAACACCCGCCGCTCTGCGCGGATCGCCTTGATCATCGCGGCGCCAACTTGCTCGGTGGTCATCGTTGGGATCAGCATATTGGCGATCCCCGGCAAGCGCTCTTTGGCCCCGGGGTTGTTGTCCCAATAGTCCGAGGTCACCTCGCCAAACATCACCTCGGTCACCCGCACACCGGTGCCCCGCAGATCCGCGCGCAGGCCCTCGTTGAAGCCGCGCAGCGCCCAGCGGCAGGCGGCGTAGCCGGTGCACCCGCCCGCGACCACCCGGCTCATGGGCGACTGCACGTTGACGATCAGGCCGCTGCGGCGCTCGATCATCGCGGGCAAGAACACGCGGGTGACGAAGAAGGCCGCGAAGTAGGGCGCCTGCATCATCTGCACGGCCTCTTCGAGCGGGGTCTCGTCGACGGCCAGCCAGCGGCCGGCGCCGGCGTTGTTGATGATCACGTCGGGGACCCCGAGCGAGCTGGTCACCTCTTCGCCGAGGGCCGTGACGCTGGCCGGATCCGAGAGGTCGCAGGGGCGCACGTGGGCCTCGCCGCCGGCCGCGGTGATCTGATCGGCGATCGCCTGCAGCTTGGCCTTTGTGCGGGCGACCAGGATCACCCGCGCGCCTTGCTTGCCGAGGGCCAGCGAAGTGCCGGCGCCCATGCCCTGGCTGGCACCGGTGATCACGACGAGCTTGCCTGCGACGTCCATGCGCCGGGAGACTACTATATTCGGCCATCACCGGCCGGAGGCCGTCGCGTCCACACGTAGATGAAGAACAGCGCGAAGGCGCCGTCGCCGAGACCGTAGCTGGCGTAGAAGACGGCGGTCATGGGGTCGCGGGACCAGACCTCGCCGAGCTCGCCGCCGTGGATTGTGAGCCAGCAGATCCAGTTGCCGACGTAGAACAGCTTCTCGATTGCAAACACCAGCGCGACCCGGGGCGCGGCCTCGAAGCTGTCCGCGAGCGCGAGATAGGCCAGGCCCCAGATGCAGATGAGCAGCAGACCTGGGATGCCGAACACGCCGGGATCGAGCTCACCGAGCAGGTCGTTGGTCAGGCCGCGGCTGAACAGCAAGGTGCCAAGGATGTTGAACGCGGCGGCGACGTGAAAGCCTCGGCGCAGGGTCTGGGCGGCCATTCGCTACGCTACCACGGCGTCTCGCCGCAGCGGCGCGCCATCGGCTACCGTACTGTCGACTCCGGCTGTGGTCATCGACGAGCAGGTCGTCCACACTGGCGCCGTCCCCAGCCAAGTCCATGACCAGCAACATCTACCGCGCGCGCGGAGACAACCAACCCGGCGTCACCGGACGCATTCACACCCTCGCCGCGCAGATCGAGTTCGACGGGAGCCCGACGATGGGCGACGCGGTGCCCGGGCCGGCGCACCTGCTGGCCGCGTCGCTGGCCGCCTGCGTGCTCAAGAACGTCGAGCGCTTCGGCCAGATGCTGCCCTTCGCCTACTCGGCCGCGCAGGTCGACGTCGAGCTGGAGCGACAAGACGCTCCGCCTCGGATCATCCGTGCATCCTACGAGCTGCGCGTGCACACCGACGAGCCCGCGGTGCGCTGCGCCCTGCTGCACAAGAACATCCGCAAGTTCGGGACCATCTCCAACACGCTCGCGCAAGCCTGCGCGCTCGAGCCCGTGATGCTCGCCCTGCGTACCGACGGCAGCGTCACCCGCGTGTGACCTCGTCCAGATCGGGTGCGACGATCTCGTGACGACCTGAAATTCGCGCCAGACATCGCTCCTTCGTGAAGACCCAGAGATACCGCCATGCCCGGACTTCGATTCGACAGCCTGTTGTTCCTGTGTGTCGCCAACTCGGCCCGCTCGCAGATGGCCGAGGGCCTCGCCCGCGCGATCTTTGGCGACAGCGTACGTGTGCAGTCGGCCGGCTCGTCGCCGACGCGCGTGAACCCCTTGGCGATCGCGGCCATGCGCGAGCTCGGCATCGATCTCTCGACCCACACCTCGAAGTCGGTGGACACCGTCGAGCTCGAGCGGATCGACCTCGTCATCGCGCTGTGCGCCGAGGAGGGCCTGTCCCTCGGTCGAGCGCCGCGCTTGCACTGGCCGCTGCGTGACCCCGAGCGCGCGCACGAGCAGCTCGACGACGAGCAGCGTCTGCAGCACTTCCGGGTCGCACGCGACCAGCTCCGCGGGCGGATCGAGGTCCTCGCGGCGCTCCGCGACGTCCCGGCGGGCCCGGACCCGCACGAGTTCCACGCGAGCATCCGGGTGCCCGACCTCCCGGCGGCCGCGCGCTTCTACACGTGGTTGCTGCGGGTCTCTCCGAAGGAGTGGACGCACCGCTATGTGACCTTCGTGAGCGAGCCGCTGCGCACCAACCTCGTCCTGCTCGTGGACGACGGCAAGCCGCTGCATCACGACACCCTCTATCACCTCGGCATCGACGTTGGCTCGCGCGACGCGGTGATCGCAGCGCAGCGCGGCGCGGAGCTGGGGGGCTGGCCGATCCACAAGCCCGCGCGCACCACCTGGCAGGGCACGCCGCTGCACGAGCTGTGGCTGACGGATCCGGGCGGCAACCTGATCGAGATCTACGCGCGCTTGACCGACGACGAGCTGCTCGAGATGCCCGAGGACATGCAGCCGGTGTTTCTCTAGCCGGTTGTGCAGCGGCTGCCTCACCCACCGACGCGACACAGCCGGGCCTCTTGCGGCCGACGCGTCAGTTCCCGACGGGCACGATCTTGACCCACTGGACGCTGTCGCTGGCGTTCTCCATCGTCGAGTCGAGCACGATGTCGACGTCGCCCGACAGGGCCTTGTTGCCCCAGATGTCGGTCGTGAAGTCCTGGTCGTCGTTCTGGAAGATCCGCTTGCCGACCCCGTCGACCACGAACAGCGCGCCCATCGGGTTGCGGTTGACGGTGTGCCGGGATCGAAGCTGGATCTCGTAGGTCGCGGGCACGACGTCGTCGAAGTGGAAGATCGCCGTGCCCGTGCGGCTGCCGTCGGGGTTGTAGAGGCCGCCGCAGTCACTCGGGATGTGCTCGTCGCCGTAGGCCGAGAACGCGTACTCGAACCCCGGCGCGCAGCGCAGCACCCAGTTGTGGCGTTTCGTGTAGTTGGCCTCGTGGTACCAGACCTCGCGCGCGATCGCGTTGGGATCTGGTGGACCGGGTCCGTCGGGGCAAGCTTCGACGTGGGCCGTGATCGTGAGCTGGAGGTTGCCGATCTGATACACGGAAGCCGGCTCGAGCGTGCCAGGGCCGAACTCGATCGTGTTGAGGCCCGCGATCGTGGTCCCGCTGACGTCGATGCTTCCAGTCCCAGACATGTTGTCCCAGTCGAGGTTGGCGGGCAGATCGTAGGGGCCAGCGCCGTTGACCCAGACCATGCCCTCTTGATTGGGGTGATCGGCGTCGTAGCTGTCAAAGGTGAGGATCGCGTCTTCGACGAGCGCGGGATCGGGCAGGCTGGGGACCTCGAAGATCAGCCGAACGTCCGAGCCGACGGGCGCGTCGAGGGGCTGCAGCGGTCCGCCGTAGTCGGTGGACTGCAAGACACACTCGCGCAGCTCGGGGAGCCCACCGTCGGTCGTGGTCTCGCTCGTGTCTTCGTCGGCCGTGTCGCTGGGCAGATCGGGCTCGCCGTCGTCGCCGTCGCCGTCGCCGTCGCCTGGAGTCTCGGCCGTGTCGTTCGTGTCGCCGACGGTCGTGTCAGAGAAGCTCGTCACGCCGGTCGTGTCTTGACGACCGTCAACGACGCCGCCAGAACACGCGAGGTTGGTGCAGGCCAGGGTTAATGTGAGAAGCCAAAGTGGTGTGCGTCGCATCAGAGTCGCTCTGTCGCGCTGGCCAACCGCAGCGGTACCCCAGCCGGGGTCGGTGCCACACAGGTCGCCGTCAACATCACCGGTCCTTCCTTCGCCCTTGTCGCCCGCGGTCGCGCCAAGCGTGAGGTCCAGACCGAGAGCGGGCACGCCAATTTTTGCGAATGTCACGTCGCGCGCAGTCTACAGCACACGGGCAGCCCCCGGCGTGGCAGTGAGCGTTCAAGCCACGCATGGTCGATCGGCTGTGACCACACCACTGCGCGGATTCATACCTAACGAGCGATATCGCAGGGTCCCCGTTCGTCAGTGGGTGTGCTCGCTGCCGTGGCGGCTGCGCTACGCGATGGGCTACGACCGAGCGCTGTGTGCCGCAGCCAGTGCGGCGGAACCAGGTGACGCTGCACGGGGCCGACCGCGAGCTCGAGCGCCCACGGTTCACGAGGCCGTGCCCGCACTGCCAGGCCGACGACGCGCTGACGATCCTCGGCTCGCGGGCGGCGACGCTGTCGAGCGTGGTGATCGGGCATCTGTTTCAGCCGTGGTGCAGCTGGCAGGCAGCGCTCGAGCCATCAGCGCGCCGCTTCGCGATCCGCTACCCTGCCGTCCATGCGCTCACGCCCCTGGCTCTTGGCTCTGCTGCTCGGCACCGCGACCTTCACCGCCCCCCGGCTTGCCCAAGCCTGAGGCGTGAGCGCGCCGGTCGGTCCGACCGGGTGCATGGCGACGGCGGCCGAGACCCGGCGCCGGCCGTTCTCGCTTGGCGTCAGCTACGGGTTCTCGGACACCCGGCTGGTGTTCGTCAACGCTGGCCGCTACCGGTTTCGGCAGTCGGCGTACGCGCTGAGCTTCGTCGCCGCCCTGAACAATGGCCTGGTGCTTGGGGCCGCCGTGGGGCCGCACATGGGTGGGCGGGTCAACGGCCTGCGCGGGGCGCCAACCGACAGCTGGGAGATTCGGCCCGGGGTCGTGTGGTCGTTGACGGTTGCCCGTCGCTATTTTGGTGCGAAGCCCGAGATTCCGTACTTATTGATCGTTGGTACATTGAGTGGGTCTTCCGCTTCGACGCGGCGCGCGTCCGATCGGGAGCAAGCCGGAATACATGCACTCGATGTCAAAGGTGACGTAAGCGTTGGCTGGACGCTCGGCGAGGCGTGGAGCCCCTATTTGGCGGTACGTGGGTTTGGCGGGCCCGTATTCTGGAACCAGGGTGATCAGCGCTTGATTGGCAGCGACCTCTATCACGTGTCGGTCGCCGCTGGGTTCAACCTGGCGATTGGCGACCAAGCGGCGATCTATTTTGATGGCGCCTTTGTGGGAATGCGCGGGTTGAGCGGGGGGGCGAGCTTGCGGTTTTGATTTTTGTCCGAAGGGTGTTTCCAAGCGGGAGGAATTTGAATACCTTGTCGTGGTGATTTCGCTGCGTGTTCCAAAGTACATCTGCGCGCTGATGGTCGGGCTGCTGGGCGCTTGCAGTGAAGACCCAGTCGCTGCAGACCAAGGGACCGACGCGACGAGCGGCACCGCATCGGACACAGCCGGAGCCGAGACCGCGGAGCCCGAAGCCGAGAGCGACGGCGAGAGCGAGAGCGACAGCGACACCAACGGCGAGAGCGAGAGCGAGACGGGGACCCCCGCAGATCTGCCCGAGGAGCCCGAGGAGCCCCTCTACACCGGGGATCCGCTGCCCGAGGCGCCACCGGGGGACTGGAACTGGGTCGACATCCCGGGGGCCAAGTGCATCGACGGCAGCCCGGCCGGGATCGGGGTGCGCTATGGCATCTCCGACGAGCTGGCGATCTTCTTCGAGGGCGGCGGCGGTTGCTTCAACGCGGCCACCTGCGCGCTGTTCTACGCCAGCTTCGCCAACTTCGATCAGCTCACCTTCGATCTGATCTGGCAAACCACCGTGCTGCAAGGCGGGCTGTTCAGCACCACCAACGCCGACAACCCGCTCCGCGATTGGAACTTCATCTACGTGCCCTACTGCACGGGTGACGTCCACGCAGGCGCCGCGCCGGATACCCCGGTTCCTGGGTTTGCGTTGGGGGCGCCACAGCAATTTGTTGGGTACTCCAACGTCCACGAATTTCTCGATCGTATTGTGCCAACCTTCAAAGACACGTCGCACGTGTTGGTCACGGGGATCAGCGCAGGCGGGTTTGGGGCGGCGTTCAACTACGACCGAATCGCGGATGCATTCGATGGGTCCATGGTCACATTGATCGACGACTCCGGGCCGCCGCTGATGGATCCTTACTTAGTTCCGTGTCTGCAACAGACATGGCGCGACCTGTTCAACCTCGACGCGACGCTGCCGCCCGACTGCCCCGAGTGCTTCGCCGACAACGGCGGCGGGGTCTACAACCTCGCCCACTACCTGGCTGAAAAACACGCAGATCAGACCTTGGGCCTGATCTCGTCAGAGCAGGATCTCGTGATTCGGACCTTCTTTGGCTACGGCGTGCAAAACCAGGGCGGGCAGGAGTGTCCGCCCGGCATCATCGAGCTGCCGATGAACGGCGCGTACTTCGAAGAGGGCGTCTACGCGCTGCGCAGCGAGCTCTCGGCCCACGACAACTGGGGGACGTACCTGCAAGGCGGCACGTCACACACCTCGATCAGCTTCCTGAGCTACTACCTGACCAACGTCAACGGGATCCGCATGGTCGACTGGGTTGCGAACATGCTCGAGGGCAAGACCTCGCACGTCAGCCCCTGAGCGATCGGCGGCCGAATTGCGCGCTTCACACTGAACGATTGGGGCGAACTGGTAGATGATCGCCCTCTCCAGCTCGAGGCTGTGGGACTAGACTACCGGCGATGAGTTTGCTGCCCTCGGTGAGCCAGTCTACGAAGGTGTCCGCAAGCGAGCGAGAAGCCCTCGCCCGAGCTGAAAACAATACCGCCGATGTCGAGACCAAGGTCGTCAGCTCCGTGGGGGCTGGCGCTTCGGTGTCGGGGAGCGGCAATCTCGCGGACCGCGTGGTCGAGTCGATCGATCGGCTCGGTCGCTACGTGCTGTTGGATCGGCTCGGGCGCGGCGCATTTGGGACGGTGTGGACGGCCTTCGATCCGCAGCTCGATCGTCGCGTGGCGATCAAGGTGGTCTACGGGCGCGAGCGGGCCGGCGCCAAGCTCGACGCGACCCGCGATGAGCTGCTGTCCGAGGCCCAGCTCCTGGCTCAGCTCTCGCATCCGAACGTCGTCGCCATTCATGACGTCGGGCGCCTGGCCGACGCGCTGACCCCAGCCAGCGCGGCGGTCGGGGGCAGTGAGAGCGGCGTCGCCCGGCGGGCGGCGGTCGGCGTGTTCATCGTGATGGAGCACCTCGCCGGGCCCACGCTGGCCGAGTGGCTTGGCGAGCGCGAGCGCCCCGAGCTGGGCGAGGTGTTGCGGGTGTTCACCGAGGCAGGTCGCGGGCTCGCAGCTGCGCACGCACGTGATCTTGTCCACCTCGACTTCAAGCCCGGCAACGTGATGTTCGGCGCCGACGGCCGGGTGCGCGTGCTCGACTTTGGGCTCGCGCGGGTCGGCCGGAAGCTGCGCGGGGGCGGAGCTTCGGCCGGCCGGTCTCGCGTGGCCGGAACACCCGCGTACATGGCTCCAGAGCAGCACGCGGGCGAACCCGCCGACAGCCGGGCGGATCAGTACGCGTTTTGCGTGTCGTTGTGGGAGGCGGTGTACGGCCAGCGTCCGTTCATGGGGGACGACGTCGATCGCCTGCTCGCGGCCAAGCTCGAGGGTGTCCCCAAGATCGCGCCCGCGTCGATCCGCGCCCCGCATGTTCACGCGGCGCTCGAGCGCGGCTTGTGCATCGACCCCAACCACCGCTTCGAGTCCATGGAGCAGCTGCTCGCGGTGTTGGGCGAGGATCCTCGCCTGCGTCGCCGCCGGTGGATCGCGGGGGTGGCGTTGGTCGCCGGTCTGCTGGGCGCGGGCTTTGGGCTCGCGCGGGCCTCGGACGAGACCCTGGCCGATCCCTGCGCGCTGCCGCCTGACGAATTCGTGAACGTGTGGGATCCGCAGCGGCGCGCCGAGGTCGAGGCCGCGTTCGAGGCGACCGGGGTCGCGTTCGCAGCCGAGGCCTTCGAGCAGGTCGCGGGCGGGCTCGACGAGCAGCTCCAGACCTGGTCGACCGTGCGCGAGGAGGTGTGTCGCGCGACCATGGTCGAGGCCAAGGTGTCGGTCGAGGTCATGAGCGAGCAGTTGATGTGCCTCGATCGTCGGCTGCGAAGCATCGCCGCGCTCAGCGAGACCCTGCTCGCCGCCGACCCCGAGATCGTCGCGCGCGCGCGTGACTCGGTGCTCGCGCTCGAGGATCCGCGGGCGTGTCGCGTTGACACGCAGCGCGATCACATTGGCCGCGGTGACCTGCTCGAGGACGATCGGCGGATCGCCCTGCTCAGCGTTGAAGATGCCCTGGTCCGCGCGCGTGTGCGCGGCGAATTTGGCCGCTACGAGGCCGCGCTCGAGGCCGCCGACCAAGCGATCGAGCGGGCGACGCGGCTCGACGACCCCAAGGGACTCGCGCGCGCGCACCGTGAGCGCGGCTACCTCCTGCGCGAGCTTGGACGGCTCGACGAGGCTCGCGACGCGAGCATGGCCGCGCTCACCAGCGCCGCGCAGCTCGACGAGCGCGATCTCGAGAGCACGATCCTGATCGATCTGGTCATGACCCACACGGCCCGGGGCGACTTCTCGCGGGCGCTGGGAATTAGCGAGCTGCTGCACGCCCGGATCGACCCCGCGCGGACCCCCGAGCTGGCGGCCCGCGTGCACATCAACGCCGCTGTCATGCAGGAGCGGCAGCAACACTGGGACGACGCCCTCGCCGAGCTCGACGCCGCGAGCGCGCTCGTCGAGGCCCTGCCCGGCAGCCCCACCGCGCTCCGCGGTCAGCTCCACTTGAACTACGGCAACATCTTGACGAGCTCGGGCCGCGACTTCGTGCGCGGGGCGGCCGAGTATAGCGAGGCGATCGAGCTGTGGACCGAGGCCTACGGCCCGCATCACCCGCTGATCGCCAAGACCCGCATGAACCTCAGCGCGGCGGAGTACCGAAGGGGCGACTACATCGGCGCGATCGAGCTGCTCGAGGCCGCGCTCGCCGATCTCGAGCGGCTCTACGGATCGGATCACCCGCACGTGAGCATGTGTCACCAAAATTTGGGCGCGATGCGGTCGATCGCGGGCGAGTTTCACGAGGCCGTTCGTCACACCCGGCAGAGCCTGGAGCTGACCGCGGCCAAGATCGGCAGCGAGCACCTCAACTACGCCACGACCGAGCGCAACCTGGCCACGCTGCTGATGCTGCTTGGTCGCCATCGCGACGCCCGCGAGCACTTCGCTCATGCGGCGACGATCTACGAGCGCAGCTATGACGCCCAAGACTCGCGGCGGATGGCCGTCCAGGCCGAGCTCGCCGAGGTCAGCTGGTGGCTTGGCGAGTACGAGCTCGCGCGCAACTACGCGGCGCAGGCCGAGCTCGCGCTGGCCCAGACCGAAGCTGCCGAAGTTCGCCGGATCGGTCCGCTCTCGACCTTGGCGATGCTGGAGCTGCACGAGGGCGATCTCGCGTCCGCTCACGCTCACGCCCACGAGCTCGTCGAATTCAGCGCGAGCGTGCTCGGCCCCGACAGCGCGGACGTCGCTCGTGCGCGCACGCAGCTGGCCGAGATCCTGCGCGAGCTCGATCGCCGCGACGAGGCGCGCGAGCAGCTCGCGCAGGCGCTGACGGCTCTGACTCGCCCGGACGGCAGCGTGCATCCGTTCGCGTGGGCGGTTCGGCTCGAGCTTGGACGCCTCGCGCTCGCGGACGGGCAGCCCGATCTGGCGATCGAGCAGCTCGAGACGGCGCTGGCGCTGACGCAGGGCCCCGAGGGGGCCGAGGTGTTCGCGGCGATCGTCGAGCTCGAGCTCGCGGCTGCGCTACCCAGCCCCGCCCGCGCTCGCGCCCAGCAGCTGCGCGAACACGGGCTCGCCGCGCTGGCCAGCTACGGCGTGCGGCCGGACCTGCAAGGGCGCTGAAACGTTGCTCCACCGGCGCTGGCCGCGGCTGCGCGCGATCTGTATGCTCCGCCGCATGTCGACGCGCTTGGCCCCGTTGCTCCTGCTCGCGCTGTTGTCCGCCTGCGCCCACAAGGTCGAACCCACGACGGTCTCGTGGGTCACGCAGGCCGAGGCCGCGCCGCGGACCGAGGCGCTGACGGCCGAGGACATCGTGCTGATGAAAGAGGTGGCCGACGTCGAGCTGTCGCCGAGCGGCAAGCTGATCGCCCACGTGCTGCGGGTCCCCAGCGCGCTGGCCGAGCCGGGTCGCGCGGTCAGTCAGATCTGGTTGGTCGACGCGGCCGGCAAGCTCGAGCCGCGGCGGTTCTCGCCCGAGGGCCACAGCTCGTGGGCGCCGCGCTGGTCACCCGACGGCACGCGCCTGGCGTTCTTGTCCAAGCGGCCCGGCGACGCGCACACCCAGGTGTACGTGATCGCCATCGCGGGCGGCGAGGCCGAGCCCTTGTTCGCCGCGACCAGCTCGGTCGGCGCGTTCGAGTGGTCGCCCGACGGTAAGCAGGTCGCGTACACCAGCGCGCGTGAGCGCGACGCAGACGCGAAGGCCCGCGAGGCCGGCCGCGACTGGGTCGTCGACGAGGACGGCGGCACCAAGACCCGCCTGTTCGCCGTGGATCTGGGCACGGCCGAGTCGCGCGAGCTGGTCACCAGCGGCCAGCACGTGATCGATTTTTGCTGGGCGCCCGACAGCTCGCGCTTGGCGGTTCGCGCCAGCGAGCAGGCCAGCATCGATCACACGATGATGTACTCGTCGCTGTACACGCTGGACGCCAAGCTGGGCACGGACGGCGCCGAGCTGAAGCCGCTGACCCAGACCGCGGGCAAGCTCGGGCGCATGGCCTGGTCGCCCGACGGCGCGCAGCTGGCGTTCCTGGGCGCGGCCAACATTCACGACTCGACCGCGGGGATCGTCCACGTGGTCGCAAGCGGCGGCGGTGAGGCCAGGGCGCTCACGGCGGGGCTCGAGGCGACCGGGAGCTGGCTCGACTGGGCCGACGCGGGGACCGTGCTGCTGCTGGCCGAGCAAGGCACCAAGACGACGATCAACGCGGTCGCGGTCGAGGGCGGCGCGGTCCAACCGCTGATAGAAGATGGGCCGATCTGTCACGAGCTCAGCTTCGCGCCCGGCACCGCGCGCAGCTGGTCCCGCGACGGGGTGCTGGCGTGTGTCGGCGACACCAGCTCGCACCCGCGCGAGGTGTTCTCGGGCAAGCTCGGCACCCGCCGGCTGACCCGGACGACGGTCGCCAATCCCTCGCTGCTGACCCGCAAGCTCGGCGTTCAAGAGGTCGTGCGCTGGAAGGCCGAAGACGGCCTCGAGCTCGAGGGCGTCGTCATCAAGCCCGTGAACTACGAAGCCGGACAGCGCTACCCGCTGGCCGTGCTGCCCCACGGCGGGCCCGAGGGCGTCTCGCTGGACGGCTGGACCACCCGCGCGACCTATCCCGCCCAGCTGTTCGCGGCCCGCGGCTACGTCGTGTTCATGCCCAACTATCGGGGCAGCGCCGGGCGGGGGACCGCGTTCGCGACCGCAGATCACCAAGATCTTGGCGGCAAGGAATTCACCGACGTGCTCGCCGGGATCGATCACCTCGTCGAGCAGGGCTTGGTCGACGCCGCGCGGGTCGGCATGGGCGGCTGGAGCTACGGCGGCTACTTCTCGGGCTTGGCCGCGACCGTGTACAGCGATCGCTTCAAGGCCGCGATGATCGCCGCCGCGATCACCAACTGGGTGTCGTTCACCGGGACCACCGAGATCGAGCACGAGAACTCACTGGTCCACTGGAAGCTGTGGCCGTGGGACGACATGGCGCTCCCGTGGGAGCGCTCGCCGCTGGCCCACATCGCCAACTCGAAGACCGCCGCGCTGATCGTTCACGGCCAAGCCGACACCCGGGTGCCCACCGGGCAGTCGCTGGAGCTCTACCGCGGCCTCAAACACCTGGGCGTGCCCACGCAGCTGGTCATGTACCCGCGCGAGGGCCACGGGATCAGCGAGAACGTGCACGCGCTCGACTTCGCCACCCGCTTCTTGGAGTGGTTCGATGTCCACGTGAAGGGGGAGGGGACCGGCGAATGAGCGGCGAGACCGAGACAATCGTCATCGACGGCTCGCAGGGGGAAGGCGGCGGCCAGGTCCTGCGCACCTCGCTGGCGTTGGCGGCGGTCACCGGCGCGCCGCTGCGGATCGTCAACATCCGCAGCAAACGCCGACAGCCCGGGCTGATGCGCCAGCACCTCGCGGCGGTCCGGGCCGCGGCCGAGGTCAGCGGGGCGACCGTGCGCGGCGATGAGCTGCGCTCGCTCGAGCTCGAGTTCATCCCCGGACCGATCACCCACGGGGAGCGAGCCTTCAGGGTCGGCACGGCCGGCAGCGCGACCTTGGTGTTCCAGACCGTGGTGTGGCCGCTGCTGGCAACTCCGGGCCGCTCGCTGATCACCTTCGAGGGCGGCACCCACAACCCGATGGCGCCGCCCTTCGAGTTCTTGCAGCGGGTGTTCTTGCCGCACATGCGGCGGCTTGGCCTCGACATCTCGGCCACGCTGGAGCAGGCGGGGTTTTTCCCGGCTGGCGGCGGGCGCTTCGTGGTCGAGCTCGAAGGCGGCTACCCCCCGGCGCCCGTCGAGCTCGACGAGCGCGGTGAGATCCTCAGCTGTGAGGCGCTGGCGTTCGTCGCCAACCTGCCAAGCCACATCGCCAACCGCGAGCTCGTCGTGGTCCGGCGCGAGCTGAATTGGGCGGCCGAAGATTGTCACGCGATCGAGCTCGAGGGCCGCGGCCCTGGCAACGCGCTGTGCCTGCTCGTCAAGGCCGAGGGCGGGGCGGAGGTCGCCACCGGCTTCGGCGAGAAGGGCCTGCTCGCGGAGCTCGTCGCCGAGCGTGCCTGCGCGCAGCTGCGGAAGTGGCTCGACGCCGACGTGCCTGTGGGTGAGCACCTCGCGGATCAGCTGTTGATCCCCATGGGCCTCGCCGCCGCCGAGGGCAACGAGTCGGTGTTCCTCAGCACCACGCCCACGCTCCACGCCAAGACCAACGCGCAGATCATCGCGCGCTTCTTGCCCGTGGAGTTCGAATTCGAGCCGATCGACGCGCGCCGGGGCTGGGTGCGCGCCCGCCCGCGCTGATTTCTACACAGGAGAGATCTCCCCCTCGCAATGCGAGACGGCGGATGCGCGATTGTGAGCTCCGCGCCGCCCAATGGGCGACCCCACCCGCAGTCGAGGTGATGAGTGGAGTGGCGAAATGTCTACACTCGACGCGCCGGTGTCCCCAAATGCGCCAATGGACTCACCCGTCCAATGTGAACAGCGTCGACTACTGACAATTGGGGCACTCCGTGATCCTTGGGACAAGCCCCGCAAGCGCCGCGTTCGTCGTTTTTGCGCGCAGTGCCAGGTGCGCAGCGGCAAATACGTGCTTGGTTCGCGACGTGAGTAGGCGTACTGTGGAGCCGAGGTCAAACGAAGTGACGGAGCCTACCCTCTACGAGCGAATCGGCGGCGAAGCAGCAATCACTGCGACCGTTGGGATGTTTTACGACCGCATCATGTCGGATGAGTCGCTCTCGCACTTCTTCGACGACCTGGACATGGACAAGCAGATCAACAAGCAGATCGCGTTCATGACCATGGCCTTCGGCGGGCCCCACGACTACACGGGCACGGACATGCGGGCGGCCCACGCTCGGCTGATCAGCCGCGGGCTCGCCGTGGAGCACTTCTCCGCCATCGCGGATCACCTCGAGGCCACCTTGGTCGCCCTCAGCGTGCCGCCCGAGCTCGTTGGTGAAGTCTTGACGATCGTCGGTTCAACCAAGTCGGAGGTATTGAACGAATGATGGCTGCAACTCAACCCACAATGCCCGGGCGTAGCGGCGCGGGATTTCTCGAGTCGCCAACCTTTGATGAGGTCGTGTTTGGCGAGGGTGAGGGCGAGCAACGGTTTAGCTTCGCGGAGTTCCGCGAGCTGCCCTTGCGGCGGCGCGTGCACTTGCTGCTGAGCAAGCTGCCGAAGTTCTACCTCGCTGGCGCGGAGATTCCCCGCGCGCAGGCCATGCGCTTCAACGGCTAGTGTTGATGAGGGGCTTCGCAGCTCCTTGCACTAACTCAAGATCCGTCTCCTACAGGTACTTTGGCGGCCAACTTCGGCCGTCGCCGTTTTTCGGTGCTGCCCATGTGCTGTGGTCGTGCACCCCGACGCCGGGGTGTGCCCCCGCTCGGGCGATCAGGCGCGAGGCGGCGGATCAGATCGTCGCCGATCCCCTGGGCCAGGTGCGCGTACCGCATCGTCATCATGATGTTGCTGTGACCGAGCGACTCCTGGACCTGTGGGATCGGAACCCCACGCATGACCGCATGCGAGGCGAACGTGTGCCTTAAGTCGTGGTTGTGGATCGGACGCATGTCGATCGACCCGGCGATCAGCTCGAGAGCGTCGTTGCAGGGGTTCGTATACATGACCTCGCCGTCTTCGCCGGGGAACACGAGTTCACCGTTGGCCCGTGAGCGCTCGGCGTGGAGCGGATCGATCGCGTCCCAGGTCAGGGGGAGCTCGCGGATCTTGTCGTTCTTCGTGGTCAAGAATCCGTTCTCCGGGTGGTAGGAGCGCTGGACCCTGAGCCGGCCCCGGTCGAGGTCGACATCCTCGCGCCAGCGCAGCGCGACGAGCTCGCCGACGCGCAGCCCGGTTCGGACCGCCACGACCACGAATGGATGCCACTCGGGGTAGTGCTCGGCGGCCGCGGTGATGAACGCATCGGCCTCCTCGAAGTCGAGGAAGTTGAACTCGCTCTTGCGCTCCTTGAGGTGGCCGACGCGGGGCATGTCGACGATCAAGTTCCACTTGTGCGCCACGCGGAGGAGCCGGCTGAGGACCTTCAGGTGATTGTTGATCGTCTTCGGCTCGAAGGGCTCGCCACGGCGGGATCGCTGCTCGAGCTTCTGGGCCTTGTAGTTGTCGATCGCTCGCGCGTCGATCTGGTCGAGCCGTCGGTTGCCGAAGGCCGGGCTCAAGTGGTGCTTGATGATGCCCCGCTTCTTTGACAGCTCGGTCGGCTTGTTGAGGGTGGCCTGGTAGCCGAGGAACTTGGATCGGGTGCTCGAGTTCGGGCGCGGCCTGTCGAGCGTTCACGCAGCTGGGCTCGTGCACGGCGACATCAAGCCCGAGAACGTGCTGATCAAAGCCGGCGTCGCCAAGCTCGGCGACTTCGGGTTGGTCACGGCACCCGGTTGCACGGAGCGGGTCAGCGGCACGCCGGGCTACATTGCGCCCGAGGTCGCCGACGGCAGGCAGGGCCCCGCGGGAGACGTGTTCGTGCTTGCGTGCTGCACGTGGGCGTGCCTATTCGGGGGTCCGCCCTTCGGTGAGGCTCCCGGTGGTGCCGACGCCTCGGCCGCAACACTCGTGCTGGTCGAGCGCGCCCGTGAGGGGAAAGTCTGCGAGCGCGGGCGCGACTCGACCCGCGTCCCATCGGCCGTGAGCTCGGCGCTGCGGTGGGGGCTTCGCTCCGATCCTGCGAGGCGAGCGACCCTCGACGAGCTGCTCACGCAGCTGCGTGTGCTTCGGTCATCCGGGGCGCTCGGACGTTGGGTGCGATCGCGGCGACTCGAAGGGCTCGCGTGATGGCGAAGACCAACCAAAGGACGGCTTTGGTCGACACCTGCGCTCGCTTCGAAAGGCGCGGGGTCTGACTCAGGAGCAATTCAGCGTGTCGTCTGGCCTGTCGGAGGACATCAGGCGGGTATTGGCACTACCGCGACATTGGAAACAATCTTGAATTGTGATCGGAAACAGTTTGGTCGTCATGTAAAGGGCCTGCGCCAAGCACGAGGGATGACTCAAGAGGGTTGTTCGACGTCACAAGCCGCGGATCGCTTCGAGGTGTCGGGGGATGTACGAAACGTTGGGCCGCCGTCGACAGCCCGCCCGCGTGGACCCGGGCCGAGCCTTTGGCTTGCCCACATCGGCTCGAAGCCATGTCGCGGCACCGCGGTCCAGGGGCGCGCAGCGCCGAGCGTAGCGAGCTTGCCCTGGAGGGCGGTGTCGTGGCGTGGCACTTCGGCGGCGCCTCGGTGTCGTGGTCGACCCACAGATTCTTCCGAGGACCCGAATTTCCCTCGTACACCGGTCGCGCGGTTGGTCTGGAACCAGCGCCGATCCTCGACCTCGATGATGCCGCCTTTGACCTCGATCACGAGGATGCCTCGACGCGGGTCGAACACGACAAAATCCGCTTCACCTTGCGCGCACCTTCGACCACGGGACGGGTTCCCGATCCAGCGGAGTGAATGAAAGACGTAGA
This sequence comes from Enhygromyxa salina, assembly GCF_000737335.2. GTDB lineage: Bacteria > Myxococcota_A > Polyangia > Nannocystales > Nannocystaceae > Plesiocystis > Plesiocystis salina_C. The sequence continues at coordinate 39,677 of NZ_JMCC02000037.1, read as the reverse complement.
CGTCGTTGGAAAGGAGCCGAAGTGCCTCGAAGACCTCTCGCTCGCCCTCGCTTCCGTTGAAGGTGAGGGGACTATTCGGCATCATCTTCGCCACAGTTGAAGAGTACACGAAGTCCCTCTGTGACAGTAGGAGAGAGAAAGCAGTTCGCGCACGCCTCTCCGCCTGCGAGATCGACCCGGCGCCATGCCCGGCGTGCTCGATGTCGACGAGAGCTGTCGCCCGCCACCCCGATTTTTCCCTGTTTTGCTGCTGAAGCGCGAAGCTCGGACCTGCCGTGGACGACGCCCTCGATGCCTTCCCCCGCATCGCGTGTCCTATGCGTAGGCTGCGCCGCAGTTTGCGGGGTACTCGTCAATCGAACATAACGCGGACGTCCGACGACTGTAGAGCCCGAGCGAACGGCCGACACGGCCGTTGCCGTGAAGACGCCCCGCATGCAGGACCTCATTCGTCTCGATCACGTTCGCTACTTGTTTTTCGTCGACGGCGGCGCGGACGTCGATTGGCACGTCCGTCACATCGATTGTATCGAAAGTCTATCGAAGCCCTATGAGATCGTGGTTGATCTCATCAGCGACGGAGCCGAGGTGTCCCTTGCGGCGCTGCTCGGGGCCAACGTCGAGCTCACACTCGAGCGATATGGCCTGGTCCGCACCAGGCATGGCATCGTCCACCGCGTCGAGGAGATCGGGGTGAGCAGCGCCCAGCACCTCGTTCGAGTCTACGTTGTCCCTGCGCTACGGTTGCTCGAACAACAGGTCAACACCCGCGTGTTTCAGGGCCAGACCGTCCCTGAAATTCTCCAGGCGGTGCTCGGCTCCGCCCTCGCCGAGTACAACCGTGAGGTCGACACGAACAGCGGCCTCCTGGGGCAGTACGTAGCCCGGGACTACTGCGTGCAATTCCGCGAGTCGGATTTCGATTTCTGCTCGCGGATCATGGAAGAGGAGGGCATCGCCTACCACTTCGAGGGTGACGACGATAACCTCCGCGAACAGCTGGTCTTGGTCGACAACAACGACGCTTATCCCGAGGTCGTACTGGCTCTCGGCGACGCCGTCCCGATCATCCACGATCGTTTCGAGGAAGCTGATCGAGAGTCGATCCAGGGCCTCGAGTACGTGTTGACCGAGCAAATGACCAAGGTCGCAACCCGCGGCTATAACTGGAAGGTTCCCGACAACCTCGACGAGAGCGTCCGGAGCGGGGAGGATCCCTACGGGCGCCCCCGCGAGCTCTACCTGTTCGACGATCGCCGACAGATCGTCGATGATCCAGTACACGATCCCCGGGCAAGGAGCTTTGACGGATCCGGTCTCGCTCAGCGCGAACCACTAGCGATCCGCCGGCTCGAGCTGGCCCAGAGCGAACTCCGAACCATCGTCGGCACGTCGAACATCATTGGCTTGGGGCCCGGCCGCCAGTTCACCCTCGGAGAGCATCGCCGAGCCGAGCTCAGCGATCAGACCTTCTTGGTCACGCGGGTACGGCACGAGGGTGACCTCCCAGAAGAGGAGCTCGGCCGTACCGACGCTGAGTGCCCACGCTACACCAACAGCTTCGAGTGCATCCCGATTGAGCGGACGTTTCGACCGCACCTCCTGACGCCCAAGCCACGCGTCCACGGGGCCCAAACCGCGACGGTGATGGGTCCCGCAGATGACCCGAACGAAGACATTCACACCGATCCTCATGGTCGCATCAAGGTTCGGTTCCATTGGGATCGGATCGGCTCCGACGATGAGACCGCATCGTGCTGGATCCGGGTCGCGCACGCCTGGGCCGGCGCTGGCTGGGGCAGCCTGTTCATCCCGCGCGTAGGCATGGAAGTCGTCATCGACTTCCTCGATGGCAACCCCGATCGACCGCTCGCCGTCGGGTGCGTCTACAACGGCAACCAGACCCCGCCCTACCCTCTCCCCGACGAGAAGACCAAGAGCACGATCAAGTCCGAAAGCTCGCCCGGCGGCGGCGGATTCAACGAGCTGCGCTTCGACGACGCCAAAGGCAGCGAGGAGATTTTTTTGCACGCGCAAAAGGATCTCAACGAGACGGTGCTCAACGATCACACGACCACGGTCAGCGCCAACCATAGCACCACCGTCGGTGCCGATCAGTCCAATGTAGTCAGCGGTAACCAGACCCACACGGTGAGCGGCAACCAGACCAACACGGTGAGCGGCAACCAGACCGAGAGTGTCAGCGGCAACCAGACCAACACGGTGAGCGGCAACCAGACTGAGAGTGTCAGCGGCAACCAGACCATGACGGTTAGTAAGAATCGGACCGTGACCGTGACCGGGAGCCAGAGCATGACGATCGTCGGCTCAGCGCCTGCCGACGGAGTCTCCGGTTCGAAGCTGGGGATCACCGGCGACTACGTGCTCGATGCCAGCAACACGATCGCTGTGCAGGCGCCGACAGAGCTCAAGCTGACGTGTGGGGGCAGCACGATTACCATGATCCCAGGAAAGATTACCTTCAACGCTGGGGGCGGGGCGTTGCTGGTACTCGACGCGAACGCGACCATGACCAGCAACGGAGGCAGCAACGTGACCCTCGATGGCAACGCGACCACGACCAGCAGCGACGGGAGTCAGGTACTCCTCGATGCGAACGCGACCGTCAGCAGTCCAGGCGTCAGCACCGTGTCAGCTCCGACATCGGTGCTCACCGATGGCGGAGGCAGCGTCGCGGTCAGTGGCGGCAACATCACCTGTAGGGGCGGTAGCGTCGATGTCTCAGGTGATACGGTCAACATTACGGGCGGCCTCGTGAACGTCAATTAGCAGCGCGCGGTTGGGGACGTCACAGGTGAGAGCGCCGAGTAGGTACAACGAAGATGTGATGACGACCAAGACGAACCAGCTAGATCCGGGGGCGGTCGCGCCGGCCTCCTCCTTCGACCTCGCCGGGCATCACCGGCTGGAGATCCGGCGCACGCGAGAGGGCGGCGAGTCGGACACCGTCGAGCTCTTCAACCACGGAGGGGCCGTCATGGTCGTGATCGAGCTAAGCGAGCGGGGGCCTATCCTCCGCTTCGAGGGGCCGGGCCTGACCCTCCGCGCCACAGGGGAACTGATCCTCGAGGCCGAGCGGCTCAAGCTCCGGTCCGAGAAGGGCCTCGACATAGAGACCGGCGGTGACCTGCGGCTCCATGCCGACGGCGATCTGCACAGCACGGCTCGCATCCAGACCATCCGCGCCGAGCTTGGGGATGCCGTCGTCGAGGCCAACGACGACGTCCGAATCGATGGTGAGCGCGTCCTGGTCAACTGCACCACCACGACCCCCGCTAGCCCCTCCCCCAACTTCGCCAAGCAGCCATGAAGCTCGAAAACAAGACGCCCTACCCCGCCGACCTGTTTCGTGGTGTGATCCGCGAGCGGCGTCTGTTCGGATCGGTCGCCATCCGCGTCGCCTACGACATCCTTGGCCAGGAGCTGCGGATCGCCGACGAGCAGACCTGGCCGATCTCTCCCGGTCCGTGGGAGAGCGCGTTCGGCCCCATGCCTGGCGACGAGTTGATGATCCGCGGAGGCGTCGATGTGCTGCTCCACGGCTACGCGCGCACCTCTCATCAGCGGCCGGTGACCCGTCTCGACGTGGAGGTGGCCGTCGGACCGGGCTGGCGCCATCGGATCGCGGTCATCGGCGATCGAAGCTGGGAGCGCGGGCTGACCGGCCTGCGCCCAAGCGCCCCGATTCCCTTTTCGATCCTACCGCTCACCCTGGAGCGGGCCTACGGTGGCTCGGGGGAGTGGGACAGTCTCGAGGTGCCCTTCGTCGACAACCCGCGTGGCCGCGGCTTCTACATCGACGAGGACAGCGCCCGGGGTCAGCCCCTCCCCAACATCGAAAACCCCGAGGCGCTGATCGACCGCTGGGACGACCGGCCCGATCCCGTCGGCGTGCAAGCCTGCGACCTGGTGTTTGGCCCTCGCGTCCGCCGCTCGGTCGGCGTCGACCTCGAACGGCACGTGATTACCGAGCTGCGCTCGACCCTGTTCAACGCGGCCTTCCCCGACATGATCGCCCCGGCCGCCCACGCCGGGGACGAGGTCCGGATCACCGGCGTCAGACACGATGGCCCGGTCTTGTTTCGCCTCCCGCCGCCGCCTCTGCGCCTGGTCCTGCGCTTCGGTGAGCAGGAGGTCGTCAGGGAGCCTGCGATCGACCAGATCGGCGTCGACACCGAGGGCATGCGCGCCTTTCTCTCGTACCGCTTTCCTTTCCGCTACCAGATGATCCCTTTGCAAAAGCGGCATATCCAGCTGCTTGTCGCCGAGCCCTCTTCGGCGTGGGCAAGCGTGCCTCTTGCCACCTCGTATGGAGAAGCCCAATGAAGTGCGCCGTCCTCAAACACTGGCACCCAATGATCGGGCTGGACTTCCACCTGCTCTGGCCCTTATTCAGTCTGATCCCGACCCTGCCTCGGGCACCCTTTCTCACGATCTCCACCATGTACGGACTCGACCTCGGGTCCGACTACTCGACGACGGCGCTCACGCAGGCATGGGGTTACACGATGAAGCGGGGTACCGATATCGGGCCCTTCATCCCCCACTTTCAACTCCCCCTGATTGTCCACTGTCTGACGCCCCTCGATCTGGCGCTTAGCTCGTCCAAGTCCTACTTCGGACCCTCGAACTACAGGGTGGACGGCAGCCCCGTGGCCGCTGCTGCGCTCATCTACGTGAACCCCAACCTCAACTGTGGCGCCATCCCCACTCCGAGCGGCCGGGTCATCGCACCGACCACACACCTCGTGCAGATGAGCTGGGCGGACCTCCTGTTTGGGTTCCTCTCTGGCCTGCTGGACTTCGCTATCCAAGTCGCGCTCTCCTGGATCATCGGTAAGATCTCCAAGCGAATATCGGGTTTCCTCAACAGACACTTCGGCGCCCAGATCTTGACCAAATACCAGGCCCGCAAGATCTTGAGGAATCTGGGTCTCCTCGCTCCGAGTGGCGGACGGAACGCCCAATATCGGATCCTCGTCGCATTCAGTGAGGTGATGAACGAGCGCACTGGCGAGATCTTCGATCTGATCGTGAACAACACGATCGGCTTCGGTGTTGGTGGTCCCATGGGCGCGGACGCCGGGGACTTCGGCTTCTGGACTCCCGGTGGGGCGGTCACGGAATGGGCCCAGGGCGGCCTCGAGAATCTGTACTACGGGTCGGCGGAGGGGCCAGCGGCAGTCGCCTCGACCAGTGTCCCCGCCCTTGCGCCGACGGTCACCCCCGAGCCCCCCGTCTACTCTCCAGCTGTGGAGAGCTACTTCGAGCAGGGCGGGATTGAAGAGTTTCCCTGCCGTCCCTGAAGGAATACAGAATGTCCACTATCTTTCACCGGCCCTCCCCCACAGTAGCCCAGCTCTCGGCCCGCTTCGAGGACGAAAGCCCCTTCCTCGCGGTCATCGCGAAGCGCAGCTACCTCGTCGCGCCGAACGGCGTATGCACCCCGGACCCCACCTCTCCCCTGGTCGAAGAGCCGATCCATGATGCCGACGATCCAGTGATCCTCGAAGCGGACACGGATCAATACCCCTACAAGCTACGCACCGACATCGTCGTGCGTGGACACGCCTATGGCTACGGGCGAACGAGCCAGATCGAAGCGGTGATCCTGGCGAGCAAGTACCGCTACCACATCCTCACCTCCGGCCAGCGGCAGTGTTGGCTGGACCACGACGGCCGACTCCGGTTCACGAGCCCGGCGCTGTTCGAACGAGTCCCGCTCGACTTCCGCAACGCCTACGGCGGCCACGATAGAGCGGCCGACAAGAAGTACGGCGTCTCGTTCGAGGACGAGCCCGAACTCGTCAAAGCCTTCGGTGATGAGATCGACCTCGACGCCTGCTCCCCCTTTCGCTATCCACGCAATCCAGTCGGTAAGGGCTACCTCTGCGATGCCACAAAGGCGGCCGTCGAGGCGCTCGAGCTCCCCCAGCTCGAGGATCCTCTTGACCCGCTGACGCCCGAGCGCATTGTCATGGGCGACATGCTGCGCTGGCATCGGATGCCTATCCCTCGCGCGCCGCGCTGGGTCGACTTCGCGTGGTACCCGAGAGTTGCGTTCTTTGGCATCGTGCCAATCTCGGAGGTATTCGAGGCACCCCCGATCGAAGTCGAGCGGGACCTGGTTCCAGACTACCTCGGGGACGGACGCGGCCGGCTGGTCTCGAGCGCCCGCTATGAGGTCCAAAACGGTGCCCCAGTCGGACTTCAGGTGCCGCACCTGCGTGGGGGCGAACAGGTCGAACTCCACAACCTGCATCCCTCTCAGCCGCGCTGGCGCTTCACCCTGCCTCGGGCGCCGAAGATCTGTACCGATGGTCGCGAAGGCAAGCTCAACAGCACCGAGGCGGTGCTTCAGACCCTCCTGTTGGAGCCCGACAAAGATCGGGTGACCTTGATATGGAGGGGCTGCGCCCGAGCCCTGCGCCCCTATCTCGAGCGAGAGCGGGCCGAGATGCCGCTGTTCGTGGAGTGGCGCTGATAGACCCGAGTCTATAGGGGCATTCGAGCTCACAGCAAAGTCAGATTGGCGCAGGCGTGTCCGTCGAGGGGGGGCGCGGGTTGGCTGGCCCCGATGTGGCCACCTCAACGGCACGGACCAGACGAACCAGACCAGCGCACGACGAAGTGCGAGCTGCGGGGGAAAGACCTCGAAGGGGTATCCCGGGCGTCGAGCAGTTGGGCCGAGAGTCTGACTTTTGCCATTGTGGGAGTTTCCCAACGCTGTTGCGTGCTCTGGCAAGGGCGACATTAAGGCAGCGTGAGGCGATCCTGCTGCCCCTGGGCGATCCGTCTTCGGGAGACGCCATCACTGCCCCGTACAAGTCGAATTCGCCATGCAGGCCGCATCGACCTGCACACCCTTGAGCGGATCAGAACCAGACCACGCCTCCGAGCGCCTGCTCGAGCTGGTGATCGAAGATCGCGGCACCCATGGTCTGACCGGCGATGAGGACGGCGAGGGCTCGCACTTTCGTGCGCTGTGCAAAGACACGCTGTTCAGCGTCAAGCGAGAAGAGAGCGCCGCTATCACGGCGTGCTCGCTGCCCACGCCAAGGTGCGGCCCGAGGTCGTGCCGGGTCCCGTGGCGGTGGCCAACGAGCCGACGCAGATACGCTTGTCGTTCGACGGCGAGGCGACCGAGCTCGAGGTGCTCGCCAAGCAACCCACTCGACACCCTTGGGCGTGGCTCCTGCAGAGGGTGTTCGCGGTCGATATCATGACGTGCCCGCGTTGCCGAGGTGGGATGCGCTTGGTGAAGATCGCCAACAAGCCGGACGACATCGCGCAGGTGCTCGCCGAGTTGGGCCTCGGTCCTCGCCCGCCCCCGCGGCCGAGGCCAGCCAGCGCTAGCTGGCCAACTCGAACTCGACTTCGCGGCGTGAACGACCCGACCCAGACCAGGCCGTGATGGTCGAGCCGTGTCTCGGGCTCGCGGCTCAGGGCAGGTTCGGCGCGAGACCGCGCCGAACGGGGTGTAGTTGGGGGCTTGTTCGCCACCCGACCCGGCCCGGGCCCACTTCGCCTTCCGATCCACACGCCGAAATGAGCGGTGCGACGTTCACGCTGCCGCCGAGCCCGGATCGAATGTCCTTCCATGGTGCCTGTCAAGGTGAATCTGATGCAGATCGTGAGTGGTCAGTCTTGGCCTTCGACTCGAAGCACGGCAAAGCCCGCGCCTCGGGATCGAGACGATCTGGTGCCGCAAAAATCAGGAGTCACCATCCTTCCATACGTGCTCGAGCTCGAGGCCCGGGCACAAGGTGCCATGCGAAAAAGTGGGTCGGCCAACCTATCCGGGGGTGTGCTCCTCACTCGAGGTGGGAGCCCAGGACATCCACGGCCTGACCCAAAACTGACTTCGCTGATCGGCGGCGGCCTTGATTGAAACTCAGTTGATGGTGTTACACCTCATTCGCTCGGGGTCGTACTCGGTGCCATCGCGCCAGAGGTGATACGCGATGCTCAGCATGTAGCGTGCGAGTGCAGTCAACGCGATCTTCCGCCGACCGCGGCTGCCTCGGATCCGCTCGAGGTAAGCGCGAAGCTCGTCAGCGTTCTTTGTCCGAGGCTGCGAAGCGATGTGGGCAACCTGGATCATGACCGCACGCAGCTCGCTCGAGCCTTCCTTGGTGATGTGGCCAAGCTTGGCCGGGCCTCCGCTTTGGCTGACTGTCGGGACGAGACCCGCGTAAGACGCGAGCTTGCGAGCATTCGGGAATCGGCTCACGTCACCGATCGTCGCATAGATATTCGCTGACACCATTTCGCCGACTCCGGGGATTTTACGTATTCGACGAATGACATCATTGCCTTTTGTCAATATCGTTATCTTCTTCTCGAGGTCTTCTCGTTCTTCGATGAGCAACGACATCGCCCGTTCGCAGAGACCGAGGCTGTCGAGCAGATCGTCTCGACGCCGTCAGGGTGCTCGAGGAGTTGGTCGATCTTGTTCCTGATCTGGCTGTTGCCGGGGCTGACCCGTACCCCGTAGGACCGCAAGAACGCCCTGAGCTCGGTACTGCCAGCGTTTGCGATCTCGCATGACGATCCGGCGGCGAGCGAGCAAACGCCGGAGCTGGCGAACCTCGCCGCGGGGGATGTAGACGGGGTGCGGGGTCATCCTAGTTTGTAGCGCTCGCGCGATCCAGTAGGAGTCGCGCTTGTCGGTCTTCTTGCGCGACGCGGCGATCATGCGCAGGTGGTTGGCGTTGAATGCCTGGATCGTCACACCCGCGGCCGAGACCGCGTCGTGGACGAGGTAGACCTGCCCACCGACCTCGTGGCCCGCGAGGAGTTCGTCGTCCTTGCTCAGCCTCGAGGCGAGCTCACACAGATCGGGGTAGGTGGTTGGAGTGCGCCCGCGCTGCTCGCCAGACTGGTCGAGCAGGCACCACACGCTGGCGGATGAGTGAACGTCAATTCCGAGGTACTTCATCTGTTTCTCCGTTGCGGTTGCAGGCTGCAGTAGGCAGCACCTCGCTCCAGGGTAGACATTTATGCGGTCAGCTTCAGCTCGGATCTGCGCGCGCGTCACAGCTCGCGGCTGGGCGCTGAGAATCGCTATCGCCAGGCCGACGACCGCGATCATGAGCGACACGATCGCCTCGAAACCCGAGTGCGGATCGATACCGCACCGGCGCGAGCAGCCCCGGGTCGTCGGCGAGCTCGAGGGCCCACGATGAGCGAGCGCAGCGAGCTTGCTCTCGAGTTCGCCGGCGACCCGGGGCTGCGGTGAGTGGCTTCCAGGAGCTTCCACGGGGTCCTCCGTTCAGCGCTTGGCGGAGATCCCGAGCGTCCGATCTACGGTCGTAGCGGTGAAGATCGTCGCGGGTCTCGCGCTGTCATCCGCAACATGACACCTATCCGCCTGTCAGGATCGAGGCGGTGGACGGACTCGGTCTCGAGCAGGTCAAGACCGCCCCGCGCTCGCCCTGGCAAAACTGTTTCGCGGAGCGGTGGATCCTCAGCCTGCGCCGCGACTGTCTCGACCACATCATCGCGCTCAACGAGCGGCACGTACTTCGTGTCGTCCAGAGCTACGTCGACTACTACCACCGTGACCGAACCCATCTTGGGCTCGAGAAGGACACGCCCCAATATCGTCCCGTCGAAGGCCCAAATCTCGGCAACGTCATCGCCCTGCCGAGGGTTGGAGGCCTCCATCATCGGTACGCACGGGAGCAGGGAAAGGCCGCCTGAGCCCTGCGGTGCGGTTTTGCGAAGGGACGTAGACGATCGCCGCACGGAAGCAAGAAGCCGGCCTCGCGGATCCGTGGGGCCGGCTGCTTCATCCCTCGCGTCTCTGTGCTGTGGGTGTGCTGTGACCCTGCTCCAACCGGGTGTGTGGGAGGGGACAGGACGGGACAAGAAGAGTTAATGATTTCGGCGGGTTGCGAACCAAGACCGCGACATCGTTCACGTTCCTCGCAACCCGCCGGAGGGGCTTAGCAGCCCCTCCCCCCCAGGTTCGCGCGGACGAACGAGAACTTCGAGGTCGCGCAGCTCCACGTACCCACCCTGCTAGTCGAGTTCGGCCATCACCTCGGCCAGCTCGCTCCGCAGGGTCTTGAGCGCGCGATGCAGATGCGTGCGTACGGTTCCCGGCGCCTTGTCGAGCATCTCCGCGGCTTGGTCCAACGTGAAGCCCTCGAGATAGACGAGCACGAAGACCGCACGCTGGGCCTCGGAGAGTTGGTCCATTGCCGCACCGATCCGAGCACGGAGGGCGGGCTCGGGCGGGTTCGGAGCTGGCGACGGCTCGGGTACGAAGCTGCGCGCGAAGCGGGTCCGGACCGCCGACCATCGACGATGGTTGGCAGCACGGCGCGCGAGGATGCGGAAGAACCATCCCTCGAGCGCAGCGGGATCGCGCAGTGCCAACCGCTTGTCGTAGGCGACGACGAAGGCCTCCTGCGCGAGCTCTTCGGCGACCCCATTGCCGGCCCCCGACAGTCGCCAGGCGAAGCGAACCGCTCGGTCGTAGTGGGTCGCAACGAAGCGCTCGAACGCCGCCTCGCGCTCATCCGAATGTGTCAGCTCCGCCCCCTCTCGAGTTTCGCCATGTTCGCCGCGTGGCTCGATCGAGGCGGGTCAACGCTTGCGTGATGGGGGCGGGGGAGGGCCAAGCTTCTCGAGCTCTTCGATTTGTTCTGGTGTGAGCAACGCTCGGATCTCGAGCATGACCTCGAGCTCGCGGATCCGTAGCTCGCTCTCCGCCGCGCTGATCTCGGCGACGACGGCTGCCATGCGCGCTCGGTCGACCTTGGCCGCGTCGAGGATCTGGTTCAACTCCTCCCGCTCGGCGCGAATCGTTGCCCGATAGCCATCGAGTTCGGCGCGAGCGGCGTTGGCGAGGGCCCAGGCCTCCTCGATGGTCGCGCGGTCGAGGCCGAGCGCATCCGCGTGGTGCTCGAGCACGTCCTGAATCGGCGCAGCGCTCCGCGCAGGCGGCGTCTCCGGTTGACGCAGAGCGCTCACCCCAAGGGCGATCCCCAGGCCGAGCGCGAGCCCGGCCGCGAACGGGGCGACCCGGCTCACCGCTGCTCACCCCCGAGGAACATCCGCTGCAGCCCGGCGAACTCGCCCTCGTAGACAGACGTGGTCGCGGACAGGGAGGTCCCATCGAGCCAAACGTTGGCAGCCTCGCTGGCGGGGCTGCCGCTGGATCGGAGGACGAGGAGCAGCACGGCCGCAGCCAGCGCGATGAGCGAGGCCGCGTCTTCGCGCCGAGAACGACGTCGGGACCAACGCACGGCCGTGACGAAGTCACCCGCGCTGCGGGCCTCCGGACGCCAGTGACGATCGATGAGGGCGACGAGGGGGTCATGGCGATCGGGGAGCGGGTTGGACATGTCTCGACCGAAAGACACGCCACGGCCTCGTCTAGTTGACCTGCTCGGCGAAATTCTCGAGCCGCCCATTTTTGGCCATTTGGCGCCTCGACGTAAACCAAGCGCACAGGGTGAGGTGTCTTGATCTCCAAACCCTGGCCAGTACTCATGATGCCCATTCGCGCTGCCCTCACCGCCATCTTCGCCCTCATCGCCGGCTGTTCGTCCTCCACCACCGACGCCCCAGTCTCCACGGCCAGCTCCACGGCTAGCTCCACGGCCGCGCGAGGGGAGTTCACCGTCGAGGTGTGGGCGGACAACTGGTTCGCGATGTACCTCGGCGACACCCTCGTGCTCGAAGACAGCGTGCCGATCACCACGGAGCGCTCGTTCAACAGCGAGACCTTCAGCTTCGACGGCAGCTACCCCCTGCACCTGAATTTCGTCATCAAGGACTACAAGCAGAACGACACGGGCCTCGAGTACATCGGCCAACCCAAGCAACAGATGGGAGACGGCGGCTTCATCGCCCAGGTCACCAACACCAAGACCGGCTCGGTCGTCGCGGTCACCGACCGCTCCTGGCGCTGTCTCGTGATCCACGAAGCCCCCCTCGACAAGAGCTGCGAAAAGGATCCCAACCCGAGCGAGACCTGCGAGTTCAGCTCGAGTGAAGAGCCGCCGGGCTGGACGTCTGCCGACTTCGATACCAGCGAGTGGAGTCGAGCTACGGAGTACAGCGAAGACGAGGTCCGGCCCAAGGATGGCTATGACCAGATCACCTGGGACGACAGCGCGCGCCTCATCTGGACCTCGGATCTCGAGACCCACAATACGCTGCTGTGCAAGGTCACCATCGAGGCGCCCTAGAGCGCCAATCAGTTTGAATTCACGACGCCAGGCACATCTGGGACCGCCCCTGCCGTTGTCGGTCGGCGCTCGCAGTATGCCGGATACAGCTTCGGCCTCCCTCCTAGGCAGGAACGGCCCCAGACGCACCTGACGCCGCGACTCCAAACTGATCGGCGCTCTAGGTCTAGGACCCCGTGGTGCAATGCCTCGCACCGCCTCGCTTGGCCTTTTCGCCGAGGGCAGTGTTGCCGAAACTTGCAGTACGCCCGGTACAGCTGCGTTTCAGCGCCTCGCCCTCGACGAAAATTCCTGCGCGAGGCGACGCGATGCATTGCACCACGGGCTCCTAACGCGGCGGTGTCCCACTACGGAGAACCCACCATGCTCAACACATCCATTCGACACCCGTCGTTCATCTTGCTCGCCCTCGTCGCAGGGTGCAGCAATTCCAGCGAGGCTCCTATGGGCACGCCGTCGAACACCACGAATCGCTGCGCGGTCATTGCCGCTTCAATCGAGGAGGCTGGTTTCGGTTCCGAGGTCGAGGTGACCTGCGATGACACCTACGCCCTGCTCGCGTCCGACACCTATCCAGATCACGAGTTGATGACGGGCATCGTCGGCACGAACGAGCAGGTGCCCGTGCCGGCCGTGAACTACACCTCGCCGATTCGCCTCGCTCCGAGCCCGGCCGCCGCGGTGACGACAGTCGACGCCGCGCTCGGCGTCGCCGTCAATGGCGTGCCGATGTACGACTACAGCGCTGGGGGCGAGCTGTCGCAGCAGGATCTGTCCGCCCACCACCCGGAGGTCGACACCATCGCGCTCGGACAGCTCGACAACTGTGGCGGACACGCAGGCCGCGGCGACGACTACCACTATCATGCCTCGCCCACGTGCATGATCGCGCAGATGGCCAACGCCGGAGATGACGCGATCATTGGCTGGGCCTTCGACGGGTACCCGATCTACGGCGACAATAACCCGGACGGGAGCAAGATCGAGCCCGGTACGCTCGGCGTGTGCAACCACCAAGCGGACGACACCTTCGGCTTTCGCTACCACACCTCGGCGGGCTGGCCATACACCATTCAATGCCTCGTCGGCGAGGCCGACCCCGACGCGCTCCCGCGCGTCCCGCCCCTTCGTAGCGCTGACGGGGCTGGGCGACCGCCCGGAACACCACCGCAAGGCGGCGTGGAGGATCTCGTGTTCGCCCCGGAAGGCGATGCACGTGTGATGCGCTACCGCTACGCAGGCGAGGACTACTACATCAGCTACGAACCCTCGGACACCGCGAACTGCTACGTGTTCGAGATGCGCACGGTCACCAACCAAGGCGTTGTCGAAAGTGGAGAGTATTGTCGATGAGCCGCGCGCTGGGCTGGCTCGTGACGGCGTTGCTCCTGTTCGCGCCGTTCGGTCGCCATGCCCACGCCCACGAGCTCGAGACCAACACGGCTCGCGTCAGCTTGCGCGATGAGAACCTGACGATCTACTTGCGCGCCGACGCAGGGTCGTTGCCGGACCCGGACGCGTTGCTCGCCGGCACGCGTCTCCAACTCGACGGGGCCGAGGTGGCCCTCGAGCTTCGCAGCTTCCCGAGCCGCGAGCAGCTGGTGAGCGCGGCGGCGGCGGTCGCTATCGAGACCGACCTTGGCGGCCATGCCCACGCCCGCCTCTTGCCGGTCGAGCTCGAGTCCGCCTCGGCCGGGTGGTCGGGACAGACCCTGGAGATACACTTCCCGGCCGAGCTCGGCCCCGTGCTCGTGACCTTCGTACAACCGAAGACCCAGCAGCTCCAGGCCGGGGTGGCGGCGCGCTTCGACGTGTTGACCAAGGCCCCCGAGGCTTCGCCGGACATCCGAGCTGTGGAGCTGGGCTGGCTCGTTCCTTTCACCCTGCTCGCGTTGGGCGTCGGCATCGCATGGTTCCATCGCAGGCGTGCGCGCAAACAGACCCAGGTAAAATGAGTGCGAGGCGGCGAGAAAATTCTCTGCGCCCGTCAGGGGTGTGGGCTGCGATGACCGAGTAGAAGTCGCCGAGCAGCTGTCGAAGGCGTTCATGCGGGTGCGGTCGCCGTGGTAAATAGGACCGTGACCGCCCCGCCCGAACACGAAGAGCCATTGCGCGTCGGCAACCCCGTCCACACGGGGGTCTTCGCCGTGCTCTTCTTGCTCACGGTCGTTGGACTGCCGCTGGCGATTCGTGGCTGGGCTGGTTTCATCGCGGCGCCGATCGTGGGTGCCGCGCTCTGGGGTCTCTACAAGGTCACCTTGCCGGGAGGTCCCAAGGTGGTTGGCATTGACACGACCGCCGGTGCCGCGGGCTGCCCTGCGTGCGACTCGATGCAGACCGACCGTCGACCGGCCGCCAGCCCGGGGGAACCAACCTGGGAGTGCTTTTCGTGTTCGCATCGCTGGACGCCCAGCTGAGTCGCAGATCTCGACAACCCGGTCATCACGTCTGGTAGCCGAGGCTGGATCAGATCACCCGGTCGATTCGCCACCCTCGACGCCGGGCGCTCCCTTCGGCATCTGGCCCCAGCACGCGAGCATCCCGTCGGCTCGGGTGGCGCAGGTGTATGCGCCATGGAAAGTACGCATCCCAGCGATCCCCTCGAGCCCGGCAATGTGGCGAGTCGCTGGCCGTACCCGCGCCGCGATGATGTGCAGCGATGTTCAACTTTTTGGCCGGCTCTCGAGAGTCCACACCTGCTCGTTGAAGCAGACAGTAAAGTGATACCTTCGCTGCCATGATCCTGACACGACCGATCCCCGGCCTGGTTCCCTCGCTCGTCCTGTGTGTTGCGTTCGGGTGTGTCGAGCCGGGCGAAGGGGTGTCGGATGCTGGCTCCGAGACCACCGCCGAGACCTCGACGAGCGCGACGACGACCGGACCCGAGTCCGGGACCGACGACACGACCGGCGATGGCGACGGCGGCACGACCGGCGACGGTGACGGCGACGGCGATGGCGACGGCGATGGCGACGGCGACGGCGACGGCGACGGCGATGGCGACGGCGACGGCGAGGCCCAGGGCATGTGCGGCTATCCGCTTGGTCGCACGCTGGTCTCGCTCATCGCGGAAGACCCGCTCACGGTCTCGCTCCTGCGCAACGACGAGGCCGTGATCGTGCTCGACACCAGCTTGCCCGCCGCGGTCGACGACGCCGACATCAAGCTGCTCATGGATGCGCGCGGCGAGTCGCTGTTCACCATGGTCTACGACCAACTCGGCGGCAGCCTCGACCACAACCGCGCGCACTACCGCCTCTACGATCGGGACACGGGCGAGATCGTATGGGAGCGCGCCGACGACATCTGGGAGCCCGAGGGGCGCCCGCCGTTCCTGTCCTCGGACGGACGCGTCGCGTTTTTTGCCTACTCGCCCTACAACGACAGCGACAATTCCTATTCGCGGGTGCTCGGGGCCGGCGGCGAGCTCATCGATGAGTTCATTGGCGTCGCTGCCGGCGTGATCATGCCCGATGACTGGATGGCGATCGAGGTCGGCGAGAGCTTCCCGCGGTTTCGCAACGTGGTCACCAAAGCGGAGGTCGGTCTCGCCTACGCGATCTGGGACGACTACAAGAGCATATGGATCCGCGATCAATCGTTGTTGGTCTACCTCAGCTCCATCGACGGGGCCTTTCATGTGGTCGAGCAGCACGCCGAGCAGGTCACGCTGCGCCCGTGGCCAGAGATCGAGCCCTACCTCGCCCAAGGTTGGGACATTTACAGCATGGGCCTGCGCGGCGATGGCCACCATGTAATGCTCGAATTGCGCAAGAACGGCGCGCGACGCTATCTGCACCTGGGCGCCGACGACACCAGCGACGACGTGCAAATGATCCCGCCGCCCGGCCACACGGCGATCGACTGTATTTCGCAACCTTCGGTCGGGGCCAACGGCGAACTGTTCACATTGTGGCGAGATGCTTCGGTCGCCAAGATCTGGACGCTGGTTGGCCCCGACGACGACTGGGCCCCGTCCAATCTCGGCCTGCAGATCAGCGGCTTCGCGGGCGTCTCGCTCGGGGCGCTCAGCACCGGGACCTACTGGATTCAAGCCACCGAGAGCGGGAGCTGCCCGGGGAACTGGGAGCTCCCGCCCAACAACACCCTGGTCGGGAGTTCGACCCAAGTCATGCGCCCCGCGGCGCAGAAGTCGTACGTGCTCCTTTATGAAGGGGCCCTGCAGGTCTCGCCCGAGGGGCGCTGCTTCGCACACGATCATGGGGGGCCCGAACACCCCTGGGTGATCAAGGATCTCGAGGGGCCCGGCGAGCTCGTCGTGCCCGAGTTTGACGTGCTGCGCTGGATCCCCAACTGAGAGCTTGGCGAGTCGCCACGACCACACGGAGCTCGCGCTCGGCGCGGAGCCGTCCGCACCGAGCGACGAGGGCCCGCAGCTAACGATGCTCGAACCGTCCGCTCAGTCTTCTTCGGTGACCACGGGCATCTCGCCCGACCAGTCGACGGTCAAGGTGCGTCCGCCCTGGTGGACGGTGAGCACCCGATCTACCAGGCTCACGTAGGGGCCCTCGAGCACTGGCCACAGCTCGGGATCAAACGGTGGTTGGACCACTTCGTTGATCTCGATCTCGGGTCGGACCACGGCCACGACGTCTGAGTCATAGACGTAGTCGGGCGCGACCCAGGTCGCCCGCAGCACGTCGCCGTCCGAGTCGGTGTAGCTCACGCTCAGGGTCTCCCAGTCGATCTCGAGCGAGTTCGACGCCAACTGGGCCTGAAAGCCCTCGAAGCTGCCGTGCTGCGCCACCGTGCCCAGCTCGTAGACGATCGCGTTGGTCGCCCCCTCCGAGCGGATCATGTTGAACTCGGCCAGCTCGTCGGTCATCTCCGTGTCGATGACGTAGTCGCGCAACGGACGAATCCCGATGTAGACGTCGCCCTCACGCATGAAGATCCATCCCTCGCTCTCGACCACCTCGTCCACCGATTTGGGATAGCGGGTGTCGGCCCGCTGGATGGGCGCCTGGAGCCGCTGGTCGGCCCAGTAGCCCAGGCCCTCCCACGGGTCGAGCTCGGGAATGTTGAACAGGCTGATCACCGTGTTCTCGTGATGGGCAATCTCCTGGAAGGGAGAGTTCGACGCACCGCGCCAGGCCGCGGCCTCGGTCAGCGCGCTGCCCCAGTAGTTGTGTGAACTCTCGATGTAATTGTAGGTATCGCTGCTCGCGTAGGCGAGCATGAAGTTCTTGAAGTTGACGTAGAAACCGCCGGGCTGGTAGCGCAAAAAGCCCGTGCCCACCGCGTAGTCGCTGGTCCGATAGACCGTACGCATGCTGTCGTGGGACGGCCCCTCACCCCACGCACCGAAGCGCGCGAACGAGCCGTGCCCGGTGTAGCTGGTGGTATTGCCCGTTGCGACCTTGCGGATCACATCGGGCGGGCACCACTCGATCGAGGCGTTGTAGACCACGGTCGAGTTGTGGCTGTGCGAGCGCCAGGTCTCGACATCATCGGTGATGTTGGTGCCCTCGGGCCAGTACATCCAGTTCATGAATTGAACGTTGGGCTGCACGCCTTGATAGTTGGCGTTGACCTGCTGGTAGTTCGAGCGATTGTAGGGCGGCAGGGTGATGCCATGAAAGGTGTTCATGGCGAGGTTGGCATAGTGAAAGAGCAGCGCAGCCTCGGCCGCCCGCACGATCTCCTCGTCATCGGCGAAGGCATACAGCCCCAGCAGCGGGAAGAGGTGCAGCATGTCGTAGGTGGTCGAGAGATTCTCGGTGTAGCCCTTGTCGTAGAGGCTCGACATCGCCTGCAGCAGGTTGGCCCTGATCGACTCGTGCAGCTCGTCCCCCGGTACCAGCGGCCCCTGGTTGGTCAGCCAATCATCCTCCCCGGGAAACCACTGGGTGAACAAGAAGCCCGCGAAGTTCTTCATCAACGCGTGATTCTCGGTGCCGTGGCCGTTGATCTCGTGCCACGACTTCATGCAGTCCTTCATCTCCTGGCGCTGGGCCTCGGAGAAGTGCTCCCAGTACAGGCCCAGGGCATAGGTCCCCGACGGCACTGATTGATCGTTGCCCAGACACACCGTATGGACCGCCTGCGCGAGCGCGTCGGGGTCGTCGGGATCGACGTATAGCGCGCCCAGGAGCGTCGCCCAGCCGTCGGGGTTGGCGAGCGTCTCCAAGACCCAAGCGCGGCGCTCATTGAAGATCTCCTTGGGTTCGATGGGACCGGGATCTTCGCCGTCGCCATCGCCATCGCCGTCGCCGTCGCCGTCGCCGTCGCCATCGCCATCGCCATCGCCGTCGCCGTCGCCGTCGCCGTCGCCGTCGCCGTCGCCGTCGCCCGTGCCATCCTCCGTCTCACAAGCGCCGATCTCGTCACACGAACCGTCGATCGATGGATCGGTGCACCCGACCAGCCAGAGAATCGAGGCCGAAGCGAGGGAGAAACGTGGGTATTTCTCTATCACATGGCTACGGTATTTTTTCGCAAAGAAGCGGTCAAGTGACCTGGTCGACATCGGCGAGCTCGACTCCCCGATCCCCGCCCGTTCCCCGGTCCCCGCCCGTGAATCATATTAGCGAATGTTGCGCAGATTTGGTGACGCGGACTTCGCTCCGTTGCCACTGAAAATCCGGTAAGCGCCCCTGCGCATCGTCAGCACCAGATGGTGGTGGTTCGACATCACGACAAACGCGTCAATCGCCAGCGGCCATGGACCGCCGGGCTCACTCGCACGAACCGGGCCAAGCTTGGGCAGCCCGATGCCACCAACTATCGCTACGCCCGAGACATGGCCGGAGCACGGAAGTCTAGCTGCGCTTGCGGGGCACTCGGGGATCGAAGAGTACCGCCAATACCAGTAGGGCGAGCGCGGGCCACGGGGCGTAGGCGGTCCGGTGAAACATCGCCATGGGGCGATCAGCGATCACCTGTTCCGACAATGGACTTATACGCGATATCGTGGTGACCAACCGGATCCCATGACTCTGGGCCACAAGGTCGACCTCGAAGATCGCTTTCTCGAGCGCGTGCACCTCGTGGAGCAACACCCCTCCTGCGCAGCCCACCTTCCACGCGCTCGGTCATCGGGCTGTCTCGTCACCCGGCTGTCAGGGCGGAGCGCCGGCCCGACGCTCCGCCTCAGCGGCCAATGCCGCTGTCTCGCTCGCCAGGCCCTCGCTCATGGCGGCGCCGTACTTGCGAACCGCCATGCCACGCGCGGCGCCACCGAGCGTCAGTGTGACCCGAAGCGAGGTCCCGCCATCGGCACGCGCCTCCAGAAATCGGCAGCGCTGCGCCTGGACCAGGCCGACTTGCCAGCCCGCGTCGCGCCAGCACAGGACCGCTGGGGCCTCGACCCGCACGACGCGGTGCTTGGCGGTGCGCAGTGGTTCGTCGCCGAGCCGGACCTTGGCGTTGACGCCAGCGCCTGGCTCGAGCGGCCCGAGCTGCTCGGCCTCGACCAGCCACGGGTTCCACTGGGCGTAGGCCTGAAACTCGACCAGGGTCGCCCACACGAGCTCCGGCGGGGCGTCGATCTCTGCGCTCGCTTCGTACTCGATCACCTGCCCCTTGGGGAGCGCGGCATCGTGAGCGCAGCCCGTCGCCGCGAGGCTCGAGCTCAGGAGCGTAGCGAGGTGCAGGGCCATACTCCTGGCCATGAGCATGGATCGTTCACTTTGGTGAGACATCGATGAGCACGCACTCGGTCTTGCTCGGACAGTCGGGGCCGAGCATGTCGCACGAGAAGGCATAACAGTGCGGTCCCCGATAGTCGCGCAGATCCAGATCATGGCCGTACAGGCCGCTCGATGGACCCTCGACTCCAGATCTCCCGCGTTCGCCCGCGGGCTTGCCCAAGACGAGCACGCCGCGGACAAGACATCCGATGCGGGGCTGTGGGGTGCGCGAACGTCGCGATGACCCGCGCTCGACGTGCTTGTTGGCCGGCGAGGCGCATCGCGGACGGGTCAGCGGCCAGACAGACCCGTTCGGCGCGCTGTCGCCCCGAGCTTGCGCAGCTTTGTGAGCCCAGGGCACGGCTCGACCATCACGGCCCGTTCAGAGTCGGGTCGTTCACGCCGCGAAGTCGAGCTCGAGCTGACCAGTTGGGGCCGGCCTTGACCGCGGAGGCGGACGGCGTTCGGGTCATTTTCGGACCAGCTCGCGGACGTGCTCCAGAATGAGATCGCCCCACTCGGACTCATTGCGCCCATGGCACTGCTTGGCCAGTCCGATCATGTCACACTCGCGGCCACAACACCGGATCCTACCGCTAGCAAAGTCTGACATGTCGGGGTCGGGCAGCATCGTCCGGACGAACTCTTGGAACTGTTTGAATTCTCGGGAGGTCCACTCCGGTGCCCAGCCTGGCAGCTCGAACTGCACGCGCTCTCCGACCAGGGCCGCGAACGCTTCTGTGTGACGGATGAGGTCGAGGTCGGTGTCGTCTTTCATCGCCTGGACTGCGGCGTCATCGAGACCCAGACCGATCCCCTGCTCGATAGCGTCGAGGGCTTGCTCGGGCTGCCCGAGCTTGCAGAGCACGCAGGCGGCGTTGTGATAGATGGCGAGGTTCTCCGAAGCGACCCGCAGCGCCCGCTCGACGACCGCTTGTCGTTCCTCGGGCTCCCCGTGAAAGTTGGCCAGGTAGCACACATTGTTGTGAGCTCGGAGCCACAGCTCTTTGTCCACCCGGTTGGTGGGTTGTGGTCGCCGTGTGATGACGACGAGGCCCCGAAACGCGAGGAGCGGGCGCGTGTACATCAGGTCGAAGATCGGAGGAGCGAGCCCTCGCACGCCCTCGGTTCGCGCCGTGAGGGTGGCCTCGATTCCTGCGGCGTCTTCGTCGGACAGCGCGGCAATGGTGGAGACAAGGTCGGACATCGAGGTGATCATACTAGCGTCCAGGCCCCCGGTCGCTGCCGGAGGAGTTCAACAACTTCATCGGCTACTGCCGTGCGTATAACGCCAACAAGTACGGCATCCAGGTCCACGCCGCCGTCATGATGTCGAACCGCTACCACGTCGACCTCACGGACCCACGCGGCGACCTGGTCGCCTGGAAGCGGTTGTTCAACAGCTTGCTTACCCGCGGCATCAACGCTCATCGTGGCCGCTTCGACACTGTGTGGTCCGGCGGGACGGCGTCGCTGCGAAGCCGCCCCGCCGGACCTCTTCTGGGTATCTCGGGCTGGCTGGCTCGAGCCAGCCCGCTCGAGCCAGCCCGATTTGATTCACACGCGAGTCACCAGGTTCCGACCCAAGCTCAGACGCACTCCTGCAGACCAAAGTGGCAGCCGTTGATGCAGTCCGCGTTGAGCGAGCAGGGCGAGCCCGCCTCACCAGTCTGACACTTGTCGTTGAGATCCGAGCAGTACGGAGCAGCCTCCGAGCAGTCCGTGTCATAGTCACACGGGTCTCCAACCTGGCCCGCCGAGCACTTGGCTAGCGAGCACAGCGGCGCGCTCATGGAGCAGTCCGTATCGTACGCGCACGCGTCACCGGCCTCACCGAGTGAGCACGCACCCAGCGAGCAAAACGGCGCGCTCCCGCAGTCGCCGTCATAGCCACACACGTCCCCGACGTCGCCGGGCGAGCAGACGTCCCCGATCACGCACAACGACGCCGCTGGCGAGCAGTCGCCCCACCCCTCGCAGGCGTCACCCTCGGCGCCGGCCGAGCACTCCCCGAGCGAGCAGTAGGCTGCCGCCGGTGAGCAATCGCTGTTGTAGAGGCACGCGTCTCCGACATCGCCCGCCGAACACAGGCCGCCCGAGCAGTAGGGGGAAGACTCGCCACAGTGGCTGTCAGAGCTGCAAGCATCCCCAACCCCGCCGGCCGAGCACTCGCCGGCGAAGCAGACCGGCGCGGCCATCGAGCAGTCACTGTTGTAGACACAGTCATCCCCGGCCTCGCCGGCCGAGCACGCACCGTCCGAGCAAAAGGGCGCCGAGACGTTACAATGCGAATCGTAGGTGCAAGGGTCACCCACACCCCCATCCCAACAGGTGCCCGCGAAGCAGCGGTTGCCAGAGTTCGCGCAGTCCGAGTTGTAGTCGCAGGGATCGCCGTCGCTGCCGTCCCAGCACTGGCTGTCGACGCACGCAGGCGCGTCGACCGGGCAGTGCGCGTCGTAGGTGCAGCTCTCACCTTCGTGATTCTCGGGGAGCGGCGCCTCGGGCTGCTGGATCTCGCCGATCTCCTCATACTCTTCGAGCAGCGGCTCGGAGGTCATCGGGTCGGTGTCGTCGACCATGCAACTGGTCCCGAGGGCGACCATGAGACCAACCATGAGATGCGTCGCAGAGAATGGGCGGGTCAATGTCCCAATCCTGATGTTGCGGTACGGTGCGATTTTCATGCGGACACTCTAGGCAAGTGTCTACTAAAAGACAACAGTTAACTTTGCGTACATTTTTCTACATCGCGAATGAGCCAAGCCCCCGTGCAGTCAAGATGACGGCGCTTGTCGCCAACGTGCCCTCCAGGTGCCACTCAGGTGCCACTCATCGCACTTTCGTGAACCGGCAGCCTATCGCGCCTGGCAATCAGTGCCACCCGGGGCGCGAATATGACCACTGGAAACAGTATTCATGCCAGGCGCCGCTGCCTCTGTTGTCAATGAGGGATTATCCCTACATCTTTATCTCTGTCGTCGTGGCAAGCGCCGAGATCGCCAACGAGCGGGAGGCGATCGGCCGAGTCTGGCCACCGTTGGGCTCGGGTCGCGGGCCCACACGCTGCCCAGCTCGCCGCCGTGGATGAGCCAGCGCACCTAGTGCCGCACGCCCTAAGTCCGCTCCGGGTCATGTCCGGCACTGAGCAGTGTCGCAGCTCCTAGCAGTACGCCCGTTGCCGACGTAGACCAGCTTCTCGACCGCGAACACGGGCGCGACCTTGGGCGCGGCGGCGAAGCTGTCGGCGGGCGCCATGCTGATCAAAGACATCGACGTCATCCCACGATTGCGAACAATACCCGGCGTCGGCGAACTCGTGTCCGCAAACATCTATTATGCGGCGGTCGGTGATATCACTCGCTTCCCGAGCGCACGCAAGCTCGCTGCGTATGCAGGCCTGGTACCGACAGTCAGCCAAAGCGGTGGTCCTACAAGGATCGGTCACATCACCAAAGAGGGGTCGGGCGAGCTACGTGCGATCATGACTCAGGCCGCGCACATTGCCTCATTCCCCAGGACGAAGATTTCCCTTTGACCCGCACCATGGAAGGACATCCGATGCGGGGTCGCGGGGTCGCGCAATAATCGCGCTCGGCGTGCTTGTTGGTCGACGAGGCGCATCACGGACGGGTCAGCTGCCAGACAGACCCGTTCGGCACGCTGTCGCCCCGAACTTGCGCAGCTTTGTGAGCCCAAGGCACGGCTCGACCATCACGGCCCGTTCAGAGTCGGGTCTTCACGCCGCGAAGTCGAGACACAGGCGGAGCGGCGAACTACTTCGTCGCCTCGGCTGGCGGCTCGGGCTCGGGCTCGGGCTCAGGCGGCTTCGGCGGCGGATAGACCACATCAGGCCCAACCGTGACTGGCCGGCCCCGCATCAATGAGCCCTCTTCGGTGCCCTCGAACCCAACCCGCACAAACGCCAGCTCCCCGGCCCCGTCCTTGCTGGCCTTGCCGACCAAGCGGATCGTCAAGAACGTATCCTCGGGGTTCTCGAGAAAGCGATCCTTCGGCTTAACCTTCTTGTCCTTAACCGGCTCGATGCCGGCCGGCACGCGAAAGTCAGGCAGCTGCGCCAAGAAGCGCTTGCCCTTGCGCTGAAACTTGGCCTGGCCCTCGTTCTCGCCCTCGATCGCCACCGACTCGGGCTCGATCAGCCCCTTGTCGAGCGCATCACCAGAGACCTCGACGTAGAGCCCGGTCTCGGCTGGCCCGCCAACGCTGACGGCATTGAGGGCGATCTCGAACGGCCCAGCGGTGGTGAACGCCCACGCGTCGTTGGGTTGGTTGGGGTTGAGGCTCAGGCGCGGCGCTTGGGTGATGATCCGCGAGCCGTCGTCGACGGGCTTGCCGTCAGCCCCGACTGGCTCGGGGGGCGGCGCGATCTCGGCCTCTGGGATCTCGGCTTTGTGGGCCGCACCAGGGGCGGGGACCCGCGAGAGATCGAATTCGCTGATCGTCCACGACCGCGCCGACTTGGCGGTGCCGCGCACGATCTTTTCCCCGCCCGCGAGCAGGAACGCCAAGCCGTCGGCGGTGGGTCGCAGATGCACCTGCGCGCCCGCGAGCCCCGGCGAGAGCTCGAGCTCGGTGTGCGGCTCGAGCTCGTGGTCGAGCACGACCAGCTTGCGATCCTCGAACAGCGCGAACACGTTCGGGCCAGCGATGGCGATCGGCCCGATCTTCTTGGCCGCGAAGGTACGGTGGGCGATCAGCTTGCCGTCGTCGCTGAACTCGCAGATCGCCGCGCTCGCGTCGGGCTTGCAGACCGCCACCAACACCCCGCGCGCGGTCGCGGTCGCGGCCATCGTCGTGCCCTTCTCTTGCGGCGCTCGCAGGACGCAGGCGAAGCCCTCGGGGTCCTGCTTGGGCCCCGGCCGCCGCAGCACCCCAACGACCGCGCTGGCGGCGTCGTAGACCGTGTAGGCGTGGGCGTTGGCGTTGATCGAGAGCAGGTCGGGATCGGTCGTCCAGCGGGTCTTGCGACTCCACGGGGCCTTCTCCCACAGCAGCTCGTCGGGCCACTCGACCTTCTGCGGCTTGTCGCTCTCGTACTCGCGCTCCCACTTGCCCTTGGGATCCGCGGGCGGGCTGCCAAGCACGATCGAGGTCAGCGCGCGGGCCTTGGTGCCGGTCACGTAGGCTGCGAACACGCGCTGACCGTCGGCCGACGCGAGCGCGCTGATGTCCCACGGGAACTTGACGCTGCTGCGCTTGGGGCCGAGCGCGGTGCGGACCAGCTTGCGATCCGCGCTGATCGTGAACGCGGTGGAGAGCGCCGGTTCGACGGCGAGCGGCCGCGCGCGGACGAGCGCGGCTTTGCCCTTCTTGGCCGGGAGCGGTCCGCCAAGCTGCTCGGTCGCGATGACCAGCTGTATGTCGTCGCCGCGGTGGATGCTCAGGCCTGCAGGGCCCACCACGACGTCGACCTTGCCGTCGGTCCAGACGCTCATGGGGCGCCTCGTCGATCCGCGGGCGTGTTCGGCGTGTTCGGCGTGTTCTCGAGCATGGTCTTGGCGGTGCGCCCTGGCCCATGCCAGAACGACTCGCCGCAGTCATAACACGGACGCGAGGGCCTCAAACAGCCTCACTCGAGCTCGATGTCGTCGAGCTCGACGTCGTCGAAGTCGCCGCCTTCGAGATTGAGCTCGACGTCGTCGAGCTCGGCGAACTCGTGGTCGGACAACGCGAGGGGCTCGGCCGCCTGCTGGGCCGCGTCGGGTGGCGCGGGTGCGGGTTTGACCGGCGTGGCGTGCTCGCGCTGGTCGCCGTCATCCGGCTCGGGCAGGTCAGCCACTTCGAGCACCTCGACCAGCTCGAGCGCATCGTCTGGGTCCGCCGGTTCGGCGGCCTCGGTCGGCTCGGCGAGGTCGATGTCCGCGAGGTCGTCGATCTCGGCGAGTTCGATGTTGGCGAGGTCCCCGACGTCCGCGAGCTCCTCGACGTCCTCGATGTGATCCGCGAGCTCCCCTACATCTGCGATGTTGTCCGCGAGCTCCCCGACGTCCTCGATGTGATCCGCGAGGTCATCCGCGATGTCGTCCGCGAGGTCCCCGAGGTCGTCGATTTCGGCGAGGTCCTCGATATCCGCGAGGTCGTCGATGTTGGCGAGGGCCTCGATGTCCGCGAAGTCCTCCGCGTCGACGAGGTCGTCGGCGATCTCGGGCTGCGCTGGCGCGGCCT
The DNA here is from genome assembly GCF_000737335.2 of Enhygromyxa salina. GTDB lineage: Bacteria > Myxococcota_A > Polyangia > Nannocystales > Nannocystaceae > Plesiocystis > Plesiocystis salina_C. Next base: position 13,615 of record NZ_JMCC02000037.1, on the reverse strand, counting down.
GGCTGTGCTGGCGCGGCGGGGGAGTCTCAGCCCCAGCCTCAGTCCCAGTCCCAGCAGGGCTCGGTGGTGGGGTCCCAGCCACGGCAGCTCGCACAGGCGCTGCCTCCGCGGGCCGGGACGCGGCCGGACGCGGCCGAGGCGTCGGCCGCAGCGCGGGGCGTGGCCCCGAATCCTGGCGTGGCCTCGAATCCTGACGTGGCGCGCCCTGGCTCTTGCTGGCGGGCGACGACCGACGAACGGGGCGATCTACGGCAGCCACGGGCGTGGGCACGCGGGCGACGGCGTCGCTGAGTGCCACGTTGATCGGCGGGCAGGGGATCCGATCGCCGGGCGCCGCGTCGCCATCGATCACGTAGCCAAGCTGGCGGCGCGCGTCGGCGTAGGCTCCGCTGACGACGAAGGCAAGCAGCGCGCGGATGTCAGCGTTGGCCTCTACGCGCGCGCGGAGGTCTTGCTGGCCGTCGCCGCCAAGCACCGCGAGCGCGGCCTCGATGTCGCCGCACACGAGCAGACCGACCCGATCACCCGCGCGACGGGCCCACGTCCGCAGAATTCGACTGTCGAAGGTCTCGTGCTCGTGCTCTTTGAACGCCGTACCGATCTGCCGGGCCACGCGGATCGGCAGCTTGCGGGCCAGCTCGTGGCCGAGCTTGCTCAGCGGATCGCTGGCGTTGCGGGCGGCCTGCTTGCGCTGGCTGTGGCGGGGGTGCAGGGCCAGCAGGATCGCGGAGGTGATCGTCGCGAAGCTAGGGCTGCTCAGGCCCGCGACCATCACCACTTCGGGGCGCGTGTAGTACAGCGCCCGGGCCAGCGCGAACTCGAGCATTGGACGCTGCTCGTCGCCAGCGGCGGTGGCTCGCGGCCCCGCGACGAGAATGGGCGGCAGCTGGCAGCGGGCCCCGATGAGCTCGCTTGGCTCGCTGGTGTCGGTGACCAGCGCGACCTTGGTCTGGCCAAGCCGGCGCAAGACCTCGCGCCAAGCCTTGGACAGCGTGTTGTCACCGAGCGGAGACACCCGCGCGGTGGGCTCGAACTCGAGCCGGCCAAACTGCTCGCCGAGCAGGGCTTGGCCCGACTCCCACACCTGCAGGAGCGCGTCGGCCATGCCCGCGGTGCCGGCGTGGGTGTGGAGCTCGCCGGTCACGCTGGTGACATCGAGCTCGTGCGTGTCTGGGCCCAGGACCTCGGCGTGGGCGCTGATGAATTGCTTGGCCTCGTCGTCGCTGGGATCGAGCAGCGCGATGACGGAGTAGAGCGCGCGCGCGCGCTGCAGCTGGGTGGCGGCGACGCGGCTGCGCGCGAGGGCCCGCAGCGAGGGGAGGTAGGTTGGATCGAGCGCGAGCAGCCCGTGGTGATTGCTGATCACCTTGTGGTCGCTGGTGACCTTGCCGGCCTCGGCCAGCCGCTCGTACAGACGCGCGAGCTGCTTGCGGTGGACAATGCCGAACTCGACCTGACCGTGCGCGTGCCCAGCCTTGGACAACTTGGTTGCGAGTCGCGCGGCGTCCTCGAGCGAGGCGGCGGCCTCGGCGGGGGCGGCTTCGAACTGCAGCGCGCCAAGCCGGATCAGCAGGGTCACCCGCGCGGCGAGATCCTCCTCGCTCTCTTGGCGATTGCTGGCGTCGGCCTGCTCGCGGGCTTCGCTGGCGCGCAGCAAGAAGCCCGAGACCAAGGGCTGCAGCTCGTCGGTGCGGCCGGCGGCCTCGAGCACCTCGGCCTTGGCCAGGACCGCCGCCGAGGACATGGGGGCCAGCTCGACCGCACGATCGGCGTAGTCGTTGGCCACCGCGAGGCTGGCGGCTGCGTCCGCTGGCTGATCGGCGTTGGCGTTGGCGTCGAGCTCGGGATCGGGATCGGGCTCGGCGGCCGTGGCACCCATGAGCGCCACGCGGACGCCCTCGAGCAGCAGCTCGAGGCGCTGCTCGTCGGTGCTCTCGCGCAACAACAGGCGCTCGAGGCAGCGCAGCGCCAACGAGGGATCGTGCGGGGCCGCAGCCCTGAACGCGACCTCGAGCTGCGCGCGATCCAGCACCGGCGTTGGGCTGTCGGACACCAAGACCAGGCCCATGCGCACGTTCTCGAACGCCTCGCGCTCGAGCTCGGCGATCCGCGAGCGTCGCTCGCTGTCGGTCAGCTCGCGGCCGCCCTCGGTCTCGCTGACTTCGCCGTCCACGACCATCTGCGCGGCGTTGTAGTAGAGCATCCCCGCGTCGACCCAGGCCGAGCCGCGCGCGAAGGGATCCTCGATCACCTCGGCGAGGCGCGAGGCGTACTGCGCGGCCAAGATGACGTCGCCGCGATCGCTCGCGCACGGAATGATCGCAGCGAGCGCCCGATGGTTGCGAGGATCGAACTCGAGCGCGCGCTGCAGCCGAGCTTCGGCCTGGTCGCCACCCTTGCTCTCGAGCTCGCACTCGCCCCCGATCGCGTGGATCTCGGCGGCCAGCTTGGCGTCGCGCGGGCTGAGCACGAGCGGTTGGGCCAGCTCCTGCTCGCGGGCCTCGAGCCGCTGGTCGAGCTGGTCGACGGCCGTGAGCACGTCGCGGTGGCGCTTGGCGGCCATCCGGTTGCGGACGACGGCCAGGCGAATGGCGAGGTCGTCGCCGTCGTGGCGCAGGGCGGTGGTCAGCCGTCGGTAGGCTTCGCCGCCGCGGTCCGAGGCCTCGAGCACGCGGGCGAGCAACAACAGACCCTCGACGAGGTGGGTCTGATCCCGGACCAGCGTCAGGGCCTCGACGGCGCTCTCGAGCTGCTTTTCGGCCTCTGCCAACGCGCCCGAGTCGAGCAGCAGCTCACCGAGACCCAGCCGGGCCTCGGCGTGATCGGGGTTGGCCTCGAGCGCGGCTTCGAACCGGGCCCGCGCGGCTGGGACGTCGCCGGTGGTCCGGTAGGTGATCCGGCCGATCTCGGTCAGCAGCCGGGCGCGGATGTTGTCGCCGCTGAGCTCCGACAGCTGCTCGTCCATGAACGCCGTGGCGCCGTCGAGATCGCCGGCGTCGATCCGCACGCGGACCAGCCCTTCGATCGCGCGGGTCAGACGAGTCGCCCAGGCTGCGACGTGCTCGGGGCCGCGGCCGTGCTCGTTGGCGGTCTCGCGCTTGGCGTCGGCGAGGATCCGGCGGTAGGCGGCCTCGGCCCGCTCGGGCTGGGCGAGGCGGCGGCGCGCGATGTCGGCGGCCTCGAGCACGCCGTCGGGCTCGCCAAGCCGCTCGAGACCGTCGACGAGCATGGCGTGATCGTTGAGCGCCCGCGCGAGCTTGGTCCGCAGCGCGATCAGCTCGTGGTCGTTGGGGCTGAGCTCGAGCGCGCGGCTGATCAGCTCGAGCGCGGCCGCGTGACGCTTGCCCTCTTCATGCAGGACCCGCGCGAGCGTGAGGCTGAGGTTGCGAATCCGCTGGCGTGCGGGGCCGTGCCCGTCCGCCTGAGGCTCCGCGAGCTCGGCGTGGAGTCGCTCGACCCGCTCGCGCAGCAGGGTCACCCCAGCCTCGAAGCGATCCGTGCGGCGATACAGCCGGCTGAGCCCAAGCGCGACCTCGTCGTCTTCTGGGGCCTCGACCGTGAGCTGCTCGAGGGTCTTGGTCGCGGCGATCTCATCGCCAAGCCCTTCTTGCAGCGCGCGCGCCTTGACGACCAGCAGCTTGACCCGCGCGGCTTGGCGCGCGGCGTCGTCGATCGTCGTCGAGTTCGTCACCCGCTCGAGCCGCGCGTCGAGGATCGGCAGCAGCTTGTTCCAGCGCGTGGTCTCGAGGTACAGGCGCTGCAATTCGATGAGCGGGCGCTCGTCTTCGGGGCGCAGCTCGCGATAGTCGATCCAGGCATCGATCGCCCGATCGGGCAGGGCCAGGCGCTCGCTGTAGACCTCCGCGATCGTGGCGAGGTTGTCCGCTTGCGCGTCGGGATCGAACAGCGACTCGTTGGTGGTCCGCAGCGCGTCGATCGCCTGCGGCCACTCCTCGCGGCGCAGCAGCAGCGCGGCCACGCTCGCGGGCACCTCGGAGCGCTCGGGGAAGTCGCGGGCCAAGAAGCGCAGCAGCTCGAGCGCGTCGTCGCCCCGGCCGGTCTCTTCGTAGAGCACTGCGAGGTGCATGGTCCGAGCCACGCGCTCGGCGTCGTCGAGCTCGCGGCGCTCGGCGTTGAGCAGATCCGCGTAGGCCTCGATGTAGTCCCCGCGTCGCTCGAGCTGCTCGTAGATGACCAGCAGCTTCTCGAGCGCGCCGACGTGGGCGGGGTTGACGGCCAGCACCGCGCGGTAGCGGGCCTCCGCCGGCTCGAGCGCGTCGGTGAATTCGTGGAACGCGGCGATCCGCAGGTTGAGCGAGACGACGTGCTCGGGCAGCGCGGCCTCGTTGAGCAGCTGCTCCCACGCCCGCAGCAGCCGCGGCCGCGCGCCGTGCCGGGTCGCGAGGGCCTCGAGGCTGGCCACGCTCTGCGGCTCCTCGGGGATCAACAGCAGGGCCCGCTCGTGGCACACGAACGCCCGCTCGACCAGCTCCGCGCCCTCTTCCCACAGCCGCGAGCAAGCCAGGTGAACCTCCAGCTTCTCGAGCTTGTTGGCGGTTGGCAGCTCGGCGTAGGCGAGGGCGAGCTCCTCCCACGCGCTCGCGACCTTGGGTCGGCGCGGCAGCACGGGACCGGAGATCGCCGGCAGCTTGGGCAGCCCCTGCGCGAGGTCGAAGCCGTTGTCGTGGGCAACGTCGAACGCCGGGCGACCGGCCTGGGCCTGGTTGGCGAGCGGCTTTGGCAGCGGGATGGTCTTGCTGCCAAACCGCTCGGTCGCCGGGTCCAGCGCTGGATCCAGCTTGCCGGGGATCGAGCCCTTGCGAGCCTCGCGGTGGGCCTTGCGAGGATCCGCGAAGTTGCCGATCTCGCCGCTGACCGACGCGGACTCGAGGTCGGCCGAAGACACCTCTTGAATGTCGCGGACCCCGGTCTCGACGCCGTCGAACTCGTCGAACTCTTCGATCTCCTCGAATTCTTCGAGATCGTCGATGAGCTCGACGACCGAGTGCTCGCTGGCGCGGGCCAGTGAGGCCGCTGGGTTGGTAGCGATCGACGAGATCGAGGAAATCTCTTCGACCCGCGAGATCTCGATGATCTGCGAGACCTCCGAGATCACCGAGTCGATCGTGATCACCGAGTTTGGCGAGTGGACCGAGTTGGTCTGCAGGTTGTCGATCAGCTCCACGCGCGAGAGCTCCTGCACGACGGACTCGCCGCTGGGGATCTCTTCCACGCGCGAGACCTCCATGACCTTGGACTCCTCGCTGCCCATGGGCGCGACCGCGGTCAGCTCGTCGGGGGCGCCGGCCGAGTGCGGGTCTTCGTACTCGGCGACGATCGCCTTGGCCGAGTCGGACCCGCCGGGCGGCGTCAGGTGCTGGGGGTCCAACCGGGCCCGCGCCCACAGCTTGCGATCCGCGAGCTCGGGGGTGGGGACGACCGGCATCAGCATGGGATCGTTGGGCAGCGCGGGCCCGGCGTAGGACCCAACGGCCCCGGCGAGGCGCCACAGATCCGTGTGCGGTTGGCCGAGCGGGCCCTCGCGCGGCGGCAGCGTGGGCCCCCGGCGCCAGGCTTCGAGCCGGGCCCGCAGGGCGTACTCGGACCGCCCGAGCATGTTCTCGTAGAGATCGGCGAGCTCGGTCAGCAGCTGCGCCTGGCTGGCGTTGTCGGTCGCTTGCTCGAGCTCCCACGCGGGGATCAGCGTGAAGCAGTGCCACAGGCCGTAGTGCGCCGCGAGGCGCTCGGCCTGCTCGCGCGCGTGCAGGTCGAGGCCATCCAGGGTCAGGACCCGCAGCCACTCTCCGAGCGCGCCGGTGCCATCGTCGAGCCGTCGCTCGCGTAGCTCGGCGCGCTGGATCAGCAGGGCGATCCGCTCGGCGTCGGTCCTGGCGTCGGCGTAGAGCAGCGTCATCGCGCGCAGCTCGACGAGCGCGCCAACCTTGACGCCATCGTGGGCGCCGTTGGCCGCGTCGGCGTCAACGCGGGCCGCGAGCTCGCGCAGGCGCGGCAGCAACACGTCGCCCTCGCGGTCCATGGTGACCCCACGCAGCAGCACGCGCATCGACGAGATCGGATCGTCCAGGCGCTCATCGACGATCCGCGCGGCCTCGGCGAGGGCGTCGACGGCCTCGAGCCGATTGTCCTGCGCGGCCATGTCGTGGGCCAGCTCGGCGTAGTGCTCGGCCAGCTCGCGCCACAGCTTGTTGCCCTCGGCCAGGTTGATCGCCATGTCGAGCGCCTCGTCGGCCAGCGTGACCTCGCGCCCGCGCAGGTCCTTCCAGGCCCGGCGCAAGGTCGCGAACGCAGCGCGAGGATCGTCGAGCTTGCGCTCGTGGATCCGCGAGATGGCACAGTAGGCGTCAAACCGACCGAGCGAGCCGTCGGCGTGCTCGAGCCGATGCTCGGCCAGGGCCAACAACGCGTCCCACAGCTCGTGGGATTCGGCGATGTTCTGCAGCCGCCGGCTGACCTCTTCGTCGTCGGGGCTGATCTGCAAGGAGCGCTGCAGGTAGCCAACGGCCCGGCGCGGATCCCCAAGCTCGTTCTCGGCGATCTCGGCCGAGCCGATCATGCGCTCGACCAGCTCGAACTCGTCCGCGAAGGTCTTGCGCTCCAGCTCGCGCTCGGTGACCTCGAGCAGCAAGGTCCACAGGCCGTAGGCCTCGGCGAGCTTGCGCAGCCGACGAAAGCCCTGGTCGAAGTCCAGCTGTTGCTGGCGGGCGATGAAGTACCCGCGGCGGGCCCAGGCAAACGCGCGGTCCGAGTCCGAGAGGTGGTCTTCGGCGATCCGCGACGCTTCCGTGCAGATATCCAGCTGGCCGGCGATGTCGCCCATCTCTGCCAGCCGATTGATCCGCAGCTCGTCGATCTCGAGCAGCTCTTTCCAGGTCCCGTGGGCCTCGGCGAACTGCTCGATGTGGTCGCGCAATTCGGGGTCGGTTGGATCGATGCCGCTGGCCCGACGCAGCAGCTCGAGCGCCCGGATCCGGTCGCCGATCCCGAGATCCGCGATCTCGGCCATGCGCCGCAAGGTTGCGATCTGTTGATCGGGATCGTGGGCGACGAGCTCGAGCTTGGCGGCCAGCGAGCGCAGGGCGTGCTCGAACTCGCCGAGCTCTTCTTGCAGCTCGGCGAGCTGGGCGTGGCCCTCTGGATCTGCCGGGAATTCTCGGAGCCGCCGCTCGGTCACCCGCATCGCCGCGCGCTTGTCCTCGAGCGCCTGCCAAGCCGAGACGACCAGACCAAACAGGTAGATGCGCTGGTCTGGATCGCTGGTGCCCAGCAGCAGCAGCTCGGCGTGGGCGATCAGCTCGTGGCGGCTGTTGGCGAGGCGATGGGCCTCGAGCAGCGCGTAGTTGACGTTGCTGTCGCCGGGCCGGAGCGTGTGCGCGATCCAGGCCAGGACCTCGGCGGCCTCGGCCGGCTCGTCTGCCTGCGACAGCAGCTGGGCCTGCTCCCACGCGAACTCGAAGCTCTCGTCTTCGTTGTCGGCGATCTCGCGCAGCTTGCCCAGGATCTCCGTGAGGCCCTCGTAGTCCTCGTCGATCCGATAGAGGTTGGCGAGGGCGTCGAGCGAGCGGCGGTGATCCGGACGGATCTTGATCACGCGCTCGTAGGCCGAGCGCGCGAGCTCGGGGTCGCCAAGGCTGGACTCGGCCAGGTAGCCAAGCCGCTGCAGATAGTCGAGCTGGCGGATGATCGGGGTCTTGCTTGCGGCCGCGGCCTTGCCGAGCAGCTCGGCCAGCTCCTCGAACCGGCCGGCGCTGTCGTAGACCGCGACCATCTTGTCGATGACCTCGAGGTTCTCGGGCTCGAGGTCGAGCAGCCGCGACCAGTAGTGGGCCGCGCGATCGCGATCTTGCAGGCGGCTCTCTGTCACCCGCGCGAGCCGGCGCAGCAGCTGGGCCTTGCCGCTGGCCTTGCCAGTGACCTTGTGTTCGCGCTCGAGCGCGGCGACGAGCAGCTCGAGGTCGTTGCTCTCTTGGGCCAGCAGCTGCAGCCGGTGCAGGGCCTCGAGGTCGTTGCCGGTCAGCGAGAGAATTTCTTCGCAGGCCCACATTGCCTCGGCGGGGGCCGATAGATCGTGGTGCCACAGCTCGGCCATGCGCCGCAGCAGCGAGACCCGCTCGGTGTCGCTGCGGGCAACCTCGTACTGCTGGCGCAGCAGCGCGATCACTTGGTTGTAGTCGCCCGCGCGGTCGTACAGGGCCGTCAGCGCCCGGGTCGCCTGCAGGTCCTCGGGCGCGATGTAGAGCATCTCCGAGTACAGCTCGATCGCCCGCTGCGGGTTGACCTGACGGTCGCGGTAGATCTGCGCGAGCCGCTTGATGATCTCGAAGCGCTTGCGCGGATCCTGGGCGCGGGCGAGCTCGGCCTCTTGAACCCGCACCATGTTGTCCCACATGCGCGTGCGCTTTTGGATGCGCGACATCTGCTCGCGCGGCTGCGGATCGTGGGGGTAGGCCTGCGACATCCGGGCCCACGCGTCGACGGCCCCGTCGACGTCGCCCAGCCGGCGCTCGCAGATCTCGGCGAGCTCGATGAACTCCTGGGCGAACGCGTTGTCGTCGAGCGGGCTGGGGTGCCCGGCTCGGGCGGCGTCGGTGGCCTGCTCGATCTGGTAGAGCACCAGATCGCGCAGCGCCCCCCAGGCTTGCTTGCGCCTGAAGTGCTCCTTGTAGCCCTCGAACGCCTCGGCGTCGAAGGGCTCGCGCTCGAGCACCTTGAAGTAGAACAGCGCCGCGCGCTCGTGATCGTCGAGCTCGATGTGAAACACCTTGGCGGCCTCGAGCAGCGAGGCGGTCGGGATCGCATCACCGAGCTGATCGATGCGCCACTCGAGCAGGGCCGCGAGCGCGGTCCAGTCGGCGCTGTCGCGATACAGCCGCTCGAGCGCCTGCCATGCCTCGCCGTCCGCGGGCTGAAACCGGCCGGCTTCTTCGTAGCAGACCCGGGCTTCCTCCTGCCGCTGCAGCCGCTGATCCAAGTTCTCGGCCCGGCGCAGGAGCACGTTCACGCGGGCCGGCGGCTGCACGTAGGTCAGGACCTGGCGGTAGTGCTCGTCGAGCTCCATCCAGTGGCCCTGCTCGGCGAGCACTTCGGCGTACATCTGGCCCGCGTCGAAGTGATCGGGCCGCAGGCTCAAGGTTCGCCGCAGCAGCTTGAGCGACTGCTGCATGTCACCGGCTGCCCGCGCCAGCTGGGCGGCCTTCAAGAAGATGCTGGAGGCCTTGGCCATGCCCTCGTCGCTGGCCTTGCCCGAGCCGAGGTACAGGGTGCCAAATGCGTGAAGGGCCTCGAGGCTCTGCGGCGTGGACTTGATCGCGGCCTGCAGGTGCCGCGCGGCGCCGGCGAGATCTTGATGTTGATCCGACGCGATCCGAGCCAGGCGCAGGTGCAGCTCGCCGATCCGCGCAGCCACGCCCGGATCGCTGGCGTAGCTCGGGTGGGCCTCGAGCTGTGAGAGCTCGGCCTCCATCAGCCGCGACGCCCGCTGCCACGCGCCCGCCGACATGTGCAGATCGATGAGCTGATCGCTGGCTTCCGCCAGCATGGGATCGTGCGCGAGCGCCTGCTCGTAGTGCTCGACCGCTTCACCGATCGCGTGAAAGTGTTGGCGCTGCAGCTCGGCGTAGCCGTAGTGCAGCCCGGCCAGCAGCGAGGGTTGAGCCCGGCGCGCCCACGCCATGCGCCAGCGCAGCAAGGTGGCCAGCTCTTGGTGCCGATCCATGCCTTGGTAGGCCAGGTACAGGCGCTCGTAGGCTTGGTTGTTCTCGGGCTGGGCCAGCAGGACCCGGGCCAGCGCGTGGTTGGCAGCCTCTTGATCGTTGACGCGCTCGGCGAACAGCTCGTAGGCCAGCGACGCGAGCTCGGCGACCTTGGCGTGCTTGTCGATCTCGCCGGCGATCGCGGCGGCGTGCTCGACGAGCAGCTTGGCCATCGACGACCAGTCGCCGATCTCACGCAGCTTGCGGCGCGCTCGGGCGAACGCGCGCTCATCACCGAGCTTGGCGCGATAGTCCTCGAGCGCCTCCGCGTCATCGTCCGCCCGAGCAGGGAGAGGGCAGGGCAGGGCAGAGTCGAGGTCGGCCATGGTCAAAGCTGCGCGAGTGCCAGGGGCTGGGGCGGTGTGAAGCCAGCCCTGTGGGCGGGCACACTACCACGAGGATGCGCGTCGCGAACGGATTGCGAGGGTCCGTGATCGCTGGGGACCCGGGCCAGGTGCGCTCGTGACGGTCTGCCCAGATGTGAGCCAAGCGGGCGTGGCGGATCAGGGAGATCGGACCGCGGGTCATGCCGGCGCGCCCAGGCAGCTCCGTCGGGACCGACCACCCCCGCCGCGGGCCGAAGCGAACGCACGCGCCGCGGTCCTCGTGGGGGCCCACAGCGAGCGCTGGAAGCCAGGCCCCGTTCCCGCTTCTGGGCCTGCTAGGGGCCCACACATGCGATAGCGAACAAATGGCCCCGAGCCGCGAAGCGACCGGTGGCGAAGCGGCCGCGGTCGGCGAAGTGCAAAGGTGTCTGCGGGGGTCTAAAACGAGCCTCGCATGGGTCGTGAGCGCAGCCAACATCCAGCCGATCGAACGCATCCAAGCCCGGCTGTGCAACCCGTGTCCCTGCGACTCGACAACGGCGTGTGGGTCCTGGCCTTGCCCACGCCCGCGCCCGCGCCGGGCTACCGCGGGGTCGTATCGCTGCAGCTGTGGATCGCGGCCGGAGCCACGGGTGAGCGAAAGCGTGAGCACGGCTGCGCACACCTGCTCGAGCACATGGTGTTCAAGCCGATCTCCTCGCCGGGGCTTGGGGGCGCCCCTGCGGTCAGCCGTGATCTCGCCGGTGTGATCGAGCAGCTCGGGGGTGACGTCAACGCGTTCACCTCGCACGACGAGACCGTGTTTCACGCGACCGTCCCCGCTGACACCTTCGTCGAGGCCCTCGAGGTCATGGTCGACTCGCTGATCGGCCGCGCCTTCGATCCCGACGAGCTCGCCCGCGAGCAAGAGGTGGTGGTCGAGGAGATTCGCCAGTACGCCGACGATCCATCCGCCCGCAGCGTCCAGACAATGATGGCGGATCTCTACGCGGATCACCCCTACGCGCGCCCGGTGCTCGGGGAAGAGTCCGAGGTTCGCGCGTTGACAGCCGGGACCTTGCAGGGTTGGGCCCGCCGTCAGCATCGGGGCGAGCGCGTGGTCTTGGTCGTCGCCGGGCCGCTCGCGTTCGACCACGTCGAGGCCCACGCGCGCCGCTTGCTCGGCGATCTGCCCGGGGGTCGTCGCGCTCGCAGCCGCCCGCGCCCCTCGCCGCTGCCGGCCCCGCGTGTTCGGGTTCTGCGCGAGGACGTCCAAGAGGCGTATCTGCGGCTGGGCTGGCAGGGCGGCGACGCGCTCGCGCTCGAGGGCGTGGCCCTCGATGTCGCCGCGATCGCGCTGGGTCAGGGCGAGTCGTCGCGCCTGGCGACCGGCCTGCGACGCCGCTCCCGGCTGGTCTCGGACGCCTACGCCAGCTACCTCAGCGGCCTCGCCAGCGGCACCTTCATGATCAGCGCCCAGGCCGACGCCGACGCCGTCGAGGCCGCGACCGCGGCCGTGCTCGACGAGATCGAAGCGCTCGCCCGCGCGCCGCTCGAGCCCGAAGAATTCGCCCGTGCGCGGGCCTTGTTGCAGAGCTCGCTGGTCTATCGGCGCGAGACCGTGCAGGGCCAGGCCCACGCCTTGGCCTACTTCGCCGCGGCCAGCGGGCGGCTCGGGGCCGAGGCCGCGTACTTCGAGATCCTCGCTGGGCTCACGCCCGAGCACGTACGCGAGGTGTGCGCGCGCTTCCTCGCGCGAGAGCGCAGCGCGATCACGATCTTGCTGCCCCGCGCCCGGGTCGACGCGCGCGCGGCCAAGGCCATGGCCCGCCGGATCCTGCGGGGCTGTCAGGCCAACGCGACGAGCGTGCGCAAGATCCTGCGCCAGCCAGCCAAGCGCGACGCCCTCGGGATCTGGCACGCGACCCATCGCAGCGGCCTTCGGATCGTCGCCCGCCCGGACCCCAGCTTGGGGATCGTCGCGGCCTGGCTGGTGTGGCCCGGCGGACTGCGGCTCGAGGCTGCGCGCGACGCAGGCATCTCCTCGCTGACCGGCGCCTTGCTCAATCGCGGCAGCGCCTCGCGTGACGGCGACACCCTCGCCCGCGAGATCGAGGGCCTCGCCGCCGTGCTCGACGGCTTCTCTGGCTACAACAGCATCGGGCTGCAGACCGAGAGCCTCGCCGAGCACTTCTCGCCCGTGCTCGCCCGCGCGTTCGAGTGCGCCCTCGATCCCAGCTTTGCGCCCGACGAGATCGACGAGGCCCGCCGGATCGTCGTCGCCGATCTCGACGCCGACGCCGACGATCCCGGCCACCTCGCCTACCGACAGATGCTGGCTGATCTCTACGGGGCCCACCCCCATGGCCGCGACCTCCGCGGCAATCACAGCAGCCTGGCCCGCTTCGATCACGCCAAGATCGCCCGCAACTGGTCGCGCCACTACCCGATCGGTCGCGCGGTCCTCTCGCTCGCTGGAGAGTTCGATCTCGACGTCGTGATCAACCAGATTGATCAGCACCTCGACGCCCGCGGGGCCGAGCCCAACCCCGAGGCCCCCGGCCAGATGCCAGCGTGGCCCGGCGGCCCGCCAAAGTGGCCCCGCCGCCCGATTGAGCGGCTGATCGAGCGCGAGCGCGAGCAGGGCCAATGCGTGATCGGCTTCCCGGGTCTCCCGCTTGGCGACCCAGCTGGCGCCGCCCTCGATGTGCTGTGCGCCGTACTTGGCGGCCAAGCCGGCCGCTTGTTCGAGTCCCTGCGCGAGCGCGAGGGCTTGGTCTACCAAGTCAGCGCGAGCTCGAGCGAGCACATCGACGCAGGCCACGTGGTGTTTCACGCGGCCGCCAGCCAGGACAAGCTCGACGCGGCCCGGGCCGCGATCGAGGTTCAGATCGCCCGCATTGTTGCGGAGCCGATCACCGCCAACGAGCTCGAGCGAGCCAAACGCTGGCTGGTCGGACAATTCGAGAGCGGACTGCAGCGGCGCAGCCGGGTCGCGTCGCGCATGGTGTTTGGGGAGGCATACGGCCTGGGGGGGAGCTACTACCTGCGCTACCCGGAGCGGTTGCAGGCGGTGGATCGCGAACAACTGCAAGCACTGGCGAAGCGGCTACTGGATCCGCGTCGGCAGGTGACCGTGCTCGTGCGCTGTCCCTGAGCTCTGACGATGGATGAGACGGTGGATGTGACGGCGGGCAGCCCGGCGGGCTCCGAGGGTCCCTCGGAGCGAAACCACTCACCGCAGGCATGTGGTGTGTCGGTCTTCTGGTAGTACGAGTGACCGTCAGCGCTTCGATTGAGTCTAATACGCCGTGAATTTTCGCTCCGAGGGACCCTCGGAGCCCTGGTTGCCGGGCCGTCGTTTTGCAACCGATGGCGCCGCCGCGGTCCGAGCCCATGCGTGGCAGGTGACCGTGCTCGTGCGCTGTCCCTGACTAAGACGGTGGATGCGGCCGTGGATGAGACGGTGGTTGTGACGGCGGGCAGCCCGGCGGGCTCCGAGGGTCCCTCGGAGCGAAACCACTCACCGCAGGCATGTGG
>NZ_JMCC02000036.1 GCF_000737335.2 Enhygromyxa salina | reverse complement strand
TTGGGTCTAATACGCCGTGAATTTTCGCTCCGAGGGACCCTCGGAGCCCTGGTTGCCGGGCCGTCGTTTTGCAACCTGTGTCTCCGCCGCGAGCCGACCCCGATGCACCGTCGACTGCCCTCCGCGTGGCGTTGCACACTTGTCCGCGCGGGGAACAACCTGTGCACGCAGCACATCAGGGCGAGAGTTTCGTGCCCGGCTGCCGTGGATTTGACGGTTGGGGCGCCCGGGCCTGGCGTTCCGGCTTGTCGCTCGCCAGTCGAGTGTGTGCCCAACAACTCGCTCCCGAGTGCTGCGTTTCGCAAACCTCCGCCAGATAGTTCGCCCCCTTCGGATTGCAGCGGCGCCATCGTTTTGCAACCGATGGCGCCGCGATCCGACCCGATGCACGTTCGACTGCCCTCCGCGTGGCGTTGCACACTCGCCCGTGCGGGGACAACCCATGCACGCAGCACATGAGGGCGAGTGGGTCGCGGGGAGTCCAAGTTTCGTGCCCGGCTGCCGTGACTTTGGCGGTCTGAGGCGCCGGCCCTGGCGTTCCGGCTCTTGTCGCTCGCCAGTCGAGTGTGTGCTCAACAACTCGCTCCCGAGTGCCGAGTTTCGCCAGGCCTCCGCCAGATGGTTCGCCCCCCTCGGATCGCGGCGGCGCCATCGGTTGCAAAACGACGGCCCGGCAACCAGGGCTCCGAGGGTCCCTCGGAGCGAAAA
>NZ_JMCC02000035.1 GCF_000737335.2 Enhygromyxa salina | reverse complement strand
CGGTCACTCGGACTACCAGAAGACCGACCGGGCACATGCCCGCGGTGAGTGGTTTCGCTCCGAGGGACCCTCGGAGCCCGCCGGGCTGCCCGCCGTCACAACCCCGGCCTCACGGTCGCACCGATCGTCAGAGGTGCATTGTGCTCGGATCGCGGCGGCGCCATCGGTCGCAAAACGACGGCCCGGCAACCAGGGCTCCGAGGGTCCCTCGGAGCGAAAATTCACGGCGTATTAGACCCAATCGAAGCGGTGCCGGTCACTCGTACTACCAGAAGACCGACCGGGCACATGCCCGCGGTGAGTGGTTTCGCTCCGAGGGACCCTCGGAGCCCGCCGGGCTGCCCGCCGTCACAACCCCGGCCTCATCCACAGTCTCATCCACCTAGCAGCATCGGTCCCCGAGACTAGATCCCCACATACCCAAGCACATAGATGTCATAAAGCGCATGCGTCCAAACCGCAACCGCGAGTCCCCGGACTTGATACACGAGCGCAAAGAACACCCCCGCCAGCGTGCGATACACAAACGCCGCGAACACGAACGGCTCCCCATTCGGCCCAAGGTGATGGGCCAGCGAGAAGCTGAGCGAAGAGATCACCAACGCCGTCACCCAGGCCTGCTTCTCGGGCATCGCCCCCGCGAGCAGCCACGACAGTCCGCCCACGCCGATCAGTCGAAAGATCAGCTCCTCGTGCAGTCCCGCGCCCGCCGAGATCACCACGACATCCACGAACGAAAGTCCCGTCGCCAGCGCAGCCGAGAGCTCGCCGCTGGTGCTCAGCCCCGGCATCAGCTCGACGAAGCGGTGCATCACGAACAAGATGATCGACCCCATCGACAGGGCGTAGAAGGCTGACTCGGCCAGGACCGGCACGAAGGCCTTCGGATCAAAGGTGTCGCGCTGGCGCAGCAGCAACAAGATCGCCGCGTAGGCGACCAGCATGCTGCTGAGGACCACGAGGTAGTTGCCGAGGTCGCGCTCGCACAGCTGCACGAGCGAGGCCGTCACGAAGTCGACGCCGTTGAGCCCGCGGCTGAGCAGGATCCCGAGCTGGTAGATGATGAACAGCGGGAACACCAAGATCGCGCTGGTCAGCGGATCCACCCGGCCGGCGAGGTGGTTGGCGAGCGTGCCCTTCGTCGCCGGGCGTGCGCGCTTTTGTCGCGGAGCTGCCGCCGCGTCGTCTCGGTCGCGTGCCATGCTCGTCGATCCTGCGCCAAGCTCGGGTCCAGTCCCAAGAAAGCTGCGACTTTGGACCGTCCTGCGCCCGAACGACCCCAGGCGCGGTATGAATTCGAGACGTGAGTGAAGACAGCCCCAGCATCGGAACCCTCGCGCAGCTCGCCGCGGTGTTCGTGGCCGGCGGCACCGGGGCGACCCTGCGCGTGCTGCTGTCGGGGCGCATCGAGCAGGCGCTCGTCGAGCGGCTGCCCTACGCGGGCGTGCTCGTCGTCAACCTGATCGGGTGCCTGTTGATCGGGTTTGCGGCGGCGGTGATCACCACCAGCCATTGGCGCAACATCGTGCTCGGCGGCCTGTTGGGCGGGTTCACGACCTACAGCGCGTTCGCGTTGCTCTCGGTCGATCTGGTCGGGCACCAGCGATGGGGCGTGCTCGCCACCCAGATCGGCACCCACCTCGTTGGCGGGGTGCTGTGTGTGTGGGCCGGGTTCTGGGCCGCGCGCACGCTCGGGTTTGGCGCCGCTGCCGGCTGACACGAAAACGAGAACGGGCGGAGACATCGTCCCCGCCCGTGCGCTGCCAGCGAATCGTTGGCCTACTTCTTTTTCTTCTTCGACTTGGCCGGCTTGGTCTTGGGCTTGGCCTTTGACTTGCTGGCGGCCTTCGTCTTGGTGGCCTTCTTCTTGGCGGGCTTGGCCTTGGCCTTGCTGGTGGCCTTCTTCTTGGCGGGCTTGGCCTTGGCCTTCGTCTTGGTGGCCTTCTTCTTGGCGGCGGCCTTGGGCTTGGCAGCCTTCGACTTGGTCTTCTTGGCAGTCGCCTTCTTCTTGGCAGCGGCCTTCGACTTGGTCTTGGCGGGCTTGGCCTTGGCCTTCGTCTTGGTGGCCTTCTTCTTGGCGGCGGCCTTGGGCTTGGCAGCCTTCGACTTGGTCTTCTTGGCAGTCGCCTTCTTCTTGGCAGCGGCCTTCGACTTGGTCTTGGCGGGCTTGGCCTTGGCCTTCGTCTTGGTGGCCTTCTTCTTGGCGGCGGCCTTCGACTTGGTCTTCTTGGTGGCCTTCTTCTTGGCGGCTGCCTTCGACTTGGTCTTCTTGGCGGGCTTGGCCTTCTTGACGGGCTTCGCCTTCTTGGCCTTGGCGGGCTTGGCCTTGGCCTTCTTGGCCTTGGTCTTGGCCTTCTTCTCGGCAGCCTCGGCCTTTTTCTTGGCGGCGGCGGCCTTTTTCTTGGCGGCGTCAGCCTTCTTCTTGGCGGCGGCCTTCTTCTTCTTCTCGGCCTCGCGCAGCTTGGCGGCGGCCTTCTTCTTCTTGGCGGCTTCGGCCTTCTTCTTGGCGGCGGCCTTCTTCTTGCGCTCGGCGTCTTTCTTGGCCTTCTCGGCGGCCTTCTTCTTGCGCTCGGCGTCTTTCTTGGCCTTCTCGGCGGCGGCTTCTTTCGCCTTGGCGATCCGCTCTTTGTCCTTCTTGGCCTTCTCGGCGGCGGCCTCTTTGGCCTTCTTGAGCCGCTCTTTCTCTTTTTTGGCCTGCTCGCGCTCGCGCTCGGCCTCTTTGAGCTTCTTGAGCCGCTCTTTCTCTTTGGCCTTCTTCTCTTTTTCTTTCTCTTTGAGCTTGCGCTGGCGCTCGCGCTCGGCCTCGCGCTGCTTCTTGAGCTTGTCCGCTTCCTTCTTCTTGCGGTCGCGCTCTTTTTCCTTCAGCAGGCGCTGCTCTTCGCGCTCGGCCAGCTTGCGCTCGCGCTCCTCTTCGCGCTCGCGCTTCTCGGCCTCGCGGCGCTGCTTCTCTTCTTCGCGCTTGGCGGCCTTCTCGGCCCGGGCGCGCTCGCGCTCGGCCTTTTTCTCGGCTGCGGCGCGGGCCCGCTCGAGGCGCTTGCGCTCCTGCTCTTCCTCGCGGGCCTTCTTGGCCGCGAGTCGGGCAGCTTCCTTTTCGGCACGAAGTCGCAGGCGCTCCTCCTCCTTGCGCTTGCGCTCGGCCTCACGTTCTTTGCGCTTGAGCTCGCGCTCGGCCTCGCGGGCGCGCTGCTCTGCCTCGCGGCGCTCTTCCGCCTCTTGGCGGGCGCGCTCGGCTGCGAGCCGACGCTCTTCGGCCTGCCGCTTCTTCTCGGCCTCTTCCTCGGCGAGCCGTCGCTCGCGCTCGGCGGCGATCTCTTCCGGGGTCGGCCCCATCTCGAGCTTGAGCAGGTTGCGGAGCTCTTGCTCCTCGACTAGGTCGCCCCGCAACTCCTCCTCGTTGATGCCACGACCGTGGACAATCACGCGGTTGACGTTGTTGCGGAAGGTCAGCTCGACCTTGTTGTCACCCAGAACCTCGCTGACAAACCCAACCCCGAAGCTCGGGTGAACCAGCAGCTGATGCAGCACCAGCGCGGTCTTGGGGTTGTAGCGGACCGCGGTCGTGCGGTCGTAGTTCTGGATGCCTTGCAGCCAGTCGAGTTTCTCGAGTTTGCGTCGTCGGGTCACGGACACGGGCTCTGCGTCCTCTCCAGTCCCGCGAGGCTTCTTGAAGGCGTGGATGTCGCCGCAGACTGCGCACTGCACGCGGCGAACCTCCTCACCATAGCTCTCGAGGATGATGTGTGAAGTATCTGCCCGACACTTGGGGCAGTACCCATCGGTCTCCCCGCCATTCGAGTTGTTACTCGATCCACCAAAGTGGCTCTCGAAGATCTGGTCCATCAGTGAAAACTCCCTCTGAGGGCCTTCAGAGGTCCCCTATCACGGCCAGATCCTCGCATACAAGCCATAAAGGTCTGAAATCTTGACGAATTCGCGTTGCATGGCCGGGACAGATGACACCTGAACTAGACCCAACTCATTGAAAACAAACAGTATTTTGGGATTGTATGGAGCTGGCCGCGGGGGTGGGAGATCGCGCGACAGGATCCGATTTTCCGTCAGGCAAATGGATTTTCTAGCTCCCCGGCGCTGCTGCTGTACAGCTGAGCCCGGAACATTTGTTAGTCCCATCGCGGCTTTGTGGATCTGTGACTCGACGCTCACGTGAAGCCGTCGCGGAACCTGCGCTCGATCGGTAGGCGAGATTTCCTGCGCCCGGCCCATGAACACGGGAAATGCGTTCAGATCCCCTTTGGGCGGGCCGGACCCCGTGGCTATGTGGGGGTCACGACTTTCCAGGCCGAGGCCCGGAGCTGGCGCTGGTCGGGTCGGCGTCGGGTGTCGTCGCTGGACCCGCGGTCTCGTCGAGCCGGTTCATGTAGGCCGCGTCGTTGCGCTCGAGCCCCATCGACTGGATGAGCTTGCGGACATCTTGGCCGGTGTTCTTGGCCTGGTCGGCGAGGCTCCCGAGCTCACGACACACGACCCGAAAGGCGCGACCGTGCTCACCTGCCTGGGCGGCGATGATGTTGCCGTTGAGCGCCAGCAGCTGCAGGCGCCGGGCGACGTCGTCGATGAAGTGGATGATCGACTCCATGCCGTCGGCGCGCTCTTCGACATCGGCGACCTGGTCTTCCACGCCGCTGCGGGCCGCGGCCGCGAGCAGATCGAAGTACGCCTCTTTGTCTTGAAACGCCTCGATCATGCCGACTGGCGCGAAGTCTTGACCACCAGAGGCGTGGAGCGGACGGCAGACCGTCAGGTACTCGCGCTCACGGTACTCCACGATGCCCTTGTAGACCTCGCGGCGGCGGAGCACGCGATCGACGAGATCGCCGTGGGCGAACTCGTTGAGCTCGGGTGGGGTGCCGGCGTCGAGCACCGTGGCCACCGCGATCCGGCGGTTGCCCGCGTAGACGGCGAAGCCGAGGCCGGTCGACTGCGACATGCGAGTGAGCAACTCGCGGTCCTTTGACATCGGTCGGGTCCCGACGAGGATCTCGTCGTCCTGGCGAACGATCGTGCCCTCGTTGTGGAGCAGCCGCTCGGCGAGGGCGGTGGCCGCCACAGCCCGGTCGTAACTGCGCCGGGTGATCACCTCCCGGACGGCTTGATAAATGTGGCTGCTGACGTCACTCACGCGCCCCGAGTGTACTTGCAGCGCTGGCTGTGTGGTAGGGACTCGGCACCATGACGAGTGATGGCCCGCAGATCCCCGAGCAAACCGCGAATCAGCAAGATCCAGGGCGGATGCCGCCGCGGGTACGGATCGCCCCAAGCCCAACCGGCGACCCGCACGTCGGGACCGCCTACATCGGGCTGTTCAACTACGTGTTCGCCCGCAAGCACGGCGGGACGTTCATCTTGCGCATCGAGGACACCGATCGGGTCCGCTCGTCGCTCAGCTCGGAGCAGGCGATCATCTCGGCGCTGCAGTGGCTGGGGCTGACCTGGGACGAGGGCCCAGACGTGGGCGGACCGCACGCGCCGTACCGCCAGTCCGAGCGCCTGGACCTGTACAAACGTCAGGCGCAGGTGCTGCTCGACAAGGGCGCGGCCTACCGCTGCTTTTGTACCAAGGCCCGCCTCGATGAGCTGCGCGAGCAGCAGCGGGCCAGTAAGGCGGCCCACTATGGTTACGACCGCCACTGTCGGGAGCTCGACCCAGCGCAGTCGCAGGCCCGGGCCGAGGCTGGCGAGACCCACGTGGTCCGCATGAAGATGCCGACGGTCGGCGAGACCGTGGTGGTCGACGGCCTGCGCGGCAGCATCCACCGGGCCAACGCAGAGAGCGACGACCAGGTCATCGTCAAGTCCGACGGGTTTCCCACCTACCACCTCGCCAACGTCGTCGACGATCACGACATGGGCATCACCCACGTGATCCGCGGCGAAGAGTGGATCTCGAGCACGCCCAAGCACGTCGTGCTCTACGAGATGTTCGGCTGGGAGCCGCCGCGCTGGTACCACATCGGGCTGCTGCGCAACCCCGACAAGTCCAAGCTCTCGAAGCGCAAGAACCCGGTCTCGATCGACTACTACCGCGACCTTGGCTACCTGCCAGAGACCCTGCTCAATTTCTTGGGCACCCTGGGCTTCTCGTTTGGTGACGACAAGGAGCGCTTCAGCGTCGCCGAGATGACCGAGGTGTTCGACTGGTCCAAGGTCAGCACCGGCGGGCCGGTGTTCGATCAGGCCAAGCTCGCCGCGTTCAATGCCGATGACATTCGGGCGCTGTCGATCGACGAGCTCCACGCGAGGGTGATGGCGACCGTGCTGTCCGAGGATCGGATCAAGGCCATGCTCACGGTCGCGCAGCAGCGGATTGATCTGCTCGACGACTTGATCCCCTATGTCAGCTTTTTCTTCGGCGGCAGCGTCGACCTCGCGCCAGTGTTGCCGAAGTTTCGGATCAAGAAGCGCAGCAGGGCCGACGTCACCGGGATCCTCGAGCGCTACCTCGAGGACATCGAGCTCGACGCCCGCGCGCGCGGCTTTACCGGCGAAGGGCTCGAAGCATTCTCGCGCGAATTTTGCGAGCGACACCAGTGGAAAGCACGCGAGCTGTTCACGCTGTTGCGACTCGCTGTCACTGGGCGCACCGCGAGTCCGGGGTTGTTCGAGACTCTACAGATCTGCGGCAAGGATCGGGTGCGTCGGCGTATCCGCGAGGTCATCGCGGTGCTTCGCGCGGGTGAAGACTGGTAGCGCTGCCGCTGGCCCCGCCGTTGGTGTGGCCAGCGCCGTGACTGCGCAAGCGGGCGAGAAGCCCTCGCCCGAGCTGAAGATAATTTCGCGACTGATTTCGAGCTGACCATGCATTTGAGACGTGGCCGATCGTGGCTACGTGGTATAAATGTTCTCGCAGCCATTCGTCCCCAGACGCGAAAGTTCTACCTACATTTTTTCAACCAGGGTGCCGCCTCTGTTCGTGGGAGTGCAGGCTCGTTCGGCGAGAAGCCCGAAGCGATTATCGTGCCACCCACCTACTTCATGTAGGGGTTGAACTCAACCGGAGGGGACGGTGGCTGTTTCCTCTTTTGACGCTCTATTTGGCGCTCTAGATGAGTCGCCAGATGAGGATCGTCGCGAGGTTGAGGAGCGCGAGCGGGATGATCCAGCGCGCCAAGCTCGAGACCCGCTGGCTTTGGTCTTGGCTTGGGTCTTGGCCTTGGGTCTGAAGCCGGGTCGCGAGGTAGAGGACGGCCGCGGCCTTGGCGATGAAGCTCAGCAGCTCGACGGCGAGCTCGGGCGCGTGGGCGAGCAGCGGGACGGGGCGCTCGGTGAGCGCGGGGATCGTGGGGCCGCCGAGGTACAGCGTCACGAGCAGGCTGGCCCACAGCAGGGCGTTGAGGCGCTCGAGGGTTGCGACGACGGCGTGGGCTGCGGGCGTGGACTTGGTGGGGAGCGATTGAACCAGCAGGGCAAAGCCAAGGGCGAAGCCGAGCGGCTGGGCGACGATGCCCCAGCGGGGGACCTCGAGGCCGGCCAGCTCGACGAACTTTGCTTGGGCCAAGACCAGGTCGGTGGGCGAGGCGCTGGCAGGCGCGAGGCCGCAGACGAGGGCGGCGAGCAGCAGGGCGAAGCCGAGCAGGCGCAGGGCGGCGAGCGCGAGCGCCGGGGCTGGGTCGGTCGGCGCGGCGCCGGGGATGCGGGCTTTGACGATCGTGATCGTGGCGGTGAACAGCGCGAGCGCGACCAGCCACCACCAGATGCCGGGCGTGCCGGGCAGCGCGAGCAGCTCGACGCCGCCGAGGCTCTCGCGGCACTGCTCGAGCTCGCGCGGTCCAACGAGATCGAGCAGCCGGCCGCGACACAGACCCAGGCCGATCGGGATGGTGGCGGCGAGCAGCAGGGCAGAGGCGAACGCAGCTGCGATCGCGAAGCCCAGGCCGCGCGCGCCGTCGCTGCGATTGGAGCCGCGCGCGGGCGATGGACCCGTGCGCAGCGGACCCAAGCCGAACGCCAGGGCCAGGCCAGCCAAGCCCAGGGCCGCGGCCACGACGGTGCCCAGGCGCGGGCGATCGGCTTCGGTGCCAACGAACTCGATCGGGGTCGCGTAGGCAAAGCTATCCGAGCTGAAGGTCAACGAGGCCTGGCCCGAGCGGTAGACCCCGGGCTCGAGCCGAAACGTGGCCGGTGACAGCGCGAGCTCGACGAGGACCGAGTCGTAGGCGGGGATCGTGCGGGGCAGGGAGTCGTCGACGAAGCGCAGCGCGTCCCAGTCGTCACCGGCGAGCGCGAAGTTGCCGACCGGTCGCACGGTGCCCGTGCGATTGTGGATCTGCACGACCACGCCCGCCCGCGTTGGGCTGAGACGGACCACGCCAGGGTCGGACCACAGGGGCCCCTCGGCGTCGTCGGCCGTGTTGGCCGCGCAGCCCAAGCCGGACAGCAGCGCGAGCAAGACCATCAGCGCACACACGAGCGGCGCGCGTGGGACCCACGCGGTCGAGCCTCGCGCGCCCATCACGACTGATCCAGCGCGCGCAGAGCCTCTACGATCTGCACGACCAACGACTCTCGGGGTTGCCGGGTGTTGGTGCCGCCGTCGCTGTCGACCAGCTCGCCCTGACGCTCACCCGGGTTGGTGCCGGGCAGCACGATCTGGCAGGCCGCGCTGACCTCGTCGTGCGCGTGCGCGATGCAGACCGACTGCATGCGCGCGAGCTTGCCGAGCACGAACTCCGGGAACGCGACTCGGGTGTCGAGCAAGAACACGGTCTGAATGAACTCGCCCGCGAGATCCAAGGCGAGCTGGCCCGCGTGGCGAGCGTTGGGGCCCGCGACTTCGTCGGCGGCGTGGGGGTCGGGCTCTTGGTCGGTGGGGATCCCCTCGGTCGCGGCCGCCGTGCCCTCGAGCACGTAGCGGTGCGCACCAAATGCCTCCGCGAGCTCGAGCAGCGCCTCGTTGGCGTCCTTGCTCGCGCCCCGCGAGAACACCACCGCGACCCGCTCGCTCCGCAGCCGCTTCGCCGCTGTCTCGATCGCAACTTGGAGATCGACGACTTCATCATCGACGAAGGCGCGGAACACCGGCCCCTCGAGGCGACGATGACTGGTCGCCTCGGGCTCGTCTGCTTGCGCGGGCTCGTCTGCTTGCGCGGGCGCGGGCTCGTCTGCTTGCTCGGGCTTGGCTGCTTGCTCGGGCTCGGGCGCTTGCGCGGGCTCGGGCTCGTCTGCTTGCGCGGCCTCAGGCTCGTCTGCTTGCTCGGGCTTGGCTGCTTGCTCGGGCTCGGGCGCTTGCTCGGGCTCGGGCTTCGAGACCACCGCGGGCTCGGGCGCCGGCTTTCGCATCCCAGCCCGAAGGTTGGTCATCGTGTCCATGTCCCCAACGCCACCTTCGCGCTGGGCCGCTTCGATCGGGGCGCGCGCGGGAAAGTCCAGGATGCCCGTCCGCAAGATGAACGCGAAGCCTGCCCCAACCATGCAAGTGAACGCGCACGCGCCAAACAGCGCCTGGTCCTGCAAGCCGAGGATGCAGGCGCCCGCGCGCTCGGACTCTGGCGTGCAGCTGATCTGACCGAGCCCAACGAACCACGGCACGAGCAGCATCGAGACGACCAGGAGCCCGGTCATGGCGATGCCCAGCTGCAGCAGTCGCGCGAGACCTTCTGCGCGGGGGCGCGGACCGGGTGCTGGCGTCAGCCGCCAACCCAGCGCGAGGCCGAGGACCGCGATCGCGGCCAGTACGAGGTAGGCCGGGGCCATGCGAGGGATGCTCCTACGACAGGCCTTCGATCGCCATCTCGAACACGTCAATCTCGTCGGAGTTGCGGGCCACGAACAACACGCGGACCGGCCGTTCGCCGCGATGGCTGCGGAACTCGCTGTGGATCGCCCGGGCGGCTTCCTCGGCCGGGATCCCCGTATCGAACGCGCCCATGAGCGGGACCGCGACGCTGTTGTAGCCCTTGAGCTCGCACGTCACGATCACCGCGGCGGTCGCCCGCGCGATGTCCTCTACCTGGACCTGCTCACCGGCCTTGTTGGTGTTGGGGACGTGGATCAGGTTGCGGGCGCGCAGCTTGCCGCCCTCGGTCACGAACGCCGCGCCGATCGCCAGCGGCGTGTGAGGACGCAGCAGCTGCTCGAGCGGGAGCCCGGACAGCTCCTTGATGCGTGACGCCGGGTAGGTGGTGTACTCGCAGTCGGAGTTGACCGGGCACACGAACGCGTCGACGTCGACCTGCTCCCAGGGATCGTTGGACAATTGGATTTCGATGATCTTGGCCCTCTGGTCGACTGGGCGGCGGGTCGCGCCGGCCAGCGGTGGCGTGGGTGGACGGCTGGTTCAGCTGGGAGCCCAGCGCTCGCAAGCGGGCGAGAAGCCTCGCCTGAGTTGAAACCCGAGCTGAAACCAGCGCGGCTCAGTTCTTAAACATGGAATCGAGCTGTTCGGCAACCTCGTCCTCGGGGGTCTCGCGGGCGACCGCGAGCTCACCAACGAGGAGATCGCGGGCTGTCCGCAGCATCTCGCGCTCGCCGTGCGACAGGGTCTTTTGTGAGCGAAGCAGGGACAGATCGCGGTAGACCTCGGCGACCTCGTGGAGCGATCCGGTCCGGATCTTCTCCATGAAGTTGCGATAGCGCCGGTTCCAGGTCTGCCGGTCCGCTGGGACATCGTGGTCGCGCAGCAGCTCGAACATCTTGTCGATCTCGTCGGGGCCGGCGAGCGGTCGCATGCCGTTTTCACCGGCCTTGTCGATTGGAACGATGATCTTGAGGCCGCTCCCGCGGACCTGCAGGTGGTAGAAGCGCAGCGCCTGCCCCCCGACGTGCTTGGTCTCGAGCCCCACCACGTCCGCGACGCCGTGGGCCGGGTAGACCGCGGTCATACCAATCTCGAAGTTCTCGGTGTCGATCATCGCGTCCTTTGGATCCCGTGCTGGCAAGGCTGCGCAAGCCGCGCCTTTGCGCGCAAATGAGGCATGATCGCCCCGACAGCCCCGATTTGCTCAAACATCCTGTAGTGCGCTCGTCCACGGCACAAACGTTGTTCTGGACGACCTTTGCGCCGCGGATGTCTTAGGAAATCCGGCAGATATTAGCTCGGAGGCGGGGATAGTGTCCAGACGGCGGGCGAGCGCAGGCCGTGAGGCTGGGGACTTTCGCGGCGCTTGACGAGGGCGAATATGTATTTCTGACCGATCGGTAGGCGGGGACCGCGGCTCAGGTCAGCCCCTCGAGAGGCGAGGTTCATCCGTTCGCGCGGGCGCCGACGCGTCTTTAGCGGATCTCGGACACGCGCCAGCCCTGCGAGGTTTGCTCGAAGGTGATCGCGCCGGCTGCGTAGCGCAGCACCGCGCGGGCGTTGTCGGCCGAGTAGCTGATCGATCCCGGCTCCTCGAGCGCGGCCTCGATCGCGTCGGCGCGCGCGGTCCAGTCTTCACCAAGCAGCTCGAGCAGCTCGGTTGCGAGCACGCGCTCGAGCTGGACGGTCGAGACCGCTCGCAGCGCGGCGATCAGGGCCCGCGCGGTCGCGGCGGGGGTCGAGGTGTCGGGGATCCCGGGCAGCCCATCGACGACCAAGAAGCCGACGCTGGTGTGGGTCCAGTGCAGCAACACGCCCCCTTCGTGGGTGGTCGTGCCGGTCAACACGGGCGTCTCGCGGTCTTCGTCGATGGAATTGAGGGCCGCGAGCGCAGCCTTGTGCTGCTTGTTGTTCTTGGCCCAGCGCTCGCGGAATTTGGCGGGGTCGGTCCGGGCTTGGACGTCGGGGGCGAGCAGGGCGTAGGCGGCGTCGGGGTCGTCGGCTCGCAGCGCGGCCGCGTAGGCGTCGCGCAGGCCCTCGGGGTTGCGCTTGGCACCGGCGGCGCAAGCGGTCGCGCCAGCCATCAGCAGGGCGACCGCGAGCAAAGAAGATCGCGTGAGCAGGTTCATGGTCCGTCTTGGCGGGTGAAGATCGTCTCCCGAGCTTGGCCGGGGTCGGTCTGCGGGTAGTCCAGAGTGTAGTGCAGGCCACGGCTCTCTCGCCGCCGCGAGGCGCTCTCGACCATGAGGTAGCCGACGAGGGCGATCGAGCGCAGCTCGAGCACGTCGCGCGTGAGCCGGTAGTGCCAGTAGTACTCGCGGATCTCTTGATGAAGGATCTCGAGCCGACGTCGGGCCCGGGCCAGGCGCTTGTCGGAGCGGACAATGCCGACGTAGTTCCACATCAGCGCGCGCACCTCTTCCCAGTTGGCGGTGACCATCACGGCCTCGCCCGAGTCGACGGCGTCGCCCTCGTTCCACGCTTCTACTTTGCGCGGTGGGGTGACGCCGAACTCGTCGCAGACCTCGGCGGCGCCCGCGGCGAGCACCACGGCCTCGAGCAGCGAGTTGCTCGCGAGGCGGCAGGCGCCGTGCATCCCGCTCATCGCGACCTCGCCGATCGCCAGGAGCCCGGGGATCGCGGTGCGGCCCCAGGGATCCACGACCACGCCGCCGCAGGTGTAGTGCGCGGCGGGTACCACCGGGATCGGGACCTTGCGCATGTCGATGCCCAGCGCAGTGCAGCGGGCATGGATCGCCGGGAATCGATCGACGATGAAGTCGTGATCGAGGTGCGTCATGTCCAGCAGCACGTTGTTGGCCCCGCTGCGCTTGAGCTCGGCGTCGATCTCTCGGGCGACCACGTCGCGCGGTGCCAGGCTGCCCATTGGATGCCGCGACTGCATGAGATCCTGGCCGCCGATCGTGCGCAGGATCCCGCCCTCGCCGCGCAGCGCCTCTGAGATCAGGAAGCTCTTGGCGTCGGGGTGGAACAGGATCGTCGGGTGGAACTGCATGAACTCGAGGTTTCCGACCTCGGCGCCAATGCGGTACGCCATTGCGATCCCGTCGCCCGTCGCGATGTGGGGGTTGGAGGTGTAGCGGTAGACCTTGCCCGCGCCGCCGGTTGCGAGCACGGTCACCGGCGAGACAAACGCGAGCACCCGGTCGTTGACGATGTCCAGGGCGTAGCAGCCGAAGCAGCCACGATCCTGCGAGCCGGCTTCGAGGTGGGCGAAGCTGAGCAGATCGATGACGTCGTGGTGCTCGAGGATCTGGATGTTGGGGTGGCGCTCGACGGCCTCGATCAGCGCCCGCTCGATCTCGGCGCCGGTCATGTCGCGGTGGTGGACCACGCGGCGGCTGGAGTGGCCGCCCTCGCGGCCAAGCTCGAAGGGCGAGCTTGGGTCGTTGCCCGAGCGATCGAACTGCACGCCAAATTGTTCGGCGAGCCTGACCACGATCCCTGGCCCGTGCTCGACGGCCCGCCGGACCATGGCCTCGCGACACAGCCCCGCCCCAACGGCCAGGGTGTCGGCGACGTGGGCATCGAGGCTGTCCTCGGGCGAGAACACCGCCGAGATCCCGCCTTGGGCCCAGCGGGTGTTCGACGACTCGCGCCGGTGCTTGGTCAAGATCGTGACGCTGCGGCGATCGGCGACCTGCAGCGCGAAGTACAAGCCCGCGAGGCCGCTGCCGAGCACCAGCGTGTCGGTGTGATGGACGTGGGGCGCGTTCGACACGGGCTCGGGGGGAGGGGGCATCCCTGGAGTGCGAGGATGCCCGTGGGGCCAGACAATATCGGTTTGTCCCAGTCCGGTGTAGGGCTGTTTGTTCGGCGAGCGGCGGCGGTGCTGTTAGAGTGGCGTGGATGCGCGCGCGAAGCTGTTTGAGGGCGATCGGTACACGCTCATCCGCGGGCCGGTGTTGGCGCTTGGCCGCGGCGGGCCTCAGCTTGGGCGCCGTCGTCCTGCTCGCGAGTCCCGCGCAGGTCGACGCGGGCAAGCCCAACCCCAACAGCAACAACTACTTCAAGTACACCGACGAGGACGGCGTCCTCCACATCACCAACCGCCCGCGCGGCAAGAACGGCGACTGGAAGCTCTACAAGAGCATCGCCGCCAACCGCACGAACCTCGCCGAGATCCCCCGCGGACCAGGCAGCGCGGGCGCTGCGAACCTCGCGCTCGACAGCGAGAAGGCCCACCGCTACGACGCGTACATCCGCGGCGCGGCCCGTCGCTACCAGCTCCCCGAGTCGTTCGTGCGCGCGGTCATCCACACCGAGAGCCGCTACAACCCCAACGCGGTGAGCCGGGCTGGCGCCATGGGCCTGATGCAGCTGATGCCGGGCACCGCCAAGTTCCTTGGGGTCCCGCAGCCCTTTGATCCGCGTCAGAACATCTACGGCGGCTGCAAGCTGCTGCGGCTGCTAGCCAACCGCTTCAACGGTGACATGGTGCTGGTCGCGGCCGGCTACAACGCCGGCGCGGGCGCGGTCGTGAAGTACAACGGGGTGCCGCCCTATGTAGAGACCCGGGCCTACGTCAAAGGCGTGCTGCGTCGCTACTACGCGTACGAGCGTCAGTCCCAGCTCGGCGGCGGCGAGCTCCGCCGCGGGCCGGCCCGCAACATCTTGTAGTCACTGGCGGCCAAGACTGGTTTTCGGTCGGTGGCCGGCGCGAGTCATATACGCGCGCCCGAGTGCCTGGTATCACGGGTCATGTCGACCAAGGCACCCCTGTTTGTGACGTTGCTCGGGCTGTCACTCGTGGCGCTGCCCGCGTGTGGGGATGGCGGCGGCGGCGACGAGCTTGGCGATCCCGACACGACGACCGGCGACGGCGATCCGACCACGGGCGACGGCGACGGCGATCCAACCACGGGCGACGGCGACGGCGATCCAAGCGCGGCGCTGAGCTACTGGAGCGACGCCAAGCCGATCCTCGACCAGTATTGCGTCACGTGCCACCTCGAAGGGGGCATTGGTCCGTTCGCGCTCGAGACTTGGGCGCAAGTTCAGGAGCTCGCGCCGATCTTGCCGCCGTCGATCGGGGATCTGAGCATGCCGCCGTGGCCGCCCAACCCGGACTGCAACAGCTTCGAGGGGGATCGCAGCCTGCCTGTCGAGGCCCGCGAGGTGCTGTTGGCGTGGATCGACGCCGGGTACCCGGAGGGGGACGCCGCCAACGCGACGCCCGATCCGACGCCGCCAGAGCCGTTCGTGTCCGACTTCACCCTGCAGATCCCCGAGGTCTACACCCCAACCGCGACGCCCGATGACTATCGCTGCTTCATGGTGCCGTGGCCCGAGGATCTGACCGAGCCGGTGTATGTGACCGGGCAGGTCGTGTACCCGGACCAGCTCGAGCTGGTTCACCACGTGATCAGCTTCGTCGCCGACGCGGAGCAGGCCAGCTTCTACCACGACCTCGACGACGCCGAGCCCGGGCCTGGCTACGAGTGCTTTGGTGGCCCCGGCAAGCTCGACTGGACCGCGCGCTGGCTCGGTGACTGGGTGCCTGGGATGGACGCGTGGCGGGCCCCAGAGGGCACGGGGATCAAGGTCGAGCCTGGCTCGTGGCTGATCGTCCAGGTCCACTACAGCACGATCGGGCAGCAGCTGGGTCCAGATCAAACCACGCTGGGCTTTCAGATCACCGACACGGTCGAGCGGCCTGGCACCTTCGTGCCGGTCACCGACTACAGGTGGCCATTTGGGATCTCGCCCATGACGATCCCAGCCGGTGACGCCAACGTTCACCACGCCGCCACGCTGCCACGGGAGGGTGACTTCTTCGCGTACACGCTTGCCGTGCTCGGCGTTGGCCCGGCCGAAGAGATCGACATCTGGCGCAGCGCGCTGCACATGCACTTGATCGGCACCCACGCGAAATTGTCGATCTTGCCCAGCGAGGGCGGCGAGGACTGCCTGCTGCAGATCGACGACTGGGACTTCAATTGGCAGGGTGACTACATGCACCAGCAGCCGCGCAGCTTCGGGGCAGGCGACTCCATGCAGCTCGACTGCTACTACGACAACACCGAGGCCAACCAGCCCATGATCAACGGCGAGCCCAAGCAGCCCGAGACCATTGGGTGGGGCGACGGCACCTACGACGAGATGTGCCTCGGGGTCGTGTATGCGGCCCGCAAGCTGTGACGCCCGGATCTGGACAATCTGGACAATCTGGACAATCTGATCAGCGCGCCCTTGGGGGCCCATTCAGGCGCTGACGTGGCTCTCTAGCCACGCCATCGCCTCGGTCTCGCTCGTGAACATGCGCAGCACGGCGCCGCTGGAATTGGCGAAGCGCAGCATCAGGTTGATCGCCGCGCGAACGATCGGGCTGGTCACGATCGCCGCGACGGCCGTGAAGTCTTCGTGAACGGTCGGAAAGAACTTGCGGACCTCGGGCGAGTATTCGGTGCCTTTGGCGACCCGCGAGAGCACCAGCCCGCGGTGGTGGCGGGCGCCCGGCGCGATCAAGGCGGCGAACGCATGACCGTCCGCTAGCGAGACTTGGCCAGACGCGTGGATACAGAGGTAGGGAACACCGCTGGGGCTGACGGCATCTTCGAATTCTAACGGCATGGTGCTCTCGTCTTGGTGTGGTGATTAGGGGGGCGCGGTGAAATGCCTGGTGTCGCCTCGCTTGACCGTTTTCTCGGCCAGCACCAACGCGAGCGCGTCCGAGACCCGGCTCAGGGACCTGAAGTGGGCGGCCTCGACGCCAAGCTCGACGATCTGGCGGGCGCCCCGAGCACTGATCCCGGTGACGAAGCACGCAGCGCCGATGAGACGCAGGGACCGGATCATTCGCAGCAGCGCCGTCAAGGTCTGGGTCTCGACCCGATCGACGCCCGTGAGATCGAGGATGACGTGGGTGGCTCGCTCTGCGGTCACGCGGGCGAGCAGCGTGGCGCTGATGTGGCTCGCCCGCTCGGAGTCAATGGGGCCGATCAGCGGGAGCGCGAGCACGCCCGGCCAGACCACGATGATCGGGGTCGAGAGCGCGGCGACGAGCGCGGCGGACTGGGCGGCGATCTGCTTGGCGCCTGCGATGATCTCTTCGCGCTGGGCCTCGTTCTCCTTGCGCCGAACGAGCAGCTCTTCGAGCAGGAAGTTGATGCCGACCTCCATCTCGAGAAACTCGTCGTCCACATCCTCGAGCGGGATACGGACGCTGTAGTTGCCTTCTGACGCCGCAACGAGACTTCGAAGAACGCGCTCAATGCGGAGTGAATCGACGCCCACGATAGGATTCTATACCCAGGACGCGCGATCTTGGCTTTATCGTACGTACGTATGAGGCGCGAGGGCTCGGTCGAGCTGGCCCGTCGCAGCTGACAATGGGTGGTGTCGAACGGTGTCAGCCTCGCCCCAGACCCTCCGCCCCGAGCCCGTCACATGACCGACCGGCCGCACGGGCGAGCTCCCGCTCCCGCTTCGGCCTGACCGCGCGCCGCCGAGAGGGCCGCGTTGCCCACGCACCGGCCCTCGGGTTAGCTTCTGGCCTCGTGACGACCACCGACATCCCCGGCGTGACCAGCTTTGCGTTCAGCCGCCTGCTGACGCCGGAGCCGGGAACGGGCACGCTCTCGCTCACGCGTGATGGTCACCTGCTCGTCAACGTCACCGGTGAGACCATGACGCGAACGGACTCGCTGCTGGTCTGCAGCGAGAACCTGGAGATCCGCCCGCTCAATCGGCGGATGCAGGGTCGCGCCGTCCCAGATGTGTTTCGACGCTTGGCTTCGCTCGAGGGCGAAGGCTATCTGATCATCTCGCGGGAGAACGAGCGCTTCTATCCGCTCCGACTCGAGCGGGATCTGTGCTTCTTTGTCGAGCCGCTGTTGTGGGCGCTCGATGCCACCTTGATGTGGGATGTTGGCATGCTGCCGGGCTCGCGCGACACCAAGGGCATCTCGCTGGTTCGGGTGGCCGGCGAGGGCATGGTCGCGCTGCGGGTGTCGGGTGAGCTGGTCGCGGTCAAGGTCTCGCCCGAGCGGCCGCATCGCGTCCACGCCAGCGGGTTCGTCGGTTGGGTCGGCAACGTTGTCCCCGCCGCCGAGCGGCGCAGCCCGTTTCTGCGCTGCGAGGGCGAGGGCGCGGTGTTCGTGGCGCTCCCGGGTGGGCGCTCGAGGGGCACCGGCCGCCGCGATGACACACTCGAGCTCAGCGACGCCGACTTGGTCGAGGTCGAGGAGCCTGGTCGCGTCTCGGATTGGGTCAGGGAGCCCGATTGAGCGGCGCCAACCCACAGCGCAAGTCGGGCCGGACCCGGCGACGGCCCCGGCTCGAGGGCTTCAAGCGCGAGATCCTCAACCTCCCCAACATGATCACGATTGGGCGGATCCTGATGATCCCGCCGATCTTGATGCTGGTCGACAAGACCGACCCGTTCAAGGGCGTGGTGGCGATGGCGCTGTTCCTGATCGCCGGCGGCCTCGACGTGCTCGATGGCTGGCTGGCGCGCCGACGCGGATTGGTGACCTTCTTCGGAAAGTTCGCCGACCCGCTCGCCGACAAGATCATGGTCATGGCGCTGCTGGTCTATCTGTGCGCCGAGGGCCGAATGCCGCCGTGGCTGATCGCGGTCCTGCTGGGTCGTGAATTTTACATCTCGGGGCTCCGAACCATCGCGATCAACGAAGGCATCGAGATCACCGCCGGGGCTGGCGGCAAGGCCAAGACCAGCTTTCAGGTGATCGGGATCGCCTGCGTGCTGATCTACTTCCCGTATCTCGCGCCGTGGGGCGGGTGGCTGCGCTTCTATGAGATCGGGATGCTGCTGCTGTACGTGTCGGCGGTGTTGTCGGTGTGGAGCGCCTTCAGCTACACCAAGGGCTTCATCGACGCGCTCGCGGGCAAGACCGAAGAGGTCAGCGCGGACGACGACGACCCCAACGAGTGAAGCGCCAGTGAGCAGAGCCATGCGCACCTGGGCCGACCCACACAGACGGCACCAGGGGCAAGGACAGGCCGTTTGCGACCGCGGATCGGGGCGCCTAGACTCTCGGCCCCGTGACACACGACATCCCGCACGACCTCGACTTCGCCCTCGCCAAGCTCGCCGCCGACAAGGCCGCGCTCGCCTACAAAGAACGCTTCGCCGAGTACGAGTACAGCTACAAGTGGGTCAACGAGTCGCGGGTCGAGCTGGGCTTCACCGTGCTCGGCAAGCGCCTCGCGGGCGTGATGACGGTCAAGGCCAAGAAGCTCGAGCTCGAGCTCGACGTGCCGATGCTGTTCCGCCCGTTTCGCGGCAAGGCGCTCGAGATCATCGAGAAAGAGGCGCGGATGTGGCTGCAGAAGGCCAAGAACGGCGAGCTGAGCTGAGCTGAGCCCGCCCGCCGAGCCGGGCCGCCCGCCGAGCACTCTAGGCGGGTGCCGGCGTGGCCAGCTCGCCCTCGTCCTCTTCGCTCTCGGCCGCTTCGCTCTTCTCATCCTCTTCTTCGTCTTCGTCTTCGGCCGCGGCCCCGTCCGCCTTGGCCGGCGCGCCGTCCTTGGCGTCAGCTAGCTCGCCCTCGGCGCCGTGGTAGTGCAGGAAGATCAACAGCAGCGCGACGCCGCACACCAGCGCCGTGTCGGCGACGTTGAAGATCGGCCAGTAGCTGTCTTGCTTCCACGGGTAGTAGAACTGCAAGAAGTCGATGACGCCATGGCGCTCGACGAACTCGCCGTTCATCCAC
Organism: Enhygromyxa salina; assembly: GCF_000737335.2. Taxonomy (GTDB): domain Bacteria; phylum Myxococcota_A; class Polyangia; order Nannocystales; family Nannocystaceae; genus Plesiocystis; species Plesiocystis salina_C. Next base: position 61,741 of record NZ_JMCC02000035.1, on the reverse strand, counting down.
ACGGGCATGACCCGCACGAACCGGTCATGCAGGTTGCCGGCGGCCCCCGCAGCGATCAGCCCGACCGCGATGAACCCGTACACGCGCGAGGTGGGCATCTTCCAGGCCAACCAACCCATGTAGCCGAGCGCCAGGAAGGTGACCGTGATGAAGAAGTAGCGAGCCCAAGACTCGTCACGCAAGAAGCTGAACGCGGAGCCGGTGTTGAACCCAAACTTCAAGTAGAAGAAGTGCTCGATCACCTCGACGGACGGGCCGTCCTTGAGGTGCTCCCACGCCCAGGCCTTGGACCACAGATCCAAACCGATGGCGACGGCGAACACAATCGCGACGACGAGCAGGCGGCTGTTTCGCGAGGGCTCCGGGGGCTGGGGCTTGTCCGGGCTCATGGAGCGCGGAGGTTAGCTGCATTAACCCGCTACAGCCATCGGGTGTCGGGTCCGCGGGGATGCGCGTGGGGTGGGGAATCTCGCGGGCGGATGCGCGGGCTCACGCGCTAGGAAGCTCGAGGCCAGGCGTGTCGCGCGAGCGGGGTTGGCGGGCCAGATAAATCAAGAACAGGGCCACGCCGATGACGAGGCACACGTCGGCGATGTTGAAGGTCGGCCAGCGGCGGGTGGGCCAGTAGTAGACGACGATGAAGTCGACCACGCCGTGGCGCGGGACATCGACGTAGTTTCGCGGGCGCAGCAGCGCCTGGGCCAGCTCGGTGGGGTGCTCCGTGATCAGCCAAAATGGGAGGTGGTCGCCAAACCTGACGCGGACTGTGTCGAGCCGGAGCAGCCGGTCGATCAGGTTGCCGAGCGCGCCGCTGGCCATCAGCGTCAAACCAAGGGTGCCGCCGTAGGCCACGCGGGGTGAGGTCAGACTCCCCGGCAGCCGCCACGTGAGCGCGGCCATGTACGCCAGCGCGAGCACGGTCGTGACGATGAAGAAGGTCCTCGCGGCTGGGTGATCCGCGAACATGCCAAACGCAGAGCCCGTGTTGAACGCGTAGTCGAACACCAGCGCGCCGTCGATCACGGGCTTGGCCGGCTGCTCGCGCAAGCTGGTGACAGCCCACTGCTTGGACCACTGATCCAGCGCCAGGCTGAGCACGAACACCAGCGCGGCGACGCTCAGGCGGCGCGCGTGGGGGGTGTGGGTGGTTGAGTCGCTCATGGCAGCGCGGACGCGAGCGCTGAGGTGTACCTACCCACGCTCGCCGCTGCGCGTCAAAATTGGCCGGCGACGCCCAGCGTGACGCCCTCCTTCGAGGGCACGATCGAGGGCACGATCGTGGGGACCAAGGGGATCGACTGGCCCGGCGGGCGACCGACGATGCTGGGGGCTCGCCGACGCCAGCCGCCGGTCTCGCGGTAGTGACTCAGGCGCTTGGCGCCGATCGCCAGCATGACGGGGCCGCCGACCGCGGATAGCGTGATCGACGTGGCCACCATCGTCACGCTCAGCGCGCTCGAGACCGACCCCAGCGAGAGCCCGACCGGCACGAGGGGAGCCGCGGAGAACAGCGCCAGCATCCCACCCGTGATCAGGCCGTCGCCTTGAGGCAGCGCTATCACGCGGTGACGTTGGGCCCAGCGCTGCAGCTGGTAGTTGCGATATCCACCGACGCTCAGCGCGATGGCCCCGTAGAGCGAGATCCCTGCTGTGGCGATTGCGATCGAGGTGACTTGCGGCTTCGTGTTGCTACCGGGCGCCGCGCCTGTGCGAGCCATCCACACGAAGTAGCCGCCGGCGAGGGCGGCCAGGGGCAGCGCGGAGCCGCCGGACACCAGCAGCCAATTGCCGCTCGGCGGCGCGCGGTCTGGGTCGCGGCGCTCTTCGATGGTTTCAGGTCGGGCCGCGAGCGGATCCTGGGTGGGCTCGAGCTCGGGCGCTGACGCTGCTGGTGGCGGCACGGCGAACTCGATCCCCGAAGTTGGCTCGGGGTCGATCGACGGCGGCGGCACGGGCGGCAGCTCGGCGTCGTCTTGCGATTCGGGATCCGGCGCGAGCCGGGGCCCCTCGACCGGCGCAGGTGGCGAACCGTCGAGCCTGGGTGGCGGGACCGCCCACGCGATTCGCTGCCCGCGGTGAGCCAGTCCATGAAGGCGTCCGCAAGCGGCCGAGAAGCCCTCGCCCGAGCTGAGAGCAGAGAGGCTCAGCGTCACCGCGAACAGGATTGTTCTGCGCACGGCGGCTGGCATGTGCCGAGGATACTGGATCGGCGCCACGCCCGGCGCGGTTTCGTTAGGCCGCGTCTGCTCAGGGCGCGTCCGCTCAGGCTTCGTCGCCCAGTTCGTGACCCAGTTCAGTGCCCAGTTCGGTGCCGTGTTCGTCGCCCAGCGTGCGGTGGCGAAGCAGATCGAAGAGCGCGGGTCGCCGACGGCTGGGCCAGCTGTCGGGGCCCTGGGTCAGCGCCCGCCGGCCGCGAGACACTCGTTGATCCATGGCCTGGCGGCTGAGCCCATCGAGGGCGACCGGGCGGTTTGCCTGCAAGTCCAAGAGCTCGACCCGATCTTCGCCCAGCAAGCCAGCCAGCGCGTTCTCCAGCAACACGGACTCGGCCAGCCGAAGCTCGCGCAGGGCGGCCCGCAGGCGCGCGCGCATGCGCAGGGTCTCGCGCTCGTCCTCACCGACCATGCGCAGCGCCTCGGCCCGATCGGCGGCGTCGCGAGCGAGCGCGACGTTGCTCGCCGCGACCATGACCGGCAGCGGGCGCATGTCCTCTTCGGTCAGCGCCGGCTCGAGCAGCATCGCCTCGACCTCGGTCCACGCGATCTCGTCAACGGCTTGCTCGTCGCCGCCGAGCGACTCGAACTCGGTCGAGCTCCACGTGGTGACCAGCAACTGCAGGCGCACCGACTCGAACAGCAACAGCTCGCTCAGCGCGGCCTGCAATTGCTCGGGGCCGTCTCCTGCGCTGGCAGGATCGGCCCCAAATGCGCGCGCGAACAGATCGGTGTGAAGGCTGGACAGGCGCCCGGCGACGGCCTGCGACTGGGCTTGCAGCTCGGCGGCCTTGCGGGCGCTCTTGGGCTTGGCCGAAGGTGACAGCCTGCGCTCGACCGCTTCGCCGCCGATCGCGGCGACCCAGGGCTGCAGCTCTCGCGGGATCTCGACGAGCAGGGCGTCGCGCAGGCCTTCGTGAAATTCAATCAGGTGGGGGAAGCGCGGGTCGTGGACGGCGACATCGAGGTTCACACCCCGCATCCGTGCGTCGAGGGCCTCGATGGCGACCTGCTCGAGCTCGTCTTTGAGGAGCGAGAGGTCGACGCCGGCTCCCGCACCGGCCCCCTCATGAGTCGGGAGCGCGCGGACGACCGTGGACGTAATCGAAGGATCCATGCAGGCAGAGATTTCTAAGTCGGCAATCGCAGGGCGCAAGGGCGGCGCGCAAATCGGGCTCGCAGGCGGCCTTGGCAGCGCGCTGAGGGCCGGCGGGTCGTTGGGACAGTCACGTGAACCCGAGTACGGGGGGCACGCCGACATGTTTCGGGCACGAGACCGCGCGCGAGCGTGTGAGCTAAGGGGCGCTCGTCTCGACCGTCGCGCCCCCGCTCAGCTCCGGCTGGGGACCGCCTCACTTCAGCTTCACGCGGAAGCGCTTCTTGCGGCCGATCTGCAGACGCAGGCCATCGTCGCCGCAGCGCGCGGGCGTGATCAGCTCGGCGTGATCGACCGCCGGCTCGCCGTCGATCTTGACCGCCCCAGACTTGATGCGCTCACGAGCATCACGCTTGGACTTGAACCCCCCGATGCTCTCGTGAACGACCAGATCGATCAGCCGCAGCTCCGGCACGTCGATCTCGATGCACGGCAACGCGCTCCAGTCTTCGCCGCTGCCAAACGCTTGGACCGTGGCCCGGCGGGCCCGCTCGGCCTCGTCTTCGCCATGCAGCAGCTTGGTCGCCTCGAACGCCAGCGTGTCCTTGGCCTGCTTGAGCGCGGCGCCCTCGTGGCGAGCGAGCTCCGTGATCTGCTCGAGCGGGAGCTCGGTGAACAGCCGCAGCAGCATCTCTACGTCGCGGTCGTGGCAGTTGATCCAGTACTGGAAGTAGTCGAAGGGCGAGCACAGCTCGGGGTCGAGCCACACCGCGCCCTTGGCGGTCTTGCCCATCTTGCTGCCGTCGGCGGTGATCAGCAGCGGGTAGGTCAGGCAGTGGGCCGTGTCGGGCCGATCGCTCTCGTCTTGCTCCGCGCCGACCCGACGGATCAGCTCGACGCCCGAGATCATGTTGCCCCACTGATCCGCGCCGCCCACTTGCAGGCTGCAGTCGAACTCGCGGTGCAGGTGCAGGAAGTCGTAGGCCTGCAGCAGCTGGTAGTTGAACTCGAGGAACGACAGCGGTTGCTCGGACTCGAGCCGCTCGCGGTAGGTCTTGGCCGCGATCATGCGGTTGACCGTGAAGTGCCGGCCGATGTCACGGATGAACTCGATGTAGCGCAGGCCCGACAGCCAGTCGTTGTTGTCGATCACCTGCGCGTCGTTGGGCGCGCCGCTGTCGAAGTGCAGAAACCGGGCGAACTGCCGCTGCAGCGAAGCGAGGTTGCTGCCGATCTGCTGATCGTCGAGCATCTTGCGGGTCTCGCTGCGGCCCGAAGGATCTCCGACCCGGGCGGTCGCGCCACCAAGCAGCATCAGCGGTCGGTGACCGTGACGCTGCAGGTGCCGGGCGGCCATGATCGTCAGCAGGCTGCCCGCGTGCAACGACGCCGCGGTTGGATCGTAGCCGTTGTAAAAGGTCACCATCCCGGCCTGCATCGCGGCGTCGATCGCTGCGAGATCGGACGCAGCCTCGAAGAAGCCGCGCTCGATCAGGACCCGGAGTGCGGGAGACTGAGGTTGCTCGCTGGGGGCGGGCATTTGCTGGAGTCTACGGGATGTTCATCCGCCAGTCGCCCCGGACATCGCCCGAGGAGCGAAGTGACCCGACGCGCCAGCGGCTGCGGTCGGCGAAGTCCAAGCTCCCATGGGTGTCATAGCCGACCACGTAAATGGAGAGCCCCCCACCCAGCTCCAGGTGCCCAGACAAGGGCCCCCTTCGAGGGGGCCACACATGCGGATGCGAACAAACGGCCCGTTGGGAGCGAGCGAAGCGAGTGACCCCGAGGTGCGAAGGCGGCTGTGGGGGTCATAATCGACCACGTAAATGGAGAGGCACCCACCCAACGCCAGGTGGTCAGACGAGAGCCCCCTTCTAGGGGGCCAATCATGCCCCTGCGAACAAACGGCCCCTTGGGAGCGAGCGAAGCGAGTGACCGCGAAGTGCGAAGGCGGCTGTGGGGGTCATAATCGACCACGTAAATGAAGAGCCCCCCACCCAGCTCCAGGTGCCCAGACGAGAGCCCCCTTCTAGGGGGCCAATCATGCCCCTGCGAACAAACGGCCCCTTGGGAGCGAGCGAAGCGAGTGACCGCGAAGTGCGAAGGCGGCTGTGGGGGTCATAATCGACCACGTAAATGAAGAGCCCCCCACCCAGCTCCAGGTGCCCAGACGAGAGCCCCCTTCTAGGGGGCCAATCATGCCCCTGCGAACAAACGGCCCCTTGGGAGCGAGCGAAGCGAGTGACCCCGAGGTGCGAAGGCGGCTGTGGGGGTCATGAGGCGCTCGGATCACCGGACTCGAGCGCGTTTAGCTGGGCCTCGTGGGCCGCGAACGCGGCCTCGAGCCCCGCGAGCCGGGCTTCGACGCGGGCCCGGTAGCGCTGGCGCAGATCCTTCTCACGAAACAACTCGTCGGCGATCTGCATCGCGACCAGCAGCGCGACGCGCTGCAGCGAGAAGCTGCGCCGGCTCCCGCTCAGCTCGCGCAGGTGGGCGTCGACGTAGTCGGCCAGCTCTTGGACATACTCGGGGCCCTCGTCGCTGCGGATCGACAGCGTCTGCCCAGCGATCTCGACGTTGACCGACTGCTTCAACGTCAGCCCCCGGCCATCTCGCTCATGCGCGCGGCCTCTTCGTCTTGGCGCAGGCTGGCGAGGATGTCGTCGATGTCGCCGTCCATGAAGCCCGAGAGGTTGTGCCGGGTCACGCCAATGCGGTGGTCGGTGACACGGTCCTGCGGATAGTTGTAGGTGCGGATCTTCTCGGAGCGATCGCCGGTGCCGATCTGCTGGCGGCGATTGGCGGCGCGCTCGGTCTCGGCCTTCTCGATCTCGATCTCGAGCAGCTTCGAGCGCAGCCGCTGCAGGGCCAGCTCGCGGTTCTTGATCTGCGACTTTTCTTGGTCACAGCGGACCGCGATGCCGGTTGGACCGTGGACCACGCGGACCGCGGAGTCGGTGGTGTTGACGTGCTGGCCGCCCGAGCCGCTCGAGCGCATCGCCGTGAATTCGAGGTCGCTTGGATCGATGTGGATGTCGATCTCTTCGGCCTCGGGCATCACGGCGACGGTCGCGGTCGAGGTGTGAATCCGGCCCTGTGACTCGGTCGCTGGGACCCGCTGGACCCGATGCACGCCGCGCTCGTACTTGAGCTTGGCGTAGACGTCACGACCGCAGACCCGGCCGCTGACCTCTTTGAAGCCGCCCGCCGAGTTCTCCGAGAACTCGACCTGGTCGATCGTGAGGTTGTGGCGCTCCGCGTAGCGGTTGTACATGCGCCACAGATCCGCGACGAACAGGCCGGCCTCGTCGCCCCCGGGTCCGGCGCGGATCTCGAGGATCGAGTTCTTGCCGTCGTTTGGATCCTTGGGCGTGAGCCGCTTCATCAGCTCGGCGGTGGTGTCCGACACGCTCTGCTCGAGCTCGCGGATGTCGTCCTGGGCGAGCTCGCGCATGTCGGGGTCGTCGAGCAGCTCGCGGGCTTGTTCGAGCTGCTGCTCGAACTCGAGCAGGCGCGCGAACGCCATGGCGACGGCGCTCAGGTCGACGTGCTCGCGCGACAGCTCGAGGAAGCGCCGCTTGTCAGCCATGATCCCGGGGTCGCAGATCATTTCGCTGAGCTCCTCGTGACGCTCGGCGATGCTTTCTATCTTGGCGCGAAGCTTGGGTTGCATGGCGAGCGCGGCTCCTGGCCCGCAGGTCGCCATGCTTAGCATCGCGTCCACACCCCAGCAACGGGGGTCCAGGGCCGGGCTCGCCCGATCATTGCCTCGCGAGATAGGGCCGGGTATGACTCATGCGCCATGGGCGACGAGCGTCGTTGGGCCGCGCGCTATCAGTTCCTCGAGCAGCTGTGGCGCGGGCGTAATCGGATTGTCTGCGACCGCGAACTCGAGGGGGTGCTGCACGCGGGCATCGAGGGGCCGCTCGCGGTCCTGCTGGCGGAGCTGATCCCGGGCGACGGCGGCGACGCCAGTGCGTGGGTCGCCCTTCATAATGATCGGCGGGCGGCCAGCTTCGCCCGCGCGCACAGCGGGACCGTGTTCATCGGGCTCGACGACGCGGTCGAGCTCGCGAGCGAGGAAGACTGGAAGGTCGCCCTGCTCAACCTCGACGACACCGACCCAGGCTCGATCGAGGCCTTGCTGGAGATCCTTGGCGAGCGCGCCGAGGACGACCCAACCCGCAGCGTGATCCTGACCCGCAGCTGCGGTCACGACGAAGACGAGACCTACGAACAGCTGGCCGGGCTGGTCGAGGAGCTGTTCGGGGACGGACGCATCTATGGGCTCACGCGGCCGGGCATGGTCGCGTTCTATGATTTTGGCCCCATCCTCGAGCTTGGCGACGGCGACGGCGATGGCGACGGCGATGGGGGCAGCGGGGGCGAGGCGGATCCCGAAGTCGGGATCGAGGTCGACAACACGCTGGGCACGCCCACTCCTCGGTTCGAAGCGTTCATCGCGGTCATTGGCGGGAGCTCGCCGGGCGAGGGGGTGACCTTCGTCGAGCTCCCCAGCGCGACGCCCGACGGACCGCGTGAGATCGCGGGGCCCGGCAGCGCGCGGGCCGAGACCGAGGAGATCGCGGCCCTTCGCGCCCAGCTCGCCGAGGCTCAGCGCCGAACGGACATGCACGCGATCGAGCGTCAGGCGCAGCTCGAACAGCTCGAGCAGGCCGAAGATCGGATTGCGAGCTTGGGCGACGCGCTCCGCGAGGCGAATCAGTCGCGGACGGACGCTGACAAAGTTGGGGCGCTGGACAAAGTTGGGGCGCTGATCGGGGCGCTCGCGGGTGGGCCCGCTCCAGAGCTGGGCGAGCTCGTTGGCGGGGATGGCCCGCGGCTCGACGAAGCCCTGGCGCGCGAGCAGTCACTGCGCTGGGAGCTCGAGCGCGTCCGCGGTGAACTCGAGCACGTGCGTGCCCGGCCCGTCGAGCTGCTCGAGGCCGAAGTCGCCAGCTTGCGGGCCCAGCTCGAGCGCGCCGAGCTCGAGCTCGAGGACCACGACGAGCAGATCGAGCGACTCGAGCAACTGCACGCGGAGGGAGCCGAGGGTGAGCTGGGCGGCGGAGCCGAGCTCGGTCCCGGGTCGCTCTACGGTCCCGGCGAGCCGCTTGGCCAGCCTGACAGCGACGGTCCGACACCTGCGCAGGCGCGCGAGTGGATGCAGGCCAAGGCCAAGCTCGAACATCTGCTGCGCAAGCTCGAGCGAGGTGGCCGGCTCTCGGCGCTGGCACTGCACCGCGAGCTATCCAGCTTGCGCCGCTCGCTCTGAGGGCGACCGCGCCACTTGTTCAGAGGTCGTGGCCCTTGGGTCGAGCGGCGGACTTCGCTCCAAAATCGGTCGAACTCAGCGGTTTTGGCGCGAGCGTGCTTGCCCGCCCTCTTGGACAGGATCTATGCTGGCCGGGCGCGGACTGATCCGCGCAGCACCGACCCGCCGCCTGACCAGCGGCTGACCACAACACCGAGCATCCCCCCGCTGGCTCTGTGAGCCGGCACTCAGGCCCCTGTCTGACCAACTTGGGTTCGTCCGCTCGGCAATTCGAGGAAGAAGAAGATTAAACATGCGTGTCGATCCCTCTGCATCCAAACCTGATTGGTCTGCGCTCGAGACCGCTTTCGAGCACAACGCCCCCGAGACCCACAGCTACCTCGATCTCGAGACTGGCCAAGTCGCGACGATCGTCGACAGCCGGCCCGAGGACGATGAAAAGCGCCTGTCGATCCGGCGCAACCCCGCGGGCTTCGTCCACCTCGATCCCGCCTCTTCGCGCGAGCAGTACCGCTGGATGGAGCGCTTCGTCGCCTCCGTCGAAGACAAGGCGCTGCGCGACCGGTTGGTCCTCGCGATCGATGGCAAGGGCGCGTTTCGCCGGTTCAAAGACGTGTTGTTGTCGTACCCCGTCGAGCGAGATCGCTGGTTTAGCTATCGCGCGACCTTGCTGCACATCTACATCAATAGTTGGTTGCGCACGAAGGACATCGCGCTTGGCGAGAACCCGCCGTGGGGAAGCCCCGACCAGCCAACCGAGCCCGACGTCCCGCTAGAAAAGCCGGTTGGGCGTCGCGGCGAGGGGCCCACAGAGACCCTGCGCAGCAAGGCCAAAGATCTCGTCGAGCAGCTGCCTGCGCTGGAGCTCCCGGCTGCGATCGCCTACCTGCGCTTCTTGGCCGAGCGAATGCCCTCGGTCCACGAGTGAGCTCACCGCTGACACCCGCGGCACCGCGTCCAACAACCGGCGCCCGAGCGGGATTTCGCCGGTTCGTTGGCGTGAGCTTGGGCGGCGGACGAGGCAAGACCACCGCCGTCGCCCGACTCGAGCTCGACGGTGTCGGCGCGCCGAAGATCACGCTGGCCGAGGCGCGCGCGCGCTGGGGCCAGCGCGGCGGCGGTGAGGTCGAAGAGGGGGACGACGCCGAGGCGCCGTTTCGTGACGAGGTGTTGCTGCGCTGGGTCGACCGGTGGGTTGATGAGCACACGGTCACGGCGATCGACGCGCCGCTGACGCTGCCGCCCTGCGTCCGCTGTCAATTGCAGTGTCCCGGGATCGAGGCCTGCACGGTTCCGGTCGTCGCGTGGATGCGGCGGCACGGCGGCTATCTGGTGATCCGCACGGGCCGCAGCGACCCAGGTAAGCCCGCCATCACGCCCTACACCCAGCGTGCGACGGAGCTGCTGCTCGAGCGCGCCACGCTCGCGCCGCGCGAGTCGCTGGGACAGGGCATGGGGCCACTCGCCGCCCGGGCAGCGTACCTGCGCCGGGCCCTGTCCCCGCGGTTGCGCCTCAACGAGAACTTGCTCGAGGTTCACCCGCGCGCGACCTTGATTCGGCTGTTTGGGCCTCGCCAGGAGCGACGGACCCGTCACGGCTCGGATCCGCAGACTTGGGAGCGGCGAACGGCCGTGCTCGAGGCGCTTGGCCGGCTCGTCGAGGGCCTCGAGTTCGACCGGGTCTGGCCCGATCTCGTCGTTCGCAATGTTCACGTGTTCCACGCGGTGGTGTCCGCTTTTACTGCTTACTTTTGGGCCCGCGAGGGCTGGACCGGACCGGACGACTTGCTGGAACCCGACGCGGTCGAATGCGGTGGTTCGGCATCTGGACCGGCCGAAGCGCCCGCCCACGACCACGTCGCGCAGCCCGAGCGGCTCGCCCGAGCCGTCGATGAATTGGGTGACCTGTGGCTCGAAGACGGCTGGATTTGGGCGCCTCCGCGCCGTTGAGGTGGCTTACGTAGTTCCGCTTGGGGTGTCGTCGCAGAAAATGGTGCTGCGAGATCGACTGAACACCCGGTGGTCCAGGTGGTACTGTGTGTGAGATCCAACCTACCTGGAGCGGACTTGGTCATGTCAAAGCGCGTCATTCAACTCAGTGTCACTTCAATCTTGTTCTCGTTGCCCGCGCTCAGCTGTACGAGCGGTGACGACGATGGTGGCCTGTCATTCGGGTCGTTCTCGACACAAGCGACCTTCAATGGCTCGGCGGACAATGGCCAAGAAGAAGAGACCGAGAGCTCTGGCAACGGTGACGGTGACGGTGACGGTGACGGTGACGGTGACGGCGATCCGACCACCACCAGCGGCGACGGCGACGGTGATCCCAGCGGCGATGGTGACGCTGACACGAGCTGTCCGCCCGGCGACTTTGGCTGTCCTTGCAACAACGGTCAGTGCGCTCCGGGGCTCGTCTGCGAGAACGGCGAGTGCACGCTCGGGGGTGGGGACGGCGACGGCGACGGTGACGGCGACGGCGATCCAACGACAACTGGCGGCGGCGCGGATCCATGGGATCCAAACATGTGCGCCATGCCCAGCATCCCGGTGTCGATCAACGGGATCACGGGCGACCTTTGCTCGGCACCATGTGCCATTGACGCGGACTGCCCGGCGGGCCCGCTCGGTACCAACCCGGTGTGCGGGCTGATCCTCGAGGGCGCGATGGACCCGGATCACTGCGCGCTAGTCTGCGATCCGCTCAACGACAGCTGCTCGCCTGGGTCAACGTGCAAGGAGATTCCAGAGCAGCCGGGTGTCGGGATCTGCACGTACCCGTAGAGGTTGGTTGGCGAGCTGGTTGGCGAGCTGGTTGGCGACCGGGGTCGGCGGGCGCTTCCATCGCACGCCAGACGCATGCGCGGCTTCGCGCCGGGGCCGTGGGGCACCGGCGGTGGTATTGTCGGACCACGTGGTCCAAGGGCGCGCGCGACAATGAGGGTAGTCATCGTCGACTCCGACACGGCGCGTCGAAGCGTGCTCGCTCGCGCGCTGCGTGACGAACATGAAGTCAAAGAGCTGGCGACCACGAACGCGTCGCCGCTGAGCGCCGACTTGGCTGAGTTGGCGATCATCGCTTGTGATCAGACCAACGGCGCCGGGCTCGAAGGCGTCGAGATGGTTCGGCGCGAACAGCCACGCTGCTGGATCATCGCGATGGTCGCGAGCGGCGGGCTCGACGGCGCTCGGGCGGCGCTCGGCGCTGGCGCGAACGACTGCGTGACCGCGCCAGTGAGCGCCGCGGCGATCAAGCTCCGAATCGAGGTCGCACGCACCGGGATCAAAGGTGGGACCGAGCCGCCGCGCGCGGTGTTCGACCGCCTGCGGGCATCAGAGCTGACCTTGCGCTCGGTCCTGCAGGCAACGCCCGACGCGATCATCGTCCATCGCGAGGGCCGCTATGTGTACGTCAACCCGGCCGCGGTTCGGCAGCTCGGCCTGACCGACGCCGAGCAGGTGATCGGCACCTCGATCTTCAACTACGTGCTCCCCAGCGAGGTCGCGTCGATCCGGGCCCGGATCGAAGAGATGCTGCGTAGCGGTGAGCCAGCGCCGCCGCGTGACATGCAGCTCGTGCGGCCGGACGGCGAGACCTTCGTGGGCGAGGTCGTGTCGATCACCGCGAGCTTCGACGGCGCGCCCACAGTCATCACGATCATTCGGGACGTCAGCGGGCAGCGGCGGATCCAGAGCCAGATGTTTCTTGCCGATCGCCTCGCCACGGTCGGCACGCTCACCGTTGGCGTCGCCCACGAGATCAACAACCCGCTGTCGTGGGTGATCGGCAACCTGGGCCTGCTGATCGACGAGTTCGACAAACAGGTGCGCATGCGCGAGCTGCCCGGCCACGACATGGCCGCGGTCGCGGCCTCGCGGGCCCGTGTCCGCGAGCTGCTTGGGCGCGCGCAAGAGGGCACCGAGCGGGTTCGTCGGATCGTGCGGGATCTTGGTCGGTTTGGGCGCGCCGACGACGAGGACGGACAGGTCGTCGACGTTCACGCGCTGCTGGACTCGGCGATCGAGATCGCCGACGTGCAGATCCGTCACCGGGCCCGGGTCGAGCGTGAGTATCGCTCGGCCGGCTACGCCCGCGGCGGTGAGGCCCGGCTTGGGCAGGTGTTCCTGAACCTGTTGGTCAACGCGGGCCAGGCGATCGAGTCAGGCTCGCCGCGCGACAACCTGGTCAAGGTCGACACCCGCGATCTCGAAGATGGCCGGGTCGAGATAGCGATCTCCGATACCGGCTGTGGCATGCCCGAGCGGGTCCGCGAGCGGATCTTCGAGCCCTTCTTCACGACCAAGCCGGCCGGCGAAGGTACCGGGATTGGGTTGGCGATCTCGCACAGCATCGTGGCGGCGATGGGCGGCGAGATCGTGGTGGAGAGCGAGGTTGATCGCGGCACGATCTTTCGTGTGCGGCTGGGGTCGGCGCTCGAAGACGTGCCAAGCGTTTCGGCGCGGGTCAGCCACGAGGAGTCGGATGGACACCGCGTGGTCCCTGCGGTGCGGGTGCTCGTTGTCGATGATGAGCCGCTGATCCGCGAGATGGTGTGCGACGCGCTCGCGCAGCATGACGTGACGACAGTGTCGAATGGGCGTGAGGCGCTCGAGCGGATCTTGAACGAGGAGTGGGATCTGATCTTGTGCGACATGGTGTTGCCGGAGTTGTCGGGCTTGGATGTCTATCGGCGGCTCGAGGTGGAGCGGCCGGACGTGCTTGGAAAGCTGGTGTTCATGACCGGGGGGGACTTCTCTCGGAAGGATCTGCGGTTGCCGGGGGGCGCGGAGGTTCGGCGCCTGGAGAAGCCATTTTCGATCAAGGCGCTGCGGTCACTGGTGCGGCGCGGACGGTGAGCTAGTGACCTTGACACCCGATTTCGGTGGTTCGATGTGCTGATCGGGCAGCGCGCACGACCCGTGAGGGTCCCTCCGGGCACGGAGGGCTCAAGACGCGAATTTGCGTTGTCATGGGTCGCTGTCGACGAGGTCGGGCTGTGGCTTCGGTGACGCACTCGCAACGCCCTCTTATTGTGCCCGGAGAGACCCTCACGGGTCGTGCGCGCTGCCCGATCAGCACATCGAACCCCGCACACGCTCAGGCTGCAAATGATCCCCGCTTCGCTCGCTCTCAAGGGGCGTATGTTGTCAGGGGGATGTGTGGCCTCCTCGAAGGGGGCTCTCGTCTGGGCGCCTGGAGTGGGGTGGGTACCTCTCCATTTAGGTGGTCGATTACCCGAAGATTGTCGTGTGGGCGCTGGCGTTGGCGTGGCGATTGTGGGGGCGGTGGAGGTCTTCTAGGTTGGGCCCGATGGGGATGATTCGGTGGGGGTTGATGGTCTCGTGACTCGCGTAATAGTGGCTCTTGATGTGGGTGAAGTTGCAGGTCTGGGCGACGCCGGGGAGCTGGTAGATCTCGCGGACGAAGGCCCATAAATTGGGGTAGTCGATGATGCGCTTGCGGTTGCACTTGAAGTGGGTGTGGTAGACCAGGTCGAAGCGGATCAACGTGGTGAACATGCAGATGTCGGCTTCTGTGATCTGCGGGCCGGCTAGCCAGGGCTGGTCGCCAAGCACGGCTTCGAAGTGGTCGAGGGCCTTGAAGAGCTGGGAGACGGCTTCGTCGTAGGCCTGTTGGGTGGTTGCGAAGCCAGCCCTGTAGACGCCGTTGTTGATCGGGTTGTAGATGGCGTCGATGACCCGCTCGACCTCCTCGAGCAGGTGCGGCGGGGCGAGGTCGACGTCGCGGGTGGCGACGCCGCGAAACTCGTGGTCGAGCATGCGCAGGATCTCGCGGGACTCGTTGTTGACGATCGTGCCAGACGGCTTGTCCCACAGAACCGGCACGGTCACGCGGCCGGTGAACGCGTCGTCGGCGGCGGTGTAGACCTCGCGCAGGTACTGGGAGCCGAGGACCTTGTCGGTGGTCGCGCCCTCGATCTGCGGGTTGAAGCGCCAGCCTTGGTCGCCCATGAAGTGATCGACGACCGACATGTCGATCGCGTGCTCGAGACCTTTGAGCGCACGCATGATGATCACCCGGTGCGCCCACGGGCAGGCCCACGAGACAAAGAGGTGATAGCGGTCAGCGGCGGGTGCGAAGGGGGTGCTGCCGTCGGCTCGCACTTGGTGACGAAAGGTCGCCTCGTCGCGGACGAAACGACCCTCGTCGTCGGGTTGATACCAATCGGTTTTCCACTTGCCGTCGACGAGCAGTCCCATGCGCCACGAGCGTACGTCAACTGTAGGTCGGTGTTACTTTGGCGGGGCCTTCGGCAGCCGCGGCAGGGGAACGACGTTGCGTCCGCCGCGAGCCGGGACGGGCCAGCGCTGCAAGCCTTGCTTGGTCGCAACCACGAACACGAACGAGGGATCGTCGAGGGAGCGGTCGAAGCGAAACAGGACGCGGCTCGGGTGGCCGTTGTCGTCGGCGAGGATCTCTACGCGCAAGCTGGGGTACTCGAGCACGTCGCCGGCCCACAGGGGCTGATCCTCGCGGCGAAAGAACAGCTCACCAGCGGTGTGCATCCACGAGCCTTGCACGACGAACAATTCCAGCGTGTCGTCGGCTGGGCGGGTCGCGACCATTGGAAAGTCGCAACCCAGCGCGAGCGGTCGCCAGGTCGCGGGCATTGGTTGGCCCAGGCTCTGCAACACGTACTCGCCGTAGAGGCCGACAGACTGGCTGGGGCCGTTGAGGATCACGACGTCGCGGCCCTCGAGCGGCTGTGAGAGCAGGTCGCCGGCCGTGAACGCGGCGACGTTGGCGGCCTGCAGCTCGTCGAGATGCCGCAGGTATTCGTTGCCCCAGCGCACGTCGCCGATCGTGTGCAGCCACGCGAGCAGCCCGGCGAAGGGGATCAGCAGCAGCCCGCGCAGCCGCGTGGGCCAGACCGGGGAACCGGCGCCAGACTGCAGAGGAGCGACGCCAGCGCGCCCGAGCAACAGACGCACGCAGGCGACGAGCGCCGCGGCGACGATGGCACAGACCCCAAGCTGCGCGATGATCAGCAGGCGCGAGTGCGGCGGCGCCACGGCGACCGGCAGCATCCCGAGCACGGCGCCCACACCGAGGGCGCGCAGGGCCTTGCGTTCATCCGCGTACCAGGCGTGACGGGCGAGCAGCAACACGACGATCGCGGCCGCGATCCCCCACCACGCCAGCTGCACGTGGGCGCTGTGGTAGTCCTGCATCGTTGGATCGGGTGGGACAAAGGTCTGCTCGAGCTGCGCGGACAGGCCAAAGCGAAACACGTGGATCGTCGCGGCCGGGATCGACCAGAACGCCGAGGCGATCAATTGTGGAATGCGCGTGGTGGCCCACTTGGCGTAGCCGCTTGGGGTGTGGAATGGATCCGCGTAGACCTCGGCGCCGAAGGTGCCGTAGCCGAGCAGCTTGTGGGCGAGCAAGTACAGCAGCACGGGGATCAGCGCGGGCACCAAGCCGCGCAGCCGCTGCCTGGCCTGGCCGTGCCCAACGAATAGCTCCCACGCGCCAAGATAGGCCACGATCCCCAGCCCGTACTCGCCCGCGCTGATGCAGGCGGCCATGAGCACACCCACGAGCAGCCCCCCGCGACGATGCATCCAGGTTGGGGTGTGGGGATCGGGGTCGCGCCACTGCACGTGGGCCCAGACCGTCAAGAACCCAAAGGTCGCGCAGATCAGCACGCAGCGATTGGCCAGCCACGCCAGCGGCGAGACCATGCCGGCGTCACACGCATACAGGACCACCGCCAGCATGGCCACGGACCGCGGCAGCAAGCGCCTGGTTGCGAGGCCAAGCGCGACGATCGAGGCGCCAAACCACAGCATCGAGTGGACGTGCCAGATCACGACCTTGCCGGGCGCGATCGCGTGGTCGAGCCACATGAGCACGCTAGCGAGCGGCCGAAACACCGTGCCGTGGAGCTCGGGCACCGACCACCACGGCGCCGTGCCCTGCTCCACGTGGGCGACCATCAGCTCGCCGCGACGCAAGAACGCGTAGAGATCAAAGGGTGCGTAGTGGGAGCCTGGGTAGGTGCCCGACAGCATGCCCAGCTGCATGAAGTCGTCGCTCATCAGGCCCACGTACACGGCCGACCCGCGCAGCGCGATCCCGATCACCGCGACCACGAGCACGAACGCGAGGTAGCGCTTGTACTCCAGCTGCGAGGGCGGCTGCCGCCGACGGGGGGTCACGTCGGGGCCCAGTTTCATGGACGCCTCATGGCACAGCGGCTCATGGCTCGCCCGCGCGGGATTCGACGTAGCGGATCCGCAGGCGCATGAACGGGCGCTCGACGCCGTGGAAGAACAGCAGCGACAGCGCGATCGCAGCCGGAAACACCAAGAGCAGGGTGTTCAGGGTTGCGTCCAGCATGGGGTGGATGCCGGGAAACCACTGCGTGAGCGGCAGCATCAGGCCCGGCATCCGGCCGCGGTCGAGCGGGTCACCAATGACCAAGCCCACGATCATGAAGTGACAGATATAGGTGGAGAAGCTCATGTCCCCGCAGAACGCGAACACGCGCTTGAGCGGCGCCCACAGCTTGCTGGCGACCCCAAGGTAGGTCAGGACCACGAACAGGCACACCAGCGACTCCCAGGTTGGGGCCCAGATCTTCCACCACGCCTGCTTGGGGTAGCCGCCGCTTTGGTTCAAGAACCACTCCCAGCCAAGCAGCACGAACAGGCCGGCGGCAAAGCTGGCCCACGGGTGCTCGCGCAGGGCCGTGACGACGCCGCGCCAAAACGGGCTGCTAGGGCCGAGCTTGGCCGCGCGCGGATCGTTGTGCCAGCGCATGTACAGCCGCGCGCCGAGCATGCCAACCAAGAACGCGTCGAGCCGGCCGGGGATCAAGTGCCAGTAGTGAAGGTCGCGGATGCTGTCGCCCAAGAAGAAGCCGACGGTGCGCAGCCCGAGCATCAGGGCGATCATCCACACCAGCGGCTTGCTGCCCTGGCCGTTCATGATCGCGATCAAGAACGGGAAGATCAGATAGAACTGAAACTCGACGGCGACGGTCCAAAACGCGGTGGTGACCGGGTGCAGGCGCAGCGCCGCGCCCGGCATGTCGCCGAAGATCGTCACGGTCGCCAAGAACCCGTCCCACTCGAAGCGATCGGGGAACAGCGCGATCCCAAAGAACAGCGCGGTCAGGAACACGGGCATGACCCGCAGCACCCGGTTGCGCATGTACTTGGCGTAGGACAGCTGCTTGTCGAACGCGACCAGCGTGAAGATGAACCCGCTGACGATGAAGAACACCGTCACGAACACGTGGGTCTCGATCAGCGGGGCGAACAGCGGGTTGTTGGTCTTGGGCCAGTTGTTCCACGTGACCGCGGGCGGGTAGTGCATGCCCAGCGAGACCCAAAAACCATGGTGGAACAGGACCATGAACGCGGCGAAGCCACGCAGGTGATCGAGGCCCTCGACGTACGCGACGTTGAGGCTGCTCGCGGCGCTAGACTGCGTGGGGGCCGTTGCCACGGCGGGAGCATACTCTGTTGGCCCGGTCTTGCGTTGCCTGGCCGCCCACAGCCTCCCGACAGGCAACTGGGCCGTGGGCTGCGCTTCGCGGTCAGATGGGGCGCTCAGTCCCGGAAGTTGTCGGCCCGGACCCCATACTTGCGCAGCAGCCGGTAGAAGCTCTCGCGCTCGATGCCCGCGCGCGCGGCCGCGGCCGTGACGTTGCCCTGCGCGGCGCTCAGCACCGCCCGCAGGTAGTTCGGCGCCATGTGGTCACGGGCGCGATCGGCCGCTTGCTGCCAGGTCAGCGCGACCAGCTCGCCGTCCTCACCCAGGTCCGGGTTGAACGCCGCGTGGACGCGCAGCTCGGGGGGAAGATCGTCAACGTCGATCACCGGCCCCGTTGCAAGGATCGCGGCGCGCTCGATCGCGGCCTCGAGCTGGCGAACGTTGCCCGGCCACGCCGACGCGCGCAGCAAGTCGAGGGCCGCCGGGCTGAACGCGGTCGCAAGGCTGGCGCGCTTGTCGGCTTGCTTGGTCAAGAACACCCGCGCGAGCAGCTCGACATCGCCGCTGCGCTCGCGCAGGGGGGGCAGCCGCAAGGGCGCGACGTTGAGGCGATACCACAGGTCTTCGCGAAAGGTCCCGCTCGCGACCATGCCCTCGATGTCGCGGTGGGTGGCGGCGATCAGGCGCACGTCGATCTTGCGCTCGTGGGTCTCCCCAACCCGACGAACGCTGCGCTCTTGGAACGCGCGGGTCAGCTTGGCCTGCAAGCTGGCTGGCATGTCGCCGATCTCATCGAGAAACACGGAGCCGCCCTCGGCGTCCTCGAACAAGCCGGGGCGATCCCGCGTCGCCCCCGAGAACGCGCCGCGGGCGTGACCGAACAGCTCACTCTCGAGCAGGTCGCCGGGGATCGCCGCGCAGTTGACCGCGACGAAGCGCCGGCTGGACCGGGGGGAGAGCGCGTGCAGAGCCCGAGCGACCCGCTCCTTTCCGGTGCCGGTCTCGCCCAGGATCAGCGCGGTCGCGTCGGTCGGGGCGATCCGCTGGACCATTGTGGCGAGCGCCAACATGGCTGGGCTGCGACCGTAGACGCCGGGCAGGATGGTCTGGGTGTCGGGCGCCGCCGCCTGGCCGTCAGCGGCTTGGGCTTGGCGAGCGCGACCGAGCGCGCGCAGGATCACCGCGCGCAGATCCTCGGGCTCGAAGGGCTTGGAGAGGTAGTCGTAGGCGCCCATCCGCATCGCTTGGATCGCGGTCCCGACCGTGGCGTAGGCCGTCATCAACACGAACACCGCGCCAGGCTGGATCCGCTTGCAGGCCTCGAGCACGGCGAGGCCGTCGACTTCGCCCATCTTCAGATCCGACAGGACCACGGCGACGGCTTCGCGCTCGAGCAGCTCGATCGCGGCGCCGCCGTCGTCTGCGGTCAGGACCTGCGCGTCGCTGCGCAGGATCTTCTGGACCAGGCGCAGCATGTTGGGCCGATCGTCGACGACCAGCACGCGGGGTAGAGCGCTCATTTCATGATCTCCAGAGTGATGCGAGCGCCTTGGCCCGCGCTGGGTTGGGCAGCGTAGATCCGACCGCCGTGGGCCTCTACGATGCCACGGCTGACGGCGAGGCCGAGCCCGCTGCCACTACGTCGCTCCGAGAAGAACGGCTCGAACACCCGCTCGCGCTTGTCGGCCGCGATCCCCGGGCCGTTGTCGGTGACCTCGAGCGTGTAGTGGTTGGGGTGGACGCGGCCACGCAGCTGCAGCTTCGCGCCCGAGCTTGGGCTGGCATCGACGGCGTTGCGCAGCAAGTTGGCCAGGACTTGGTGCATGCGCACGGGGTCGAGCTCGAGCGTGGCCGCGTCGACATCGATCTCGATCTGCGGCGGTGGGTCGTGGGCCAATGTCGAGGTGAAGCGTCGGACCGCGTCGTCGACCAGCTCGCTGATCTGCACGCGCTGCCACTCCAGCGCGGGCTCGCGCGCAAAGCCGAGCAGATCCTCGACGATGCGTTGGCACGCTGCGGCCTCCTCGTCGAGGATCTTCAGCTCTTCGAGCAGCTCTTGCTGATCGTCGGGCCCGAGCGTGGGCACGGCTGGGATCATGGTCTTGAGGTAGCCCCGGATGACGCCGATCGGGTTGTTGATCTCGTGCGCGATGCCGGCGGTCAACTGCCCGATCGCGGCGATCCGCTCGGTACGCAGCAGCTCCTGCTCACGCGCTTCGAGCTCGACGGCCATGTGATCGAGGGCACCGCCGAGCGCCGACAGCTCGCTGGTGTCGAGGCCCTGGGTGCCCACGCGAAAGTCGAACTCGCCGGCGCCAAACCGACGCGCGGCGGCGCTCAGACGCGCGAGCGGGGCGAGCACGGCCCGGCGCAAGCGAACCGCGATCACCAGCGCGGCGACGCCGAGCAGCAAAACCCCCGCGACCCCAACGACGATCGCCAGGCGCGACAGCTCGAGCGCCTCGCGCCGGGTCTGCTCGGCGCGACGATCGAGGGCGTCAACGATCGCGTCGGCGGCCTCGGTCGCGCCGCGCAACAACAGCTCCGACTCGCGCTGGTGCTGGCGGACGGTCTCGCGGTCACCGGCGAGCGCGGCCGGCAGCAGGCGGCTGCGATACAGCTCGTCGATCGCCTGGCTGGTCTCGCGCAGCTCGTCCAGGGTGCTGCGCTCGGAGCTTGGCACCCGTGGCAGCAGCTGATCGACGCGCCGCTCGATATCATCGATCCAGTCGTGGTGGTGGGCGACCTGGCCGCGGTCGCCCTGGATCACGGTGTGGGTCTCGTGCAGGTAGTGCTCGCGGACGGCGAGCGTGAGGCCAAGGGCTTCTTGCGCGGCGAGCCCGTCTGCATGGGTCTCCTCGAGCGCCGCCGTCACGCGGACATGCAGCACCAGCACGCCAGCGCTGAGCAAGCCCGCGATCATGACCAGCAGAGCCAGCGACGCGGTGATCCGCCGACCGAGCGAAGCTTGGTTGTCGGCGATCGGCGAGCGGTCCGACGCCAGCGCGTCGTCGTTTGGACGCTCGAGGTTGGCCGCGTGGTGTTCTCGCGTCACGCGGATGTCTTACCACCACGGCGGTTGGGCCGCTCGATCTGTGTCCGGCCGCTCAGGGTGGGGGGGCCACTTGGAGGAACCCCGCCATGCCGCGATCGGAGTGCTCGAGCAGGTGGCAGTGGTACAGCCAGCCGCCGGACGAGTCCGGACCGGGCTGCTTGCCCGCAGCGAAGATCTGACCCTCACGGCCCTCGTCCGAGAAGGTCACGGCCAGGCGCGTGATCGATCGGCTCGTCCCCATTCCGCCGGGACGGCCCGGCAAAATAATCGTGTCTTTGTTCTCGAGGTATTCGGCCGGGATCACGTCCACCGTCATCTGTTGATCATCGATCAAGACGGTCTCGATCGGCTGAAAGAAGAATCCATGCAAGTGGAAGTTGTGGACCCCGGCGGTGTTGTTGATGACCTCGATGATGCGAACCTCGTTGGGCTCGACGGTCGGCGCCATGTCCGGGGTAAAGTTGGCAAAGGGCACGCCTACCATCTGCATGTTGACCATCATCATGGCCGCGAAGAGGTTGATGTTGCCATCGACGTCGGGCATGTTGTGACCGAACATGATGCGGATGACGTCCTCTTGCGGGACTCCCTCGTGCATGATCGGCGTGATCACGTCGAGGGCGTCGGGCGGCGCGGCGCCATCGACCGGGCCGAGATCGACCAGGTTGAAGGTCATGAGCGACTCTGGCGGCAGCTCGCCGTCGGTGTCGTCATCCCCGTACATGATCATGTTCATGTTGTTGGGGTTGTACATGGCCGTGTGGCGCCCGCGCGCCATGTCGTGCCACTCGAGCGTCACGCTGTCGCCGTCGCTGCCTTCGGGTATGAACACCACGTCGGCTCGCTCCCCGGGCGTCAAGACCAAGCCCTTTGACAGATCTGGATCGGAGATCATCTGACCCTCGACCTCGACCTGTTCGATTGGGGGGAGCGCGATGGCCTGTTCGAGTAGCCCGGCGTCGCCGCCGATACGATAGAGGGTGTGGCCGGGAACCGACAGCCGCATGAACCGGGTATTCGAGGTGTTGACCATTCGAATCCGCTGCGGGCGGCCGATCTGAACGTCGAGTTCCTGTCCGACCTTGCCGTTGACGAGCAAGGTGTTGCCCGTGCGTCCGTTGATCTGGGTCATTGCGTTCTCGAGCGGATCTTCGGGGTAGGGGGGCGCGACCTGGCCCCCTTCGAGCAGCACGTCGTCGAGGACAAACCAGTGCTCGCGGTCGGGGAGCTCGAGCGCCTGATCCTGCTCAGGGTCGTGGACGATGAGCAGGCCCTGGAGCCCGAGCTCGACTTGCTGATTGCCGCGGATGTGTGGGTGAAACCAGTGCGTGGAGGCGCGCAGCAGCTCGAACTCGTAGGTGAACTCGCCGCCGGCTGGCACCGGCTCCTGGGCGATCATGCTCCCATCCATGTTCGCTGGGACTTCGAGGCCGTGCCAGTGGACCGTGGTGTCGTTGCCGTCGGGGAGGTTGTTGGTGAAGTGGACAATTAGCGTGTCGCCGACGTTGGCCTCGATCGCGGGCCCGATCACGCCGTTGTAGGTCCACGCCGTGGTCGCGGCGCCATCTTCGTATTCGACCTCCGCCACCTCTGCGACCAGGTTGATCTCGACGATGTTCTCATCGGGGTTGATGTCTTCGAGGATGACCGGGTTGATCGAATCGCCCGTGCCGTCGCCGTCGCCGTCGCCGTCGCCGTCGCCGTCGCCGTCGCCGTCGCCGTCACCGTCACCGTCACCGTCACCGTCGCCGGTTTCGGTCTCAGTACCAGCTCCGCCTTCGGTTTCGGGAGCGTCGTTGCAGCCGGCCATCAGCATGGGGAACACCACCAGAGAAATCAGTATGTTTCGCTTCATCTTCGTCACGTTGGTCGTCAATTCCAGCGGGATGTCCCGCCGATCGGCTACTGTGCCGGCATCCAAGAGTGGATCGTGGCACCTTCGCCGAGGTCAATGGACACGTCGAGCGGGGTTGCTGCTGTCGCGGTGTTCTTCCAGAGCACCGAGAACACACCGTCAGCGGGCGCGCTGAACTCCACTGTTCCTGCGCGAGCCACCCCCTCTTGGTGGTTTTGGGTACCACCCGAGTGATCATGGCTGTGCACGTTCCATGCGAAGTCGCTCGTGCCCCTGCTGAAGGTCACCGTTATTGTCGAGCCCTTATCCATCTTGAAGTTCGCCTCTGCGAAGCCGCCGGGCTCGACCTCGAAGGTCCGCGCCGTAGCGAGCCCAGCGTCGCCGCCCGCACTGTCCGCGGTGCCACCACACGCGCCCTCCTCATGGTCCCCGCAGGCATGCTCACCCGCGACGTCCGCGGGCTCCGCCGGGGTCGTGGGGACATCGGTGACCTCGGATTCGGTCTTGTCGCAACCCACGGCGAGCGAGGTTCCGGCCAAGGCGGCGAGTACAGCGACAATGGAATTGGTTTTCACGGCAGCTGAGGATAGCATAATGTGCTGGATGTCGCGCTCACATTGTCGTGATGACTGTCGCTCCGACATGCCATCATTGATGTAGTCTGACGTCGCGCGTGAGGCTGGGAACCTGCGGATTTGATTGGCTGCCGCGTCCGCAACCCACATGTCCCCTTGGGCGTCGAAGGTCATGCCCATGAGGATCCCGGGCGGGTAGTCGGTGTCGAGCCAGTCGAGGAGATTCCCGTCGAGGTTGAAGGCAAATTCAGGCCGTCGGCAGGGGTAGAGATGATCGTCACGTCGACGGACCCGAGCTCGTGTGAGCCGTTTCCGAGCACCGGGATCGGAACCCCCATCGGCTCGCCGTCGCCGACGCTGTTGCTGTCGCCGTCGCCGTCGCCGTCGCCGTCGCCGTCGCCGTCCGTTGTACCGGTCTCCGCTTCAGCGACACCATCCGCGCCCACCTGGCTCTGACCACAAGCGGACAACGCGAAAAGCAAGGGGGGAACAATGCGTGTGGTGATCGATCGGTTCATGGAAGCGCCCTCGTACGAGGAATTCCAGTTTGGCTCGGCGCCGGCAAGTCGCACGCCGCTCCCATGTTCGGGGCGCCCAACGCCGCGAACTGGGTTGAGGCAGTTACAACACATCTTGGGACTGAAGGTAATGTGACTCGCAACGACACACTGTAACCGTGGAAGTCACAGTTCGCCGCGGCGAGCCCTCCAGCCCGCCGTTGGGCGCCGATGGGGCATGGCACGGCCCTTGAAGAGCAGCGCCGCCATGACACGACCCAAGCTGACGCGCCGCCAGGCCGTCTTCGCAGGGGCCGCCCTCACCGGTGGCGCCGCACTGCTCGCAAGCCGAGAGGCCCAAGCTGCACCAGGCCACAATTGGGACAGCACCTACAGCGGAGGTCGGGAGCCGCGACCACTCGCACCAGGCGCGCCGGGCCGCGACTACAAGCCCACCTTGACCCCCGGCGGGTCCACGTTGAGTTGGTCCGTAGTCGAAGGCGTGAAGGTCTACCACCTGATCGCGGAGGAGGTCGACCACGAGTTCGCGCCCGGAGTTCGGGCGCGATGTTGGGGCTACAATGGCTCGGTTCATGGGCCGACGATCGAGGCGGTCGAAGGCGACCGGGTCCGGGTCTACGTGACGAACCGCCTCTCGGCGCCGACGACCGTTCACTGGCACGGCGTGTTCTTGCCGAGCGGAATGGACGGCGTTGGCGGGCTCAGCCAACGCGCGATCGCACCTGGCGAGACCTTTCGCTACGAGTGGACCTTCAAGCAGTCGGGGACCTTCATGTATCACTCTCATCACGATGAGATGACGCAGATGGCCATGGGGATGATGGGGATGATCGTCGTTCACCCACGCAATCCACCCCGCGAATACCAGGTTGACCGTGACTTCGTCATCATGTTGAGCGAATGGAAGTTGGTGCCGGGGGCCAAGCGGCCCGACCCCAACGAGATGTCGGACTTCAACGTCTTGACCATGAACGCCAAGGCGTTTCCGGGCACGGCGCCGCTGGTCTGTCGCAAGGGGGATCGGGTCCGAATCCGCTTCGGCAACCTCAGCGCAATGGATCATCATCCGATTCATCTGCACGGCTACTACTTCAAGGTCGTGGCGACAGACGGCGGGCGCCTGCCAACCTCGGCCCAGTGGCCAGAGACCACGGTGTTGGTCGCTGTTGGGTCCACGCGGGACGTCGAGTTTGTGGCCGACGCACCGGGCGATTGGGCGATGCACTGCCACATGACCCATCACGTGATGAACCAGATGGGGCACGAGCTCCCCAACATGATCGGCGTCGAGCCGGGAGACCTCGACAAGCGAGCCCAGCACTTGGTCCCGGGCTACATGAGCATGGGCATGGACGGCATGGGTGAGATGGGCGAGATGGACATGCCAGTGCCGCCCAACAGCTTTCCCATGGTCGGCGCGAAGGGGCCTTTCGACTACATCACCATGGGCGGCATGTTCACGCTATTGAAGGTCCGCGACCATGACGTTGGGGACGATAACCAGGATCCCGGTTGGTACAAACACCCGCCTGGCACGGTCGCTGATCTTGCAACCACAGAGGAAATGAAACGTGACGGAATCAACGCGTAGTCGAAGCTTCATCGGCGCCACGCTGATGGGGGTGATGTTGTCAGCGGGCTGTCGCATGGGCTTGCCTCCGGAGCCGCCTGGCGCCGACGCGACCGACGCCAGCTCGGCGATCCCGGCCTACCAGCCGTCAGCCGATCCGTTCACGCGCTCGGCGTTCGCAGGCGAGACCCTGAAGTCCGATGGGGGACACGGCGGGCACGGCGGGCACAAGAAGACCACGGCGGCGACCCCCGCTGACAGCGAGGAGGTCGAGCCATGAGGGGGGTGATGAGTGTGGTCCTCGCGGCGTCGCTGTCGACGGGCTGCGCGGCGCTGCAGCCGACGAAGGCCCGCGCGGAGGTCAGCGACATGGTCGCGACGCGGGTCGGAGTCGACGACGCGATCTCCTTGGAGGTCGTCAAAGACAGCCGCGAGCGCGTGCAGGCGCGGGTCGCCGAGCTGCTCGAGCATCCGCTGAGTCTCGACGACGCGCTGCGGCTCGCGCTGCTCAACAACCGTCGATTTCAGGCCAAGCTCGAAGCGCTCGGGATCGCCCAGGCCGACCTCGTCGAGGCGGGCCTGCTCGAGAACCCCGTGATCGCTGGCGACTTCGTGATCTCGTCGCTCGGCAACGGGTTCGGCGGGGGCCTCTCGCTGTCGCAGAGCCTGCTCAGCGTGTTCTTGATCCCGGCCAAACGGCGGATTGCGAAGGCGCGGCTCGGACAGACGGTCGTGCAGGTTGGGCAGCAGGCGCTGGTGCTCAGTCGGGACGTGAAGCTCGCGTATGTGGGGGTTCAGGCCGCCGCGGCGCGACTGGAGATCCAGCGTGGGTTGACCCAGGCTGCGGAGGTCTCCGACGAGCTGTCTGCGCGGCAGTTCGAAGCGGGGAACATCGCCCCCCTCGATCGTGAGCTGTTCGCGGCTGCGTTCGACGAGGCCCGCCTCGCGCTCGCGGACGCCGAGCTCGAGCTCGTCGTCGCCCGTGAGCAGCTGAACCGCGAGCTCGGCCTGTGGGGCGGGGACCTCGCGTGGACGCTCGCGCATTCGCTCGCCGAGATCCCCGCATCCGAGGCCACGCTCAGCGATCTCGAGCAGCGGGGAATTCGCGACCGGCTCGATCTGTCGGCGGCGCGCTTCGAGGTTGCCTCGATGCAGGCGGCGATCAGGCTGCGCCGCGCGGGCGTGGTGCCGCAGCTCGAAGCTGGCGTCGAGGCTCGCAACGAGGTCGGGGACGACGTGGGCCACGAGTGGGTGATTGGCCCAAGCCTGTCGTTGGAGCTGCCGATCTTCAACCCGGGCCACGCGGACTTCGCTCGGCTTCAGGCTACGCTGCGTCAGGCCCAGCACTATGCCCAAGGTCTGGCGATCGACGCACGATCCGAGATTCGGGTGGGGCGTGAGCGACTGGTCACGGCGCGCCGCAAGGTCGAGTACTACCGGGGCACGGTCCTGCCCCGGGTCGAGTCGATCGTCGCGCTCTCGCTCGAGCGCTACAACGGCATGCAGATCGGCACCTACCAGCTGCTCGAGGCTCGCGCGGACCTGTTTCGGTCGCGGCGCGAATACGTCGATGCGCTCACCGAATACTGGGAGGCTCGCGGGGAGCTCGAGCTCGCAATTGGCGGGGATCTGACCCGCGACAACTCGGCCCCGGGCCCGGTGCTCGATGACGGGGCGCCGCGCGGATCTTCCGTGAGGGTTCGTGACCTCGGATCAATGTAGCGCTGCTGCGATCACCCCCCCCGCTGCGGGACCGGGCCGACGATGTCGAGCCCCCAACAATCATGCGATACTGCGGGCACATGGACGTATCCGCGACGCAGCTTCCCCCGCCTTCCCAGTCCCAGACCCGGCGGCTCGTGGTCTCCAACGTTCGGGTGATCGAACACCCCGGTGGCACCTACGACGTCAGCTTTGATCTGGACTGGCGCGAGGCGTTTCGCGCGGGCGAGCACTGGAGCGCCGCGTGGCTGTTCTTGAAGGTCAAGCCTGGCAAGACAGAGGAGGTCGAGTCGGTCGAGGACGCGGTCGAGCGGCTCCACGCCAAGGGCAGCGTGCGCGCCAAGACGGCAGAGATCGCGGCCACGGTTCGCGCCGAGCTAGCGGGGGTGAAGTCGCTGCTCGCCAAGCTGCCCAAGCCACCTTCGGTGTTGCCGGGCTCCGGGGGCGAGGGGCCGACGCTGGCCGGGATCCCCCTGCCTGGCGGCGGGCCGCCCTCACCCGCGCAGCTGCTCGCGGGCCTCGACGCCAAGCTCCAGGACACATTCGGCGATCCACCACCGCCCATCCAGGCGCTTCGGCTGCACCAACGGCGGGTCGCGTCGGGCGGTCAACAGGTCGAGGTCGACGAGGACTTCGCGTTCTTGAACCCCAGCAGCGAGGGCAAGCAGCGCGTCACCAGCTTCACGGCGTGGCAACACATGAACGTGTCCACGCTTGCGGCGGACCACGGCGCGCCCGAGGGCACGGTGATCGTGCCCAGCGAGGACGGGGTCGGCGTGTTCATCTACCGCGACCGCGACGG
Source organism: Enhygromyxa salina (assembly GCF_000737335.2). Lineage (GTDB taxonomy): Bacteria > Myxococcota_A > Polyangia > Nannocystales > Nannocystaceae > Plesiocystis > Plesiocystis salina_C. Next base: position 33,597 of record NZ_JMCC02000035.1, on the reverse strand, counting down.
GCGAGGCCCGCTCGGGCTGCGTGGGGTTCGCCTACGCACGACGACAGCGTGCGACGGCGAGGCGCTCAAGGTCTGGATCGGGGCGCTCGAGATGGTGTACGTGGCGCCCAGCGAGTTTCGTGTGGGTGACCCACAGGGCGCAGACGGGCCATACTGCTGCTTCTACGAGGCCGGCGATGACGATGACGATGGCAGGGATCGCAGCTATGTCATCCGCTCCGAAGCCGCGATCGCAGTGGGGGACGAGCCCGGCATGCTGACGTGGGACAACACCGGGCAGATGGGCGAACACGCCGACATCCCCGCCGCGTTCCCGAAGGGCAGCGTGGGCTACTACGTGCTCAAGCATCAGCTGACGCAGGGCGAGTACTGCGACTTCATCAACCATCTGCAGGGCCATCAAATCACCATTCGGTTTCCCTACGGCGGCCAGGGTGACTATCGCTACACCGTGTTCAAGACTTGGGGGTCGCCGCGGGTGTGCACCCGACCCGAGCGCGCGAACAATTGGGCCTCGTGGGCGGACGCCAAAGCCTATATCTGGTGGGCGGGGCTGCGGCCCATGACCGAGTTCGAGTATGAAAAAGCCGCGCGGGGCCCGATCGCGCCTGTCGCTGGGGAGTACGCCTGGGGCTCGACCACGTTGGTGCAGTCGCTGGTGATCCTGGGTCACGAGAGCGACCGGCCGATCGTCCAGGGCAACTGCAACCTTGGCAACGCGATGCAGCCGTTTCAAGGCGGCGACGGGGGCCAGGGGCCGGTGCCCGATGACGCGTTTCGAGCCTCTCGCTACCAGTGCTCGGCCGAGGCGGTGCACATGCCCGGGGTGATCGACACCGATCAGACCTTCACCTGGCGCGAAGAGACCGGCGCCTCTCACTACGAGATCATGGGCCTGAGCGGGAACCTGTGGGAGTACGTGATCTCGGCCGGCGTCGACACGGGCCGCAGCTTCACGGGCGACCACGGAACCGGAGATCTCGACGGGACCGGCAGCCCCAACCAAGCCAACAGCTGGCCGGGCGCGGACCACCTTGGCATCGGGTTTCGCGGTGGCTCTTGGTACACCAAGGTGACGTCGGGCCGGATCGCGGATCGCTGCTTTGGCTCGGGTCTGCTCGGCTACCAAGATCGCAGCCACGACACGGGAATTCGCGCGGTCCGGACCGCGCCCAAGACCGAGGCGGGCTCCTAGGCCCGAATCAAGCGCTGCGCGCTCGACTCGGGCCTACTATGTCTTCAAGGGGGCTTTCGAAAAGCCCCCTCGCTTCGGCGGAGCCCCCTTCGCTCACCCCAAACGCTCGCCTGTCGGAATCAAGCGCTGCGCGCTCGACTCGAGAACATCGCCTCGGTGAGCGGGCACCTGACCCCCGCAGACCCCAAAAGCACGACCCAATCAGTGTCTCGCTGCGACGAGACTCTGACTGGGTCGTGCGAGGCGAACTTTCAGCCAGACCTTCAGCCGACTTTGAGCACCAGCTTGCCGAGCTTGTCCCCGGTGAACAGCTTGGCGAAGCTATCGGCGAAGTTGTCGAGCCCCTCGATCACGGTCTCGCGATAGCTCAGCTTGCCGGCGCTCAGCCACGCGCCCAGCTGCTGGGACGCCTCGTCGTAGCGCTTGGCGTAGTCGAACACGACAAAGCCCTCCATGCGCGCGCGGGACACCAACAGCGACATATAGTTGGAGGGGCCCTCGATCTTCTCGAGGTGGTTGTACTGCGAGATCGCGCCGCAGATGACCACGCGCGCGCGCATGGCCAGCTGGGTCAGCGCGATGTTCAGCAGCTCGCCGCCGACGTTGTCAAAGTACACGTTCACGCGATCGGGGCAGGTTGCTTTGATCTTCGCCTTGACGTCGTCGTGCTTGTAGTCAATCGCGGCGTCGAAGCCGAGCTCGTTCACCAAGTGTTGGCACTTCTCGGGGCCGCCGGCGAGCCCGACGGCGCGGGCGCCCTTGAGCTTGGCGATCTGGCCAACCATGGATCCGACGGCTCCGGCCGCGCCCGAGACCAGCACCGTGTCGTCCGCCGCGAGCGCCCCGACCTCGAGCAAGCCGAAGTAGGCGGTCATCGCTGGCATGCCCAAGACCCCCAAATAGGCCGACAGCGGCGCGAGCTTGGGGTCGACCTTGCGCAAGCCCTTGCCCGGCACGCAGGCGATCGACTGGACCCCGAGCAGACCGCTGACGTGGTCGCCCTCGGCAAAATTGGGATCGCGCGAGGCGAGCACGCGGCCCACGGCGCCGGCCCGCATGACCTCGCCAAGGCCGACGGGTGGCACGTAGGAGCGGGCGTCTCGCATCCACCCGCGCATGGCCGGATCCAGCGAGATGTAGAGGTTGGCGACGACGAGCTCGCCGGCTGCCGGCTCCGGCACGGGCTGACTGCGGATCTCGAAGTCGCTCGACGTGGGCAGCCCAGTCGGGCGATTGACCAGGATCACTTGGGTGCTGGTTTGTGGCATCGGCGCGTGGGTATACCCCACTTGTGCGACGTTTGCCCGTCCGCTCGCCTGACGGCGCTCTCGCTGCTGTCCCATCCCGGTCGGACGCGATAGTGTCTCGAACATGCGGCTGCGCGCACGACCCTGGCTGGTGCCCGCGTGGGTGGTAGCGATGACACTCGGTTGTGAACGCGGCGGCGTGCCGGAGCAGGCGAAGCTCGCTCCGTCCTCGAGCGCCGCGTCGTTGGGCACGTTGGATCTCGACGGTCAGGTGCTCGATCCGCTGGCGCCGAACGGCCGCGCGGACGTGCTGGTGTTCTTGCGAACCGACTGCCCGATCTCCAATCGCTACGCGCCCAAGCTCGCTCGGATCGGCGCCCGGTTCGCCGCGGCCCCCGTGGACCTGTGGCTGATCTACGTCGACCCCGACGAGACCCCCACGGTGATCCGTGAGCACATGCAGGCGTACGGGCTGCCCGGCACAGCCCTGCGCGATCCCGAGCAGACCTCGGTCGCGCGGGCCGGGGCCGAGGTCACGCCGAGTGTCGCGGTATTCGACGCCACCGGGGATCGTCGTTACCGTGGTCGGATTGATGATTGGTACGTTGATTACGGCCAGGCCCGGGCCGAGGCGAGCACCGACGAGCTCGTTGACGCGCTCGAGGCCGTGCTCGCCGGTCGGTCGCCAGCGGTGGCCGAGACCGCGGCCGTGGGCTGCCCCCTGCCGCCCCTGCGATAGTCCTGCGCCACGCTGGCGCTGAATTCGCGGGCGGGTGCTGTGTCATCCCACGTTGCGCAAACTCTGGATGTGTTATTTAGCGGGCACCGATATGCGACTCACAACAAGGCAATTGATCTGGGCAGGCGTGATCGCGAGCGGTGCGATCGTGTCAACGGTCGTCGTTGCGGCGGACCATGACGAGGCCGACACGACCTCGTTCAGCGACAAGTCGGCGGACATTGGCGACCTCTACGCTTTCCACGAGGGCGGGCGGATGACGCTGATCCTGACCTTCGATGGCTACAAGCTGAAGTCGGAGACGCCGAGCTACGACCCCGACGTGCTGTACGGCTTTCACATCGACACCAACGGCGACAACGCCCCCGATCACGAGATCTGGGCCCGCTTTGGCGAGAACGCGGCGGGCGAGTGGGGCGTGCAGGTCACGGGCATCCCGGGCTACGAGGGCGCGCTGGTCGGGCCAGTCGACGAGGTCGTCAGCGACGACGACGCTGGCGTGCAGGTGTTTGGGGGGTTCCGCGATGATCCCTTCTTTTTCGATCTCCAGGGCTTCAAGGACACCTTGATGACCGGGACCTTGGGCTTTGATCCAGCCCGCGACTTCGTGGCCGCCAAGAACACCGGCGCGATCGTGGTCGAGTTCGACCAGGCCGCGCTGAGCAGTGAGTCGATCGCCGTGTGGGCGACAACGGGGAGGCGCTGATCATGACCATCTCGAACCAGTCAAACCGCAACATCTGGTGGCCCGTCGCTGGGCTGGTGTCCTTGCTGCTGCTCGCGCCCGCCTGCAACGGCGACGACGCGCCCGGTGACGACGGCGATCCCTACGTGTTCGCCGAGGAGACCCCGGCCGAGTACACCCGCGTCGACCGGATCGGCATGCCGGCGATCGGCACCGCGGTGATCGTTGACAAGCAGGCCTACAACGAGGCCAACCCGGCCGCCGACGCCAACGGTGACTTCGTCGAGCAGATCACGATGTCGGTCGAGGGGCTGCACGCCGCCCTCGACGATGACCTGATGGGCGCGGGCCTGGTCGCCTGTGCGCCGGCTGACTGCGTGGCTCAGGCCGCGCCGCTGGTCGTGCCGGACACGCTCAAGATCGATCTTGGCGCGGCGGCAGGGTTCCCCAATGGGCGCTTGCTGACCGACCCCGTGATCGACGTGACCTTGGCGGTCGTGCTGCTGGATCTGACCGCGACCGGACAGGATGCAACGACCTTGGTCGGCGCGCTCAACCCGACCGCGAACGACTTGCCGTTCGAGACCGCGTTCCCGTACCTCGCGCCCTATCAAGGGGGCTGAGCAGCCGGCAAGGGGGCTGAGCAGCCGGCAAGGGGGCTGAGCAGCCGGCAAGGGGGCTGAGCAGCCAGCTCATGCTGTAGTACGGTTCGGCGCCCGGCTCGTGGGCGCCGGACCCCGCCAAGCTGATGACCGTGACAGCAAACAAGGGTCGTGTCTGGCTCGCCGCCATCTCGTTGTTGGCGGTGTCGGGCTGTCAGCGCGGCGCCGAGCAGCGCGGTGAGGCCGAGCCTGCGGCGGCCGTGCAGGCGGCAGACCAGCAGGGGACGTACGTCGGGGCGTTGCGCGCGATCGATCGTCAGCTCGACGACGCCCGCGAGCTGGCCGAGCAGCGCGACGGGTGGGCGGACCACGAGCTGGTCGCCCAGCTGCTGGTTCGCCGCGCGCGGCTGACCGGCTCGATCGACGACTGGGCGGCGGCGGATCGGGCCCTCGACGCTGGGTTCGCGGTCGCGCCCGCAGGCGGCGGACCGGTGCTCACCAGGCTCGAGCTGGATCTGTCGCTCCACCGGCTGGCCCAGGCCGAGCGGGGCATTGCCAAGGTCGAGGCGGCGCCGGTTCGGACCCAGGCCATGAACATTCAGCTGGCCACGGCGCGCGGTGAGCTGGCGGCCCAGCGCGGCGATCTAGACGGCGCCCGCCAAGCCTACGAGCAGGCGCGCGAGCTGGGTGCCGACGCGGCGGTGACCGCTGCCCGGCTCGCGCTGCTGGCCCGACGCCGCGGTGAGTACGACGCCGCGCTCGCGGGCTTCACATCGGCGCGGGCGGAGCTCGGCGCAGGCCAGGGCGCGGCGTGGGTGCTGCTGCAGCTGGGCCTGGTCGAGTGGGCCCGTGAGCGGCCCGAGGCCGCGCTGATCAGCTACGACGCGGCGGAGCAGGCGTTCCCCGGCTGGTGGTTGGTGGCCGAGCACCGCGCAGAGGCGCTCGCCGCTCTGGGCCGAACCGAGGAGGCCGAGCTGATCTACCGCGACGTGATCGAGCGGACGGGCCACCCAGAATTCATGGACGCGCTCGCAGAGATCCTGGCCCGCCAAGGCAGCGACGCCGAGGCGCAAAAGTGGATCGCCGCGGCCCGTAGCGAGCACGAGCGACGCTTGGCCGCGCTGCCCGAGGGCGCCGGGGCGCACGCGCTGGATCATCTGATCCAGTTCGCGCCTCATGAGCCCCGCACGCTCGAGCTGGCCCGTCAAGTCGCGTTGGTCGCTCCGAACGAGGACAACCTGCGCCGCCTCGCCGAGCTGTTGGTCGCGGTCGGCGAGCACGAAGCGGCCCGCGCCGCGCTGGAGCAGGCGCGCTCGCGGGGCGCGGGTGGCCATGATCTCGATCGGCTGGCCCGGCTCGTCGCGGGGGACCCGCTGGCGGGGTAGGCGGCTCGCGCTCGATGCTGTTATGCTCGGCGTTCCGCGTGAAAAGGCTCGCCCGCATCCTCTCCCCCGTTTTGTGTGGACTCCTCACCCTGGCGCCAGCGATCACCTTCGCGGCTCCGGCCAAGGCGAAGTCGTCGCCGCCCCCCGAAGAAGAGCCGGCGTCCGGCCCGCCCGAGCGCGCCGTAGAGGCCTACCGCCGCGGCACGGAGCTCTACAACGACGCGAAGTTCGAAGAGGCGCTCGAGGCGTTCCAAGAGGCCGCCACGCTCTACGCTTCGCCCGACTTCCAGTTCAACATCGCCAAGTGCTACGAGCGCCTGGGCAAGCTGGAGGAGGCGGTGCGCCACTACCAGACCTACCTGCGCACGGCCGAGGACAGCGGCGACCGTGCGGTGGTGGAGTCCACGGTCGAAGATCTCGAGCGCCGGATCGAAGAGGAGAAGAACCGGCCCGATCCCAACCCGGAGCCCGAGCCGATCTTGGAGCCCGAGCTCGACGAGAATCCCGGTCGCAAGCTGGTGATCGCCGGCGGGGCGCTGCTCGGCGTGGGTGTGGCCGTTGGGCTTGGCGGCGGGCTTGGATTTGGGATCGCCGTTGCCGGTGACAACGGCAAGTTGGGCGATGTGTTGAACGGCAACCCCGAGCGTCTGACCTTCGCGGAGGCCGATGAGATCGCCACCCGGGCCAGCCGCAACCAAACTCTCGAGCTCGTGATGATCGGCGCCGGCGGGGCGCTGGCGATCACCGGCGCGGCGCTGCTGGCCGTGGGTCTGTCCAAGAACAAAAAAGCCAAGAACGCGGCCGGTCCCGCGGCGCGGCTGTCGGTCTCGCCCATGTGGAGCCGGACGGGTGGCGGCCTCACCTTGCAGGGAAGCTTCTAATGCGCTCGCAACATCGCTTGTTCATCCCCACTGGTCTGCTCGCGTGCATCTCGCTGGCTGGTTGCCTCACCAACACGCCGGATCCCGCAACTGGCGGCATCTATGCCTGCGTCGATGACCTCGACTGCCCGGGGGAGCAAGAGTGTCTGCAGAAGGTGTGCGAGGCCGTCAAGCTGCCCGTGCTGCAGATCCAAAACCCCGAGTCCGAAGAAAAATATCTCTTCGGCAACGCAAACACAGACATCCTCAGCGTCTCGGGTGCCAACTTGATCTTGCGCAGCCGGTCGGCCTCCAACGAGCCCGTACCTGGCGAGGGCCACTTGGTCGTGTTCATCAACGGCCAGGAGGCCGCGGTGATCGACAGCGGTGATATCAGCGCAGGGGTGCTGGCCAACATCGACATCCCCAACACGCCCGGGGCCCACCGGATCGTCGTCCAGGCCCGGCTCAACGATGGGACCGACTACGACAACGAGACGGCACAAGCCCGCCGGATCGTGTGGGTCGACGATGGCCGCGAGCACGTCGCGCTGCGCAAGCCGTGGCCCGGCGATGTCTTTGGTCTCGACTCGCAGGTCATCGAGGCCGAGGTCGTCACCCTGGGCGGCATCGAGATCGGGCCGCCCCAGACCATGCGCGAGCACGTCCACGTCTACTACGACGCGCCGTTCCCCGGCTGCCTCATCGACAATCCCATGTGCGAAGTGGGCTACAACGGGGTCGTGCCCTCGGACGAGGATGCGTTCGGGCCGGTGCTCTTGCCCGCGTCTTCGGCCGGCATGGTCTCGCTGACCGCGGTGGTCGCCACGTTCGACCACCTGACGTACGAAGACGACCTGGGCGAGCCGGTGTTCTCGGCACCGATCATGATCCTGCGCAGCGACGCGCAGTGAGCACAGCCCCCGCGGCGCTCCGCGGGGATCACGACTTGCTAGACCCGAATCAAGCGCTGCGCGCTCGACTCGGGCCTACTATGTCTTCAAGGGGGCTTTCAAAAGCCCCCTCGCTTCGGCGGCGGAGCCCCCTTCGCTCACCCCAAACGCTCGCCTGTCGGCTCGTACTAGCCCCAAATCATTCACCTTTTCCAATTCAGCGCTTGATTTGGGGCTAGAGTTCTCCGCGTGCTGCGCGTTCCGTGGACACAGGAAGCGCGAACAAACGCCGCCAGCGGCTGCAGTCGGCGAAGGTAGAGCGCATGTGGGGGTCTAGAAAGACCAGACGCGAAGCGGCTGCAGTCAGCGAAGTCCAAAGGTCTCTGTGGGGGTCATGACTTGCGGCTCGGGCCACTATCATGCGCCCGCATGAGCCCCCACGCCGCGACCATATTTTTGTCCGCGTTCCTGCTGTTCTTGGTCCAGCCGGTGATCGCCAAGCAGATCCTGCCGTGGTTCGGGGGGTCGGCCGCGGTGTGGGCGACGTGTCTTGTGTTCTTCCAGTCGATCTTGCTCGCCGGCTACGCCTACGCCGACTTTGCGATCCGCAAGCTCAGCGCGCGGCGCCAGCTGATCGTCCACGTTGGGCTGTTGTTGGTCTCGCTCGCGTGGCTGCCGATCGCCCCGGGCGAGCGCTGGAAGCCAACCGGGGCCGAAGATCCGACCGTGCTGATCCTCGGGCTCTTGGTCGCGACGATCGGGCTGCCGTACCTGATGTTGTCGAGCACCAGCCCGCTGATCCAAGCGTGGTATTGGCGTCGCTACCAGGCCCGCGTGCCCTATCGGTTGTTCGCGCTCTCAAACTTCGCGTCACTGTTGGCATTGGTCGCCTATCCCTCGCTGATCGAGCCGTGGGTCTCCAACCAAACCCAGACGATCGGCTGGTCGGGGGTGTACGTGGTGTTCGTGATCCTGTGCGGGGCGACGGCCTACGCGAGCCTGCGCCCGGATCGGGCAGGGTCGGCGCGCCCCGACACACCCCAAGCTGTCGCCGACGTGGGCGCGCCAAGCAGGCCGCCAAAGCCCAAGCAGCTGTTCGAGTGGTTGGTGCTGTCGGCGACGGGATCGTGCCTGTTGCTCGCGGTCACCAATCACATCACCCAGAACATCGCGGCGGTGCCGTTCTTGTGGGTGCTGCCGCTGGCCTTGTACCTGATCACCTTCGTGTTGGCCTTTGATCACCCGCGCTGGTACGTGCGCCCGGTGTTCTTGGTGTCGCTCGGGATCTTGCTCCCGATCATGGGCTGGGCCGTCGACTCGCACGGGCTGGTGCTGGGCGTCGCGCTCTATGCTGCGGGGTTGTTCGTCGGCTGCATGTTCGCGCACGGCGAGCTCGCGCTGGCCAAGCCGGCGCCGCGCTACCTGACAACCTTCTACTTGATGATCTCGGTCGGCGGCGCGCTGGGCTCGGTGCTGATCGGCGTGATCGCGCCGCTGAGCCTGCCGGGCTACTACGAGCTGGGGATCATCTTGATCTTGCTAAGCGCGCTGGGGATCACGCGGGTGTGGTCCATGCACGTTGGCCTGCGCGTGGTCGCCCTTGGTGTCGCGGTTGCCACCGTGATCACCGTGGGCATGGCGATGTGGCGCTACAGCGTTGACACCCGCGTGATGGTGCGAAATTTCTATGGCGTGATTCGGACCCGCGAGTACGTCGAGCCGGCGCCCTATCGGACCATGTACCACGGCGGGATCCAGCACGGCGGGCAGCTGTGGGCACCCGACGCCCGGCGCCTGCCTTCGAGCTACTTCGGGCCGACCAGCGGCTATGGCCGGTTGTTCGCAAGCTTGTCAAACAGTGGCCCGCGCAAGATTGGCGTGATCGGACTGGGGGCCGGGGCGCTGGCCGTGTACGGGCGCGAGGGCGACACCATGGTGTTCTACGAGCTCGATCCGCAGGTCGTCGACGTCGCGCGGGCCGAATTCACGTTCTTGCAAGACATGCCCGGCACAGTGGAGGTCGTCGTGGGTGATGGACGGCTCTCGCTCGAGCGCGAGCCGCCGCGCGGCTACGATGTCCTGGCGATCGACGCCTTCTCTGGCGACTCGATCCCGATGCACTTGATCACCCGCGAGGCCATGGCCGTGTACGTCAAGCACCTTGCGCCTGACGGGGCGATCGTGTTTCAAGCGACCAACCGCTACATCGACATCATCCCGGTCGTGCAAAAGCTGGCCGCCGAGCACGGCATGACGGCGGTGTGGGTGTCCGATTCGCCGCCAGAGTCGAGCGACCGCGACTATTGGCTGTCGGGTACGGACCAAGTGGTCGTGACCCGCAACCTGGCGATCCTGGGGGCAGCGCCGCTGCGTGACGGCGGCGTCGTGGTCGAGCCTTCGCCCGCGGCGCCGCTGTTCACCGACGACTACACCAACTTGCTCCGTATCTTGAAGTGAGCTGCCCGGTAGAGTGGGGCGGTGACTCCCAAGGAGATCCTGGATCATCCGGTCGTCGCGGCCCGCTGCTTTTTTCCCCGGCGTGCGCGGCTGGAGGATCCCTTCGTGGTCTTGAATGCTGGGGTGGCCCTGCATTGTCATCGCAGCGCCACCCACGAGCACGGGCCGTGGTTATTGCACTTTCACGGCAACGGTGAGGTCGTTGCAGATTGGCTGCCCGGGTTCACGCCGGGGCTCGTCGACGCTGGGCTCAACGTCGTGCTTGGCGAGTATCGCGGGTATGGGGGCTCGAGCGGCAGCCCGGCGCTGGCCTCGATGCTCGACGACGCGCTGGCGATCACGGACGCGCTAGGAGTCGATCCAGGGGCGTTGGTCGTGTACGGGCGCTCGGTCGGGACGATCTACGCGCTGCACGTCGCGGCGCATCGACCCGTCGCGGGCCTGGTGATCGAGAGCGGGATCGCGGACGTCCGCGAGCGCTTGGCGCTGCGCCTTCGTGCCGAGGAGCTCGGCGTTGACGATGCGCAGCTGCAGGCGGCCGTCGACGCGCTGTTGAACCACCGCGCCAAGGTCCAGGCGTTCCGCGGGCGAATGTTGGTGTTGCACGCCCAAGGTGACGTGCTCGTGCGCCCCGATCACGCCGTGCAGCTGGCCGAGTGGGGTGGGGCGCGGGCGAGCTTGCAATTGTTCGAGCGTGGCAACCACAACACCATTCATGCATTCAATGGGGATCAAATCATCGAAACGGTCGCTGGCTTCGTGCACGAGGTGACGGGGGCATAATGCCCCGCGCAGAGTCTGCTGGTCACGATCGTGGTCAGAGCGACAATGGTGTCGCATGTTTGAGAGATGCGAAGGATTGGGTGGGTCGGTGCGCTGCTTGGCGCCGCGTTGCTGTGCGCGTGCCCAGGCACGGAGCTCGAGGGCGAGGCCGGGGGCGGGGAGGAAACCCACGGTGACGATGGTGACGATGGCGACGATGGGGCGGGCTGGAACATCGTCCAATCGGAGCTGCCCCGCGACATTCACCCGATGCCCACCCCCGAGGAGATGGCCGCGCTCGCAGGCGATCAACTCGAGCTGGCGCTGGACCTGTACCATGCGCTGCGCACGGACCCGGCAAACCAGAGCTTCTGTGTGTCCGCGTACAGCCTGCAGCATATGTTTGGCATGCTCTACGGCGGCAGCAGCGGGGTCGCAAAGGCGCAGATGCAGGCGGCCCTTCGGTTTTCGCTGGCCGATGACCGCCAGCACGTCGCGCTGAATTGGCAGGAACTCGAGCTGGCAGAGCGCAACATCGACGCGATCGAGGGATCGGCCGATCCGCTGAGCCCCTTGGTGCTCCGTACGGTCAATGGGTTTTGGCTCGAGCAGGAGCTTGGCGCCGCGGTCGAGACGGACTACCTCGACCTGCTCGGGGTCAACTACGGCGCTGGTATCAACCTGGCCGACTTTTCATCGGATCAAGCGGCCGACACCGAGCGCCAAGCGATCAACGCGTGGCTCTCCGAGCGCACCAACGGGGAGCTCTCTGCGGTGGTGCCCGACGGGGCGCTCGATGAACGGACCACGGCGGTGGTCGCCAACGCGCTGGTTCTCGAGGCGCCATGGATGGCGCCGTTTGCCATGGACAAGACCGCCAAGCACCCGTTCAGGCTGGGCGACGGGAGCGAGGTCGCGGTCGACATGATGAGCAACCCGGCGCTCGAGGCCCGCTACACTCGCGGCCCGGACTTTGCGGCGCTCGCGATCCCCCTGCGTGGGGTCGCGCTCGAGCTGGTGTTGGTGGTCCCCGAGGGCGAGCTCGAGGCGTTCGAGGCGGGGCTCGACGCCGCTGGCGTGACCGCCCTGCTCGAGGACTTGAACTGGGAGCAGGTCGACACCCAGGTGCCGCGGTTTCAGCTGCGCAGCGCGCTACCCCTGACCTCGGTGCTCGCGGACCAGCTGAACATGCCTGCGCCGTTCAACGATCCGGGCGCGTTCACGGGGATCGTGGGCGAGGGGATCGGTGTGCTCGACGCGGTCTTTCATGACAGCGTGATCGCAGTGGACGAGCACGGGCTCGAGGCCGCGCCTGGGTCGGGCGCCGTCGCGGCCTCGACCGCGACAGCCGATCCCGCCTACGCGTTCTCGGCCGACGAGCCGTTCATTGTCATGATCCACGATCGGCCGACCCGCACCCTGCTGCTCTTGGGCCGAGTCCTCGACCCGCGGGAGCCATGAAGAGTTAGCGAGGCTCCGCCTCAGACCGTCGAGCATGTAGACCTCTGCATGGACATCGCCTCGCAGCCTGAGCGGGTGCTGGGTTCGATGTGCTGATGAGGCAGCGCGCACGACCCGTGAGGGTCCCTCCGGGCACAAAGCGGCTGCAGTCGGCGAAGTCTCAGGTCTGTGTGGGGGGCGTGGCCGTCATGGCCATCCCCGCGGTGATGGTTGCGACCAGGATCTTGGCCTCGGTCGGCCCAAAGCAGAGCGGTGGCTTGATCTTGACCACGTTGTGGCCCGGCCCGTCGACGCTCAGCAGCACGCCGCGGCCCTGGGCGAACTCGACGAGCGCCTTGGCCCGCGCGGCGTCGGGGCGCTTGCGTGTGCTGGAGTCGACCAGCTCGATCCCAAGAAACAGGCCGCGCCCGCGAACCTGCGCGACGCCGGGATCCTCGATGCGCTCGAGCGCCCGCCGCAGCCACGCGCCGGTCACCCGCGCGTTGTCGATCAGCCCCTCTTCGCGGATGACGTTGAGGACAGCCAGGGCGATCGCGCACGAGACCGGGTTGCCCCCGAAGCTGTTGAAGTACTCCATGCCGCCCGCAAAGCTGGCCGCGAGCGCGGGCGTCGTGACCACGGCGCCGACTGGGTGGCCGTTGGCGATCGGCTTGCCCAGGGTCAGGATGTCGGGCACCACGCCCTCGGACTGGAACGCCCACATCGCGTCGCCGACCCGGCCAAACCCAACTTGGATCTCGTCGGCGATACACACGGCCCCGGCAGCGCGAGCCTGCTGGTAGGCGGCCGCCAAGAAGCCCGGGGCCGGCACGATCTGACCCGCGCAGCCGAGCACCGACTCGCAGATGAAGGCCGCGAGTCCATCGCCGCGCGCCCGCGCCCGGTCGGCGGCCGCGGCGATCCCCCGGGCGTAGGCCGGCCCGTTGTCGCCGTGGCGGCCATGCAGGGGGTCGGGCGTGTCGAGCACGTGGACCCAGTCGGGGCGGCCGCGACCGCCGGGGCCGTCGAACTTGTAGGGGCTGATGTCGACCATCGTCGAGCTGTTGCCGTGGTAGGCCCCGTCAACGACCACGACCTCGTTGGCGCCGGTGTGGGCCCGGGCGATCCGCAGCGCGAGCTCGTTGGCCTCGGTGCCCGAGCAAACCAAGAACACCACGCTCAGCTCGCCAGGCAAGGTCGCGGTCAGCTGCTCGGCATAGTGGAGGATGCCCTCGTGCAAGTAGCGGGTGTTGGTGTTGAGCGTGGCGATCTGTCGGGTCGCCTCTGCGACCACGCGCGGGTGGCAGTGGCCGACGTGGCTGATGTTGTTGACGCAGTCGAGGTAGGCGTTGTCGTGCTCGTCGAACAGCCACGTGCCCTCGCCGCGGCGGATGTACAGCGGGCTGTCGTAGGCCAGGCTCAGCGCGGCGCCAAGCCGAACCCGACGCTGGGCCAGCAGCCGCGGCCGCGAGCGGGCGCCCGGGACCCGGACCGGCGCTGGCAGCCCGCACGCGCTGGTCCAGTACTTGGTCACCGCCCGGCGGCCGAACTCGGTCAACTTGCCAAGCAGCGACCAGGCCTGGGCTTCGGAGCTGAAGCTGTGGGCGTTGTCGGGCTCGCGCGCGCGGACCAGCGCCGAGCAGGTCACGCTGACGGCCAGCCGGGCCCGGACCAGATCGAACAACAGGTCCAGCTCGATCGAGCTGAGGGGGCGACGCTCGTGGTAGCCAACGCAGAGCTCGGCGATCGCCTGGATGGGATCGGTGACCATCCCTGTATAGGCCGCCGCGATCGCCAGCTCGCAGATCGTCGGGGCCACGCCGACGTCGCCGAAGTCGAAGATGCCGCGCAGCTCGTGGTCCGCGACGACCAGGTTTTGATCGTTGGCGTCGCCGTGGATCAGCTGACAGCCGAGCTCGGGCAACCGGGGGATCACCCGCGCCCGAAACTGCGCGAGCGCATCGACGATCAGCGCGCGCTTGGGCCCGGGCTCGATCGCGCCCAGCTCGTCGGCGATCCACTCGGCCTGGGTCAGGTTCCACGGGCTCGAGCGGTACATGGCCGGGTGCTCGAAGTCCTCGAGATCACGGTTGATCTGGGCGAGCGCCTGGCCCAGCGCCCGGCGCAGCGCGGGCGTTGGGTCAGACAGCTCCGACCACAGCTTGCCGGGAATGAAGCTCAGCACCCGCATGATGCAGGCCTGGCCGGCGTCGTCGCGGATCGCCACGAAAGCCTGGCCATCGCGGCTGGGGATGATCTGCGGAACCAGCCCCGCCGACGGGCGCGTGGCGAGGTGACCGAGCACCGCACACTGCAGGTCGATGATCTCGCGGGGTTCGACGCTGAGCTTGATGACATGGGCGCGCTCACCCGCGTCGGTGCTCGACGTGATCGCATAGTTGCTGTCGTCGTAGCTGCCAAGATCGTGCGGACCACCCCGGGTCGGCGTCAGGCCCCACAGCTGGTGGGCGAGCGCGGCGACCCGCGAGGCGTCGAGCTGCGGTCGTGGTGGTGCCGTTGGCATCGCTGGCGCGAGTATGTACGATTGCGCGCGTGGTGGGGACTCTGGATTGACGAGTTGACACGCTGGCGGCCGTCGGCGTTCACTGTCGACCATGTCGGATCAGTTGATGGGGTCGGGTGCTGCGAGCGGTGACGGCGATGATCGTCACTACACCGAGTTCCTCGCGTCCGTGCGCACGCGCTTCGAGGCGGCGACCAAGGCGACCAAGGCCACCAAGGCCACCAACGAGAATGGCAAGCCGCCGCCGCTGTTCACGACGGCGACCACCGAGCTGTTCGACGTGTTCTTGGACGCGCTGCCGGCTTCGTACCAGCAGCAAAACACCTGCGCCAGCTGTCGCAGCTTCTTCGAGCGCTACGGCGGGCTGGTCACGGTCGACGATGCGGGCAAGGTCGCGTCGGCGTTGTGGGGCGCCACGCAGTCGCTCGGGGTCTACGACGCGGCCGTGCGGGCGCTCGCCGAGCACACCACCCGCGCCCCGATCACGGGGGTGTTCGTGACGAGCGAACCTGTCTGGGGTAAGCCGACGACCGGTGATTGGAAGCACCTGGCGGTCACCCCTGCGAGCGAGCTCGTGTTTCCCACGGGGCGGCTCCGCAGGGCTTCGGAGATCGCGGCCGAGAGGCGCGAGGACTACCGGCTGCTCCGCGCCGGGCTCGAGGAATTTCCGCTGAAGCTGGTCAAGAAGGCGGCGGCGCTGCTGAGCACGGGCGGGCTGTACCGCTCGGAGAAGTGCATAAGCGTAGCCAATTGGCTGCTCGGCCTGCACCAGCGCAGGCAGGCGGTCGGCTCGGCGGCCGCGCGCGACAACGTGGTCTGGCTGGCCGTCGCAACCGCCCCCCCTGGGTTTTGCCACGTGCGCAGCTCGATGATCGGGACCCTGCTCGAGGACCTCGCGGAGCAGCTGCCCTTCGACGTGGTCAAGGCCAAATTCGACGCCAAGATGCACCCATTGCAATACCAGCGGCCAACCGCGGCGCCGGGCAAGCAGAACATCGAGCGGGCCGAAAAGATCGTCGCGGAGCTGCGCAGCGCGGGCGCGCTCGAGCGGCGCTTCGCCACCCTCGCGGATCTGCAGCCGCTGTGGGTGCCCAGCTCGGCGCCGCGCAGCAACGAGAAGCAGGGGGTGTTCTCGCACCTCAAGGCCAAGCTCAAGCCCACCGAGATGGAGCTCGACGTCCCTGCGCAGGTCATGACCTGGGAGAAATTCTCCAAGCGGGTAGTGCCAAACGCGGCGCGGATCGAATACCGGGTCCCGTCGGCCACGTGCGCGTACCTGGGCTTGGTGACCGCGAAGAACCCCGAGGCGCCGCCGATCATTCAGTGGGACAGCCCGGACAAGCGCAACCCCGTGACTTGGTACGTGTACGTGAACGGCTCGCCCCCGGCGCGGTGGAATTTGAAGCCCAACACCCATCACGAGGTCAGCGCGATCACGCTGTCTCCCGCGATGTGGGGCGGCGACGGCAAGCACAGGCATCATGGGAATTTGGTGATCTTCGTGCTCGAGGGCGCGAAGGATCTCAAATATGAATCGGGCGCGGGCTTTTTCCCCGAGTTCTTGAAGAGCGACTATCGCGAGATTCGCAAGACGCTCGAGGCCTACACCAAAGCGGCCGTTGTCCACGGCAAGGGCGGCGAGCAGGCCAGCGGGATCGCGCTGCAAGAGGGCGCCTCGTGGGGCCACGTGTTTCGCGTGACGGACAAGGGCGGCGTCGCGCAGACCTACAAGCTGGATCGCTGGGACTGAGCTTCAGTCCCGTCGGCGCGGGCGCACCCCGAGCAGGGCCAACAGCGCGAGCGCCCCAAAGCCCAGGTCCGCGCCCCGATCCGGCGCGCTGCAGCTGCAGCCCTCGGTGGTGTCGACGCCAGCCTCGCCGCCGGTCCCGGACTCACCTGCGCCCGACTCGCTGTCTCCCGCTTCGTCGCCGCCGGTCGGGTCGCCGTCGCCGTCGCCAGCTGGATCGCCATCGCCGTCGCCCGACTCGCCATCGCCCGAGTCGCCGTCGCCCGAGTCGCCATCCCCGTCTCCGGTTGGATCGCCGTCGCCGTCGCCGTCGCCGGGCGCCTCGCCAAACTCGTAGGCGCCGATGTCTGGCGCGCCAACGACCGGCCGATCTTCGTTGCCCGCGACGTGGACATAGTGCGACTCGGGCAGCAGCTCGGCGAGAACCCTGACACCCACGTCGATCGCGGGCGACCCCTCGAGCAGCTCATAGTTGTATCCGGCGAGGTCAACGAGCATCGGCATGTCGGTCTGCAGGTTGCCTTCGTCGGTCACGGGGGCCGGCGCGTTGTCGAACATGATCGGGTTGCCGGGCCCGATCATCAGGTTGTTCTGCATGACGACCATGTCGGCCACGCCAACCCGAACGAACGCGGTGTTTTGATTGCCGCTCTCGTTGACGAGGGTGTTGTGGGCCAGATACAGGCGCAGATCGTCGTTGGTCTGGCCCTCGCGCTTGTAGGAGATGACCGTGCCCTTGTTCTCTGCGTTGGGCCCCTGGTGCAGCAGGTTGCCGATGATGTAGGTTGGCCCGCCCTGGGGCACGTCGATGATGTAGGACGAACTGCCGTCGCCCTCGTCCATGATCCGGTTATAGAGTACGTGATTCTCTTTGGCCCGGGTCTTGAGCGTGTGGCCCGAGAACGAGTGGTGCGAATAGTTGTAGGCGAACACCAGCATCGCCGTGTCACCACTAATGTAGACGTTGTGCTCTTGGCCCGAGCCCGGGTTGCCGTTATAGCCAAATTCCGAGTGCTCGATCGTCATCAACGCGTTGGGGCTGCCGCCGCTGAGGATCCCGTTTTGGTTGTCGTGAAAATGACAGCCGCGCACGGTCAGCTCGGTGCCCTGGGCCCGGATTCCGGCCCCGTTGTCGCCGTCGTTGGGGCTGATCGCGGCGCCCGAGAACTCGATGTTCTCGACGGTGATCGGGCCCACGCCAACGTTGATCGCAAAGATGCCCTTCTTGTTGGGCAGCAGCTGGGTCGCGTGGAGGTGGGCGCCCGCGCCCATGCCCCGGATCGTCAGATCGTTGGTGTTGATCGTCGAGATGTCGTTGACGTACATGCCTTCGTCGATCTCGATGACGTCGCCGGGCTGCGCGGCCGCGATCGCGGCGTTGACCGTCTGGTAGGTCTTGTCGGGGCCAACCTGCAAGGTCGCGGCGCTGGCGAGCGAGGGCGTGAGCAGGACAGCGGCCACGGGCAATACGGCGAGCGATCGAAGCTGGGACATGAGACTGGCACTGTATCCGAAGCGCACGCAGGGGCGCCACGGGCGTCCGCGTTTGCGGACCCTGCGTGAAGTGTGAGAAACAGCGAGGCGTCGGTGACTCATGAAGATCCGCATCAAAGGCCTCGAAGACATTGACCCGCTCCGGGTTCCACTGCCCCACGGCACCGAAGTCACGACGCGGGTCGACCGTGAATTCCAGGGGCGCGTCGTCACCCAGGGCGCGGTCGGGCGGGTCAAGGCGATCGAGGGGTCGGCCGTCACGGTTCACGTCGTGGGCGTTGGCAACGTCCGCTACGCCCGCGAGGAGCTGACGCCGCGCAAGGCCGGGCAGCTCGAGTTCGCGGTCCGCCGCGAGGCGGCGTGGCAAGCCCTGCGCGGCAACGCGATCTTGGAGACCGTCGTGGGCTCGCGCGCGTGGGGCCTGGCGGAGCAAGGCTCGGACACGGACCGCCGCGGCGTGTTCGTGTTGCCGTTTGTGTGGACCACGGCGCTCGTCGATCCACCGACGGACCTGGTCAGCGCCGATGGCAGCGAGAACCTGTGGGAGGTCGGCAAGGCCCTGCGGCAGGCGATTCGCGCCGATCCCAACACGCTCGAGACGCTGCTGCTCAACGGCGCGACGGCGACCGATCCGATGGGCGAGTGGACGCTGGAGATCCGCGACGCGTTCGTGTCATCAGAGATCTACGGCACCTTTGGCCGCTACGCGCTGTCGCAGCTGACGCGGCTCGAGCAAGGGCTGCGCCTCGCCGAGCACCGCCGGCTGCTGTTGGCGTGGCTCGCTCAGGATCCCTCGCTCTCGCTCGACCAGGCGGCGGCGAAGCTCGCGGTCGAGGCCAAGATCGAAGGGCACACCGAGGCCGACAAGACGCGGCGGGCCAAGGACTACATCAAGCAGCTGTACAGCTCGATGTTCGACCAGGGCCTGCTGGGCGATCGTGACTATGCGGCGCTGGTCGGGTTCGCCCAGTCGGAGCAGCATCGCTTTGATCTGCCCCGCGAGCTTCGGCCCAAGAACGCCTACAACCTGCTGCGCCTGCTTGCGACGGCGACCAACTGGCTTCGGACCGGGACCGCGCAATTCGAGATGACCGGGGATCTGCGCCTGGAATTGCTAGCGATCAAGCGGCAAGAGGTCGAGCTGGCAAAGGTGATTCAGCGGGCCCAGGAGCTGGCCGCCGAACTCGAGGACGCACGGCGGGCGACCAAGTTGCCGCAATACCCCGATGTGGGTCGCATTGATCAATTGCTCAGGCGAATCCGCGAGGAGGCTTCGCGGCGCTGGCACGCGGGCGAGGCCGGTCCGTTTGGTGCCGACGCGAGCGAGCTGCCGCTGGCCGAGTGGCACTGAGCGCGAGCTGTTCAGGGCTTGTTGGGGAGCTCTGCTGCTGCGACCGCCGCGATCGCGGCACCCGCCCTCGCGGCCCCCGTGTCGCTGAAGTGCCACTGATCGTAGAAACAGGCCGCGCAGCCTTGTAGCTCGACGGCGAGATCCACGAGCACGAGCCCGCGCTCGGCCGCGAAACCACGGGTCTGTGCGTTGAAGGCCTCGACGAGCTTCCCGGTCAGATCCGGCGAAGGCAAGAAGCCCTGGCCTTGCTCGGCGTAGACAAACGGCGCCCAGCCGCGGCCGTCAGCCGGAGCCGACCACGGCGCGATCGGCTGGGTCACCAGCACCAGCTTGGCGCCGCGGTCATGGGTGAGCCGCTCGAGGGCCGCCAAGCTGGTGACATAGTCGGCGAGGGCGGCCCGCAGCAGCGGGACGTGACCGGGGTGGAGCTCGTCAACCCAGCCGCGCGGGTCCGCGTAGGCGGCTCGCGGCGCGCTCAAGAAGCCACCGTGGTTGCCCGGTTGGTACCAGCCGCGATAGGTCTGCGACCGGCCCTGGGTTCCGAACGGCGAGGCCGGATCGAGCCACACATCCCACGCCGCGCCCTTGGCCTGCGACACCCACGGCGCGTGGTTGAAGAAGGCCTGGGCCTCGTTGGCGCCAAACATGCCAACGATCAGATCGGGGCGGCGGCGGTCCGCTGTGAACTGCTCGAGCTCGGTCAAGAGCTCCGACAGCGGCAGTCCTGCCTGCGCGAGCGCGGCGGCGCGCAGTGGGTGCTGAACCTGCGGCGCGGCGGCCTGGGCGATCCGTGCCGTGAGGGCGTCCGGCTCGTCGAGCAAGCTGCACTCGACCGTGCTGCCCCCAAGCGTTAGCAGCTCGAGATCCCGACCCACGATCACATCGCCGCGCAGGCCCTGGGCGTTGCTGGCGTGGCGGGAGCGCGGACCGGCGTCGGCGACGAAGCGCGGGTCGAGCTCGTAGGTCTCGTGTCGGTAGGCGACCCGCTCACCCGCGAGGTTCTTGGTCAGCGGCTCGAGCGGGACCAGGCTCGCGCAGGCGAGGGCCGCGAGGGTTGCCACGGCCGCCAGCAGCGAGCGGGTCCGGTCCGAGTCGGCGCTGGGCGGCGCGGCGCTGGGTGTTGGCGAGGCGGGCATCGGGCTTTGTTCAGAACTGGAAGTAGATGAACGGCGCGTCGGGCTGGGCGTGGGGCTCGGCGAACAGGGCGATCAGGGCGTACACGGCGATCATCCAGCCGACGTAGCTGCGGGTCCGCGCGTGGGCCTGGGCCGTCTCGGTGCCAGGTTGCGGCAGCGCCCGGCGAACCGCTTGGAGGATCAGGATCGGGCCCAAGAAGTGGAGCACGAACGCGGCGTCGATCAACAGCGCGGGGTCACGCCAACTCGCGGGGTTGGCCGCGCCTTGGATCGCGACGCGCACGAACCCCCACGCGACCCCCAGGCTCGGCGCCCGAAACAATAGCCAGGCCAGGCAGACCATCACGAAGGTCGCGGCGACGCCGAGCGAGACCCATACGAAGTTGGAGCTGCGCTCGCGCCCCAGCGACGCGCGCAAGCCCGACACCCCGCGCTCGAGCGCCAGCCACAGACCATGAAAGGCGCCCCAGGCCACGAAGGTCCAGGCCGCGCCGTGCCACAGCCCGCCAAGCAGCATCGTGATGGCCAGGTTGATCTGCGTGCGCGCCGGTCCACGCCGGTTGCCGCCCAGCGGAATGTACAGATAGTCGCGCAGCCAGGTCGACAGGCTGATGTGCCAGCGCCGCCAGAAGTCGCGCGGGCCCCGAGCAAAGTAGGGCGCGTCAAAATTCTCGGCCAGCCGAATGCCCAGCATTCGCGCGATGCCCAGCGCCATGTCCGTGTAGCCAGAGAAGTCGGCCCAGATCTGACCGGCGAACGCGAGCACGCCCAGGCACACTTGGTGCGGCGCGACCTGGTCGGCCGGGATCACGAACACCCAGTCGACGTACACCGCGAGGTTGTCGGCCAGGATCATCTTCTTCCACAGCCCGATCACGAACCGCCGCGCCCCCTCGAGCTGGTCGGCGGCGGTCAGGCGCGGTCTCGCGGCAAGCTGCGGCAACAGCGAAGACGCGCGCTCGATCGGGCCGGCGACCAGCTGAGGAAAGAACGCGACGTAGGCCGCGAACTGCCAGGGATCGTCGGACGGCTGCGCGCGACCGCGGTAGACGTCGATCGTGTAGCCAAGGGTCTGAAACGTGTAGAAGCTGATCCCCACGGGCAAGATGATGTGCAGGGACGCCCAGTCCGCCTGCAGGCCAAGGCTGGTAAGCGCCGTGGCCATGGACGCCGCGAAGAAGTCCAAGTATTTGAATGTGGCGAGGATCCCCAGGTTGACCGCCAGGCTCAGCCCCAGCCAGCGGCCGCGGCGGCTGTTCGGGCGGGCCAGCTGGCGGCCACACACATAGTCAACGCCAGTCGATAGCAACAACAGCCCGGTGAATCGCCAGTCCCACGCAGAGTAGAACGCCCAGCTCGCGAGCGTGAGCAGGATCAGCTTGGGTCGAGTGTGCCGGTGCAGCGCCCAGTACAGGACCCACACGAGGGCGAAGAAGGCCGCGAAGGTCGTGGAGTGGAACAGCACCGGGTTAACCCTTGACCCCGCCCGCGCCCAGCCCGGCGACCATGTGCCGCTGGACCTGGTAGAACAGCAACATCACCGGCAGCGACACCACGATCGCCCCAGCCGCGAACAGATCCCAGCGGGCGTCGTACTCCCCAATGAAGCGCTGCAGCACGACCGGCAGCGTGAACGCCAGCTCGTCGTCGAGCAGCGTCGCCGCGAGGATGAATTCATTGTACGCGGTCATGAACGCGAACAAGAAGGTCACCGCGATCGCCGGACGCGCGACCGGCAGCACGACCCGCACGAACGCCTCGAAGCGGGTCGCGCCGTCGACCATCGCGGCCTCTTCTAGATCGATCGGGATCGCCTCGAACGCGCTGCGCAGCTGAAACACGGCGAACGGAACCGAAGTGCTCGCGTAGCACAGGACCAGGCCCGTCCGGGTGTTGAGCAGCTCGAGGGTCTCGAGGATCATGAACAGCGGCACCGCGCTGGCCACGGCGGGGAACATCTGGGTGGCCAGCAGCAAGCGCATGCCCTCGCGGCGGCCGACAAACTCGAAGCGCGCGAACGCGTAGGCGGTTGGGATTGCAATGCTGACGCCAACGACCGCGGTTGCGATCGACACCACCACCGAGTTGAGCAGCTGGCGGCCAAACAGCCAGATCTCTGCGCCGTCGGGCCCGGTTCGGGTCGCGCCAACGACCTCGCGCATGGGCTCGAGCGTGGGCTCGACTGGGATCGGCAGCACCTGCGGCTCGAGGCTGGTCGAGCCGGAGAACGCCAGGCTCACGACCCACAAGATCGGATACAGCGAGAAGCACACCGCGAGGATGACGACGGCGTGGGCCGCGAGTGACTCGAGCAGGTCCGCGCGGCGGGTCATTGCGGTCGCCCTCGGTTCATCAGCCGGTCGGTCACGCGGCTGGTCGCCAGCAGCAGCAAGAAGATCAGCACCGCGTAGGCAGCCGCGTAGCCATACTGGGCCTCACGGGTGAACGCCCAGCGGTAGGCCTCGGACACCAAGATGTCGGTGGTCCCGTCGGGGTCGCCGCCCGAGACCAAGAACACCACGTTGAACATGTTGAAGGTCCAGATCGCGCCAAGCGTGACGGCCGGGACCATGCTCGGGGCGATGATCGGCAAGGTCACCCGACTGAGCCGTTGCCAGCGCGAGGCCCCGTCGACCTCGGCGGCCTCGAGCACGTCCTTGGGCACGGCCGCGAGCGCGCCCAGGGTCACGACCATCATGAACGGAAAGCCCAGCCACACGTTGGTCGCGACGTTGGCCGCGAACGCGGTCGAGAACCGGGCGAACCACGCGATTGGTTCAATGCTGGTGCCGAGTAGATCGTTGATCGCGTGGATCAAGCCCGTGACGGCGCCAAATTGCCGGTGAAACATGCCGCGCCAGGCCAGCGCGGTCACGTAGCTCGGCACCGCCCACGGGACGATGAGCAGCACCCGATACAGCCCCCGCAGGCGCATGACCGGGCGCGACAGCACCAAGCCCAACGCCACCCCAATGCCCAGGTGAAACCCGACGTTGACGATCGTCCACAGCACCGTCACGGCCAGGACCACATAAAACGAACCAGTCGAGAGCAGCGGGCCGCCGCGCGCGGTCAGGATCTCGCGGAAGTTGGCCAGCCCCACGAAGTACATGTCGTGCGGCTTGCCAGCGAACAGCGCGGCGCCGGCCCCAAACACGATCGGCAGGATCACGAGGATCCCGACCGCGATCACCCCAAACGCGACGTAGCGGTACGCAGGCAGCGAGCGCTGGAGGGCCGCCCAGCCGTCGCGGGTGCGGGCCCGGTGGACCAGCAAGCCCGCGCCAACCAAGCTGAGCAGTCCCAGCGCGATCAACAGGGGGGCCGGATCCGCGGGCGGTGGCGGCGGGCGGCGAACGTCATCGAAGCGACGGCGCGCTTCGGCCAGGGCCGCGTCGGCGCTGACGTCCCCACGCAGGTATTTGCGGATCGCGCGGTTGGCTGGCTCCCACACCGCGCGCATCGCTGCGGTCGAGGGGGTGGGCTCGGCCAGCTTGGCTTGGGCAGCGAAGGCGGCGAGCACTGGATCCTCGCTGGTTGGCAGATCCGCGCGGGCGCTCACGCTGCGCGCGACCTCGGCCCGGACCTGCGCCGAAGCTGCGCTGCTCAGGTGCTGAACCAAGCGCAGCGCGTCGGGATCCGCCGCGCCCTTGGGCGAGAGCATCACGGCCTCGACGGTCAACAACGGACGCATTCGCTCGCCCGCCCCTTGCTCGCCAGCGGCGATCGTGGGCAGCAGCGTGACGCGATAGGGGACCGCGTCGCCAAGGTCGGCCGCGAGCCAGGGTCCGCTGATCGCAGTCGCCGCTTGGCCAGCCGCGAACAAGTTGGTGACGAGCGCCCCGTCGGCGTCCTCGGGCACGACGCCCGTCGAGATCAGCGAAGCCACGAACTCCAGCGAGCGCGCGGCGGCCGGGCCTTCAAAGCCAAAGTCGTTGGTCTCGACGTCGAGCAGCGCGCCGCCAAAGGCCGCGAGCACGGCGGCGTGGGCGTAGGCGCCGCGCGCTTCGTAGGCGAGCGCGAACGAGCCGGCTGGCAGGGCAGGCGCGAGCGCGGCGATCTCCTCGAGGGTGGTGGGCGCGGTACCCACCAGATCCGTGTTGATGTACAGCGCCAGGCACTTTTGCGAGAGCGGGACCGCGAGCAGCTGTCCGTTGATCGTGACCGCGGCGACGGTCTTGCTTGCGTAGGCCCCCGGCTCGAGCTCGAAGGGCACGCCCGCGACGATGCCCCGCTCGGCGTAGTCCCCAAGCCGCTCGTGGGCATCGATGTACACGTGCGGTCCCTTGCCAAGCGGGACCGTGGACTCGAGCTTGGACGCGAACGCGTCATACGGGACCGCGAGCAGCTCGACCCGGCCGTCGAAGCCAGCGACGATCTGCTCGAGGGCCTGCTGCTCGGCGCCGCGGTAGGCGTGCCACAGCCGAATCGGCTGCTCGGCGTGGGCGAGGGTGCTGAGCAACACCACGGCGAGCAGCGCGATCACGGGCGCCGTCCATGCGCGGAGGATCTTCAGCATCGCAAGGTCCGCTGGGTGACGGCGTCGAACAGGTGCAGGTGCTCGACCTTGAGCGCCAGCGTGTCCCCGCGCGCGACCCGATGCTCGGCTGGGAGCACCGCCACGTAGGCCTGGTCCGGCCCGCTGTTCGGGCTAGTCCCCGCGCGCAGCTTGCCGTGCACGGTGAGCTCGGGCCCAAGCGTCTCGACGACCTCCACCTGCAACTCGAGATCTCCGGCGCCATCCGTTGCGAGGGTGAGATCGTGGGGCCGAACCCCCGCGAACACTCGGCGCCCAGGCTCGAGCTGCGCGAACGCGGCGGGCGTGGCCACCGGAAATTGTCCCGCGAACCACGGGCGTTCGGGCTGCTGCGCAACCGACTCGCGGCGCAGCTCGACCTCGCTCAGGTTCATCGCCGGGCTGCCCAAGAACTTGGCGACGAAGCAGTTGGCCGGCTCGCGGTAGATGTCGATCGGCCGCCCACGCTGCTGAACCTCGCCGCCCTCGAGCACATACAGGACATCGGCGAGGGTCATGGCCTCGACCTGATCGTGGGTCACGTACACGCTCGTGACCCCGAGCTGGTCGTGGAGCCTGCGGATCTCGACGCGAACTTGCGCGCGCAAGGCCGGGTCGAGGTTGGACAGCGGCTCGTCGAACAAGAACAGCGCGGGTCGGCGGACGATCGCCCGGCCCATGGCCACCCGCTGGCGTTGCCCACCCGAGAGCGCGCGCGGCAGTCGCTCGAGCAGGTGCGAGATGTCCAGCATCTTCGCGACCTCCTCGACGCGCGCGGCCATGGTCGCGGCGTCGGTCTTGCGCAGGCGCAGCCCGAACTCGAGGTTCTTGCGCACGCTCATGTGCGGGTACAGAGCGTAGGACTGGAACACCATGGCGATGTCGCGCTCGCGTGGCTCGAGCGTGGTGACGTCGCGCTCACCGAAGTGGATCGTGCCTTCGCTGACGCGCTCGAGCCCGGCGAGCAAGCGCAGCAGCGTCGACTTGCCGCAGCCGCTTGGCCCAACCAGCACCGCGAACTCGCCGTCGGGGATGTCGAGGTCGACACCGGACAGCACCGTCGTGTCGCCGAAGCGCTTGATCAATTGCTTGGCTTGAACACTGACCATGCGGAAGGGGGCTGACAGAGTCTGCCACAAGCTCGCCGGCACGAGCGGCATATCCTCGGTGTCGAGTCCATCCCCAAAACGATCACCCAGATCGTCCTCGTCGACTGTGGGCGATCCACGCCCTTGGGCTTCTCTGGACGATCTCGTCGGGCGTACGCTCGATCGCGCAGAGCCCGGAGGCCGCCCAGAGCGATGGGTCTTCACAGGGCCAAGCTTCGATCTTGGCGCGAGTCCGCCCCCCCTCATCTATGTGCCCCGCGCGGGGCTCGATCGCATATACTCGCGGACAGAGGAACTGTGGACGAAGAAGGACGCAAGCGAGTCATCGTCGTCGATGACGACATCGATGTTCTAAAGGCGATGATGCGACTGCTCGATGGCCATGCCACGGTCAAGGTCGCGCTCGGGGCCGAGGCTGCGCTCGAGCACCTCGACAAGGCCAAGCTCGAGGGCATCATCTACGACACCGTGATCGTCGACTTCACCATGAAGGGGCCAAACGGTGCGTGGCTGCTGCGCCAAGTCCGGGACAAGTACCCGGACACCGAGCGGATGTTGGTGTCGGGGCACTCGTACATGGACCTCGCCAACTTTTTGGATCCCGGGCTGGTCCAGCGCTTCTTGGAGAAGCCGCTGGACTTCGATGATCTGATCGAAGCGGTCACTGGCGAAGCCGACGCTTAGCTTGGCTTAGTTGGGCTGGGCTGGGCTGGGCCGCTCACGAAGTCGAAGGTGCCGACCGCGCGAGCGGGACGGCGCCTTGTCGCGACTGGTGGCAATCGCGCGATTTCCCTGATCAACAGCTTGACGCAACAGATTGTATCCGCTAAAAATGACACATGTCGATCCCGGAGGATGTTGATCCACTTCCAGCCCGCTCGATGCAGCCCAACCCGGGTGGCGCCCTGCGGCCGGATCACGTCCTCGGGCGGGACCAGCTCATCGCCGACTACTGGCGGACGCTGCAGGTCCAGAGCCTCGCGCTGCTGGCCCCGCGGCGGATCGGGAAGACCTCGATCATGGTCCGCATGGAGCTGCTCGCGCCCGAAGGCTTCGTCGTCGTGCGGCGCAACCTCGAGGGCCTCGAGTCCACGTCGGAGTTCGCCCAGGTCCTGCTCGAAGACATCGAGCAGCTGCTGAGCACCTGGAAGACCAAGGCCCTGCGCGCGCGTGAGTTCCTGGCCAAGCTCGGCGTCGTCGAGCTGCACAAGATCAAGCTCGAGCTGCGCGGGGTTGGCTGGAAGCGGCTGCTCGAGCGCCTGTTTGACGATCTCGAAGAGCAGCTCGAGCAGCACGATCAGACCCTGGTGTTGATGTGGGACGAGGTCACGCTGTTCATCGCGCAGCTGATCAACTCGGGCCAGGCTGGCGACGCGATGTTGCTCCTCGATGTCCTGCGCGCGATCAGACAGAGCCACCCGCGCGTGCGCATGGTGCTGACGGGCTCCATCGGGTTTGGCGAGCTCCTGCGTCGGCTCCGACGCGAGCACGGCTACCGCAACCGGCCGCTCAACGACGTCGCGCAGCGCTCGGTCCCGCTGCTGCAGGCAGGCGGCGCCGAGGCGCTGATCTGCGCGCTCCTGCGTCACGCTGACCAGGCGCTCGAGCCTGCGTTCATCAACGAGCTCGTGCAGGTCAGCGAGGGGCACCCGTTCGTGATCCAGCTGCTCGTCGATCGCGTACTCCAACAGCTGGTGCCAAGCCGCGTGGATCTCCGTGCTTGCCTCGCCACCCTCATGACCCCGCCCGGCGATCCGCTGGATCTCAACCACTACCTGGATCGGCTCGAGCGCGAGCTCGACAACCAGGCGGCGGCGCTCGCTCGCGTGGTGCTCGACACCGTGGCCGCGAGTCCAGACAGCCTCGACCGGGCGGGCGTGTGTGCGGCGCTCCCCGGCCACCCACGCGATCGCGTGTTGGCAACGATCCGGATCCTCGAGGACGACTTCTACCTGCGTCGCAACCAGCACGAACAGCTGGAATTCATGCTTCAGTTCGTGCGTCGGTTCTGGATCGCGGAGCGTGGCCTGTGACGGTGCTGCGCTCGTCACCCTACTCGCCGCGCCGGCTCGGCGGGGCGCAGCTCGAGCAGCTGACCGTTGCCCGGGGGCCGCTGCTGCGTCACCTGCAAGACTCGATCGTTGGAGCGGTCGCGGGCGGCCAGGCGCGCTTTGATCTGCTGATCGGCCCGCCTGGGTCGGGCAAGAGTCACTTGCTGGGCGTGCTCGAACACCGCCTGCGTGGGTCGGCGCAGCTGGCCGATCGAGCCTTGGTGATCGCGCCGCCCGAGCAGCGACGCCCAACCTCGTTGGTTCAGCTGCTGGCGCTGTTGCTGCGCGAGTTCCCAGATGATCCCGACGCGGGACCGGTCGCGCCCGCGCTCGAGTCGTTGCAGCGCCAGACCGACGGCGATCAAGAGCGGCGCGCGGTCGCGTTGATCCGGGCGCGGCTGGCCGGGCGCTCGATGGTCGTGGTGCTCGAACATCTCGATGATCTGTTCAACGCGCTCGGGCGGGCCGGCCAGCAGCGCCTGCGCAACATCCTTCAGACCGAGCGCAGCTGGTCGATCCTCGCGGGCGCGCGGGTGTTGCTGCCAGCGTTCACCAAGTACGAGGCGCCGTTTCACGGCACCTTCAACATTCAGCAGCTCGCGCCGCTGTCCGCCGAGCAATGCCGCGACTTGCTCGTTGTGCTGGCCACGGCCCACCACCAGCCAAGCCTGGCGCAGACGTTGGCGGGGCCGCTGGGGCTCGCGCGGGTGAAGGGCTTGCGCTTGCTGCTTGGTGGCAGCCCGCGGGCGATGGCGTTGGTGTTCCAGCAGCTGGTCCCGCAGCGGGTCGAGCACGACGGGCACGACGGGCACGACGGGCACGACGGGCACGACCAGCCCGACTGGCTCGATCCGCTCGACCCGCTCGACCCGCTCGACCCGTTCGACACGGCCCTGGCCGCTGCGCTGGTCCAGCTGAGCGAGCAGCAGGCGCCCTACTTCCGAGCGCAGCTCGACCGGCTCTCGCCCGCCCAGCGCAACATCATGGAGCTGCTGGCCGAGCACTGGCGGCCGCTGTCGGTCGGCGAGATCGCCGAGCGCACCTTCACCTCGCACGGGTCCACCTCGGGTTCGATCCGGCACTTGCGGGGCGATGGTTGGGTCGTCCAGCTCGAGCTTGGGCGCGAGCGCTTCTATGAATTGGCGGATCCGCTGGCTCGCCTCGCGTGGGCCGGGGCGGACAAGCAGCGCGAGCTAAATCGCTTGGCTGCGGCCACCCGCGAGTGGTTCGCCGACGATCCTGGGCCGCCGCCCACCACCTATCCGCGGATCGGGGCCAGGGTAGGGTACTCGACCGCGCACGACGCTGGCGCCCCGCCGCCAGCGCTCGACCCACCCATGGCTTCGGTGGCGAGCCCCGGGGCGCTGCTCGAGGCCGCGATCGAGCGAGCCCGCACCGGCTCCAGCGAAACGAGCGAGCTCGTGCGCCGCATCGATCTCGCCTGGCATCGCCGCGCGCTCGCGGGCGTGGGGTTGCCCAACGCCCACACGAGCGCTGCGTTCGCGGGCGTGGCTGCGCCAATCAGGCAAGTGTTGGTGCGGGCCTGGTGCTGCGCCCAGCTCGACAACCCAGACCCCACGACGCAGCCCCAGACCGAAGCCTCGCGCGCGGCGGCGGCGTGGGTGCTCGAATTCATGAGCCAGGCCAGCGTCGCGCTGCCCCACAGCGCGCCCACGCCAGCCGGTGGTGGGGTCGGCTCGGGTATCCGGCACCTGTTGGCGTACCTGACCTTGGACCTACTGACGATCGGCGTCGGCCTCGACCCGGTGGCGCTGCAGATCCAACCCACCCAAACAATTCGAGTGACCCAAGTGACATGCGGCGCGGGCGACTTCGGCGTGACGCTTCGGCTCGGCATGTATGCATGGCTGGCCGCCCGGCGCCCGCTGGCCCCGCTGGCTCGGCTGGCGCAGCGGCTGCGCGACAACCTTGGCGCCGACCCTCTCGGGCTCGAATGGCTGCGCTGTAAATCGGCGCGCCACGTCGTGGCTCGGCTCGCTGCGCCCGAGCGCGAGCTGATCCGCCTGCGCCTGCTTCAGCTGCGGGACACAGACGGCTTGGCCTACTTTGGCTTCGGTGCTGCTACCGAGTGAGCGCGCTCAGTCCAGGTTCACGATGTCGCCCGCGGGCACCAAGATCACCGCCGACATGGCCTCGACCGTGACGTCGATCGTGCCGTCGCCCGCGACCGTGAAGCTGTTGCCCGACAGCGCGTCCTCGAGCACGAGCCCAGGCGGCGCGCTCACGGGCATCGCGGCGCCCTCGAACCCGGTGTGGCTGGCGTGGACTTGGTTCGAGTTGAGCACAACTAGCGAGTAGCTGTTCTTGTTGGTCCCGCCAGTGCGCTCAAACGCGAACAGCCCGGCGTC
The DNA here is from genome assembly GCF_000737335.2 of Enhygromyxa salina. Classification (GTDB taxonomy): domain Bacteria; phylum Myxococcota_A; class Polyangia; order Nannocystales; family Nannocystaceae; genus Plesiocystis; species Plesiocystis salina_C. Next base: position 3,035 of record NZ_JMCC02000035.1, on the reverse strand, counting down.
TTCTTCGTCGCCCACGCGGGCGCTGGCCCAGGTCACGGCCACGTCGCCGCGCCGCAGGGACGCGTAGGCCTTGCGGATCTTGGCCAGGCGCGCGATCCACCGAAACGTCCCGCCGCTGCGGTCGTAGCCGGTGTCCCACAGATCCTCGCGGTTGGCGGGATCATTGCCGCCGCGCAGCTCTTGTTCGGTCCCGTAGTACAGGCAGGGCACGCCGGGCGCGGTGTAGAGAAACACCAACGCGTTGCGCAGCAGCCTGCGCTGAACCTCGAGCGACAGGTCTTTCACGCCGTACAAAAACCGCGGCACGTCGTGGTTGTCGAGGAAATTGACGGGGATGTCGGACGGCGCGATGCCGATCCCACCTTCGGGCGCCTCGGTGCCCCAGGTGGTCGGGCGCTGCTCCCACAGCGCCTGGATGCGATCGGTGGATTGGCCCTGCTGGAACACGTCGCGCACCGCCTGGAAGTACTGCGGAAAGTAAAAGGCGCTGTCGAGCTGATCACCCGTGAGCGCCGGGGCCCCAGTCGCCTCGGCCGCGCAGTCGTGCTCGCTTGGATCGGGCGCGAGCTTCTGCGTGAACGAACCAACAAGATCGTCGCGGCCGTCGAACGCCTCGCCAAACATGAAGAAGTTGCGCTTGCCCTTCGCGGCCAGGCGCTGGCGCACGCGCTGCGAGAAGTAGCGCCAAAACTCGTGCTCGACGTGCTTGATCGTGTCGATGCGGAACCCGTCGGCGTTGGTCTGCTCGATGATCCGCGCGTACACATCCACGAACGCCTGCTTGACGTCGCAGCGGCTGGTGTCGACGTCCTTGAGCCCGCCGGGGAAGTCGCCGTGGAGCAGCTGATCCTCCACGTCGAAGTTCAAGGTTCGGCCCTTGCGGTTGTAGATCGCCGGGTTGCGAAACACCGCTGGGTTTGGCGGCATGTGGTTGGTCGCCGGATCATTGCCAAAGATGATTGGCGCCGGGCCGGCCTCGCCCAGCGAGGTGAACGACTGGATCCCGCGCTCGTCGAAGTCGGGGTCGTACTCGTTGATGTACATCACCGGCGAGTCGACGCCGTTGCCTTGCAGCTGCTCGTCGGCGTGGCCGTTGAGGTTGATGTCGTAATAAAATAGCTGGCCAACGTGATTGGCGACGATGTCGATGATCACCAACATGTCGCGCTCGTGGGCGACGTCGACCAAGCGCCGCAGCGCGACGAGATCACCAAAGTGGGGGTTGAGCTCGGTGAAGTCTTGGGCCCAATAGCCGTGATAGCCGTCGACGTTGGCGTCGGTCTCCACGTTCTTGACGACCGGCGAGATCCACAGCGTGGTGACCCCGAGCTCTTGCAAGTAGGGCAGCTGATCCTCGAGCCCTTGCCAGTCGCCGCCGTGATAGCGGGCCGGGGCCCCGAGCTGGACGCGGTAGTCGTTGGCGTTGTCGCCGTTGGCGAAGCGATCGACGAGGACCTGATAGATGACCTCGTCGCGCCAGTCCTCGACCTCGGTCGTGAGCGTGGGGGTCTGCTCGTAGCCTTGGAAGTCCAGGCAGCTGCCAACCGGCAGCAGGGCGGCGCACAGCAGTAACGCGCGGGAGAGGGGGGGGAGGAGGCGAGGCCGCTGCATGTCAGTCACGGAAGTAGGAGGTGCTGCCAAACCACCACTCGGCGCCGAAGCCGATCAGGTGATCGACGCCGCGCTGCGAGAACACGTCGTCGAGGGCGTAGAGCGACTGGGCGCCGTCGTCGCGGATCGTGACCATGTACCACGCGCGAATGTGTGGCCGCGCGTACGAGCCCCGCCCGGCGGGGGCCCAAAATGGCATCACGCCCACGCGCCACAAGCTGGCGAACAGCGGCCCGCTGGCGTCTTGCTCGAGGCCCGGCAGGACCGCGCGTTGCTGGGCTTGGTAGCTGGCCTCGATCGCGGTGCCGGCCACGTCGCCGAACCAAAATTGCGGCCGGACCAGCACGATGCCCTCGTTGAGATCATGCAGATCCAGGTCCGGGCTGGCGTTGCGATAGCGGCGAAAGTACGCGCCCATCATCAGGCCAAAGAAGCTGACCTCATAGTTGCCACCCAGCGCGACGATCAGCTCGCGCGCGCCCTTGGCCGTGCCGTCTGGGGCCAGCTGGGTCGGTCGGGCGAACTCGCCGTACGCCGCGAGGTCCCACGCGTGGCGGACCCACATGTTGAGGTGGGTGCTGCGCTTGCCCGTGAACAAGCTGAGCTCGCCGCCAGCGACATAGCCGTTGTCCGGTGGGACCTGCTCGAATTCGCGGAACTCACCAAGCAGCTCGCGCTGGCCCGCGCGCACGTGGTGGGTCTCGCCGTAGCCAACCAGCTTGACGCCGCCGCCGCTCTGGCCAATGTCGAACACGTGGCCAACTTTGTAGCTGGTCACGATCTGCTGGCGATCGAGGATCGCAACCTCGGCCGCGCCGGGCTGGTTGAGGGGCAGCGGGCGCGGGACCAGCTGGGTGTAGAAGCGGGTCTGGGGTTGGTTGACGCCGGCGTGGACCTTGATGAAGGTGCCGCCTTTGAATTGGTACCCGGCGCCGCCACCGATCGTGTTGAGGTTGTCGAGCGGCCACCAGTCGAGCACGTAGATGTCGTCGCCCCGGTACATGCGGGACCCGGCCCAGAACGACAGGCCCTTCAGGCCGAGATCGGTCTCTTCGATATAGAGGTTGCGCAGCGCGATCGCAGCGTCGAATTCACCGTTGTAGTGAAAGATCGGGTGGCGAAACGCGACCGTGGCGACCACCCGCGTGTAGGCGCCGGTCTGCTTCCAGTAATCTTCGCGGCGCAGCTCGAGCTCGGCGTAGGTCGACTCGTCAAACCGCGAGCCGCGACCCACAATGTCAGCGTCGCGGCCTGGGCGACCGCGGGCGTCACCAGCCGCGACCACGCGACCGTAGGATCCAAAGTGAAAGCCATCGGCGTAGTCGGGCGGGCGCTGGCCGTCGGTCGCGATCCCGACCGGCGAGGGCTGTCCGTCCTCGCTGGGCGCGGGCTCGGGCTCGGGCTCGGGCTCGGGCTCGGGCTGC
>NZ_JMCC02000034.1 GCF_000737335.2 Enhygromyxa salina | reverse complement strand
CAAGCTCCGCATAAATATTGTAGCTGTGGTCCCAATTGTTCCCAAGCGGCGACCGCCCCGCGGCCGGCCCCAGGCGCGATCGATAGCGGCGCGCCCACACCAGGTCGAGCCCGACCGTACAGCCCCGCACCCGCAGATCAACCACCCGCTCATGGAATTCCCCCGAAAACAGATACCCAGCTTCATCGCGCGGACAAGCGCCATCCGGGCAGCGATCGAACGCGTGCGGCTCGCCAGCCGCCTGGCTGGGCGGCTCGAGCATCCTGACATCTAGAGCACCGCGCAGCCCCGGTGCGGGGAGGTCCGGGCGATCCCCACAGCCGCTGAGCAGCACCCAACATGCGGCGATGGCCACGCTGATCAACCGCTGAAAAGCATCCATCCTTCAGGCAACCTGCCACATTCGCAAGCAGGGCGAAGTGCCATCCGCACCAGTCGAGCCCGCAACTTTACTCGTCGCGGTCTGCGACGCGGAGACTATCTTGCGTTCTCGTTTGGCGCAGTCGCCGAGGGGGACAACGCACCCTCACAGCTTTCCTCGCGCGTCTCGTACTCGCAGCAGGCCGCCCACATGGCCGCGCGCCGGGGGATCTAGCGGACTCCGAACCCCCGCCGATCGAGCCTCCGGCCGAGGGCGAGTGAGCTGGCGGTCTTCACGGGTCTCGCCCCGCGCTGACTCCAGCGACGGGGCGTCTTTCCTGGTTGTGCTCGAATGGGGTGCCCACTGCCGTGGGGTCTTCCGCCGTTGTGCTCGAATGGGGTGCCCACTGCCGTGGGGCCTTCCGCCGTTGTGCTCGAATGGGGTGCCCACTGCCGCGGGGTCTTCCGCCGTTGTGCTCGAATGGGGTGCTCACTACCGCGGGGTCTTCCGCCGTTGTGCTCGAATGGGGTGCCCACCACCGCCGGGTCTTCCGCCGTTCAATTTGAATGGGGTGCCCACCGCCGCGGAGTCTTCCGACCTTGTGTTCGAATGGGGTGCCCACCGCCGCGGAGTCTTCCGTCGTTCAATTTGAATGGGGTCCCCACTGCCGCGGGGTCTTCCGTCGTTCAATTTGAATGGGGTCCCCACTGCCGCGGGGTCTTCCGTCGTTCAATTTGAATGGGGTCCCCACTGCCGCGGGGTCTTCCGTCGTTCAATTTGAATGGGGTCCCCACTGCCGCGGGGTCTTCCGTCGTTCAATTTGAATGGGGTCCCCACTGCCGCGGGGTCTTCCGTCGTTCAATTTGAATGGGGTCCCCACTGCCGCGGGGTCTTCCGTCGTTCAATTCGAATGGGGTGCCCACTGCCGCGGGGTCTTCCGCCGTTCAATGTGAATGGGGTGCCCACCGCCGCGGGGTGTTCCGAGCTTCGATCTTCTGAATCCGCCGCGGACACCAGCTCGCCGGGGGTTGCAGGCAGCCGTCACCGGTACAGCGAGAGGCTACGGTTGCCGACCCACCGCCGCGGTGCGCCCGTCCCATGCGAACGCAGCGTCTCCGCTGGCCGACCTGCGACCTGGACGGGGCTTCGTTCGCGGATGTCGCGCCACCCAGAGGACGGACGAGGACTACGATCGCGGACTTTCCGCCGCCCTCGGGACAGCTGCGAGCTACTCCGTCGCATGTCGAGGGAGCCGACACGACGGCCAACGCATACGTTCGAGGACTTCCTGCCGACCCCAGAGCAGCCGCGAGCTACGTCGTCGTAGCTTGCGGATGCCCCCCGGGCAGCCGGGGCCTACCCTCGCGTACTTCCCGCCGGCCTCGGGGTCGCTCACCATCGGCCGGTCGCTCCGCCGCCGCCCGAGCGACCGCCCCCGCCCTGAAAACCGCCACCACCACCACCACCACCGCCACCACCGCCGCGACCCACGAAGAACAACAGCAACATCGCAAGGCGTGGGCGGGTCACCAGCAGGATCAAGAACAACAGCACCCCCACAGCGATCGCCGCGAGCTGCAGCTTGGTCATGCCCGTCGACGGTTGCTGCGATCCGTCATCTGCCGGCAGCGATCCAGCCTGACCTTCAATCGCATCAACGAGGGCCTCGACACCCCCTTCGATCGCGGCGTCCCACTCGCCGCGCTCGATCTTGGGGATCATCTGGGTTCGGATGACCCGGTCGGCCATCATGTCGGTGACGAGCGGCTCGAGGTCATAGCCAACCTCAACCCGAACGGCGCGGTCATCTACGAACACGAATATCGCAAGTCCATCGTCGAGCTCGGCGCGGCCGATCTTCCACTGCTCGAACGCCTGGACCGCGAAGTCCTCGATCGGGACCTCGCCAGTGGTGTGGCTGATCCACACGACGATCTGGCGGCCGCTGGCGGCTTCGTAGGCTGCCAGGCGTTGGTCCAGCGACGCGCGGGCCGGCGTCGAGAGCACGCCGACCTCGTCGGTGACGCGGGCGCTGGGGGCTGGCGGAATTGCCGGCGAAGCGAAGGCCAGGGACGCCGCGAGACCCAGACAGACCAGCCCCACCAGTCCGAGCAGGACAACCCACCAGCGAGCGACGCGTCCGCGAGCGGGCGAGAAGCTCGCGCCCGAGCTGAAGACACCTGTGCGGGGCGCGGACATGGGCTCTCAAAACTCCACGGTGGGGACACTCGCCGCGCCCGGCTGGGCCTCGAAGTACGCCTTGGCGTCGAAGCGATCACCGAACATCCCGACGAACATCACGGTGGGGAAGGTCCCGCGCTTGGTGTTGAACGCCCGCGCGGCGTCGTTGAAGCGCTTGCGCTCGACGGCGATCCGGTTCTCGGTGCCCTCGAGCTGCGACTGCAAGGCCAGGAAATTCTCGTTGGCGCGAAGCTGCGGATATGCCTCGGAGACGACCAGCAGGCGGCTCAGCGCCGACGAGAGCTCGTCTTGGGCAGCCCGGTATCGCTCGAGCGCGGCGGGATCATCATAGGCCGCCCCTAGCTGCAGGCTCCCGACCTTGGCGCGCGCTTCGGTGACCGCCGTCAGGGTCTCGCGTTCATGTGCGGCCGCGCCCTGCACGGTGGCGACGAGGTTGGGGACCAGGTCGGCGCGGCGCTGGTAGGCGTTCTCGACCTGCGCCCACTGCCCGGCGACGGCCTCGCTCGAGCGCACCAGCGAGTTGTAGGTGCCGGCGAGCGTCGAACCAACGACGACAAAGAACAACGCCAGGACGGCGAGCACGACGAGACCAGGTCGTTTCATGCGGTGGGCTCCAAGCCGCTTCGAAGCTGGCACGGACATGGGCCCGCGACACGCGAAGAGCCTGCGGTGGTCCTCTGATCAAATCAATTCGATGCGGGCGATGAGCCCTCGCCCGATCTGAAAATAGTGCGTAAGGGCGCGGAACCTGCGCGTCACCGCATATATATCGCAGCTTTGGGGACGCAGAGGTGCCACCCTAGTGGGGCCGCGAGCAGGCGGCCACACGGATCCTATTGAGCGACAACAACGAGGACAATGAGCAATTGCGTAGGCGGGCGGGGCGTCTGCGCGAGCGTCGGCCCGCGGCGCCGACGTTCAGTCCCGACGACGACCCCGCCACGCTGTACGAAGAGCTGCAGCTCCACCACATCGAGCTGCAGCTCCAAAACGAGGAGCTGCTCGCCAGCCAGCATGAGGTCGAGCGCTCGCGCGACCGCTACCGCCGGCTCTACGACGAGGCCCCGGTGGGCTACCTGACCCTCGCGCCGAACACGACGATCCTCTTGGCCAACCTCACGGCCGCGGACTTGCTCGGGCTCGAGCACGGGGCCTTGATCGGCACGCCGCTGGCGCGCCACATGGACCAAGCGTCGGCCGATCTTCTGCACGCGCACCTTCAGCAGGTCATCCGCGACGGCGAAGCGCATACCTGCGAGCTCGGGGTGATCCGTGGCAACGGCAAGCACGCGTGGATGCGGCTCGAGAGCGTCCTCGACAACGAGGATCACGACGCCAACCCCGGTCGTCGCGCGTGCAAGACCATGTTCAGCGACGTCAGCTCGCGGCGTGAACTCCAGGCTCATCTGCAGCGGGCGGAACAGATCGAGATCATTGGGCGGCTCGCCAGCGGCGTCGCCCACGAGTTCAACAATCTGCTGATGGCGGTGTTGGGCGGTGCCACGAGCGCCCTGCTCGAGCTCGACGGACAGACCCGCGCCGCGCAACTTCTGCGAGACGTCAAGGCCGAGGCCATTCGTGGCGCCACGCTCACCCGACAGCTCTTGACGCTTGGGCAGTATGGCGACGACGCGTGCGCGGTCGTCGATGTCAACGCGGTCGTCGCTCAGAACGCGCGGATCCTGCGGCACACGTTGCCAGAGGACATCGGGCTGTCGTTCCAACTGGGCGCCAAGAATGGCCGTGTGTGGGCTCAGCAGGGCCAGATCGAGCAGGTGCTCGCCAACCTGGTGCTCAACGCTCGCCACGCGGTGAGCGAGGGCGGCCGCGTGAAGGTGCAGACCGCCGAGCTCACCCTCGACGAGGCCGAGGCGCAGAGGCTGGGGGGAACCGCGGGGGTCTACGTCACGATCTCCGTCGTCGACACGGGGCTCGGCATGGACGAAGAGACCACGGCTCGCTTGTTCGAGCCCTTCTTCACGACCAAGTCGGTGGGCGAGGGGACGGGGCTCGGGATGTCCACGGTCTGCCGAATCGTGCGGGGGGTGGGGGGGCAGATCGAGGTTGAGAGTGAGCTGGGTGTTGGCACGACGGTGCGGGTGCTCTTGCCGCTCACCTCTCGCCCGCTGGCAGCTCCAACCGAGGGGGCGCAGGCGCCGGGCCGTGGCGACGAGACCGTGTTGGTCGTGGAGGAGGAGGGCTTGGTCCGTCACACCGTGCAGAACTATCTGTCACGCTGGGGCTATGGGGTGCTCGAGGCCGAGGACGGTGATCAGGCCCTCGAGCTGATCAGGACCCGCCCGGATATCGATCTGCTCCTGACTGACATGGTGTTGCCACACGCGAGCGGCATCGATCTGGCGGCGGCCGCCGTGGGCCTGCGCCCGCAGCTGCCGGTGCTGTTCATGTCGGCGCATCCAAAGGCCAAGCTGGTGCGAGAACGCCGGCTGTCGCCAGAGGCGCCCGCCCTCCAGAAGCCCTTCAAGGAAGACACGTTGCTGGCCAAAGTGCGCGAAGTGTTGGGCAGCGGGTCCGGTCCAACGCGGGCCCCGCCCGCGGGTGAGATGGTGCTGCTCATCGAGGACGACGACCTGGCCCGCGACGCGATGGAGCTGCTGCTCGACGATGAGGGCTATCAGGTGCTTGCAGCGCGGGACGGGGCTCAGGCGATCGCCATAGCGAGCGAACACGGCGAGGCGATCGATGTGGTGGTCACCGACTTCGGTCTCCCCAACACCTCGCCACATGAGCTCGTGGGGCGCCTCGAGACGCTGGTCCGGCCCCGCGCGATCGTGGTGCTCTCGGGGCGCTCGGGTGCCGACCCGCAGGTCCTCGAGCTGCTGGCGCTGACAACGGCGAGGTCGTCCTTCCTCGAGAAGCCGATCGAGATCGAGCAGCTGGTGGCCGCGATTCAGCAGCTGCTGGCGTCAGGATGATCAGTCGAGCTGCCGGACCGCGACCGCCATCGCCGAGACGCATTCGACCTCGCCATCTTCGTCGCGTTGCGGGTGCGCACACACCCGCCAGATATTTGACGCGTCGTTGATCTCGAGCAGCAGGTCTTGCTCCTCGCCAACGCCAGTCGCGAGCACGCGGCGCTCGAGCTCCAGCAGCCGCGAGGCGCCTTCACCCGCAGCGAGCTCATCGATGCGCTTGCCGACCATCTGTGTCGCGGACAGGCCTGGGAACGGGTTGCCGACCCAGCAAAATCGCAGCTCCCGGTCTACCCGCCAGAATACGACGGGCACGCTACACGCCGTCAACACGACGGCCATGGACTCGTCGTCTCGACGGATCTGATCCTCGATTCGCTGCAACTCGGCGAACGCCCGCTTTTGGTCGGTGATGTCCACGAAGGTCATGACCAGGCCATCGATGACGTTGTCGGTGGTCCGGTAGGGGACCATGCGCATCAGGTACCAATTCCCGTTCTTACCCTGCAGCTCGCGCTCGAGGCGAATCAGCGTGCGGGCGACCGCGGTGGCGTCGGCGACCAGCGACTCATAGTGAAGCTCGGAGGCGAGGTCGCCGATCGGGCGACCGACGTCGCTCCAGATCAGCTTGATGATCCGGGTTGCGCTGGCGGTGAAGCGCTTGATGCGAAGGTCATTGTCCAAGAACACGGTGGCGATCTCGGTGCTGTTGAGGAGGTTGGTCATGTCGTCATTGGCCTGCGACAGATCGGCGACCTTCTCTTCGAGCTCGCTGTTGACGGTGTGCAATTCCTCGTTGAGCGACTGCATCTCCTCTTTCGAGGTCTCGATCTCCTCGTTGGTGGACTGCAGCTCTTCGTTGGTAGACTGCAGCTCTTCGTTGGCAGACTTGAGCTCCTCGTTGGAGGTCTCGAGCTCCTCGATCGTGCTGCGCAGCGTCTCTTTGGTGTAGCGAAGTTCGTTCTCCACGGCCTGCAGCTGGTTGGTGTTGTCGGCGCCGCTTGGCCGCTCGACTTCGAGCGCCGCGAGCTGCTCGGGCGGTGGACACGGCACGAAGGTGAACAGGATCAGCCCCTGCAGCTGCTGCGGATCCGTGAGCCGTCGGGCGCTCACGTCGACGTGGGAGAAGGTGCCGTTGCTGCGCACGCGGACGTGATCGTGGCGGACCTCGGCGTCGCGCGAGGCCGCTTGGCGCAGGCAAGTCGCCAGCGAGGGTTGCAGGCCCTCGCGGGCCATGTCGAGCAGGTTGAGGCTGGGCTGGCCAGGCGCGGGCTCGAAGTACTGGCCGATCCGACCGTGGATGTGGATGATCGTGCCGCGCTCGTTGACGACCACGCTTGGCGGCACGTGCTCGGCGATCAGGACCTTCTCGACCAGCCGGGCGACGGGCGCGGCGGTGGGCTTGCGCGGTAGCTCTCGGTGCTCGCGCGTCGTCAGATCCGCATGGGCCGAGGCGGCGAGCGGGAACCGCGGCAACAGGTTGGGGCTGGTGGACACGCGGCGGAACAGCTTGGTCCGCTTGTCAACGGAGGTGAACAGATCTGCAAAATTGCCGACCGACTCCGAAGTGCCAAGAAACATCAAGCCGCCGGGCCTGAGCGCATAGTGAAACAGACCAACGATACGGCGCTGTAGCTGGCTGTTGAGGTAGATCAGCAAGTTTCGACACGACAGCAGATCGAGCTTTGTGAACGGTGGATCGGCGATCACGTTGTGGGGCGCGAAGATCACCATGTCTCGGATCTCCTTGCGGACACGATAGGCGGCCTCGTCCTTGGCGAAGTAGCGCCCGAGTCGAGGCTCGCCCACGTCGACCGCGATGCCCTCGGGATAGATGCCAGCCCGCGCCCTGTCGATCGCCGTCGCGTCGAGGTCCGTGGCGAAGATCTGCAGGACCAGGCGCTTGTTGAGCTCGCGGGTGGCCTCGTGCAGCAAGATCGCGATGGAGTAGGCCTCTTCGCCGGTCGAGCACCCGGCAACCCACACTCGCACGGAGTCGCCGTCGCGCTTGTGCTCGAGCAGCTCGGGCAGCTTGTCCGCGAGCGTAGCGAACGCCTCGGGGTCGCGGAAGAAATTGGTGACGCCGATCAGCAGCTCTTTGAACAGGATGTCGAATTCGATCGGGTTTTGCTGCAGATACGCGACGTAGTCGCGCGGGGACTCGAACTGGTGCAGGTTCATGCGTCGCTCGATGCGACGCCGGATCGTGTTTTCTTTGTAGCCCGAGAAGTCGTGACCGGTGTGATCACGAACCATGACCAGGATCTTGCGGATGTCTTGCAGGGACACATCCGAGTTCTGGCGTGGTTGACCGGAGGTGGTGCGGGCCGCGTAGTTCACGATCTTGCGGGCGATCTCGGCCGGGGTCCCGATAAAGTCGACGACGCTGGTCGCGATCACGCTGCGTGGCATGCCGTCGTAGGTGGCGGAGTTTGGATCCTCGGCCAGGACCAGGCCGGTCTCGCGCTTGATGATCTTCGCGCCAACGGAGCCGTCGCTGCCGGTCCCCGACAGCACCACGGCGAGGGCACGATCACCCAGCTCCTCGGCCAACGAGCGGAAAAAATAGTCGATCGGCAGGACCGGCGCGCTCGAGTTGTTTCCGCTCACCGAGCGCATGTCGTGCAGGGTGCCGCCCATCAACGCCAGGCGTCCGCCCGGGGGCGACAGGTACACGTGGTTGGGCTCGACCAGCATGCCATCCGTGGCCTCGACGACCGGCAATGTGGTGTGCTTGCCAAGGATCTCGGGCATCAAGCTGACGTGGCCGGCGTGCTGGTGGGTGATGACGACGAAGGCGAGGCCAGAGTCCGTTGGCAGGTTCTCGAAGAACGCCGTCAACGCCTGCAGCCCCCCAGCTGACGCGCCCAAGCCCGCGACCATGAAGTTACCCGCTCGTGGCTCGGGCTGCGCTTCGTTGGTGTCGCTCGCTTGGTCTTGCATGGCGGCCAGAGCTTAGCGAGGCTGACGCGCCAGTGCACAGGCCCCCGACCTTGGCGCGCGCTTCGGTGACCGCCGCCAGGGGCACGCGTTCATGTGCGGCCGCGCCCTGATCGGTGGCGACGAGGCTGGGGACCAGGTCGGCGCGGCGCTGGCAGGCGTCCTCGACCTGCGCCCACTGTTCCGCGAGCGTTGAACCAACGACGACGACGATCAACGCCAGGACGGCGAGCCACGACGAGACCAGGGCGTTTCATGCAGTGGGCTCCAAGCCGCTTCGAAGCTGACACGGACATGGGTCCGCGACACGGGAAGCGCCTGCGGTGGTCCTCCGATCAGTTCGCTGCCTACGGCGAACCCGTCCCCCCAAAGCCGTCCACAAGCGGGCGAGAAGCTCTGGCCCGATCTGAAAGCAATGCGTCAGGGCGCGGAACCTGCGCGTTGACGTATTTTTTTCGCAGCTATGGGGACGACGAGGTGCCACCCTAATAGGGCCGCGACCAGTCGGCCACACGGAAGAGTGAAAAGCGAGGACAATGAGCAGTTGCGTAGGCGGGCGGAGCGTCTGCGCGAGCGTCGGCTCGCAGCGCCAGCGTTCAGTCCCGACGACGACCCCGCCACGCTGTACGAAGAGCTGCAGATCCACCACATCGAGCTGCAGCTCCAAAACGAGGAGCTGCTCGCCACCCAGCGAGAGGTCGAGCGGTCCCGCGACCGCTACCGTCGGCTCTACGACGAGGCCCCGGTGGGCTACCTGACCCTCGCGCCGGACACGACGATCCTCGCGGCCAACCTCACGGCCGCGGGCTTGCTCGGGCTCGAGCACGGGGCCTTGGTCGGCACGCCGCTGTCGCGCCGCATGGACCCATCGTCGGCCGATCTTCTGCACGCGCACCTTCAGCACGTCATCCGCGACGGCGAACCACATACCTGCGAGCTCGGGGTGCTCCGCGCCGACGGCAAGCAGGCGTGGATGCGGCTCGAGAGCGTCCCCGACAGCGAGGATGACGACGCCCACCCCGGTCGCCCGGTGTGCCGGACCGCGTTCAGCGACGTCAGCCAGCGGCGCGAGCTCCAGGCTCATCTGCAGCGGGCGGAACAGATCGAGATCATTGGGCGGCTCGCCAGCGGCGTCGCCCACGAGTTCAACAATCTGCTGATGGCGATGTTGGGCTGTGCCAGCAGCGCCCTGCTCGAGCTCGACGAACAGACCCGCGCTGCACAACTTCTGCGAGACCTCAAGGCCGAGGCCATTCGTGGCGCCACGCTCACCCGGCAGCTCTTGGCGCTTGGGCGGTTTGGCGACGACGCGTGCGCGGTCGTCGATGTCAACGCGATCGTCGCTCAGAACGCGCGGATCCTGCGTCACACGTTGCCAGAGGACATCGGGCTGTCGTTCCAGCTGAGCGCCAAAGAAGGCCGTGTGTGGGCTCAGCAGGGCCAGATCGAGCAGGTGCTCGCCAACCTGGTGCTCAACGCTCGCGACGCGGTGAGCGAGGGCGGCCGCGTGAAGGTGCAGACCGCCGAGCTCGCCCTCGACGAGGCCGAGGCACAGAGCCTGGGGCTGACCGCGGGGGTCTATGTCACGATCACCGTCGCCGACACGGGGCTCGGCATGGACGAAGAGACCAAGGTCCGCTTGTTCGAGCCCTTCTTCACGACCAAGGCGGTCGGCGAGGGCACGGGGCTCGGGATGTCCACGGTCTACCGGGTCGTGCAGCAGTTGGGTGGACAGATCGAGGTTGAGAGTGAGCTGGGTGTTGGCACGACGGTGCGCGTGCTCTTGCCGCTCACCTCTCGCCCGCTGGCATCTCCAACCGAGGGATCACAGGCGCCGGGCCGTGGCGACGAGACCGTGTTGGTCGTGGAGGACGAGGGCTTGGTCCGTCAAACCGTGCGGAACTATCTGTCACGCTGGGGCTATGGGGTGCTCGAGGCCGAGGACGGCGAGCAGGCCCTCGAGCTGATCAGGGCCCGCCCAGATATCGACCTGGTACTTACTGACATGGTGCTGCCACGCTCGAGCGGCACGGATCTGGTGGCCGCCGCCGTGGGCCTGCGGCCGCAGCTGCGGGTGCTGTTCATGTCGGCGCATCCAAAGGTCAAGCTGGTGCGAGAGCGCCGGCTCTCGCCAGAGGCGCCCGCCCTCCAGAAGCCCTTCACGGAAGACACGTTGCTGGCCAAAGTACGCGAGGTGTTGGGCAACGGGTCCGGTCCAACGCAGTCCCCGCCCGCGGGTGAGCTGGTGCTGCTCATCGAGGACGACGATCTGGCCCTCGACGCGATGGAGCTGCTGCTCGACGACGAGGGCTATCAGGTGCTCGCCGCACGCGACGGCGCTCAGGCGCTCGCGATCGCGAGTGAACACGGCGAGGCGATCGATGTGGTGGTCACGGATCTCGGTCTCCCCAACACCTCGCCACGCGAGCTGCTCGAGGGCCTGCAGACGCTGGCTCGGCCCCGCGCGATCGTGATCCTCTCGGGTCGCTCGTGTGCCGACCCAGAGGTCCTCGAGCTGCTCGCGCTGACAACGACGAGGTCGACCTTCCTCGAGAAGCCGATCGAGATCGAGCAGCTGGTGGCCGCGATTCAGCAGCTGCTGGCGTCACCATGATCCGTCGAGCAGGTTGAGGGTGGGGCTCGAACGCAGGCGGGCTCAATCCTCGCCAATTGTTGCCAGGCTGATTCGCAGCTGCGCTGGCGGCCCGGCGCTGGCGGAGGCGCCGCGGGGCGCGAGCTGCATCTCGACGCCCGCGGACTGCAGCCGCTCGACGAGAGCTTTGGCCCGGGCCTGGCCGAGCGCCCGGGATTTGTCACCCCGGTCGTCGCCGTATCCGGTGATCACGGCGGTCACGGTTGCGGGGTTGAAGCTGCGCAGGCGCACGACGAGATCGTCGACGTGCACGGTGTGTTCATTGGACAGCGCGGGCTCGTTGGCGTTGAACCATGACGTATCCGCGACAGGAAGCGCGAGCTCGCCAAGCGGCCGCGCGCTCTGGTCCGCCGTGACAGTGGGGGCAGGCGCGCAGGCATGTTTGGCTTCACGACCTTCGGCAGCGGCCATGAGCGCGCGCGCGTCGATCAGGCGGTTGAGGCTGTCCCGGCTTGGGGAAGGTCCGGTGACCAGATCCCGGGCGCGCAGCGTCGCCCAAGTCGCTTCGACCGCCTCGCTCAGCAGGGGGCCCTTGTCGTCGGTCCCCAGCAGCCAGGGCAGGGCACCCGCGGCGTCGGGCCTGCACAGACCAAGCAACGCTGCGCCGGCCTCGGCCGCGCTCAGGCCCGAGCTGGTCACGAGCTGCTGGATCAGGGCCTCGCGCTCGGCGGGCTCGCTGTGCTGGGCGTCGACGACTTCGTAGGCGCGGCCGACCACCGCGCTGACCAACTCGGGGCCCGAAGCGAGGGTGCGCTCACTGGCGATCAACAGGTGGATGACGGTTGTTGGGAGATCGGCGGTGCTGACGGCGACCGTCATGCCAGCGTCGCGCGCCTGGCTGAGCCACGGCTCGCTCAACATCGCGGCGACGATCGGTGCGTCATCGCTGGCTTCGGCCGCGAGCGCGTCGTAGACGGAGCGGGCGTCGGCCGGCTCGTCGCTGCGCTGGACGGTTGGTTGAGCGATCGCGCTGAGCAGCGCGTCGAGTCGAAGCTCGAGGGACGCGCCTGGGCTCGCGCTGGCGTAGGCGAGCACCACGGGATGCTCGAGCTTGCGGCCGAGCTTGGCGAGGTCCTCGAGCGAGCGCAGGCTGGGGTGCTCCACGCTGTCGAGCACCAAGCCGTCGGCGCCTACCGAGACCGCCACGACCGCGACGATCTTGGCGCCGGCCAGGGCGTCCGCGGGCGCACGCAACAGCTGGTCGAGACGCATCAGCGCAAACTCGGCCTCGCCGGCCGCGAGCATGGCGAGCGGCTCGGTGGCGTCCGGGCCTGGCGTCACCGTGTACTCGTACAGGATGTCGTCGGTCGCGAGCTTGTCCATGCGGTGGTGACGAAAGCCCGCGTGGCTCGGGTGATCGTCGCCGATGACCCGCGCCTTGCGGAGCCCGAAGTCGTCAGCGGGGGCGGCGTCGAGCGGGTCGTCGGCGCGGGCGTCGAGCCACGCCATGAGCTTGGGCCCACCAAATACAGCCGCCGCACCGACGGCCAGGACGCCGATGATCCAGATCAGCCAGCGGGCGGCGCCGCTGCGACCCTGGGACACCACTGGATTGTGGCTGGTCGTGTGCTGGCGCGCGATCGAGGGCCCGCGGGCGGGCATGTCGAGCTGCAGGGGCGACCCGGTGAACGCTGGGACGCTGCGGTGCCCGCCCGTTGGCGCCCGGGGGATCGGGTCATCAATGACAAACCCGTCTTCGTCGACGCCGTGGCGGCCATGGTCGGGAGCGTGGACCAGGTCGTGCTCGAGATCCTGAACGAGCCCGGCGCCGTGGTCTTGCGCGTCGACTGCGAGGACCCCGGACTTGGCCGCCTGCATGACCGGCGCCGACAACATCGACTCGTTGGGCAGCCCATCGAGCGCCAAGAAGTCGTCCGCGTCCTCGATCCTGATCTCGTTGGTCTGCAGGAAGGTTGCTTGATGGGCCAGACCGGTCTGTGTTGGTTGTTGCGCGAGCCCGGTCTGGCGCTCGAGGTAGCGCATCACGACCTGGGCCAGCTCGGTGCCCGCGTCGCGGTAGCCCGTCCAAGCCTGCAGCAGCTCGAGCGCCTCGGCGGCGCTGCGGATGCGTTGGCGTGGATCCGCGGCGAGCAAGCCTCGCCGCAGGCGCTCGAGGGTTCGGGGGATCTCGCGGGGGTGCTTGGGCGCGGGCACGCTGCCGTTGAGGGCCATGCCCAGCAGCCGCGCGTCGTCGACCCCTTCGCCGCGAAACACGCTGCCATCGAGCATCTCGTGGAGGACCGCCCCCGCGGCGAACAGGTCGACGGCTGGCGAGCGCGACTCACCACGCAGCTGCTCGGGCGGCATGTAGCGAGCCTTGCCCTTCACGTGGGTGCCCGAGGTGTCTTCGCTGGACAGCCGCGCGACCCCGAAGTCAGTCAGCTTGACCTCGCCCTCGACCGACAGCATCACGTTGTGCGGTGAGATGTCACGGTGGACCAGCGACAACAGCTCCGCTTCATGGACGAGGTTGTGGGCGTAGTCGAGGCCCGTCAGGATCTCTCCGATGACGTAGGCGATGACCTGCGGGGCCAGGCGCTCGCCGGTCTCGGCCATGTACTTGCGCAGCCGCGCGAGGTCGAGCCCGTGGACGAACTCCATCGCAATGTAGGCCTGCCCGGCGACCTCGGCCGCGTCAAACACATGGACGATGTTTGGGTGGCGCAGCAACATCGCCAGGCGTGCTTCTTCGAGCAGGATCTGGCGAAACGCTGGGACGTCGGCGAGCCGCTCGGGGAGGCACTTCACGGCGAGGACTTCGTGGTCGCTCGCCCCGCGTCGGTGGGCCGCCCAGACCTCGCCCATGCCGCCTGCGCCGATCATGCGGACGAGTTCGTAGGGTCCAAGTCGCATGCGGTCGCCACAGTCTACCAGCGGTTGTGACAACCCAGCCCCGCGATCCGGTCGGCGAAGCCCCCGATGATCCACATGGCCGCGATCCTTGGACAAAAACACTGCACATCTGCCGATGTCCGTGCGATGTTCTGCGCCATGCAACCCTGAGTCCGAGGAGCCTCCGAGGAGTCCGGGTTGCCAACGTCGCGCGCGGGACTGCATGTTTGCTCGGGTGTGGGGGGGACGATGGCGGCGCGGACGGGTCGGATCCAACCGAGACCCGTGACGCGGCCACGCAGACGAGCACCGACACCGCGGCCGGGACCGAGACCGGAGATGAGCCGGAGCCCAACCTCCTCGAGGTCCCCGGTGCCACCTTCTTCCTGGGTGGCGGGCCAGACGACGAATGTTCGAGCGGCGCAAGACCGACGCCGAGGCCGCCCACCCCGAGCACGGGTTCCGCTGTGCCGCGGACATGCCCTGAGCGGCGACTCGAGATCGGCGGCTTCTGATCGGCGTGATTGAGGGCGTCGACCGGAATGACATTCGCGATCGTGCTGCCGCCAAGTGTCAGCATTGCAGAAGCGGTGATAGGGCGAGCGGGGCGACGCGCTGTGTTTGCGTTAGAGCGAATGACACCCGCATCGAATGGCGCGACGGCGTGCTCCGCCAGTATGCTCGGACACATGAGCAACGAGGATGATAGGCGTCGTGAGGTTCGGGTCGAGTTGCGGTCGGTGGGTGTCGTTGATCTAGGCGATCGCACCGTCGCGTGTCAGACCCTGGATGTGTCGCGAACCGGGCTGGCGGTGTTGGCCGCTGCCCCAGCTCCGACCTGTCCGGTCCAGGTCCGCTTCAAGCTGGGCAGCAGCGAGGCGGCGTGGACAGATGTCGAGGCGATGGTCGTTCACAGCCACCCCCTAGGCGACGGCCAGAACCACATCTGGGGGCTGAAGCTGCACCCGATGGACCTGGGCACGCGAACGCGAGTGCGCGGCTATATCGCGGCGCGGCGACAGGGAGCGGGGCGACGCCGCAACTGATACCGTCACGCCAAGAACGTCGACATGTCGCGACCAGAAAATCACCTACTCGATCCAGCAGCCAGCGCTGCGGCGCTCGCAGACCTCGACGGCTGGACCCTCGATGAGCGGCTGCGCAAGCGCTATTGCTTCGCCGACTTCCCAACCGCGATCGCGTTCATGACCGCCGCAGGGTTCGACGCCGA
This sequence comes from Enhygromyxa salina, assembly GCF_000737335.2. Lineage (GTDB taxonomy): Bacteria > Myxococcota_A > Polyangia > Nannocystales > Nannocystaceae > Plesiocystis > Plesiocystis salina_C. The sequence continues at coordinate 68,785 of NZ_JMCC02000034.1, read as the reverse complement.
GCGCCTGTGCCACCATCCGAATTGGACCAACGTCTACAATCGCGTCGAGGTCGAGCTGTGGTCGCACGACCTTGGCGGGGTGTCGGCGCTGTGCTTCGAGCTGGCCAAGGCCATGGACGCCCGGTTTCACGCCTTCCAGACTAGCCACTAGCCGCCCTCACAGACAGTCGACGTCGCCAACCTCGCAGGCGAGCACCACGAAGGTGTACTCGCCGCTTTGCTCGATCGCCTGACCATTCACGTAGGTGTCGAGTGAAAAATAGTAGGTGCCGGGGTCGAGGGTGAGCTCGAGCAGGCGATCCGCGCGGGCGATGCAGCCTGCTTCGCTCGCGGTGTCGTCGAGCACGTGGATGTCGATGTCGACGCCGGCGCGATCCAGGACCATCGCGCGGATCGGCGTGGTCTGGGCCAGCTCGAGCTGATAGATGTTCTCGGGGCCAGACTCGTCGGCGAGCGCGCCGCAGCCCGCGTACACGTCGAGCATCAGGCTGGGCGCGCCGATCGTGCTGTTGGTGTCGGCGAAGGGCAGGCCGGGGATCTCGAGGGGCGAGTCGATGTCGCCGAGGCCCTGCAAGAACAGCGCGGGCTCGTCGATGTCTGGGTCTGGGTCTGGGTCTGGGTCTGGGTCCGCCGCCAGCAGCGATCGGTGGGTTCGATCCAGGCCCTGCAGCGCGATCAGGTTGCGCATGTTGTAGCCGTGGGTCAGGCCCTCGGGGCTGAACAGGCACACGCCATCGCTGAAGCCCTCGAGGTGCAGGCCGTCGCCCGAGATCCCGTGGTTGGGCAGCGGCTCTGTCGCCAGGCGCAGGTCAATGAAGGGGATCGAGCGGGCCTGGGCCAGGCCGCGCGACACCGCGTTGTAGGTCTGAACCCACAGATCCGCGGGCTCGGAGTCCAGGCGTCGCGAGATGCCAAACACGATCGGGACGACCCCCGCGTCGATCAGCAGATCCAGCAGGTCGCTCATGTTGGCGAAGTAGCCTGGCATCGCCGAGGCGTAGGTGATGCCAAGCTGCATGTCGTTGGTGCCGTAGTGGACCAACGCGAGGCTGGGGCCTTTGGGGTGGATCGCGGCGCGCTCTTGCTCGATCGGCGCGGGCATGCCCTCGATCGCCCAGCCCGCGCCCTTGCCCGACATCGCCGCGAGCGTGTCACGATCGAAGGGGGTCGTGTTGCCGGCTTCTCCGAGCAAGAAAAAATCCAGGGTCGAGCCGAGCGCGTCTTCGTGGATGTCGAGATCGACGACGCCGTCGGCGAAGCAATACAGCGTGCTCGGGCTGACCGTGCTCGATGCCCCGACCTTCATGAACACGTCGGCGGGGGCGGCGGGGGCGAGGCTGCGGATCGACGCGAGGTTGTCGCGCACGAACGCGTTGATCGGAGAGTGCACGCGGTCGTCGGGGTAGAGCGGCGGGCCGTAGGGGTCGCCGTCGCCTGGGTCGCCGTCGCCATCGCCATCGCCATCGCCCGGGTCGCCGTCACCATCGCCATCGCCATCGCCGGTCTCGGCGTCTGGCAAGTCGGGCAGCGCGTCGGTCGTGGCGTCCGTGGTGTCGTCGCCCGTCTCGAACGAGGTCGACTCGGCGCCAGGAGCCCGTCCCTGGGCGGGGGCGACGCAACCCGTAGCGATCAGCAACCAGCAGGCACGAGCGCGCACGGACTTCACGATAGGACGACCTGCGCCCGGATGCCATGCCCAGGTGTTGTGGCGTCGACACGTATCGGTCGGTCTGGCGGGCGGCCCCAGACCGCGACCCAGACCGCTCGAAGGATCGCGCTGCGCCCGGATTGCGACGAGGCCCGGTCACGGCCGGCAGTGTTGGATGGCGTCGAGCGAGGTCGCCTCGAGCACGCACGCGACCTCGCGCTCGGTGCCGTCGTCGATGCAGCGGTCGCGCAAGCTCGCGCGGTGCGCTTCGGCGGCTGTGCCGGCGATCTCGGCCGCGCGACCGACGTGCGCGCTGCGGGACAGCTCGATCAGGTGTTCGACCATCTGCTCGCACTGCTCGACGCTGGCCCGCGGCGCGCAAGCTAGCGCGCCGGTCAGGGCGAGCAGCCATGGTGTTCGGGACTTCACGGCGGGCCGATTGTACCCGTAGATCGCGACTTGGGCTTGGTGGCGATCCAGATCGCCTCGTCGAGCGGTGGATCGAAGCCGCCCGAAGTTGCCAGGCCGACGATCGAAGCCGCCCGAAATTGCCAGGCCGACGATCGAAGTCGCGCGACGGGGCCCGTGGTTGGCCGCTGGGGCCCTCACGGCTCGGCCCTTCATTTGCATTGACGCGGCCGCCAATGCCAACGCCACAATCCACGCATCATCCCTCGCTCGCGATCGCAGCCCGGGGCACCCGGGGCATGACCTTGATCGAGATCCTCGTCGTGCTTGCGATCATTGGTTTGATCATGGGCGGCGTCGCGGTCGTCTCCTTCAACGCGCTGACCCGGGCAAAGTACAAGACGGCCGCCAAGGACATCGCAGCTTTGGACGAGAGCATCGCGATGTATCGGCTGCAGCGCAGCGCGTGCCCCAAGACCTCGCAGGACCTCGTCGACGCCGGGATCATCAAGAAGATCTTCAAGGACCCGTGGGGGTCCGAGTATGTGTTCACCTGCCCGGGCAAGCACGGCGAGATCGACATCTCGTCACCCGGCAACGACCAAGAGTTGGCGACGCCCGACGACGTCAACTCTTGGGACGAGGACCTCGGTGAGCTGCCCGAGGACGGATGACGGCGATCCACTCACGAGCGGGCACTGAACACCCGTGACTTGGGCTGAAGCACTGTCCCCGCAGCAAGTTCACGGGTAGTGTCCGCAGATGGCTAACTCGCCGCTGCCCCACAGGCCCCGTCGTACCACCCTGATCTTGCCGATCTGCATGGCCGCGTGTCTGGCCTGCGCCGGAGCTGATGACACCGGGTCGGACGCGACCTCCGAAACCAGCGCTGACGCTGGGCCAACCAGCTCGGGTCCCACGACGGACAGCGCAGACACCAGCACAGACGAGACGATGGGCGACACGTCTGGAGACGGCGACGGCGATGGCGACGGCGACCCAGGAGATGGTGACGGCGACACGGGAGACGGCGACGGCGACGGACCCGACGTCTGCGAAGACACCCAGCTCCCGCCGCGAAACGGGGCCGAGATCGTCGTGTCCCCGGGCGCGCCGGGCATGGTGATGGTCGGCAACATGTCGACCACGCTGCGCCAGGTCGTGTCCGGCGCGAGCGAAGGCGACACGATCTTGCTCGAGGACGGGACCTACACATTCCCGGTCGCAGGGGAGGGGCAGTACACGGGCGTCTACGTGACAACCCCGAACATCACGTTGCGCTCGGTCAGCGGTGATCCCTCGGCGGTCGTCCTCGACTCGGCCTACGGCAGCCACGGGGGCCAGAGCGCGCTGCTCACGATTGATGCACCCGGAGTGGTGATCGCCGACATCACAGTGCAGCGCTCGATCTTTCACCTGATCCATCTGTGGACCAACGGCGATGATGTCATCATTCACAACGTGCACTTGATCGATGGTGGTCAGCAGTTCATCAAAGCCAGCACGGGCAACGGATCAATCGACAACGTCGAGGTCTCGTGCTCGAGCTTTGTCATGACGCCACAAGGGCGCGACAACGTGTGGGGCTACGGCTCGCAGAACGGCCAGACCAAGTGCTACACGGGCGGCATCGATACCCATGATTCGACCAATTGGGTGGTCCGCGACAGCTACTTCGAGGGCATCTATTGTGACGCCGAGGGCGTCCAGCGCCCCGCGCACGGCCAGCACCCCGAATTCCGCGACAACATGACCTACAACGGCGGGCTCGCCGAGCACGCCATCCACATGTGGGACAGCGTCGCGGGCACGGGCCACGTCATCGCCCGCAACCGCATTGTCAATTGTGCCCGCGGGATCTCAATCGGGTTCAACGCCGAGGTCCATGGCTCGCAGGTGATCAACAACATGGTGTTCTCGGAGCACGCGGGCAGCGGCCAGCACGACGTTGGGATCAGCATCGAGCGCGGGATCGACACCGTCGTCGCCCACAACAGCGTGTACATGAGCCACCCCAACAGCTACGCCAGCGGGATCGAGTATCGCTGGGGTGTCACCTCCAACCTGACCATGCACGGCAACCTGACCAACCGGATGATTCGGGCGCGTGATGGGGCGACCGCGGATCTGTCCGACAACGTGACGGACGCCGAGGGTAGCTGGTTCGTCGACGGCGACGCGGGCGACCTGCACCTGGTCGATTGCTCGGTCGCCGGTACGGCCGCGTTGAGCCCCGCGGTCAGCGACGACTTCGACGCGCAGCTGCGCGGCGACCCGACCACGCCGGGTGCGGACGACTGCATGTGAGCGACGGGCACATCGCAGAGCGAGTTGAGCCCCGACCCTGCGGGCGGACCGCGTGGAAACGCGAGTGATCTTGTCATCGGTCCACATGTTGGGGCGTCTGGCGCTGTTGCGCGGCCGGGGGGGCTTGGCAGGCTCGGCGGGTGAATTCTACGTTCAAGCACCGACTCGCCTCGTCTCTGGCCGCGTCTCTGGCCTCGCTGGTCATTCTGATCGGTTGCACCGATGACGGTTCGACCGAGACGACCACCTTCAATCTGTCAGAGACTGGCGACGGCGACGGCGACCGCGATGGAGACGGAGATGGAGACGGAGATGGAGACGGCGACGGTGACCCGGGAGACGGCGACGGAGACGGAGACGGCGACGGAGACGGCGACGGCGACGGCGACCCAGGCACGACGTGCGGTGATGGGATCGTCGAAGGCGACGAGGAGTGCGACGACGGCAACCCCACGGATTCAGACGAGTGCACCAACGCTTGCACCCTCGCGGTCTGTGGCGATGGCATCGTGCACGCGGGCGTCGAGATGTGCGACGACGGAAACGACGTCGACGATGACCGATGCAACAACATGTGCGCCGCGGGCGATTGCGTCGTCGACGCGGACTGTGCCGATGACAATGCGTGCACCGAAGATCTGTGCGAGAACTCGTTTTGCGTCAACAACGACGTCTCTGCCAGCTGTGACGATGGCAATGAGTGCACGGCCGACAGCTGCGACATGGTCATGGGCTGCGCCAACGAACCGATGCCCGTCAATCCCGGCATGATGGCATTCGGCGCCACGGGGGAGGTCCAGATGTTCGAGGTCCCCGCTTGCGTCGTCTCGATCAACATCGAGGCCGCGGGTGCCCAAGGCGGCAGCACCGACGGTGGCCTTGGCGCAATGATGAGCGGCGACTTCATGGTGACCCCCGGTGAGACCTTGGGCGTCGTCGTGGGCGAGCGCGGTGACACCAACAGCTGCGGCGGCGGCCAGGCTTCGGGCGGCGGCGGTGGTGGTTCGTTTGTCTGGCGCGTCGACGATGACGCGGAGCCGATGATCGCCGCAGGTGGCGGTGGCGGTGGCAACACCAACTGGGGCAACGCGTGTCGTGAGGGTCTTGACGGCGTCGTGGGGATCAACGGCACCAACGGCAACGGCAACCAGAGCGCCGTGGGTGGCCAGAACGGCAACGGTGGGTCTGGCAGCGCGCCCTCGGGGGTCGGCGCTGGCGGGGCTGGTTGGAAGAGCGATGGCATGGACTCGACCTTCAACAGCCCCGCGACCGGCGGCGACGGACCGCCCACCTTCGCGGGTGGTGCCGGCGGCCAGTCGTTTGGCCCCGGCGGCCAGGGCGGATTTGGCGGCGGTGGCGGAGCCGTGTGCGGCTGCGGTGGCGGTGGCGGGTACTCGGGCGGTGGCGCGGGCGAAGGCTCGAGCTGTCGCGCGGGCGGTGGTGGCGGCGGCTCGTACAACGCGGGCGACAACCAGGCCAACATGGCCGGCGCGCAGGCAGGGCAGGGCGCGGTCACGATTAATTGGTAGCGAGGACCAGCGTGGGCAACGTGCCCACGCTGCCAATGTTACACTCAGACGCATTCGCGCTGGCGCCACTCACGTGATCATCGGCTTGCATCGCGATTGGCGCTGCTCTATCCAGACCCATGTTCACAACGAGCGCACGTTTGCTCATTTGCGCCGTAGTCGTGGCCGGTGCCACGGGATGCAAATCCAGCAAGGACCAACCGGCCCCGGCGGCCGACAACTCGGCAAGCGCCGAGTCAGCACCCAGCTCGGCAAGCGCCGAGGCAGCACCCGCGCCAGCTCCCGAGAAGAAGAAGGTGTCCATGCCTCCGGAGGCGCGACGGGACTCACCCCCCGAGGCCATCTCGACTACAGCGCTGACGGTTGGCAGCATGGCCCCTGCGCTGCAGAACGTCGCGTCGACCCGCGGTGACTGGAGCCGCGGTGAGACCGTTACCGCGCTGGTGTTCTACCGCGGTCACTGGTGACCCTACTGCCGCAAGCAGCTCGGGGAGCTGCAAGAGAACCTCGGCAAATTCAGCGAGCACGGCGCGGAGCTGATCGCGATCAGCGTGGACCCGCTCGAGTCCTCGCAGGAGCTGGCGGCCAAGCTCGAGCTTGGCTTCCCGGTGCTGTCCGATCCAAACCGCGAGATCGTCAAGGGATTTGGGATTGACGATCCCGCCAACGAGGTCTCGTGGCCCGCTGTGTATGTGATTGATCGCAGCGGCAAGATTGCCTGGCGCGCGTTCTTGGAGACCTACAAGGAGCGCCCGCCACCCGACGAGATCCTCGCGGCGATCGACGCCGCCCAATAGCCAGCCAGGCAACCCGGCAACCAGGCAACCAGCCCGGCGTTGGCGCTCATCGCTTGCGTCGCTTCGGTAGATCCGTCTGACTCGCGCGGTCACCCCGCTGGTCCGCGCATGCCTCTCGAACGCATTGTCGCAGCCAGCGATGTGCCGGATCGGCGTCGAGCCGTGGGTGCCAGATTGGCGAGATCGTCATCTTTGGCGAGCAGACGGGGCCTCAGCTCCGCACCTAACCCGGAACGAACTTAGGGGGTGCGCGGGCACTAGTCAGGGCAGACCGCGCTCGACCTTTTCGCCGCCAGACTTCTCGAAGTTCTCGTCGGCCCGATCTTGCATCTGCTTCTCGGTCGCGTCGATCTCTTGCTTGGCGCGCTCGAGCTGCTTGCCGGGTTCGGACTCGGCCTTTCCGCCTTCGATCACGCTCTTGCGATCACCAGCGTCGTTCTTGGCCTTGTCGTCGTCGCAGGCCAGCAGCCCGGGCGAGAGCATGAGAAGAGCAACCAGGAATTCGGGCGACACGCGCATGTCCCCGATTCTAGCCCCAAATCAAGCGCTGATAGCGACGAAGAGCCTCTTCGATGGTATCGACGAGCTCGAGGCTGGTCAGCGCGCGCGGGGAAAGCGAAGCTCGAGCCCGAGGCGGCCCCGCCCGGCCACGAGGGGGAGCGTGAACGAGGTATCCGGGCGCTCGACGTAGAACTGCGGCCGCCTGAGAGCGACGCTGAGGCCGATGTCGGCGAACACCGCCACGTCCTCGCTGAAGTGCCACGCGAGGCCAAGCTCCGGGGCCAGCCATGCCCAGGGTTGACGGGCGATCTTGGCTTGCTGCACGCCGACACCTTCGGCCCGGATCTGGCCGCCCGCCCCGGCCGCGCACGCCCGCAGCCCGAGCCGGTCGAAGCGGGGAGCTGCGCACGCGCGCAGACCCAGCTCCCACGCCCGTAGCGACGCGCCCACGCTGGGGTCTGTCGGCGATCGAAAGCGCCCGGCGAGCTCGACTCCGCCGTGGCCCGACACGCGCAGCAGGCCACGCTCGACGCCGAGCTGCGCGTGGATGCCGGGCGTGGCGACGCCGATTAGGTTGAGCCCGAGGCTCGCCGAAGCCGAGACGAAGCCACGCAGTTGGATGGGGGGCGCGAGCGGAGGTGGGGGCGGGGCGGGGGACGGGGTCGGCGAGGGTGACGACGAAGCTAGGGTTGGCGAGGGTGGAGTGGGGGACGGGGTCGGCGAGGGTGCCGGTGAGTCCGACGGAAGCGGGCGCCTCGTGGCGCGGTGGCTGGTGGCGCGGGGGTACTGGACGACGGGCGTCGTGGGCCGAGCCGGTTGAGGTCTCGGCAAGATCGCAGGAAGCGGGGACGGCGGGGCCGGCAGCGGCCCCGTCGTTCGCAGGTAAGAGAAGGGATCGATCGTGGTCGCCGCCAGCGCCGCCGCCTGGGCGGCGAGGGTCCGGCAGTCGGTAGCTTGGACCTCGTGGCGCACGGGTTGAAGATCGACGGTCTCGCTGCGGCTCTCGACTTGAAGCTCGACGGCCCAGCCGAACCCCGTCGCGTCCGGATATGCGCTCGCCCTGAGCTCGAGCTGTCGCTCCTGCAGGGCGTCGTGGGGATCTCCGCCGAGGTAGTAGGCCAGCAGCGCCTCGAATTCATCGGGGCCCGGGCAGGCGAGCGGGGCGTCCCAGACGATGTCCGTGCCCGGCTCCGGGCCCACGAAGTGCAAGACGGAGCCCAGCAGTAGCGCGGCTCGGACCACGGGCGCAGTGTGCTGGGACGCTGTGATTGTGGCAAGCTCGACGTGAACACGCGCATCCGGACACAAAGAACTGTCCACTCGTCCATGGCCCGCGCTCCCAGCTTCGATCGCCTCTATCGTCGGCACTATGACTTCGTGTGGCGCAGCGCGCTACGCCTCGGTGTGCGCCCGGCGAGCCTCGACGACGTGGTTCAGGAGACCTTCCTGGTCGCCTATCGTCGCCGTGACGAATTCGAGCAGCGCTCGAAGGCGTCAACGTGGCTGTTCTCGATCCTGGTCAACGTTTCTCGCAACCACCGGCGCGGGAGGCAGCGGGCCGAGCGTAAACACCTCGCGCTCTCGGAGGTTTGCAGCGCGCTCGAGCCCGCGACGCGCTCGGGTACTGAGCTGGGCGCGCAGCGGGGTCTGGCGATCCGCTTGCTCGCCGAGTTTCTCGTCGAGCTCGACGCTGGCAAGCGCGAAGTGTTCGTGCTCGCGGAGCTCGAGGGCATGCGCGGCCGGGAGATCGCCGCGGCCCTCGGGCTCAACAACAACACGGTCCACTCGCGCCTGCGCGCGGCACGAAAGGCGTTCGAGCAGCGCTTCGAGCAGCGCGGGCCCGTACCGGCGCTGTGTGATCAGCTCCGCAGCGATCCACCCGTGGCACCGTCCGAGGAGCGAATGCGCAACCGCGCGTTGATCCTCGCCGCCCTCGGGCCTGTCGAGTCGGGCGCGGCGGCCAGCTTGGGTATGGGTGCTTGGGGGTGGGGCCTGGTGGCCGGCCTGTGTCTCGCCGGGGTCGCGCTCGCGTGGCAGCTGTCCTCGAGCGCAACGGATCCGGGCCCGTCCAGCGTGGCCGATGCGCCCGATCCTGACTCCCAAGCGAGGCAGCCAGCAACCGTGGCGGCTCCGGTGAAGGACGAGGCCCCAGCCAAGCCAACGCAGGTGCAGGACGAGCCGAGCCGCGTCGAGTTGCCGCCGGCCTTGGACGCGAAGCCCGACGACCGAGGCGCGCAAGGGTCGGCCGGCAACACGGCGGCGCGCTCGGAGGCGGAGGTGTTCGAGGCAGCCCGCAGCGCGATGCTCGAAGGACGGCCAAGGCAGGCGCTGGCGCTGGTCCGACGCCTCGACGCGCGCGGCGAGCTGGCGTGGGAGCGCGCGGTCACCGAGGTCGGGGCTCTGTGTCTGCTCGAGCGTGGAGCCGAGGCAGAGGCCCTCGCCGACGAGTGGAACCGCGCGCACGCCAACCGCAACATCGAAGCGGCATGTTGGTGAGCGCCGCGATCACGAAAGCGTCGGTGGGCGGACACCAAGGATCATGAACAGGATCTTTTGTCTCGCGGTCTCGGGTCTCCCTCTCGTCGTCGGCGCGTGCGTCGCGGATCCCGAGCTCCTCGATGTTGGTGAGGACTCCACTGAGGGGGAGGGTGACGGTGACGGTGACGGTGACGGCGACGGTGACGGCGATGGCGATGGCGATGGCGATGGCGACGGCGATGGCGATGGCGACCCTGCCGCTTGCGATGCCCAAGCCGACGTGACAGTCGACTTCTACGTCGAACCCAACGAGGTCGAGGCGGCCTGGAACGCGAGCTGCACCCTCATGGGGGCGGACCTCGAACAAGACATCCACACGCTCACGCTCACGGGCTGCGTGAGCCAAAATGAGGATCCCGTGCCAAGCGAGATCACCTTGGTCGTGGGCGCGAGCGAATCTATCGAAGTCACCGCGGAGTTGATGACGCAGGTCGAACTCCACTGGGTCAAGGCCTCGAGTGAGCTCCCCGGAGATCCCTATCGCTTCTTCACCCTCCGCATTGACGACACGCTCGTGCTCGCGGGGATCGATGCTGTCGAGCCCGCACCAGATCCGTTCGTCTTCCCCGACTTCAGCTTCGAGCCGTTCGAGATCCGGCAAGTGTCCCTTGGCTGCCCGACCTACGAAGAGGCGCCGTGCGGGCCCGTCGAGCCTCAGGCGCTCGAGCTCACGCTCGGGGGCGAGATCACCACGATCCTGCAGGGCAACCTAGGGACGGTCGGCGGCTACCAGGTCCTGGTCGAAGAGGCCCGCTACTACCCGCAAAGTATGTGTCTCGACCACGAGTCCCTCGGCGTGAAGGGCTTGCTCGTGCTCGACGGCTGATCCAGGGCCGGCCGTGAGCTCACTGGATTGGCCGTGAGCTCACTGGATTGGCCGTGAGCTCACTGGATTGGGATGTGGGCCAGGCCCGCGCTGGTGCTCGCGCCCACGAACCCGGACGATCCGAACGCGAGGAAATCCACGGTGCGGGGCCCGAGGGGGACCGGGGCACCAACCGGCACCTCACGGCACGGGCACCGCACCTTCAGCCGCGGACAACCTCTTCTCGATCATGCTGGCGGAATCCCCAGCTCGCGGGTTCCCCCGGGCCTCGGCGCGGCGCAGCGCATCGGCCGTGCTCTGCCGGCGCGAGCGGCCCAAGCTGGGCGCGACGACCCAGCCCGGACTGCTGGCTGAAGTCCCGCACTCCAAGAGCTCTAGCAGTCCATCCTCGACGACCTTGGTCAGCTCCTCGGCCTTGGCGAGGGCCTCGGCGAAGCGATTCTCACCCATTGGCCGCCACGATGCCTGCTGCGAGAGCAGCCGATCGATCGCGGCCGCGTCCATCCCCACCCGCCGGATCATGCTGATCATACAACCCTGGAGCTCGATGTCCGTGGGGTGAAAGAGCAGGTGAAGGATCTCGTGCATCCTCGCCCCGACCACGGCGAAGACCGGCGTGGGATCGTCGAGCTTGGACTCCGCGAACTTGACCCGATCGTAGAGACGACGGACCGCCACGATATCGCCGGAGCGCAGCGCTCGATCTACGAGAGAGTCAACAGTGGCTTTTTCTGCCATGACCCACGTGGGAGTAACACGCCAAAAGGTAGCGGACCACCGACGCTGTGGGGCCTTGCCGGCCGATCGCCGCTCTGGGGATCTCGAGCTTGCTGCTAGAGCTAGACCAGCGCATTGACCACACCAAGCGTGATCGCCAGCGCGAGCGTTGCCCGGGTCCACCGCGCCGTGCGGGCGTCATCGAGTCCGCGGGCGTGTCGTCGGCCCAGCGCGTTGCCGCCGATCAGGCCGAACCCTGCGGCGACCATCAGCGGGACCTGGCCAAGCTCCATCAGCCCGAGCGCGCCATAGGTGGCGATCCGCACCGATTGCACGACCAACGCCCCGGTCGCTGCGGTCGCCACGAAGCGCCGGCCTTCGAGCCCGGCCGACATTAACGTGGGTGGCAGCATGACCCCGCCGCCTCCGCACGACGCGGCCAGGAATCCGACCGCGGCCGCGCCTGGGATCACGGCCCGACGGCCAAGGTCACTCGGGATCAGCCCGAGCGCTTGCAACACAGCCAAGCCAGCGGCGGCCAGCAAACCGACGCCGAGGACCGACTCGGGCACGCTCGCTGCGACCAGGCCCCCCGCGACCGCGCCAGGGGCTGCTCCCAGCGCGAAGCGACGTGCGACCCGGGCGTCGATGTGTTCACGATAGACCCGCGCGCGGTGGATGTGGCCGACGGCCAGGGCCGGCGCGGCCACCACCAGCGCCGCCGCGGGTCCGAGGACCGGGGCGAGCGAGAGCGCGAGCACGATCCCACCGCCGAAGCCCGCGACGGTCGTGATCAGCCCGGCGCCGACCCCCAGAAGGGCCGCGACCAGCAACGCGAGGGTGAACGGAACGGCCACGGACTGACCATGGCGCTGCCCTGGGTCGGGGGCCAATCGATAATTATCCGGTCTATGATAACTTTTGTTTATGATTGAGGAGCTGCGTCATTTTGTGTTGATCGCCGAGCTGGGTAACTTCACGCGGGCTGCGGGCCGGGCCCACCTCACGCAGCCGGCGTTGAGCGCGGCGATCCGTCGGCTCGAGCGCCACATGGGCGCGCGGTTGCTGCATCGTGGCCGCAGCGGGGCCTCGCTGACCGCCGCTGGTGAGGCGCTCCTGCCCCACGCCCTCGCTGCGATCGCAGCCCTCGAAGCCGGCGAGCGGGCAGTTGCCGAGGTCGAGGGGCTGCGGGCCGGCGAGGTTCGGGTTGGCGCCGGGGCGACCGCGTGCACCTATCTGCTTCCGGAGATCCTCGCCGTCTATCGCCGCGCCCACCCGGACATACGATTCCTGCTGCGTGAGACCAACACCCACGAGTCGCTCGACGCCCTCCATGCGGGGGAGATCGACATTGCGATCGTCAGCGGGGCCGACGGTGAGCCGTGGTTTGTCGACGAGCTGATCATCGTGGCCGCGCCGGACTTCGAGCTTGGCGAGCCGGCCACGATCGCCCGCGCCCCCTTCGTCGCGTTCCGCCGAGGCACGACCAGTCGCGCGCTGCTCGACGCCGCGGTGCCAGACGCCGACATCGTCATGGAGCTCGGGTCAATCGCCACGGTCAAGGGCAACGTCCGCGCGGGCATTGGCCTCGCGCTGGTCAGTCGCCACGCCGTGGTTCGTGATCTCGCCGAAGGCACGCTCGTCCAAGTCGCGACCGAGCTCACGCCGATCCCCCGACCGCTCGAGCTGGTCCACCTCGGGGTCGAGCGTCTGCCTCCGGCGGCGGCGGCCTTGCGTCAGCTGCTGCTGTCACGCCGGGGGCGGCCGCCTCGGCGACCGCGTCGGGCTCGCGGCCACGTGGAGTGAGGGGGCCGAACAGCTCGCTGCGCTCAATGAACCAGTCTACATGTTCACGAGCGTGAACTTCTCGTGCCCGCCGATGCTGGTCTGATTGGCGCGGACGTCGATGTCCGTGAAGAGGACGTTCTTGGTTCCGTTGGCGTCGATGTACTCACCGGAGGGAGCCATGAACGCGACCTTGTCGTCGATATAGAACGCCGTGAAGTAGCAGTCCTCGTCGGGTTGGTTGCGGGTCGCCTCGAGGGCGTCGCCGCTCTCACACACGAAATTGCCGTTGTGGGCGCGCAGCAGCGTGTAGCCGGTGCTGAGCTCGATGAGCTCGAAGGTCTTCTTGGTCCCGGTGCTCGTGGTGTCGGCCGAGAAGGTGTCACCGGCGTTGTTGACCTTGACGTAGGTCCCGAATTTGGTCTCGAGCGCGACCGAGGTGCTCGACACGATGCCGCCGTGGAGCAGCGAGATGTCGTACTGCGCGGTCGAGTAGCCGTCGCAGTTCCAGGCGCTGTCGCAGCCCGCGTCGGACCTGAACCATGCCGTGGTCGAAGCCAGCACGTCGTAGATGTACCAGCGGTCGTTGGCGTCGCGGTTGTAGATGAACTTGTCGGCCCGCTGGTAGACCGGCTCGTCGTCGCTGACCGTGCCGTCGAAGGTGAAGGTCCCGGCCATGCCATGCGCGATCTCGAGCTCGAGCTCGACGTCACTGGTGATCACCACCTCATAGTCGTTGGTGCTGAAGCCACCGCACCCGCCGGGGGACGAGCAGCCCGCGTCCGAGATGAACCAGGCTGTGGATGACCCGAGCTGATCGTAGACGTACCACCTGTCGTTCGCGCTTCGGTAGTAGATGAACTTGTCGCCGCGGGTATAGACCGGCATGCCGTCGTGGGTCGTCCCCTCGAACAGGTAGGTCCCACTCATGCCATGCTGGATCTCCATGTAGACACCAGCGACGCGGGTCGCTACTTGGTTCGCACCGCTCCAGGTCGCGTCCCAGGGAGTCTGGGCGCTGTCGGTGGTGTAGGCGACAGTCCCCGCCCAGTCCTCCGAGATGTCGTCGAAGTCGAGGTGCCATTTGCCGTTGGCGCGGCGGTAGAGCGACCATCCCGAGGTCGCGTGCACGTAGACCGGAGCGCCCTGGTAGACCTCGCCGCTAAACAGGTACTCGCCGTCGGTCGAGCTGGTGTAGGGCATGCCGCCAAGCAACACGGTGTCGGTCGGGGTCAGGACCTCTTGCGACTCCACGGCAGCTCGAGCTTGGCTCGCGGTCAACAAGGTGACGGCGGTGGCGACGGTACACAGTGCGCTTCGATTGGTGATCATGACGGGCTGCTAGAGCACGACGCGTGCCAACCATGAATTGCCGCTCAGAGGCCACCAGGGCCCGAGTACGGCCCATCGACTGTCGAGGCTGACTGCTCTGGACTGTCTCGTCAGTCGGCCCCGAGCTTCCGACACTCGCGCGGTTTGTCGAGGAGGTGGGCATGGACGCGGACCAGGTGGTGGGCACTCTCAGTCCGGTCTTCTCGCATGGGCGTATGATCTCCGCATGGCTGCCCGTCGCACGCTGTTCGCCATCGTGCTCGCATCGATCCTGCCAACGGCATGCGCGAGCACGAACTGCCCAACGCCAGAGCCGTTCACGATCGACGAGTCGCTCACCCCCGAACAGCTCGACGAAATCGTGACCGACTACGGACTGCTCAGCCGCGAAACGATCGGCTGCGAGACCGCCTGCGACTACGGCTATAGGCGCACGAACGGCCGCATGGAGGTCGCCTCGGTCGACAGCTGTAGCTTCAGCCTACCGATGAATCCCAACGGCGTCGCGCAGGTGAGCTGCAGTGGGAAGGCTGACGAGGGGTTCTGCGAATAGAGGCGAGACCGGGGCGACTCGCTCGCAGAGCTTCAGAGCTCACTCGCGCGCGCTTCGACGCGGGTCCCGCGTGCGAGGTTGCCAAGCACGGTCCAGGCCGCCTCGTCGGCCGGGTCGAGCTCGAAGTCGACGCCGTCGAACATGCCGTCGGGCGGCCGGCGCACGTGCAGGTCGACGCCCACGCCGTCGAGCTGGCCGACCTCGGCGTCGATCTCGAGCTCGAGGATCTTGCCGTAGGCCTGATCAGCGCGGAACACAAACGACCCGGCCGCGCCCGAGGTGTGGGTCCACGTGCCGAGGATCAGCGCGCTCGCGCCCTCGAGCTCGAGCTCGGGCGCGAGCTGCTCGAGCGCGGTGGCGGCCTGCTCGACCCCCTCGCTGAACTCGCTGATCGGCGCGAGCAGGTAGTGGGCGCCGCAGTAGCGGGTGCCTTCGAGCTCGAGGGCGGCACGGGGCGGCCCACTTGGATCGGTCAGGGACTCGACGAGATCAAACACCTCCGCCGAGAGATCGTCGACGCCGCTCGAGTGGCCCCGCGCGGGCAGCCAAGGTGAGGCCAAGCCCAGCTCGCTCGTCTCGGGCTGTCGCGCGTCGGCGGCCTGCTCGTCGTCCTCGGTGCAGGGGATCAGCGTCGCGCCCCAGTTGCCGATCCAGCCAGCCTCGACGGTGATCGTATACCCGCGATCATTGACGCTGCTCCACCCGGGTTCCAGCGCACGCTCCCACTCGAGCACCCAGCGGACCGAGGCCGGCGCGAGCGATGACGCGGGCTCCCCGGTGTCCTCGCCCGCCTCGTCGGTGATCTGCCCGGCGGGTTCGTCATCGACCCCACAGCCCCAGACGAGCGACATCGAGCACGAGAGCAGTAACACGAGAGGGCGCAGCGAGCAGACCACGCCGCGCCCCGAAGCAGGACCCGTGCCACTGTCGCGGACCAGCTCATGACCAACATCGTGCCAGTTGGCCCAAACCCGGTCCTCGTGACTCATGAGCGGACCGGCGTGGCCCCGACCGAACCGTGCAGACTTGGCAGCACCTGACTGCAGGACCCGCACGCCCCCTCGGCGCGCAACCGAAAATTCGATTGCCAGCCAGCCTGGACCTCGAGATCGACGCTGGTACGTGGCTTGCTGTGCGGCGGCTTCGTGCGCACGAATTTCCTGCTTGTTCCTACCTTGTGCTTGCTCCCTCTCACCGCTTGCTCACCCGATGGCGACGGCACCGACGTCGCTGACGCGGGCTCGGAGTCCGACACCGACACGGACACGACGGATCCGACGGACACGACGGATCCGACGGACACGACGGATCCGACGGACACGACGGACCCGACGGACCCCACCGACCCCCCAGACCCCACCGACGACTGCCCAGACGAGAACTTCCCCCCCGTCAGCGCCCACCCAGCCAACGCCGCCTACCCGGACCCGACCCTCGCGGTCCACTGCGAGGGCGACGAGGTCATCGTCGAGTCCAACGGCATCCCCGCCTTCGAGTTTGTCGAGCTGACCCCCAACCCCCTCGGTGAGCAGGACTGGGCGTGGCACTTCCCGCAGTTTCCCACCCTCGCGGCCCAGACCACCGAGGTTCCGCTGCTTGGACCAGTCGGCACGGCCGTCAACGGGCTGCCGTTTTACGGTCCCAACGAGGGCCCGTTCCCGGACCCGTTTGGCGACCCCGTCTACAACATGATCGTCGACATGTGTGGGGGCCACACCGGCCCGACCGAGGACTACCACCACCACGCGCTGCTGGTCGCGTGCCTGACCGCCGCGGTCGGCCCCGACGAGCCCTCGCCGGTGGTTGGCTATGGCTTCGACGGCTTCCCGATCTACGGCGCGGTCGGCTGCGTCGACGCCGACTGCAGCGACGTCGTCGAGTACCAGTCGGGCTGGGTGCAGACCGGCGACCCCACGACCAACGCGTGGGACAACTACACCTACGAGGCCAGCGCCGATCCCAGCGTGCTCGATCCCTGCAACGGCCACGTCGGCCCGGCGGGCGACTACCACTACCACGCGACCGAGGGCTTCCCGTATATCCTTGGCTGCTACGCTGGCACGCCAACGATGAACGCTGGCGGGATGCCGGGCGGGATGCCCTGAGGTCTTGGCGATCTGACTTCAGCTCGGGCGAGGGCTCCTCACCCGCTTGCATGCGAAGTGCTCGACGGCGCCCCGATCTACAGGTACGTAACGAGCCTGGAGTGCAGGGCGCTCGTCAAACTCATGCTTCGATCACCCCGTGCCAAATGCAGGTCGTCTGTGTGTGATCGGCCAGCGCTGTGAACCGTGCCGACCCGCCCGCGACTACACCACACGTGCGCTATCCAACCACGCGCTGGAGCTCGATCCTCGGAGCGCGAGCGGACGCCGAGCAGCGGCGGATCCTGCTGGGCGAGCTGCTGACCGAATATTGGCGGCCCCTCTATTTGTTTTGCCGGCGCCAGGGTCTGGACACCGAAGCGGCCGCCGACGCGGTCCAGGACTTCATCGCGGCGATGCTCGAGCGCGACGTGCTGCAGCGTGTCCATCCCGATCGCGGTCGCCTGCGGACATACTTGCGGGTGTGTCTGCGCAACCACCTGGCGCACCGCTGGGAACGCCAGAACAGTCAGCGCCGGGGCGGGCGCTTGGATCGTACGTCGCTCGAGGCGGCCGAGGCCGAGCTGTCGACGGCGCCCCACGATCCAGACGAAGCGTACGATCGCGCGTGGGCGGGCAAGCTGCTCTCGCGCTGCCTCGACACGCTCGAGGCCGAGTACAAACACGGGCAGCGCGCGGGGCCGTCCGCGCTGCTTCGTGCGTTGTTTGGGCTGCAAGCCGCTGGGTCCTACGAGGAGATCGCGCTCGCCCACGACATGAGCCTCTCGCAGCTGAAGTCGTTTGCGCACCGGGCCCGCGTCCGCTATCGCCAGCTCGTGCTGGCCGAGGTCGCGGACACGGTGGTCGGCGGGCCGATGATCACCGACGAGGCCCTCGAGCTGATGGACCTCATGCGCTGATCGCTATCGGCAACATCACTCGAACTGAACGTAGAGCGCCGGTCGGACGGCCTCGACGGGGCTCTCGCTCGAGCCCATGTACCACCGGTTGTCGCCCATGGTTTCCTGCAGGATCACCCACCCGTAGTTGGGCTCGCCGTCGATCCACTTGCGAACACTCGACGTCACGTCGAACACCCCCGGGCTCGCGTCGGCCAAGAAGCGATCGGACGCGTCGTCGGGGGTCGCGGCCGCGTCACCGCCAGCGACGCTGACCCCAACGCCGCCCCACGTGCCATCCCAGGTCCCGCTGTCGTCCCAGTCAACCTGCATCCGGTGGGCCCGATGGACGGCCCCGGTTCCGGACCAGAGATCGCCGTCGGCCGTGAGCACGAGCGCTGCGAAGCGCACCTTGGCGTCCGCCGGGATCTGCCAGGCGGCCGCGCCGATGAGGTCGTCGAAGCGAACGAGGGTCTGTTGGTTGGCGCCGGCGTAGTCGATCACGCGCAGCTGGTGGAACTCGGACAGATCTCCCTGCCCGGGCGAGATATAGGTGTCGCGCGCCGACTGGTAGACGTGGCCTTCGTTGAGCTGGCCCTGCCTGAAGGTGCGCAGGTTGAACGCCCGGGTCGAGGCGACACGCAGCACGGGCGCGCCGGCCGGATCGCCAGGTGTGTAGTCCGAGCTGGCCATGAACAGGGCGTTGCCTTCGGCGAGACCGAGGGATTGGAGCAAGAACCCATAGTTGTTCGCGCCGTCGACCCAGGTCTGCACGATCGGGACGACGTTGTAGGCGATCTGGGTACCCGAGGGGATCAGCCCGAGTCCATCCGTGAATAGCCGACTGTCGCTGACCGGATCCTGACCGGCCTCGAGGTTGTCCGTGTCGATCGACGGCGTCGCACCCCCGGCCCACGCGGCCGCGCCGTAGGAGGCGGTGTTCTCGGCCCACGCGACCAGCATCGGGTACACGGCGTTCGCTTCGCCGTCCGACCATTGGATGTCCTTTGGCGGGAGCAAGTTCAAGCTCGCGGCGGTGACCTGCGTGGCGCTGTCGAGCTGGTCGGGCCCGTCGCCAATGATCTCGTCGAAGCGCAGCAGCGCCTGCTGGTTGATGTCCTCGCCGTCGGCGTTCCAGCGACCGGTTCGGACATAGGGATCCTGCGGCCGACCGAGCTGCTCACCTTCGAACGCGCGCGGGCTGAACCAGGTGTCGTGGGTGCCGGCGTAGCCACGGTAGCCGGTCTGAAACCGCCGCATCTCGCCAAAGCGGCGCTCGAAGTCGATCGGCCAGGTGTAGGCGCTGGCGAGGTCGGTCGCGCCTGGGAACGGATTGCTGCGGGTGTTCGGGTCGAAGGGGGTCGGCGGGGCGACGGTCGAGAGCCGCACGCTACCGGCGGCGATGTCGATGGTGACCAGGCGCAGCCAGCTGTCGTTCTCGTCGATCTCGCCCTTGAACGAGACGGAGTAGTTGGCCTGCACATGCAGCACCTCCTCGCCAGCGTCGTTGACCTGGACGAGCTGGCGCTCGCAGCAAAAGTGCCCGTTGAAGGTCATGAAAATCTGCGAATTCGATCGAATCAGGCTGTCCCACAGGTGCCGGGACCCATCGACGATCTCCGCCGTCGTCGCCGAGGACTGCGGATGTGTCCCCGGGCGCTGGTCGTTGAGGAGCTCGTGGGTCGTGACGATGGTCGGCACGCCTGGGTAGCGATCGATGATCGTCTGGGCCCACTCGACATCGCCCTGGAACTCGAGGTTCAAGTGGAGGAAGCGACGCCCCGACACGTCGATGAACTGGTAGCTGTTGTGGCCCTCACCGACGGACTGATCCGCGGCGACGAAGCCCAGATCCGACCCGCCAAACCACGGGCGATCGACGAAGTGGTCCGGGCCCAAGTTGGCGAGGAACGAGCTCGCGTCTCCGGTCGCGAGGTCGTCGTAGTCATGGTTGCCGAGGTTGGCGGACCAGGCGAGCTCCGGCAGGCCGTCGAGCAGGTACAGCGAGTCGGTCGCCGACGCCCACTCCTGAGCGCTGTCGCCGTGCTGAACGATGTCGCCCACATGTGCGACGAAGCGAATGTTCCGCGCCTCGGCGTTGTTGACGATCCATTCTGTCATCGCAGGAAACACATCTGCGTGAGGATCTTGTGTGTCGACGAGCTCCTGG
Source organism: Enhygromyxa salina (assembly GCF_000737335.2). Lineage (GTDB taxonomy): Bacteria > Myxococcota_A > Polyangia > Nannocystales > Nannocystaceae > Plesiocystis > Plesiocystis salina_C. The sequence continues at coordinate 48,691 of NZ_JMCC02000034.1, read as the reverse complement.
GTGTCGCCGATGATCGCGATCGTAAAGGGCTTGGGGACGCACAGATCGTCCGCGAGGTAGATCTCGTCGGCGAGGCAGGAGCCCGTGGGCGAGGGAGGGACTTGCACGACCCGAAACTGGTCGTCTTCGCTCGCGTCGCTGTCATCGTTGGCGAGCTCGGGATCGCACGCGCTCAGCAACAGCGCACCCAAGATCGACAGCGGGGCGACCAACCAGGGGGTGGGCTTTTGTTGGTAGTTTCCGGTGAATTGTTGCACATTGGACACAACCGAGTTGGCCAGCGTAGGTTGTGGCCAACCCAAAAATAATCTGCGAGGGCCCTCGTGTGTCACTGGGTGTCTGGGTCCGACCGCCAAGGCTCATGCAAACTTGCTCCCGCTGCTCCGGTCAGCTTCCGTCGAACCTCGCGCTCTGCCCGACCTGCATGTTCGGGCCGCTGCTGCCGGAGTACGTCGGCTCGGTGCGCATCCTCGAGGAGATCGGACGCGGCGGGATGGGCACGGTCTACCGCGGCCACGACGAATCCGTCGACCGCGACGTCGCGGTCAAGCTGCTCACGGCCTCGGACGGGGAGCTGACTCGGCGCCTCGCGCGTGAGGGTCGCATGCTGGCCGACCTGACCCACCCCAACATCGTGCGGGTGCAGGAGGCCGCGGAGATCGACTGCGTCCACTACATCATCATGGAGCTCGTCCGGGGCGTCCCTGTCTCGGCGCTCATTCCCCTGTCCTTCGAGCGAGCGGTCGATGTTGCGCGACAGGTCTGCCTCGCGCTCGCGCATGCCCATGCCCGCGGCATCGTCCACCGCGACATCAAACCCTCGAACATCCTCGTCGAGCCCGGCGGGCGGGTGAAGGTCACGGATTTTGGCCTCGCCCGCGACGTCGAGTGCACGGACCCGGCCGTGACCCAGTCTCGCGTCGTCGTGTGCACGCCCGGATACGCCGCACCCGAGGTCTGGGCAGGGGCACCGCTGAACCCACGCATGGATGTCTACGCGATCGGGGTCTTGCTGCTCGACATGACCTGCGGGCGCGAACAAAGCCAGCAGATCCACCAGATCCGGCCTGATCTCGCCCGTGTCATCCGTCGTGCGACCGCCGTCAGCCCCTGGGCTCGCTACGCCGACGCCGCCGAGATGGGCCGCGCCTTGGTTGGCGTCCAGCGTCGAACGCGACGGCGTCGCTGGGCCGCCGCGCTGGTCCCCGTCGCCGCCGGATTAGTCGTCTCGTTGAGCGCGGTCCCGCTCGATCGCGCGGCGTCGACCAGCCAGCCAGGCGTCTACGTGTTTCGTCAGGGCCTGCACGACTACGAGGGCGCCCGCGATCACTGGTTTAGCTCGCGCCCCGGCGAGGCTCAAAATCCCGACAGCGTATTGATGCGAACGGGACGCTACGAGGCCGGCGAGTTCCAGGCGGTGCTGCGCTTCTCCGATGTGTTTGGTGATGGACCGAGGCAGCTCGCGCGCGGCACCCCGATCGCGCACGCGACCCTCACCCTCCACCTGCCCAGCAACTACCAGTACGCGGAGGGGGGGGCGTTCGCGGTCCACCAGCTCCTCGTCGACTGGAAGGCCACAGACGGCTACGCGGCCAAGCCGTGGAACGGAGGCGCCACCTCGCTGATCGACCTCGACGACACCGAGGCCCGGGCGATCCCTGCCGACGACGCCGCCCGCTACGTGGCGAAGGACGGCTTGATCCCGAGCGGAACCAGGATCGAGCTAGACGCGACCAAGATCGTAGACAGCGCAATCGACGGCGCCGACCACCTCGACTTCTTGCTCCGCTCCGTGGGCTCCCGGGGTGACGACACCCCCTTCATCGCAGGGTCGCGCTGGTACGACCCCGAGCTGCGGCCAACGCTCTCGATCACGGTCTTCCACTGAGCGATTTTGATCAGTCGTGGACCCAAGCCGAGTTGAGTACGATGCGGCATGCGTAAAACAACATTGACTGCCCTGTGTGGGCTCGCGCTCGTGACGAGCTTCGCCTGCAGTGACGACGTACCAATGGCGGAAGAAGGCACTGGCACGGCCGAGACCGGCGACGGGGACGGCGACGGCGATGGCGACGGGGACGGAGACGGGGACGGCGACGGCGACGGTGACCCAGGCGACGGAGACGGAGACGGCGACGGAGACGGAGACGGAGACGGGGACGGAGACGGCGACGGAGACGGGGACGGCGACGGTGACGGGGACGGGGACGGAGACGGCGACGGAGACGGCGACCCAGATCCGGTCTGCGGCGACGGCAACGTCGACATGGACGAGGAGTGCGACGACGGCAACATGGACGACACCGACGAGTGCACCTCCATGTGCACCGTGGCGTTCTGTGGCGACGGCTTCGTCCAGGCTGGCGTCGAGGAGTGCGACGACGCCAACATGGAAGACACCGACGACTGCGTCGGCATGTGCGTGGCGGCGACCTGCGGTGACGGCTTCGTCCAGGACATGGTCGAGGAGTGCGACGACGCCAACATGGATGACACCGACGACTGCGTCGGCATCTGCGTGACCGCGGTCTGCGGTGACGGCTTCGTCCAGGCCGGCGTCGAAGAGTGCGATGACGGCAACCTAGACAACGACGATGGCTGCGACTCGGACTGCGTCACCGAATCCGCGCTGTCGTGCAAGTCGATCCTCGCCGCTGATCCCAACGCTGCCGACGGCGTCTACGCGATCGATCCTGACGGCCCCGGTGGCAACGACCCACAGCAGGTGCTGTGCGACATGACCACCGACAACGGTGGCTGGACCATGGTCGCGTCGACCCGCACCACGACCATGGACGACGCAGCGATCGCCTATCACGACGATCTGCAGACCATCAACCCGGCGGCCCCACACCCAGGTATCTGGGACGGGATGCGTCCGCTGATCGACGGTGGCAACAGCGACATCCGCTTCACTTGCATGCCGGACCCCGACGGCGACGCGCCGACCGTGGACCTCTCGTTCTACGACATCATCTGGTACGACGAGATCACCACTGGCACCGACACCGACAGCTGCTTTAGCGAAAACAACGGCTTCGCCGACGATCAACCCACCCCGGCGCGCAAGAACAACATCAACAACGCGAGCTTGATGGCCAACGATCAGTGGAACGCCGGCGGCTACCTCGAGGGTGAGGACAGCTGCAGCGACACGGGCGACTTCACCGTCGACTTCGACGATCGCGGCATGGACAGCAACCAAGGCGACGGGACCGACTGGGGCGAGGACGACAGCACGAAGAAGTGCGGCACCTCGGGCGTCGCCGACGGCGCCTGGCACATCTGGGTGCGCGAGCTGTAAGCAGCCACGGGCTGCTGATGCGTCCGGTCGCTTCGCTCCTCGGGGGCCTTTGTACGCGACCGCATGTGTGGCTCAGGAGCGACGCTCCTGGGCCCTTTTCCGTCCAAGCGACGCTCACTCGCGACCATCGTCACCGAAGATCAGGCGCAAGGCTCGAAGCGTGGCGGGGTGGTAGATCGTGTGGTGGTGCTCGTCGGGCATGGGCTCGAACCACCACGTCAGGTCATCCGGGGCGTGGGCGTCGAGGGCCGCGACCAGCGGGCGCAGCGACTCGACGATGTCCACTTCGTCCGCGACGCTCAGATACAGCGAGCGCTCGGCGGCGAAGCCCTCGGTCTGAAGGGGCGGCGGTCGACTGCACGCGGCCGCGAGCGTGACAGCGACGGCGAGCGTGAGCGGGGCGAGAGGACGCGTGAGCGCTGTAGCGATCGGGGCCTCCAAAGCCGCGCTTGACTACCGCGCGCATGGGTCCTTGCCAAGTCCAGCTCAGGGCAGCGCGCACGCACGCCGTGCACGACTGCCGGCCCAGACTGGCCGCGACCAGCACCAGAAAAAAATCTTGTTCTGGATGTCACATTCAGGTGGTCCGCGCGGTCGAGTCAGCGTGACAGCAAAACAGGAGAACAACGTACAATGACGCCTCGCATGACCGACTACTTCGAACGCGCCGACGCCGGGTTCAAGGCGCTTCTCGCACTGGAAGCGGCGTTGAAGGCCAGCCCGCTCGAGGCCAGTCTGCTGCATCTGGTGAAGCTGCGGGCCTCGCAGATCAATAGCTGCGCCTACTGCATCCACATGCACACCTCCGAGGCGTTGCGGGATGGGGAGGAAGCGCTGCGGCTCCATATGCTGACTGCCTGGCGTGAGAGCTCGCTCTACTTGGACCGCGAGCGGGCGGCGCTAGCCTGGACAGAGGCGCTGACCCTTGTCGCGGAGACCGGCGCCCCCGACGAGGACTGGGCCGCCGTCGAAGCGGCCTTCACCGCGGACGAAAGGGCTTGGTTGTCTCTGGCCGTCGGGGCGATCAACACCTGGAACCGGATTCAGGTCGGCTTCCGCGCCGCCCACCCGGTCGCGATCTAGTAGGGATCCAGCGGAATGCTCGACTGGGTGACCGAGAGCTTCGAAGCGCAGCGGCCCCGGCTGCTGCGCATCGCGTACCGGATGCTCGGCTCGCACGCCGAAGCCGAGGATGTTGTTCAAGACGCCTGGCTGCGCTGGTATGGCACCGATCATGCGGGCATTCGGAAGCCGGCCGCATGGCTCACGCGCATCGTGACACGGCTGTGTCTCAACCGCATGAACGCGGCGCGCGCCCGACACGAGACCTATCCCGGCACCTGGCTGCCCGAGCCGTTGATCGAGCCCGAACCGGATGATGATCTGCGGCTCGACCATCTGACCTTGACCCTGATGATGGCGCTGGAGCGGTTGTCGCCGCTAGAGCGTGCGGCCTTCCTGCTGCACGATGTGTTTGGCCAGCCTCTCGGCGAGGTCGCCTCCACCATCGACCGCAGCCCGGCCGCAACGCGACAGCTCGCCTCTCGCGCCCGCGCACATGTGCAAGTCGACCGACCGCGCAACCCGGTGTCGCGGGAGACCGGGGCCGCGCTGACCAAGGCGTTCTTCAACGCCTGCAGCAGCGGCGACACCCAGGCGCTTGGCGCCATTTTGGCGGATGACGTGACCCTGCACTCAGATGGCGGCGGCAAGATCCGGTCGTTCAACGTCATTCGCGGTGCGGAACGTGTGGTCCGGCTCTACGCGGGGCTGGCACGCAAGCTCGGCTCTGGCGTTCAGATGATCTCGAGCGTGGTGATCGATGGTCTCCCCGGCTTCGTCAGCAGGATCGATGATGCGTTGCAGACCACCGCGCTCGAGATTGACGGCGAGCGCATCACCCGGATCTACATCACGCGCAACCCGGACAAGCTGCGCAGCATACGGCTGCACTGACCTCACCTGTGTGGATGCAGACCCTCGAGGTCGCGGCCTGAACGCATTTCACGCGAATTCGGGGGTAATTTTAAAAACAACAAAGCTGTTGTTTGATTTGTTAGTTCATGCCAGAATCATCCACAGAGGCCACATGCTTGATCTTCGACGATTCATCTCAGCCGGATCAGTGCTCTGCATCACGGTGTTTTCAGCAGGTTGTGACAGCGAGACCGTGGTCGTCGAAGACGGCGCGGATGAGGTCGAGGAGGGAGATGGCGACGGCGATCCGCTCTCCGACGTTCCGATCGAGCCGGAGGACGAGCCATGTGCGGACCACGGCGAGGCCCAGTCCTGCGAGACCGAAGCGGCAGCGGAAGGCACCCAGTTCTGCACGTTTGACAGCGACTTCAGCGGCCACTGGGGCGAGTGCCTGACCAGCTACGAGTGCCTCCCCGACGAAGAGCGCGACTGCGGTCTCGCTGGCACGGTCCGGTGCCAACTCGACAAGGCCGGGGTCCCCTATTTCCCCGCGTGTCCGTTCACGCCGCTCGTGCTCAGCTTCGACGCCGGGCCAGTCGCGCTCGCGAGCAACGCAGCATCGTTCGACATGGACGGCGCCGGAATGTGCCTCAACACCGACTGGCCCGCGACGGACAACCCCTGGTTGGCGATCGACCTCGACCACAACGGATTTATCGACGGTGGTCACGAGCTGTTTGGCTCGGGCTCGGTGCTCGGCTCGGGCCGGCGGGCCGACAATGGCTTCATCGCCCTCGCCACCCTCGACAGCAACCACGACGGCAGCATCGACATGCGTGACGCCCAGTTTGGCGAGATCCTGGTCTGGCGCGACGAAGACGGCGACAAGACCTCGCTGCCCGGCGAGCTGAGCACACTCGCAGAGGCCGGCGTCGAGTCGATCAACCTCGACTACTTCGTGCGCGAGCACTGCGACGAGCGATCCAACTGCGGGCGCGAGCGGTCACGCTTCGAATTTCACAGTGGCGGGCAGCTGCATGTCGGTGAGGTCGTCGACGTGCACCTGCCGTGTCAGTAAGTCAACGGCCTTCGTGAGCCGCGGCCGCGTGTCGAGTTGCGGGGGCCTGTTCGCCGGAGCGCCCGTTTGTTCGGGAGGACGGATCTGGGTAGTGTCTGCGGGCATGAGCGTGCATCCGCCTTCTCTGCGCTCGAACAATGCCCGTGATCACGACGCCGTAGTGGAGGCTAGGCGGCCCCATGTCTGACAGCATCGCGCTGGACGAGCCCAGCAGCGTCGCCAACGCCACCAGCATCTTCGACCGCCGGTTTCGCCGGGTCGCCTTCGCAGTGCTGCTGCTGGTCGCGCTGTCCGCGTTCGAAGGTCTCTCGGTGGCCGCAGCGCTGCCCCAGGTCGCCGCGTCCCTCGGCCATGTCGAGATGCTCCCCTGGGTCATCACGAGCTACCTGCTGACCGCCGGCGTCTCCACGGTCGCCGCGGGCTCGCTGATCGACCGGATCGGCATTGCGAAGGTCTTCCGAGGCTCCGTCATCCTGCTGATCATCGGCGGGGTGCTTGCGGGCCTCGCACCATCGATGGCGACACTCGTCTTGGCCCGGGCGATCCACGGCGCGGGTGCAGGTGCGGTGAACGCTGTCGGGCTGAGCGCCGTCGGGCTGGTCTTCCCACGGCATCTAATCGGACGAGCCTTCGCCGCCAACACGAACGTCTGGGGTGCGATGAGCGTTGGGGGGCCTGCCCTGGCGTCCGTGCTGCTCACGTTCGCCTCGTGGCGCTGGATCTTCCTGGTCAATCTACCTCTTGGAGCGATCGCGCTGGTGGCCGGTTGGAACGCCCTGCCTCCGCCGGCCCACGAAGGCCGAGGTGCTGCGCTGCGGACCGTGGATCTGGGGCTCCTCGCAGGCTTCACTTTCTTCGTGCTGTTCGCCGTGGACGCCCTCGACGGCCGCTCGCTGCTCGCCCTAGGCGCCGCTGTCGTCTGTGGGATCGCCGTCGTACGACGCAATCGCGGGCGCGAGGACGCCGTGATCGCTCCACGGCACGCCCTCGACGCCCCGTTGGGTCCGCTCGCGTGGGGCATCGCGCTCATGCTCATGGCCGGCATCGGCGTCCAGACCTTCGTGCCCCTGTTCGTCAGCGCCGGACACGGGGGCGGTACGGCGCTCACGGCCTGGTCGGTCGTCTTCTTCGTGCTCGGCTGGACCGGAGGCGCCAACATCGTCAGCCGACTCAGCGAGCGTGTCAGCCCTCTCAACGTGATGCTGGGCGGCACCGTGCTGCTGTCGTGCGCTCTGTTCGCGATCGCCGGCATCGCTGCCTCCGGGGCACCGCTGCCAGCGCTGTTCGTGCTGCTCGTCTTGGCCGGCTCGGGCATCGGCGGCAGCACCAACGCTGGGCTCACCCTGCTCCGCGACTTGGTCACCGACGACGAGCTCGGGCGGGCCACCGCCGCCCACCAGTTCCTCCGCAACCTTGGGTTTGCCATGGGCAACGCCCTGGTTGGCTCGGTCCTGCTCTTCGTGGTGGGCACCCTCATGGGGGATGTCGAGCGCATCCGCGAGGTGCTCGGACGGGCCGACGGTGTGCCTCTGAACGCCGAGATCTCGGCCGCCGTGCAGACCGGGTTTGCCGTGGCCGCCTTGGTCAGCGCGGTTGTCTGCCTGGGCGCGCTCGCCCCACTATGGCGGGTCCGCCAGCACATTCGGCAAGCCTGAACCGGCCTCACCCGAGATGTTGCAGGGTCAGGACCTCGACTGCAGCGACGGTCCCGAGGCTCGATGATTTGGCAAGATCGAACAACACGATCAGATCCGCAAGACCATCGCGGTACGAGAAATGCCGCTCGTCCTGCATGGACTCGCTTGCGCGTTGGCATGGCGCTCAGGATGCTGTTCGGATCGAACTCGCGGGAGACCAGTCGCCGAGGTCGGGCAGCAACAAGCTGGTACTAGAGAGGCGTGCCGGAGCGAAGGCGCCGCGTTGACCGGGGCGCGGCGCCGAGCCCCAGCAAGATCAGGCACGACCACCACAGCCGCATCGGCGACGGATTGGCTGTGTTGCACGAGCAGCCGGCGGGGTCGTCTGCGCCAGGGCCGTCAGCACTTTCGCTGGTGCCCGTAGCCTCGCCCGCGTCGCCATCACCGGAGCCGCTGTCTCCGTCTCCGTCGCCGTCACCCGGGTCGCCGTCTCCGTCGCCGTCACCCGGGTCGCCGTCTCCATCACCCGGGTCCCCGTCTCCGTCCCCCGTCGCCATACACCCGATGCGCTCGGTGCTGACGACGACGTCGTCGAACCACACCTCGTTGGGCTGATCCGCGTCCCCGCCTGCGATGTAGTGCTGAAGCCAGGCCTTGTTGAGCGCGAGCTCCTCGACGTCACGCCAGTGCATGCCCGTCTGCTCGAGCGAGAGCTCGTCATCGACCCAAAACGACATCGCGCCATCAGCTTGCCCGGGCGTGTTGATCTGCATGTGCAATTCGAGACAGGTCCACTCACCGGTGGCCAGCACCTTGGGCGGATCAGGCGCGAACAGGTTGCCCCAGCAGCACTCGAGCCCGTTCTCGCAGGGCATGTCCTTTTGCGCGCAGCCGTCACAGATGCCCTGCGCGTACACACCATCGCAGTAGCCGCCCATGTCGCAGTTCATCTCGGGAAAGTATGTATAGAAAAACAGCTCGTGATCGGTGTTGAAGTCGAGGGTTGTGCCCGCCGCGCGGTAGCCGTTGGGGCGGCAGCCGGCGTTGCCATCGGCGCCCCAATACTCGTCTGGTTGGGTGCCGGCGATCGAGAGAAAGTGATGCACGTATTGATGGTCGTCGGCGAGGCGCACCCAGCTACGAAAGTAGAGCTCGTCGTGCCCGGTCAGGAGACAGCCCTGCTCGCCGCTGCCGTTGCAAGTCCGATAGGCCAGCGACGCGCCCCTGTAGTTGGCCGCCGCAGCGGCGGGCAGGTGCAGGGACCAGTCGCCGTCGTGGGCCGCGGCAGGATCTGCGAGCAGCTGGATGCGATCCGGGTCGTTGACGCCGTCGGGGCAGCCGTCGCACTCGACGAAGGCCGATTGATCAAACCACTGCTGCCAGCCGAGCCCGCCCTGCTCGAAGTCCTCGCACATCAGCCACGCGGGCTGAGGGTCATCGCACGGGGACGCGAGCGCCGGGCTCGCCCAGGCCAGGGTCAGCGTCGCGCAGATCAAGACGGCCAAGCGCTGCATGTGGGGAGTCTACCGTGCGGATGAGATTTCCGATGCGGGGTCGTGGGATACCTGAACATCGCGCCGCCCCGCGCTCGACGTGCTTGTTGGCCGGCGATGTGCATCGCGGACGGCCTACCATTTGGCCGAGGCGGGTCTGGCGATTCGCCGGCCTCGCGCGGGCTTACTGGAAATTTCGGCGACAATGCCCTCGGAGATCGGGCTCGAGCCCTGACTCATCCACCACTAAATCGTGCCGCAGACCCGCGCGCGAAGCTGCTGGCCATGCGCTCGAACACCTCGCGCGTCGCCGGCGAGTCCTTCCTGGCGTTTCCCGACAGGTACCAGATGCCCTCTCGGTCGAACAAGACCACGTCGTAGAAGAGCTTGCCGTTCGCGGCGGCCTTGCTCGCGCCCACGGACACGCGGCCCTCGAGCCCGTCGATCGTGACCGGCTTGACGTCCTGGGCCTCGAACCCGTGCAGAGCCTCGAACCTGTCGAGCGCGCGCTGACGCTGCTCGTCGGAGATCGAGCCCGGCACCAAGCTCACGTGAAACACCACGTCGCCGGCGAGGGTGCCATCGCTGGAGTACATCAGCTCGCGCTCGTCCTCCATGATCGCTTGCAGCCCGCCAGTGTCGACCAGATGCACACCGAGCTGTTGCGGCGCGTCGCTGTCCCACACCGCCGAGCGCAGCGCCGCCTCGAGCTGCTCGAGCTGCTCGTCACAGGGCGCCTGCGAACAGATTCCCGAGATGACGATGGTCTCCTCGCCGCTGCCCAGCAGCCGTTGCCAGCTCGACGTGAACTCACCCCCGCGCGCCTGAGACACGAGCACCAATCGCCCGGGCAGGTCGCCCTGGGCGAGATCCTCGGCGTAGTCAGGGGTGACGCCATCGGCGGCGAGGTTGGCCTCCATCGCCGCGCGCACGTCCTCGTATGGACGATCGATGCGCGTGACCATGATCATCCCACCCGTTTGTTCGTTGCGAAAGCCGTCGTAGCTGGACATGGCCGCGAAGCCTGGCGGAGGGGTGAGACGAATCGCGGTACCTGGGACGCTGACGAGTGGCTCCGCTTGCTCCGCCGGGGCGGCGACGGTTGCTTGTGACTGCGGCTCGGGACGCTGCGTGGGGGCAGTCTGGCTCGAGTCGCACGCGACGAGAACGGCGAGGGATACACCAAGAAATACGATACGCACTTGGTCGACGGTAGGTTGGGCGTCCCCACGCCGGGATCCCCGGCGTTGGAGACATGCTGGAGACGGCTTCTCACCGACCCAGAACCCGAGGGCTGTTAGTCCTCACGCCCTTCGCGGTGCGCCCGTACTCGGCCTGCGGCCTGCGTGCGGGCCGAAGGACCCCAGCTTCGCTCGGGCCCTCCGCCGCGAGGGGCTGTTAGTCCTCACGCCCTTCGCGGTGCGCCCGTACTCGGCCTGCGGCCTGCGTGCGGGCCGAAGGACCCCAGCTTCGCTCGGGCCCTCCGCCGCGAGGGGCTGTTAGCCCTCACGCCCTTCGCGGTGCGCCCGTACTCGGCCTGCGGCCTGCGTGCGGGCCGAAGGACCCCAGCTTCGCTCGGGCCCTCCGCCGCGAGGGGCTGCTAGCCCTCACGCCCTTCGCGGTGCGCCCGTACTCGGCCTGCGGCCTGCGTGCGGGCCGAAGGACCCCAGCTTCGCTCGGGCCCTCCGCCGCGAGGGGCTGCTAGCCCTCACGCCCTTCGCGGTGCGCCCGTACTCGGGCTGCTAGCCCTTGATCACGCCCCGCCGCTCCAGCGCGCGGACCAGCCGATCAACCTCGCGAGCAATGTTCAGCTCGTCCCCGTCGATCATGATGTCCGGATCATCCGGCGGCTCGTAGGCCAAGCTCGCCTCGTCCGGCTCGCGGCCAAGCGCCTCGAGCCGGCTGCGGCAGGTGGGCAGGTCCGCGTCGAAGAAGGCCTCGAGGAACGCGAAGCGATCCTGAAAGTGCGCCTGCGCGTTCGCCCGGTCCGCCCGCGAGGGCGACGTGTAGGCAACGATCACGATCATCCCCGCATCCGCGACCAGCTCCGCGGCGTTGACCAGCGCACGAAACTGGGCAGCCTGGGCCTGCCGGTCAATGCGCGTGAGCTGCTGCGGATCAAACACGTAGGCCATGTGCCCCGCGTCGAACAGCCGCCGCTCCAGGGCCCGCGCGACCACGATCTTCCCGGTGCCCGAGCGCCCGGTCATCCACAGCACGGCGGGCTTTTGATTGAACCGGGCCGCACGCTCGGTCGCAACGATCGCCCGCGCCACCGCGCGGCCATCGTCTTGGTAGTCCTCGCCGTGCCCGCGGATCATTCCGGCGGCGACGGTGACGTTGCTGACCCGATCGATGATCACGAACGACCCAGCGGTCTTGTCCTGGGTGTAGTCGTCGAGGATCAGCGGCCGGTTGAGGCTGAGGCTGACGTCGCCGATCTCGTTGAGCGCCAAGCTGTTGGCGCTGACGTGCGCGAGCGTGTCCATGTCGACCTTGTGGTCGACCTTGACGATCGTGCCCGAGACCAGCGTGGTCATGTGCTTGAGCAGGTACTGGCGCCCGGTCTCGAGCGGGATGTCGTGCATCCACACCAGCGTGGCTTCTAGCCGGCGGCTGATGTGCAGGTCGTTCTCGACCTGGGTCAGCACGTCGCCGCGGCTGATGTCGATCTCGTCGGCGAGCGTGAGCGTGACCGACATCGGCGCGAACGCCTCGGCGAGGTCGCCGTCCCAGGTCACGATTCGCTCGACCCGGCTGGTCTTGCCCGAGGGCAGCACCTTGATCAGATCACCACGCCGGATCCGGCCCGCGGCGATCGTGCCCGCGTAGCCACGAAAATCCAGGTCGGGCCGCGAGACCAGCTGGACCGGGAAGATCAGTCGCTCGTCGTCGCCGGTGCTGGCGACCTCCATGGACTCGAGGTGCTCGAGCAGCGGCTTGCCGCCAGCTTCGCGAAACCATGGGGTGCGCGCGCTCGGCTCGACCACGTTGTCGCCCGCGAGCGCGCTGACCGGGAAGAACTCCACGTTGCCAAACTCGAGCTGGTCCGTGAACGCCCGGAACTCCGCCACGATCGCGTCGTAGGTGCTGCGCTCGAAGTTGACGAGGTCCATCTTGTTGACCGCGACCAGCAGGCTGGGGATGCGGAGCAGCGCGGCGATGTAGGCGTGGCGCCGCGACTGCTGCAAGACCCCAAGCCGCGCGTCGATCAGGATCACCGCGGCGTCGGCCGTGCTGGCCCCGGTCGCCATGTTGCGGGTGTACTGAACGTGGCCGGGGGTGTCGGCGATGATGAACTTGCGCCGCTTGGTCGCGAAGTAGCGGTACGCGACGTCGATCGTGATGCCCTGCTCGCGCTCGGCGACCAAGCCGTCGGTCAGGTTGGCGAAGTTGATGACCTCGCTGCCGTCTTGCTCGGTGCTGGTGACCGAGGCCAGCTGATCTTCGAACACGCCGCCGGTCTCGTACAAGAGCCGGCCGATCAGGGTTGACTTGCCGTCGTCGACCGAGCCGATCGTGACGAAGCGCAGCAGGCTGCGGCGCTCGTAGTCACCCAGGAACTCGAGGATCTCGGCGTCGGCCCGATCGGGCGGCGGGATGGTCTGGACCAGGCTGCTGACCGGGCGCTCGGCGTCGGCAGGGCGCTGGCTGGGAAATGGCGGGCTGCGATGATCAATGGCCATCAGAAGTACCCCTCGCGCTTCTTCTTCTCCATCGAGCCGTCGGCGTCGCGGTCGATGACCCGGCCGGAGCGCTCGCTGACGCGGGTGGTCAGCATCTCGTGGATGATCTGCGGGACGGTGGTCGCCGTGGACTCGACGGCGCCGGTCAGCGGGTAGCAACCCAGCGTGCGGAACCGGACCATTTTTTGCTCGGGGACCTCGCCGGGCTCGAGCGGCATGCGCTCGTCGTCGACCATGATCAGCGTGCCGTCGCGCTCGACCACCGGGCGCGGGGCCGCGTAGTAGAGCGGCACGATCGGGATGTGCTCGAGGTGGATGTATTGCCACACGTCGAGCTCCGTCCAGTTCGACAGAGGGAACACGCGGATGCTCTCGCCCTTGAAGTGACGCCCGTTGTAGAGCCGCCACAGCTCCGGCCGCTGGTTCTTGGGGTCCCAGGCGTGGTTGCGATCACGAAAGCTGTAGACCCGCTCCTTGGCACGCGAGCGCTCTTCGTCGCGCCGGGCCCCGCCGAACGCCGCGTCGAAGCCGTGCTTGCTCAGCGCTTGCTTGAGCGCGTCGGTCTTCATGATGTCCGTGTACGCGGCGCCGTGATCGAAGGGGTTGATGCCGTCGCGGACCCCGTCGGGGTTGGTGTGCGAGAGCAGCTCGTAGCCGCTCTCGCTGCACAGCCGATCGCGAAAGTCGATCATCTCGCGGAATTTCCACGTGGTGTTGACGTGCATCAACGGGAACGGCAGCTTGCCGGGCCAAAACGCCTTCTGAGCGAGGCGCAGCATCACCATCGAGTCCTTGCCGATCGAGAACAGCATCACTGGCTTCTCGAACTCGGCCACGACTTCGCGGATGATGAAAATGCTCTCGGCCTCGAGCTGGCGCAGGTGCGTGAGTCGCCGGGCGTCCATCGGAGCGCGGAGTGTAGACGCTGGGTAAAAGCGCGCAAGCGCGTGGCCCACGACCTGCGCCACGAATTAGCGCACTTCGTTGCGCGTGCCCTCGCCTGCGGTGATGAACAGCGCGGTGACTGGCTCGACCACCTTCGCGGTGTGCCACACCCCACGCGGGTTGATCGCGGCCTCGCCGGCTGCCATCTGCACCTCGCGGTGCTCGCCATCGATATCCTGAATTAGCGTCATCTTGCCGGAGATTATGTAGACCAGCTCTTCGCCGTTCGGGTGGACCTCCCAGGTCGCCCAGTCGGCGTCGAAGCTGTGGACGGCGACGAGCCGACCCTCGGCGCCGTCGTCGGCATGCGCGGCGCCGTAGCGCTGGTACCACTCCATGCTGCCGTCGTGAGGGGGCTGCGGCAGCACGGTGGCGCCAAGGCCGAGGTGAACAGGGGTCTTCGAGAGATCGAGCACGCTCATGCAGGCGAGGATAGGCCAAGAACTCCGGCGCGCGCGGCCGCTTGATCCCGCGCCCGGATTCTCACGCCTACCGGTGGCGAGCGGTCCGGCGACAGCCTCGATGCCAAACGCGGGAGACCCGCTGACCGTCGCGTGCGTGACGAGATCCCCGAGTCGGATCAACTGTGAATGGCGTTGGACTCCGGCCACGCGTAGCGCCACCAAAACTCGCTGTCGGCTCCGGTCCGCAGCGGCGCGGGCAGGTGCTCGACCGCGTTGAGGCCCTCGAGCAACAGGCCGTCGCTTGGGTCCCAGCTCAGGGTCGTGACGCCCGTGTTGCCGTGGACGAACGCCAGGCCGCGCGAGGCCGGAACGTGAAGCCAGCGACGCAGCCAGCGGGACAGCAGATCGCCGTGGGTGACGACCACGATCGTGTCGTGGTCGCCACTGGCGAGGATGGTGTTGGCCCAGGTGATCACCCGATCCACGCGCGCGCTCACCTCATTGGCGCGCTCGCTGACAGCCCGACCGCCGTACCAACCTTCGGGGCCAATGTTGCGGCACGCGACCGGAAACTCGGCCTCGATCTGGGCGGTGGTCGAGGACGGCCGGGCCTCGTCACAATAGTGGCACCCGCCAACCTCGAATAGTTCACCCTCACAAGTAAAGCGGTCGATGCCAGCACGTTCTGCGCTCGCCGCCGCTGTGCGAAGCGCCCGTCGCATCGGGCTGCTCACGAGCAAGCTGCGTGAGCTTGCAAGGATTGGAGCGAGGGTCTTGGCCAGCAACGACGCCTGCTCGCGACCGGTCTCGGTGAGCTCGGGATCGGCTTGGCGGGCGCGGTTGGCCTCGAGCTGCATTCGCTCGGGATCTGAACGGAATTGCTCGCGGATGCGAGCGTTGCTCAGGTTGTTCTCGGATTGAGCGTGACGCACGAGGAGCAGGCGCGGCATGGTGGGCGCTTCTATCACGGTGGACGAGCAGGCCAGCGCTGATTCAAGTCCAGCTGGGTGCGCGTATCTTGCTGATTGATGAGTGCGGACATCTTCGCGCAGTCGTCAATCGCACAGCGCACCGAGCAGCGCGCCCGGATGGTGGGTCCACGGCGGGTGCGAAACCCCGAGGCTGGTGAGTTCTGGCAGGTGAACCTGGGCATCGTTCGCTTCTCAGGGGGAACCGGTCGACGAAAGCGTCCGCAAGCGGGCGAGAAGCCCTCGCCCGAGCTGAAAAAGATTCAGCTGGGTATGGGTCGCTGCCCCACGCATGAAAGTACGTGCGATGATGTGGAACACGTGCCTGTTCGCGCGCCGCTCGGACTGTTCAGGGGATTCGCCCAGCTTGGCGCGGTGGCGTTGCTCATTGGCTGTCGTGGGTCCGAGGCGCCCGCGCGGGTCAGCGTGGAGCGACCGGCCAGCGTCGAGGTCGACGTGGCGTCCAACCCCGAGCCTCCGGTCGAGCGCGCGCCGATCTCGGACGACGCGGTGATCCAGGCGATTGTGGCGATCGCAGATCGAGACAGCCAAGTCGGCGATCTGCTCGCGGCGGTCGCCGTCGAGATCGGGCCGCGCCTGACCGGCTCGCCGCAGCTGCTCGAGGCCGAGCTGTGGGCCGTCGATCAATTCGAGGGCTGGGGCCTGACGGCGACCCACGAGCAGTGGGGCAGCTACCCGGTCGCCTTCGATCGCGGCAAGGCGACCGGCGCCGTGGTCCGACCCGAGCGCGAGCCCCTCGAGTTTGGGACCTGGGCGTGGACGCCCGGAACCCGCGGTCAAGACGGGCTCGAAGCCGGCGGCCCCGTGCGTGGCCAGGCGCTGCGCTACCCCGAAGACGCGGCCCAGCTGCGCGCGCGCAAGCCATACCTGCGCGACGCGTGGATCATGGTTCCCTATGGGTTCGAGCGACCAAGCGGCAAGCTGGGCCAGCAGATCGAGCGGGCCTTCGAGCGTGGGAAGATCGCCGGGCTGGTGTTCGCCGCGGGCGACTCGGACGATCCGCGGATCTCGACCCACGGCGACCATCGCCTCGATCCAGACAAGCTGCCGACCCGAGTCGAGATCCAGCTGCGCGGTGATCAACACCACGCGCTGCTTCAGCGGATCGACGCGGGTGACTACGTCGAGCTCGAGTTTGGCGTGGCGAATCGGCTGCTGCCGGGTCCTGTGCCGGTCTACAACGTGATCGCCGAGCTCCCCGGGGCGAGCCTGCCGGATCAGCGCGTGATCGTTGGCGGCCACCTCGACTCGTGGGACGGCGGCAGCGGGGCGATCGACAACGCGGCCGGAGTGGCGACGACGATGGAGGCCGCGCGCCTGATCGCGGCGGCGTGCGCCCGCACTGGCCAGCGCCCGCGCCGGACGATCAGCTTCCAGCTGTGGTCGGGCGAGGAGCAGGGCTTGCTCGGCTCCACAGCTTGGGTGGCCGCCCACGCAGATCAACTCGCGGGGATCAGCGCGGCGCTGGTCCACGACAACGGCACAAACTACATCTCCGCGCTGCCCGTCACCCCGGAGCTTCACGCGATCATGCAGGCCGTGTTCGAGCCGGTCACCAAGCTCTCGCCCGCGGACATGCCGTTTAGCTTGGAGCTGGTCGAGGGCCTGCCCTTCGAGCCCTCTGACAGCACCTCGTTCTTGCGCGAGGGGGTGCCGGCGTTTTTCTGGGGGCAGTCGGGGCGCTCGGACTACGACCACTATCACCACACCCAGTACGACCACGCCGACGCGGTGATCGACGCGTATCAACGTCACTCGGCCTTGGTCGTGGCGATCGCCGCTTGGCAGCTGGCGCAGCTGCCCGCGCCGCTCGAGCGCCACAACCTGGTCGCGCTGCCGGGGCGCAAGCTCGGGGCAGCGCTTCACGACACCAGGGTCGTCTCGATCCTCGAGGGCTCGCTGGCCGCCGGAGCGGGGCTCGCGGTGGGTGATCGGATCCTCGAGGTCGCGGGGGAGCCGGTCTCGACCCTCGCCCAGCTGCTCGCGGCGGTGCGGCGCGGCGATTCGCGCAAGACGCTGACGGTCGCGCGGCGCGGCGCCGCGGGGCCGGGCACGACCCGCGTCGAGCTTCAGTTTGACTGGTCCCAAGACCCCGACGAGGCCGAACGCATGGCCCGCCAGGCCGAGCGGCGCAAGCGATTCGGCGAGCAGCTGCGACCGTGGGACACTGAGCCCGGCGCGGCTACACCAGAGCCGGCCCCCCACGAGCATGACTGATCGACTGCGCCTATTTGTCGCCTGCGCACCCGGGCTCGAGGACCTGCTCGCGCAAGAGCTCGATGAGCTCGGCGTTGAGGAGTGCGCCGTCACCCAGGGCGGCGTCAGCTGCTTCGGCGATCGCGACGCGATCTACCGGATCAACCTTGGCTCGGCGCTTGGCTTGCGCGTGCTCGTGCGCATGGCGGACTTCTTGGTTCGCGACTTCGCGAAGCTCGAGCGTGTCACCAAGGCGCTCGAGTGGGAGCGCTGGCTGATCCGCGGCCCGAGCGGGCAGCTGAGCGTGCGGGTCCGGGCCCACGCCAAGCGCTCGCGGCTGTATCACACCAAGGCGATCGTAGAGCGGATCGAGCGAAGCATCGCGCGTCGGCTCAAAGGCGAGGTGCGGGTCCGGGCTGACGTTGGCAAGGGCCCCGGTGGCGGCGAGCTTGGCGACGAGGGGGTCGAGCCCACGCTCGTTCAGGTTCGGATCATGCGAGATCGCTGCACGATCAGCGTTGATACAACTGGCAGGCTGCTGCACAAGCGTGGGTGGCGTCAGCAGACCGCCAAGGCCCCGCTGCGCGAGGACATCGCCCAGGCGCTGCTGCGGGTGACCGGCTGGCAGCCGGGCATGGCCTTGTTTGATCCGGTCGCGGGCGCGGGCACGACGATCATCGAGGCCGCGACGATCGCCGCCGGCTTGCCGCCAGGTGCGAGCCGAGCGTTCTCGTGCATGCGACAGCCGCGATTTGACGCGGCGCGCTTCAACGCGATCCGCGACGAGCTCAGTCGCGGCGCGCAGCCGGTCGCGAGCTTGCTCGGCTGTGATCGTGACGCAGGCGCGGTCGAGGCCGCGCAGGCTAACGCGGCGCGATCGGGCGCGGGGAGCTTGGCGCAATTCATTCAGCGATCCGTTGGCGACAAGCAGCTGCCCGAGCTCGTTGGCGACGGCGTCGCGCTGGTGGCCAACCCGCCGTGGGGCTTGCGAACCGGGGATCCAAGCCGGCTGCGCAACCTCTATGCCAGCCTGGGAAAACTGGCGCTGCAGCTGCCAAGGCCAACGCGGGTCGGCTTGGTGACGAGCGAAGCTGCGCTGGCGGGTGCGACAAAGCTTGGGCTCGAGCGCCAGCTGACCACCGAACAAGGTGGGGTGAAGATTGGGATCTGGACGGGCGTGATCGAGTAGGGTGCTTGGATGTCTCTGTTGCGCATCAGCGCGAGAATCAGGCGTGCGGGTGGCTTCGCTGTGATCCGGCCCTCATCGACGCCAAGTGTGGACAGGCGTTGCCATGCAGGCCTCGCGGGCGCTCGTATGGCGCCCGTGTCGTCCGTGTACGGTCATGCGCGGGTGAACTAATCTCGGGACGCGGAAGTTCGCGGCACCATGACTTCACCTGACGATGATCCAGCGATCGAGCGGCGGCTCGAAGCTGTCAATGCGCAAGTCCAGCAGCTGCTCGCGCGCGTGCACGCGCTCGAGCAGCAGGTTGGCGGACAAGCGCAGCCAACGGTGACGCCACCCCCCGCGGCGCACCCCGAACACCCCCAATATCAACAAACCTGGCCACCACAAGCCACGCTCCCACCACCTTCCGCGCCGCCGGCGAGCTCCGCTGAGCGCGAACCCTCGGCCAACGCCGCGCGCTTCGCCGCAGCCCTCGACGCGCATGTCGAGCCGGAGACCAAGCGCAGTCCAGCGCAAGTGTTGGCGGCGACCGGCGGCGCGGCGCTGTTGCTTGGTTTGGTCTCGTTTGTCGTCTACGCGATCGAGCAAGAGTGGCTCTCGCCGGGTGTTCGGTTTGCGGGCGCGGCCTTGCTGTCGGCGCTGCTGACCGTGGCTGCGTGGCCGCTGGCTCGCAAGCGGTACGAGTCGGTCGCAGGGGCGGTCGGCGGCGCGGGCCTTGGCGGCTGGTTTGCTGCGTGGCTGCTGGCTCGGCACACGCACGAGCTCGTCAGCGGGCCGCAGGTGTTCGTGGCGTTGGGGGTCGGCGCGGCGGCGTGTCTGTTGATCGCCGATCGGCTGCGGCTGCGGCTGATGGCCGTGCTGGCCACGCTAGCTGCCTGCGCGACGCCGGTGCTGGTCGCCAACGTGGGCGGGCACCTGGTCGAGCTGATGATCTACCAGCTGGTCGTCGTGGGCGTGTTGATGTTCGTCGACTGGCGGCGAAGCTGGCCCGAGCTGCCCACGATCGCGCTGGTGGCCACGTGGATGTTGGGTGGGCGCTGGGCGGCGATGAACCTTGGGCCCGACAACGGCGACGTGTTCATGTTGTGGTCGGTGGTCTTGCTGGTTGCGAGCGCGGCCTCGGGGTGGCGGTTGTTGCAGGCCAGCGTTGACGCGGCGGATCAGCTGCACGCCCAGGCCCGGCTGATCGTCGCGGGGATCCTGAGTTGGGCCGCGGCGACGGCTGCGTTCTCGCAGACGCCCAAGACGCTGGCGCTGGCGACCCTGTGTCTGGGCGGCTGGCACGTGGTCTTGGCCGTGCTCCTGCTCAGGCGCGCGGACGCGGCCGAGGGCTCGACGGTCAGTCGGGTCTTCATCGGCTTCGCGTGGGTGCAGGCGATGGTCGCCGGGCCGCTGTTGGTTGGCGACGCCGCGCTGGTCTCGTGGTGGATCGGCATGAGCGTGGTCGCGGTCGCGCTGCCGTGGTCGGTGCTTCGGCCCCTGCGCATTGCGATGATCCTGCTGCCTTCGCTCGCCGCCGTGATCGCGGCGGTCGATCTTCATGAACCGCCCGCGCTGCCGCTGGGGTTGTTCGCGGCCGCGGTGCCGCTGGGGGCGAGCTTGTGGTCGCGCGATCGCTCGGACGACGCGGTGAAAAACGCGAGCCCCAACGTCGTGTTGTGGACTGCGGCGATGGTTGGGTGGACGGGCGTCGTGGTGGAGCTTGGCCCCAAGGCCCCGCACGTCGCCCTGCTCTGGGCGCTGGTGCCGGTGGTCGTGCTTGGCGGCTGGGTGTGCGCTCGGTTGACGCGCCACGGCGTGTGGCTGGCGACCGCGGGGCTCGGGGTTGGCCTGATCGGCGCGCTCGTGGCAATCGCCGGGTGTGAGGCAGAGGGACTGTTCAAGGCCGAACAGGCGGGCCCGCAGGCGCTGCTCGTCGTCGCGCTGCTCACCCTCGCCGGGCTCGGGGGTGCGTTGATCTGGCGGGTGATCCAAGCCAAGCAGCTCGAGCGGCTCGAAGACGACGCGGAGGCCGGCCCGCTCGGGATCCTGGTCGCGCTCTCGCTTGGGCTGTCGCTCGCGCTGGTGACCTCGGTCGTCATGGATGTGGTTGGGGCCGGGCCAGGCTTCGCGCAGCTGTGCTACACGCTGTGCATCGCCGCGACGAGCCTGGTGTTGCTGGTCGCTGGGCTGCGACTGCGCCAGGGCAGCTGGCGCCACCTCGCGCTCGCGGGCTTCGCCTTCGCGGCCGTGAAGATCGTTGGGTTTGACCTGGCGGACGCGGACGTGGTCTGGCGGGCGCTGGGCTTCGCTGGGATCGGGGTGATCCTGATCGCGGGTGCGTACGCCTACAGTCGGGCCCAGCGGTCCATGACGCCCTCATGATGAAGCCCCACCGCGCAACGTTGACTCGATCCGTCGTGGTGTGGGCGAAGATTCGGCAGGGTGGGCATCCATTGTGTTGTTGACGCGGATTGACTCGGGCTTTGCGCCGGATGCGCGAGTGCTGGGCACGGATCGGCCAAGTCAGCGCACGGGCGTTCTTCGGCCTGGATCCTGGGTCGAGGGTAGCGCCTCGCGTTTGCGATTAGACCCAGACAATCATGAGCAAGCCGCGAGCATCCAAGATCTGCTGTGCCGCCGTCACCTTGTGTCTGATGGCGCTTGGCGCCTGCACCAAGGACGATGACGCCAAACCCCGTGAGGCGGTGGCCAAGCTGACCGACTCGAACGGGAAGGGGGTCGGCGAGGCCACATTCGAGATGGGGGCGACGGGTGTCAAGATCGAATTCAACGGTCATGGCCTGACGCCTGGCAGCCACGGGTTTCACATTCACGAGGTTGGAAAATGTGACCCGCCTAGCTTTGATTCGGCGGGCGAACACTTCAACCCAACGAACGCGAGCCCCGGCCCGGACGAGGTCGGCTTCTTGCCATACCTGCAAGTCGCAGCCGACGGCACCGTGAAGTATGAGGCGATGGTGAAGGGCGCCAACCTCGATGAGAAGGGGCCCCGATCGTTGCTCAGCGACAAAGGGACCGCGCTGGTGATCCACCAACAAACCGATGATCCTGACCCAGCCAAACCCGAGCCCCGGATCGCGTGCGGCGTGATCCAAGCGGGCAAGGGCTGATGCCTCGCCCAAGCACCCGCGACCGGGGCTCGGCCGCTGCGCCTTCGCTGCCCGCCGAGATCGCCCAGGTCGCTGGCGATGTCGTCTCGCTGCGAGCCGAGCTGCTCAAGCTCGAGTTGCTGTCCTATGTCGAAAAAACGCTCAACCCCGCGATCTGCAAGGTGGTCGCCGCGTGCCTGGTCGGTGTTGGCGGCTTGTTCACGTTGATCGCCGCCGCGCTGGCGATCGGGGCGGCGCTCGGGCACCTCAGCTTGGGGATGCTGATCGTGGGTGTCGCCGTAATCGGGCTTGGTGGACTGTTTGCGCGGGTTCGTCCGAAGCTGGTCAGCTTTGGCGACAAGCCGCCCGAAGTCGAGTCCAAGCGCGCGCAGGCGCTGCCGATCACGCAGGGTCGAGAACCTCCACGGGCAGTGTCTGCCGGCTCGGCGGCAGCCGGACCACCCGACCACGAGCCTACGCGCGAGCCCACACGAGCTCAGCTGCAGCGGCAGCTCGAGGCGAGGGAGCGGCTGCTGGCGTCCGACCTCGACGAGCTCGGCAGCGAGACGCGGGCTCACGTCGTGCGGTATTCGAAGCTCGCGGCGGTGGGGGTCGCGGGCGTCGCCGCGGCGATGATCGTTGGGGGGCTCGTCTGGACGCTCGCGGGCCGCCGCGGCGGCGGAGCGTCAGCCCGCTAGCCCGCTAGCCCGCTATCCGCCAATGCCAGGGCAGTCGACCTCTGGAAACTCGGCAACCGAACAGGTCGCCGTGATCGAGGTGCCCCCAACCGCCGGAAACCCAGGGCGGCGGGCGATCTTGAACTCGAGGTTGAACGCAGCGTCGATGCACTGCGCGGACATGTCGTCGTGAGCGCTGGGCGTCAGCCCGGTCTTGTCGCTGAGCAGCGCGTAGCAGACGTTCGCCTGCCCGCCGGGCATGGTGTAGTCGTTGGTCTGCGGATCGATCACGTAGCCGTTGGCGTCGCGGAGGCACTCCTCGATCGCGGTGGTGTTGGCGTTTCCAGGTGGATCCTCTTCGACCGTGCAGGTGGGCTCGACGAGCGGCGTGGCCGGATCGCTGTCGAGCACGCACTGGGTGTAGCAGGCCGGCTGGAGCTGGTCCCGGATGCGATCGACGATGCTGTCGAGCGCGCCCGAGTAGTCCGACTCGCAGATCGAGAACATGTTGCCCGGCGTGAACGCCTCGACCACGTCGCGGAGCCGCACGGGCGGGACGGCCTGGGCCGGCTCGTTAGGGTTGGAGGGGTTGGGCGCTTCGCAGCCGGGGCCGATCCCAAAGGTGTTTTGGAACACCGGATTCGTACCACCCACGTCGGCGTAGTAGGGCTCACCCGTGTTGTCGACGCCGCCGATCAGCCCGACGATGATCTCTTGCTCGGCGTTCAACTCCTGCTTTTGTTGCTCGAAATCATCGAGCAGGCCAATGTAGCGACTGAGGGGGTGGAGCACGGCGTTTGCGTCGCTCACGTTGCTCTGGCCGTTCACGTCTTTGTTGACCGCGTCGCAGCTGGCGTAGTTGCTTGGATCACCGGAGCACTCGACGCCAGCGTTCCAGCACACCGCCGAGGTCGGGAAGCTGGCGGCCGGGTCGGACCAAAACACCTTGTTGCCGTCTTGCTCGAAGATCTCGCTGTACGACTTGTTGTATGAGCAGTCGGCCTCGTCGGTCAAAAAGATCACGGCCAGGATCGCCGAGCTGCGCAGGAACCCGTAGCTGGCCTCGTCGGCGTTCTGGGTCCGAATGAGGGCGAGGTACATGGACTCGAGCTGGGACTCGAACCCGCAGCCGTTGATGCCCTGCGGCGCAATGCAGGCGAACGCGTCGGACATGCTGATTGCGTCGGGGATGTTCTTGGCGCCCGCGATGCTCTCGAGCCAGGGCCGCGGCTTGGCGTTGGCGTCGACGTCCGTGGTGGTTGGCAGGATCTCGAGCTCGGCCTGCGAGAGCGGGCAGATGTCGTTGCACGCCAGATCCTGGACATCGACGCTGTTGTTGAACGAGAAGTCGCCAAGCCGGCTCTTGCATGAACTCGCGACCAGCTTGCCAGCCTCGGGCGTGGTCGCGCCGGACGGACACCAGGGGTTCCCGTTGTCCGTGGTCGTGATGCCAATGCGGTAGTTGGCGCCGACGTCGGGATCCTCGAGGACGTCGATGATCGCCCCCACGCTGGTCGCGAGGAGCGCCTGTTCCTCACCCATGGACCCTGAATTGTCGATCACGAACAGGATATCGACGTCTTTGTTGACCGTCAGCACGGTGAGGCCGGGCTCTTGGTTGGTTGGGTCGCCCTCGGTCTCGCCAACGGTCTCGCCAACGGTCTCGCTGTGCGTGTAACCGTCGTCTGCACACCCGCCGGGGAGATCCAAACACTCGATGGTCTTCGAGCAGCCCGAGGCGCCGACGAAGGCCGCGACGAGGGACATACCGAGGGTTCCCACCAATGTTCCGGTACGGCTGTGCACGGTCATGCCATACCACGTCGCGCGCTTCCACGCGCCCGAGTTTGACACTTTCAGTCGGGGAGGGTTCGTGCCTGCAACCGACGGCGTCGTGAACGGGTCACCGCCGACGGCGTAGCCCGAGCAGCGCGAGCAAAGCAAAGGGCGCCGCGAGCCGATCGGGTTGTGACGTGCTCGCGCACGCGCAGCCGCTGCTGGGTGCCGGAGCGGGTGTGGATGTGGATGTGGATGCTGGTGCGGCCTGCGGCTGGGTGGGCGCGGGTGTAGCATCCTTCACCGGCCGGGCGGCCGGTGGGGGCTCGCCGATCTCCACGGCTCCAATCCCCAGCTGTTCTCCTGCCGACGCCGTGACGAAGCTGCTCAGCGAGGTCCCGCGGGTGACTTGGGTCAGCTCTTGGGCCAGCGTGGGTTGGGTCGCACCGCCACCGCTCGGACCCCCCCAGCGGCCGCGCACGGGGTCGCTACATTCGATGTCACCCGCCCACTCGTGGCGAATCGCATACCTGGCCTGAAAACTATTGAGCCCACCCTGGATGAGCGTGGCGCCACGCCCGAGCTGGCCGGGGGTCTCGCGGCCGCCAGTGATCGCGGGCGCGGCCTCGAATACGAGGTCTTCCGCGAGGCTGCTGGCATCGTAGCGCGCGTGTAGCCGGGTCAGCACGAACGTGCTGGCCGACGATCCTCGCCCGCCGCCTGCCGGACCGCTGGCGCGCGGTGAGCCGACGCTTGGGGCCAGTACGAAGGGATAGCTGACGGTGACCAGACCGCCCCCGCGCGGCTTGGGAAACTTCCAGCGTTTGACCGCTTGGGCGATGCACTGTCCGACCGTCGCATCGCCCAGGGTGGTGTCGCTGACCTTCGCGGTCGAGACCAGTCCCTGACCATCAACGACAAAGTCAACCACCACGCGGCCGGCCAGGCTCGGGTTCTTGGCCAACCCCGCGTTGTAACAAGAGCTGACCTCGTTCATGTGCGCGCGCACGATTCGACGGATGACGTCTTTGTCGAGCGGGCCTCCAACCCGCGGCGGCTCGACAACGACCCGGGGCAGGCTTCCGGTGGATCGGGTCGCCCCAGGCGTGCTCGACCCGCTCGAGATCACGTCACCGCCGAGCTCGAGCAGCTCTTGCTGGGTCAGCGCCGCCTCGGGCCCAGGGCAGGGATCGCAGGATCCGGCCCCCCACGCATACTCGGTCACCACCGCGCCCGGATTTTGCTCGAGGGTGTGATCGAACAGCGACACATAAAAGTCCCCAAACCGATCTTTGACCGCAGCTTTTACGTTGAGGTTGGTCGGAATCGTCGCGTTGGGATAGTTCGCAACCTGATAGCGAGTCCCCGGCGCCAGCACGTGAACCAGCAGATCCTGCTTGCCGCCGCTGGCGGGATCTGGCGCGTTGATCAGCCCAAGCCGGACCGGCAGCGTGAAGTCCTTGCTGTCGTAGTGAAACCGCAGCGGCGACAGCTTGGCGCGGCCGTTGCCAGCGAAGGTCACCTTCTTGGGGTTGACCTTGGCGACGAAGAATTTCATGTCTTGCTGGACATACGGGCGCAGCAGCGGCTCGGCGCCCGCGGGAATGTTGTAGCCGTTCTCGCGCAGCCAGTCGTCGAGCCCGCTCGACTCGGTCGCTGACAAGATCACGATCTCGTACTCGCCGACCGCGAATTCGGCCTCGACCGTGACCGTGCTCGAGCCGCTTCCAAGGCCATAGCCCGATCCGCCGCCGCCGCCCTTGCCGATCGTGCCGATGTTGCCCAGCCCGATCGTGCCGCTGTCGGGGATGCAGGGATCTTCCTCCCAGTACTCGACCAAGCGCGGCGCGGCGAGCTGGTCGACCCGATCGAACAGCTCGGGGCGCAGGGTCTTGACGTCGGCCTCCTTCAGCACGACCGGGACCGGGATCACCAGCGCGAACGCCTCGGGCGGGCCCTGGTAGTCGTTTTGCATCGACAGCACGGTCCGCGTGCCGTCGCGCATCAGCACGACCACCGTGGCGTTGTTCAACAATTTGGCGTCGGCGCCCGCGACATAGAATCCGCAGAACGCCTGGGTCTTGGTCGGCACGAGCAGGCCAACGCCGCACGCGAGCGCGCAGGCCAGAGTGAGCGACCGCGGCGAAGACCAGCTGAGCAACTTGGGCGAGCGCATCTGCGCCCAGTCTAACCTAGGAGCCCGTGGTGCAACGCCTCACGCCGCCTCGCTTGGTCTTTCCGCCGAGCTCTTCGTCGCCGAAACTTCCAGTACGCCCTAAGCGATCGTCAGCCACGGAAACACGCGCGCGGCCTCGAACACCTTCACGTGGGGATGGTCCGCGCTGATCCCCAGCGCGACGCCGTCGGGCCGGAACACCACGACGGCGCCCCCCGGCCCGCGCAGGCCCTCGAGCTTGCGGGTGTTGCAGTCGACCGAGGCGTCGCACTCGAAGTTCAACAGCCCCTCGCGCATCAGCACCCGTTGGCCACGCAGGATGTTCTGGTGACCGTGGACGATCCCGTAGAGGCCGGCCTCGTACATGTGTTGAACGCCGACGTCGGTGAACGAGTGGTCGAAGTCGCGGTACTTGGTCCGAAACATGTTGCCGACCGGCCCGTGATAGAGCTCGAAGGGATCTTCGGCCAGCAGCCGGTGAAACCAGGTGTTCGCGCCCGAGACGTTGGTCTGCGCGAGCAGCTTGGCCGTGACGTCGTCGACCCCCGCGTGGACCAGCAAGAACGAGCCCCAGCGCAGCGCGACGTCCATGCGCTCGAAGTACCAGTGAAACTCGCCGTCGGGGTGCAAGAACAACTCGAGCGCGCGGGTGGCCGCGCGGTGGATGTCGCCCAGGGTCATGCCCAGCTGCTCGCACTTGCGCGGGAGCTCGACCATCTTCTCGCGGATCCGGTTGAGCTCTTTGCCGATCTTCTTGTCGGGCACCAGCCCCTTGGCGACCTCGGGGAACTCGCGGAACCACGCTTCGTCGGGGAACAACAGCTTGTGCAGGGCGGCCTCGGACAGCTCGCTGGTGTCACCGGGCTCGAGGTACTCGGCCCGGATCTCCTGAAACAGCGGCATCGTCTTCTTGCCCATGCGCACGAACAAGTGGGCGAAGCGCGGCTCCTTGCGGCCAAGGTAGGCGAGCCCGACCAGCGTGCGCATGTCGTGGTTGCCGGCCAGGATCTCGACGTCGGCGCCCTTGTCGATCAACAGCTTGATCGCGCGCAGCAGCCGGAGGTTGCTGGGGCCCTTGTCAAAGCAGTCGCCGGCGATCACGAACAGCGCGGTGCGGCCGGTCTCGCTCAGCTCGTAGTCGTTGTCGCCGGCCCCGAACCACCGGACACCACCCGAGGCGATCAGCGAGCGCCGCCACGCGTCGGCGTCGGCGTGCACGTCACAGAAGAAGTACAGGGTCCGGTTGGGCCACACGAACGGCTTGGCGCCGATCCGCGCGCGCAGGTGATCGCAGGCTGCGTCGTAGTGATCGTTGGCGAGGTCGCGCAGCCGCGCGCCGCCAAACTTGGGCCACGGCTCCGTGGTCACCGGCAGCGGCATCTCGCAAAACGCCGCGCCCTGGTAATCAGGCACATACCGGCTGCGAAGTCGGTCCGTGGGCGGGGTGTAGGCCAGAGCGTTGTGGGGCATGGTCGCTGACTCGGTTGCGCTCAATCGGCGGCTTTGGTTGCAGGGCGGATCTTCCAGGCGCCGCCGACTTTTTGCCAGCGCCCAGGGCCGCCGTCAGCATCCGGCACGTGCTCGATCAACACATGGCCACAATGGTGCATCGACAGGCCGGGAACTTCATCGAGCGCCAGGGCGCCCATGCACACGGCCGCGTGGCGCAGCGCACCCCCGTGGCTGATGAATATCTTGAGGACGCTGGGCCCGCTGGTGGCACGCAATTCGTGTGCGCGTTGCTCGACGTGCGCCGCCACGCGGGCGCCGGCCATCATGAGTGACTCTGCGCCAGGCAAGGGCAGCCGAAACCGTGGGTGGGCCTTCCACCCGTCGGGGAGGGCTGGGTAGCGGGGGTCCGCCTCGATCGCCTGCGCGATCGCAGTGACGGTGAGGTTGGCGCCCGCGCCAACGCTGCGCTCGCCAAGCTCGGGAAACTCCGCGATCGAAAATTTCTGCGCGGAGTCGAGGCGATGCAGCACGCCCGCCGCCAGCGAAGCGGTCTGCGAGGCCCGCAGCAAGGTCGAGCAGTCGATTACTGGGTCGAGCGTCAGGCCGAGCGCGTCGCACTGGTCGCGCAGCGCTTGCCCCAGCGCCGTCGCTTGTTCAACCCCGCGCTCGGTCAGGGGGTGGGGGAGCTGAGCGCTTGGGACCTGGTCTGGCTGGTGGTAGTCGCCGTGGCGAACCAGCGCAGCGACGATGCGGCGGGTGCTCATCTTCCTCGGGTCTTACCCCGAGTTCGCGGGCTTGGACAGCGCCGCGCGCGGCCCGGCGGGCGCCATGCGCTAGGAAGCGCGGTTGGGAGCTGGCGTGCGACAATCGTGATCGTGTCGAGGCGAGATCGTCCCTGCATCTTGATCAGCGGAGCCGCGCGCGGGATCGGCTTGGCGTGTGCCGAGCGGTTCGCGGACGCTGGTTACTTTGTCGGGCTCTACGATCTCGAGCCTGTCGGGCTGGCGGCCGCGGCCGCGCAGATCGCTGATCGCTGGGGGGCGGACCGCTGCTGCCACGCCCTGCTCGACGTCCGCGATCACGATCGGGTCGTCGCGGCTGTCGCCGACTTTGCCGCGCACACCAACGGTCGCATGGACGTGCTGCTGAACAACGCGGGGGTCATGCACGTGGGGCGGTTCGAGTCGGTCAGCGCCGCGGAGCACCAGCGAACGGTCGCCGTCAACTTGCAGGGCGTGATCGAGCTGACCCACGCGAGCTTCGAGCTGCTGCGCCAGACCGCGGGCGCGCGGGTCATCAACATGTCATCGGTCGCCGCGATCCACGGGGTCCCACAGATGGCGAGCTACAGCGCGACCAAGCACGCCGTCAGCGGCTTCACCGAAGCGCTCGAGCTCGAGTGGGCGAGCTACGACATCCGCGTGTGCGACGTGATGCCCGCGTTCGTGAACACCAAGCTGCTGAGCGGCACCAACAAGCTCAGCGCCGAGGACGTGCTCGGGGTTCGGCTGACGCCCGCCGACGTCGCGCAGGTCGTGTGGCTGGCCGCGACCAGCACGCGCCGACGCACCCACTGGCCGGTCGGACCCCAGGCCACGCTCGCGTATCGCGGTGACAAGCTCGCCCCCGCCGCGCTGGTCCGCGCCGCGCTGAAGTGGATGATCAAGCTGTGAGCGAGGATCCAGACAACTCGGGGGCGCACGGGCCAGCGGTGTTCGGCCAGCTGCGCCGGGCGAACTTGGGCAAGCTCCGGCGGCGGACCGGGGGGCGGATGGCGCTCGATCGACCGGTCACCGAGCAGCGCGAGGCGTTCTCGGAGCTGCTCGAGCTCACGCAGATCGGCATGCCCGATCACCAGGTCGCGCAGCTCGAGCTTGGCGGCGTCGCGTGCCTGCGGCTGACCCCGGTCGAGCTCCGGTCTGCGCGCGAGCTCGTGTACGTGCACGGTGGTGGCTACTCGCTCGGGTCGCCGCAGGCCCATCGCCCGCTCGCGGCCCGCGTCGCCCATCGTGTTGGCGCGCCAGCGATCATGCCCGCGTACCGGCTCGCGCCCGAGCACCCGTGCCCCGCCGCGCTCGAAGACGTGCTCGCGGTCTGGCGCGCGCTCCCTCGCGCAACGCAGGCGCAGGCGATCCTGGCGGGGGACTCGGCCGGCGGTGGGTTGGCCTTGGCGCTGAGCATGGCGCTGCGCGACGCGGGCGAGCAGCTGCCTGCGGGCGTGGTGTTGCTGTCGCCGTGGACGGATCTGAGCATGTCGGGCGCCTCGATCGACACGCTGGCCGAGAACGAAGTGATGCTGCAGCGACCCGGGCTCGAGCTGATGGCGGGGCGCTACGCTGGCGGTCTGTCGCGCCGGGATCCGCGAGTGTCCCCGCTGTTTGGTCGGTTCGAGGACCTGCCGCCAATGCTGATCCAAGTTGGCGGCCACGAGGTCTTGCTCGACGACGGGCGCAGGGCCGCTGACAAAGCGCTCGCGGCCGGGGTCGCTGTTGAACTGCAGGTCTATGCGGAGCAGGTCCACGTGTTCCAGGCGACCCCCATGGTCGAGGCCGCGGCCACGGCGATCCGGGCGATCGCAACCTGGGTTGACGCGCTGGGGTGAGGTCAGCGACGGCGCCGTTGGTTGGGCGTCACCAGCTCCGCCTCGGCGCCGACTTCGTGTGGATTGATCACGGCGTTCAACCGAAATCAATCGAGCTCGGCCACCAGCGCCCGCAGCAGCGCGTGGCCGCCGTGGGCGATCGGCCAGCCATCACCCACCAGCACCGCCTCGACCTGGCCGAGCGCCGCCAGCCGCCGGACCGAGGCCAGCGCCGCCGCCCGATCCGCCAGCTTCGCGTCTGGCAACAAATTGAGCTTGCCCAGCGCCTGGCCGCGGACCAGATCCCCGGTGATCAGCGTGGTGTCCTCGAGCACCAGCGCGAGCTCGCCCGGGGTCTTGGACCCGTGCAGCTCGATCGCGGCGAGCCCCGGCACCAGCTCGTCGCCCTCGCTCAACCACCGTGCGCACGCGAACGGGAGCTGCCCGCGCTCACCGGCCGGCCCGGCCAGCTTGGCCCCGAACCGCAGCGACAGCTCGGCGGCCGCCCGCGTGTGATCCGAGTTGGTCACCACGATCCACGCGGCCCCGCCAAGCTCCTCGAGGTGGCGCAGATCGTGGTCCGAGATCGGCAGCGGATCGACGAGCACGTTGCCATCTGCCCGGATCCACGCGAGCGAGTTGAAGTCCAAATTTCGGGCCTGGTCGAACACCGACCACGACCACAGATCCTTCCGGTGAAGCTGTCGCATGCTGGTGGCTCTACCTTGCGTGTTCTAGTCCGCGTTCTCGACGATATGACAATTCGCGCAAGAGAACTGCGCGTCGCCCAGCCCGTAGGTCAGCGCCAGCGACTCGCCCATCGCCGGCTCGACCTCTTTCCACATCAGCTTGGTCATCTCGGGCGACTCTTTGCGGTGCTTCTTGTACAGATTGGAAGCATCGAGGGTTGGCAGGGCCGGGTTGGGCATCGTGAAGTCACCGTTGGCCGCGCCGCCGCCGTGACAGGTCACGCAGCCAAAGTCGGCGAAGCGCTTGGGATCGTGACCCTGAAACACCGCCTGCATCCGCGGCATCACGACCGCGCCCATGTGCGCCATGCGTTCGCCGTCATCGAGCTCCGCCCACGGCTTGGCTTGACCCTCGGGGATCCCAGTCTCACCGTGCGGGCCACAAGCGAGACCGGCGAGCGAGAACAGCGCGAGCGCGAGCGAGGGGAACAGGTAGCGACGCATGCCGCCAATATACCCCAATCGCTCAGACTCGATTGCGCACAGCCTGATCCCGCGCCGCTGCACTTCAATCTGCGATCAGCGAGTGCCCCGTCGAGCCCGTGATCGTTCGGGTCACGATGTCCCCCGATCGCGCGCTGTCCAGCGGCAGCATCACCTTTTGAAACCGCTGCGTTCGGCCCATCAATTTATTGCCGCGCTTGGTTGGCCGAACCACCAAAATCTCTTCTTCGACGCCGACCCGCGCGTCGTGCTTGGCGCGGGTGTGTCGCTCTTGGATCTCGATCACCTCGCGCAGCCGCCGGAGCTTGGTCTCGTGCGGCACATCGTCGACCAGCTTCTTGCTTGCGTAGGTGATCTCGCGATCGCTGTACGCAAACATGAACGCAAAGTCGAACTCGATCTCCGTCATCAGCGCGAGCGTCTGCGCGTGGTCTTCTTCGGTCTCGCCGCAGAACCCAACCATGATGTCGGTCGAGATTGCGATGTCGGGCACGGCCGCGCGCAGCTGCGAGACGATCGATTTATAGCCAGCAACGTCGTAGCCCCGCCGCATTCGCTCAAGCACCACGTCGGAGCCAGCCTGGACCGGCAAGTGCACGTAGGGGCAGACCTTGGGCTCGGTCGCCATCACCTCGATCAGCGCCGGCGAGAAGTCGACGGGGTAGGGCGAGGTGAAGCGGATCCGGTCGATGCCCTCGATCTGGGCGACCGCCCGCACCAGCGTGGCGAAGTCGACGTCCTCCCACACGTAGGAGTTGACCGTCTGCCCCAGCAAGGTCAGCTCGCGGATCCCCGCCGCCGCCATGCGCTGGGCTTGGCGAAGCACCTCGCGCGGGGCCACGCCGCGCTCGCGCCCGCGGGTGAAGGGCACCACGCAGAAGCTGCAGAACTTGTCGCAGCCGCGTTGGATCGTGATGAAGCCGCTGATCCCGTCGCCCTCGCGCGGTCCGGCCAGCGCCCCGTCCAGACCTTCGTAGGTCTCGTGCTTGTCGAGCTCCACGTCGACCGCTCGCTCGCCCGCGAGCGCCTTGCGAGCCAGCGCCGCGATGTTGCGGTAGCTGTCGGGCCCGGCCACGAGCTGGATGTGCGGCGCCCGGGTCTCGAGCTTGTCGCGCAGGTGCTCGGCCATGCACCCGGTGATGCCAACCACCAAGTTCGGGTTTTGCTCGCGGTGCATGAGCAGCTGCGATGTGCGCCCGTAGACCCGCGACTCGGCCTTCTCCCGGACTGCACAGGTGTTGACCAAGATCAGATCCGCCAAGGCGGGCTCACTCACGTGGACCCAGCCGTCGGCGCCCAGCCGGCCGAGCACCAGGGCCGTGTCGGCCTCGTTCATCTGGCAGCCGAAGGTCTCCATGTAGATCCGGGGACCGTCGCCGCTGGTGGCTGGCGCCGCGGCGTCGATCCCGGCTTGCGCGGCGTGAGCGGCCCCGGAGCGGCGGATCTGCACCAGTCCAGCTGCCCCGGATTCGGGCGCCGCCGGGTCCTTTGTTGTCAGCCGAGCCATGGGCGCGCGAGCCTACGCCAAAGCTGGTGTGCGAGCCATCGTGCCAGCTTCACGCACCCCGGGTCGGCGCGAAGCGCGTTGGCGAATCCCCACGGCCGGGGTAGTCACGTGCTGACCCGCGCACTACAATGCGCGCCCGGGCGGGCCACACCCGCCATTCCACGGAGCACCCATGCGCCGCGTCGGTCCGATCTTCCTCAGCATTTCCTGTCTCGCCTTGTCCGCCTCGTGCACCAAGGCTCCCGAAGTCACCAAGGCCCAGGACGTCGGCGAGATCCAAGCCGCGGACAGCGGCGGCGCTGGCAACGTCGGCAGCTCGCTCCCAGCGATCCCCGATGGCCCAGTGGCGGTCGTCAACGGCAAGGACATCACCTCCGCTGACTTCCACGGCATCTACGATCTCAAGCTGCAAAAGTACGCCGACCGCGGGCGCGAGATCCCCAAGACCGCCGACCGTCGCTACCGCAAGTCGATCGTCGACCGCCTGATCTATCAAGAGATCCTGCGCCAAGAGGCCGCCAAGCGGAAGATCGACTACGACAAGACCGCCCTCGCCGAGCGCGAAGAGGCCCAGCAGCGTGGCATCAAGGACTGGGACAAGCACCTGCGCCGCCGCGGCGAGAGCGAAGACAGCCTGCGTCAGCTCTACGTCGCCGAGCTGCTCGAGCGCGCGCTGCTCGAGGCGGACGGCTTGCTCGCCGTCAGCGAGGCCGAGATCGAAGAGGAGTACGAGAAGGTCAAGCCCAACTACAACAAGGACAAGGAGCGGGTCCGTGCCGCTCACATCCTCGTTCGCGTTGGGCCCGATGAGCGCCCGGCCCCCGGCGAGCCCGTCGCCGAGCCCGACGAAGCTCAAAAGAAGCAGTGGGAAGCCGAAGCCCTGGCCAAGGCCGAAGAGCTCTACGCCAAGGCGACCGCCGAGGGCGCTGACTTCGACCAACTCGCGATCGACGCGTCCGAGGGCCCCAGCGCGCGCAAGGGCGGCGACCTGGGCATCTTCTCTGCGGATCGCATGGTCGACGAGTTCTCCGACGCCGCGTTCGCGCTCGACCCCGGCGAGATCAGCAAGCCGATCAAGACCAAGTTCGGCTTCCACATCATCAAGGTCTACGGCAAGTACCCGCCCGGCGATCTCCCGCGCGAGGCCTTGGAAGACCAGATCGTCGAGCGGCTCAGCGCCCGCAAGCTCCACCAGGGCCGGCGCGACCTCAAAGAGAAGCTCATGGAAGCTTACGAGGTCAAGAACATCATGGAGGATCTCCTGGGCCCGGATCCCCGCGCGCAGCGTCGCAAGCAAAACCGCGAGCGGCAGGGGCACCCGCCAGGCAACAAGCCTCAGACCCAGGGAGGCCCGCCAATGGGTGGCCCCGGTAACGCCCACAGCCCCACCGCGCCCCCGCCTGGGACCGCGGCAGGTGCCGGCGAGGCAACCGCCGACGCCCCGACCAAGCCCACGCCCGCGCCCAAGCCGGGCGAAGGCGCCGTCGAACCAACGCCCTAAGACCCCCACATAGACCTTGAACTTCGCCGACTGCAGCCGCTGGTGCGTCTGGTCGCTTCGCTCCTCGGGGTCGTTTGTTCGCTAGGGCATGATTGGCCCCCTGGGAGGGGGCTCATCTGTTTTCAGCTCGGGCGAGGGCTTCTCGCCCGCTTGCGGACGCCTTCGTAGACTGGTTCACCAAGGGCAGCGCACTCATCGTGGGTGGACGGCCGCTCAGCCGCCCGAGATCAGCAGGGGCGGGCGGGCTCGATCGCTCGGGAGGTCCACCACGATCGGCGCGTTGGTGGGCCGGTAGCGCAGGGTGCAGGTGCTGGCGTTGATGAACATCGTGCCCTCGTGTTCCGCGACCCCGTAGCCCTCGTGGATGTGGCCGAACGCGTGGATCCGGGGTCGCACGCGCTGGATCGCCTGCAGCAGATCCTCGCAGCCGACCTCGAGATCCCCGTCGGTGCGATCCAGGATCCCGAGCGGCGGTCCGTGGGTGACGAGCACGTCGGTGTCGTTGGGGATCAGCGCCCACTTCTGCGCGAGCTCTGGCCCACGCTGCAGGTTGAACGCCCACGACAAGAACCATGGCTGCCACGGCGCGCCCCAGTAGCGCACACCTTCGAGCTCGCAGGCGCTGTCGTGCAAGAAGGTGACGCTGGCCGGCAGCGCTTGGCGAGCGAGCTCGAGGTCGCTCTCGAAGATGCGATCATGGTTCCCGACGATCGCCAGCTTGCGCCGATGCGGCTGCGCCCCCAAGAACGCGCCCCACCGCTGGGCTTCGTCGAGCGTGCCGCGACTGCAACCATCGCCAGCGTGGATCAGCACGTCGCCGGCCGGAACGGCGATGTCGTGAAAGCCGTGGGTATCGCTGATGAAGACCAGCCTCGTCATGTCGGACATGTTGGTGTGTGGGCCGGCAATGTTGGCAGCTTGGCCGGGTTTTGCGTGAAAACTTCGGCCAGGCCCTGCGCGGCGGCTCTAGTGATGGCACAAAGGGGGCGTGCGACCAGACCTTCCAACCTGCCTGGTGCTGGGCTTGGCGTTGAGCGCCTGCGGCCCGCGGGTGTTCGAGGCCGGCAGCGCCAAGGTGATTGAGACCGGGCCGCCGCCGCCCGTCGCCGAGGCCGCGCCCGATCCGCCCCGCGTCGAGATCACCGATGACAAGATCGTCATCCACGAGAAGATCCAGTTTGACTACAACAAGGCCCAGATCCGGCCCGAGTCCGACGAGCTGCTCGCAGAGGTGGCCAAGGTCATCAACGAGACCCCGCGGATCAAGAAGCTCCGCGTAGAGGGCCACGCCAGCGCCGAGGGCGACCACGACTACAACGTCGAGCTCTCGCAGCGCCGCGCCAAGGCCGTGCTCGATCATCTCGTCAAGCGCGGCAAGGTCGACCCGGCGCGGCTCGAGTCCGAGGGCTACGGGCCCGATCGCCCGATCGCCGACAACGAGACCGAAGCCGGCCGCGAGGCCAACCGCCGCGTCGAGTTCACGATCCTCGAGCAGGCGTACAAGCAGACCACCAGGACGATCGATCCGGCGACCGGCAAAGAGCGCGTCGAGACCGAGGACAAGCTCCAAGCCAGCGAGGACCAGCCGTGACGCCACGCCAGAATTCGAACTCGCTCGTCACCTTCCTCGCTCTGGGGGCGGCGCTCGGGTGCGCTGGATGCAGCTTCATGGCCCGTGACACGCCCACCTACGAGCGCGACACCTCCGCGCTGCTCGACACCCGCCAGGCCCAGCTGCGCGGCTGCTACGACGCCGCGCTGGTCCGCAACCCCAACCTCGCAGGCAAGCTGACCGTGACCTTCACGGTCGAGAAGAAGACCGGCGAGATCATTGACCTGAGCTGGGACAACAACCGCACCACCGTTGATGAGCTCCTGGCCACCTGCGTGATGACGGCGCTCGATGGCCTGCAGCTCGCCGAGCCGGATCGGCGCGACGGCGAGGCGACCTTCAGCTACAGCTTCCGGGTTCGGCCCGGCGCGTAGCAGCAAAGCTGCGAGCACGGCCGCAGTCCGACCGGGTGTGAGCGGCACGACGTCCACGCCTATTGCCTGGCGTGCACGGATTGCTGCACGATCCCCTCGTGCGCGCTCGACTCTGCATTGCTTGCTTGGCACTCCTTGTCGGCGTTGGCGCCTGCGCGGTGGGTGAGAGCATCGAAGGGGACACCAACTTCTTCAGCACCAGCGTCGGCAGCAGCGCCACCATGACCATGGCCGGCGACGGCGACGGCGACGGTGACTCCGGCGAGTCCGGCACCGACATGGGGATGGGCGACGGCGACGGCGAGCCTGGCGACGGCGACGGCGACCCAACCGGGCAACCCAGCGTCTGTGGCGACGGCACCAAGGCAGGCGACGAAGAGTGCGACGGCACGGATCTCGGCGGCCTCAATTGCGCGGACTTTGGGTTCCAAGACGGCGTCTTGGTCTGCGCCAACGACTGCACCTTGTTCACCAACGCCTGCTCGACCTGCGGCGACGGCCAGCTCGCCGCGACCGAGGCCTGCGACGGCACCAACTTTGGTGGGTTGACCTGCAGCGATCTTGGCTACGTGGGCGGGGTATTGGCGTGCGCGCCCGATTGCTCCGATGTGATCGAGGCCGGCTGCATGCAGGCGCCAACCTGCGGCAACGGGGTGCTCGATGTCGGCGAGGCCTGCGACGGCGGCAACCTGGGCGGCCAGACCTGCCAGAGCCTTGGCTACGACGGCGGCGTGCTGTCGTGCACGCAGGGCTGCCAGATCAACACCAGCGGCTGCACCGTCGACGAGTGCGTGGGCCTGTTCGGGGCCTGCAACATTCTGTTCAACGACTGCTGCCCCGGCATGCAGTGCGCGCTGGCGTTCTGCGTGCCCGAGTGAGTTCGCTGCCCTCGGTGAACCAGTCTACGAAGGTGTCCGCAAGCGGGCGAGAAGCCCTCGCCCGAGCTGAAAACAGTCCGCTGCCCTCGGTGAACCAGTCTACGAAGGTGTCCGCAAGCGGGCGAGAAGCCCTCGCCCGAGCTGAAAGCAGTCCGCTGCCCTCGGTGAACCAGCCTACGAAGGTGTCCGCAAGCGGGCGAGAAGCCCTCGCCCGAGCTGAAAACAGCTTCAGCGGGCCGCGCCGCCGATGTGCTGACGCAGGTGCTTCGCGCGGCGCTCGGCCATCTCCAGCTCTTTTTGTTGCTCACCGACGAGTTTCTCGAGCTCGGCCAGCTTTCGCTTTGCCGCCGCTTCGCGCTCGCGCAGGTCTTGCAGCTGCGACTCCGTGCGGGCGAGCGCCAGCGTCGAGTCGTCGCGCTCGCGCGTGAGCGTGCGCGCCTTCGTGCGCCACTCGTCGCTGGATCGGCGCAGGGCGTTGCGCTCGCTGACGAGGCGATCGATCTCCAGCAGCTTGGCCTGGAACGCCTCGGTGAAGGTTGGATCGATCGGCGCGCTGCTGCCCGAGCGCTCGCTCTTTTGGCGCTCGAGCTGGTCGAGCGCGCGGTCGGCCTCGGCGCGGGCGCTCTCCGCTTGGGCTTCGGCGCGGGCACGTTGATCCCGAGCGCCGACCAGCGCCGCTTCGAGCTCGGCGACGCGATCTTCGAGGGCCGAGCTGCGCGCCGCCTGCAGGCTGGCGCTGGACTCCGCGGCCCGGAGTTTGGCTTGGAGCGCCTCGAGCTCTGCCGTTGGCCGCGGCGCTGGCTCGACTCGTACCCCCGCCGCGGACGACTCGACCCGCGTCGTGTCCAGCCGGGCGTGTGACGTTGCGATGCGGTTGGCGAGCACCTCGATCCGGGCGTGAAGCTCGTCACCTACCTGCGGGGCCACTCACTCACGTTAAAGCGCTGGCTGGGTATTCGAAAGAGAGAATCGCTGCGACGCTCATCCCGCGCGCTGCCGCCCAAATTCGGACGGTTGCCGCCGCGCAGCTTGGACGGGAGCGACGCGACCCACCCGTGGTCACCGCGCGACTTCGAGCGCACGCGCGTTGTCGCGCAGCCACGCCCACCGCGCATCTCGCTCCCCAGACAGGGGTTGCACGCCCGCCGGAAACAGGCCATATGTGGGACCGGAACACGTTCAAGCCGCTCGATTCCAACTCTGGGGGTGCACTGGCTTTCGACGTGGGTACGAAAGGTGATGACTGCGTGTCGCGGGTCTTGCGCCGCGTTACAAACGCTCGAAAAACACAGCTGCCAACGACAGCAACTACGGCCGTATGGCCGTTGCCGCCTAAGGGCGACACGTCTGCGTGTGAGGTGCTCTAGTAGCACGTAGCCGTCAACACGGGAGCTAGCGAGCCGGAAGTCCCGGCCAGCTCGTGAAACATAGGGACTCGCCTCCGAGAGGGCCTGCTGGCGGGCATGCTCGAGGGCTAAACTCAAATATACCAGCTACGCATGTAGACGTCTCATCGGAAGGCTCGCGGACCCGGGTTCGACTCCCGGCGCCTCCACTACCACTTCCCCTGTATTTTCAGGGACTTGCTTTGCTACGTAGCAACTCGCGTAGCAGCCCTCTTTTGCCAGGATCCAGCTTGCCAACTCTTTGTAGTTGGAAGCCGGAGCCGGGCGGAAGAGGGCGACCGCGTTCGCGCGCGGCCCGGGGGATCGTCGTCTAGAGGTCGAAGGCAGCCGCTGGAGTGGGTCACGGGGACCAGGTCCTCCGCTGGGCGCCGGCGGCCTGGGCCCAGCGAGATGAAGGTGCGGCGCGCGTCGTGGAAGCGGCGGTGGGGGATGCCGACGATCGTGCCGGCCTTGTGGTGCCGGTGCGAGCCGTTGCCGCCCGTGGATCGCGGGCTCGGGACCAAGGGATCGTCTGGGTGTCAAAGATCGGGCGAAGTGGTCCACCTCAGATCGGATGATCTGGTCCACCCCCCACGAGCGCTCCCGGGACCCCGCATCGGAGCACTCCCCGCACTCGCGTTCGGATCGGATCATCTGACCCACCCGCGTCACTCACGCGGCCCGCTTGCCCTTCGCTGGCGGGTTGCGGAAGGAGTCACCCTCGATCTCGATCACCTGCCGGTGATGGAGCAGCCGATCCATCGTAGCCCCCGCGAGCAAGGCGTCGTTGAAGAGCGGCGACCACTCTTCGATCGCTTGGTTCGAGGTGATGATCATCGAGCCTCGTTCGTAGCGACAGCGGATCACCCTCGTAGAGATTGAGAGGCTCATCGCCGGTCAGCGGCCGCAGTCCGAGATCATCAATTTGTGTGGAGCTCCACATATTGATGATCTGGGATACCTGTCCTACGACGCTCGCAACGCGGACTTGCTGTTTCAGGTGGTCAGCCGTCGCTACGAACCCCGGAGCCTGGTGCTGACCACGAACTTGGCGTTTCGGGACTGGCCGTCGATTTTTCCGAACTCGGCCTGCACGACTGCGCTGATCGATCGGGTCATCCACCACGCGAGCGTCATCACGATCAAGGGGAAGATCTATCGGCTGCGCGAGGCGAAGATTGACGCCGAGGAGCAGGTGACGGGGAAGGCCGCGAAACCGAGGGGTAAGGGGCGGACGTCCCGCTGATCAGAATTCCGCGCTTTCTCGTGGTCACCAACAAGCGACGGCAAGGGCGAACATGACGGCCGAACCCAGCCCCGCTCATCGCCTGCGCTCCCAAACCACTTCGCACAGGTTGCCGAACACCGATCGAGCCTCATTGTTCAGCGAAGACAGCATGCGCGGCGTCGTCACGGTCCGGGTGCTCGATAATGACCCTAAGCAGGGGAAGATCTTCGTCGCCCGCTAGGACTTCAACATCGATCCGTGAAGCGCCAGCGAACTCGATCCCATGG
Source organism: Enhygromyxa salina (assembly GCF_000737335.2). Taxonomy (GTDB): domain Bacteria; phylum Myxococcota_A; class Polyangia; order Nannocystales; family Nannocystaceae; genus Plesiocystis; species Plesiocystis salina_C. Next base: position 8,134 of record NZ_JMCC02000034.1, on the reverse strand, counting down.
AGAGAGAATTCGTTCGACGTCATGCTTGAGTTCGATGGACGACGTCAAACCCGACGAATCTTGATGTCCATGAGTTCGGCGAGCGATGCGACGCGATCAGACACCTGGGTACGGCTGGCGATCGCAACGATCGATCCCCTTGTCGGACCCAGAGCTCGGTCATACTTCGCCGTCTGGAAGACGTGCGAGGACTGTAGGCGGTGAACATCCTTGGCCTCAACGACTCGTTCGACACGACCAAGCCGATCGACGACAACGTTATCCGGGCGCCCTCGGCTGCCGTCCCTGTACTCGATCCATGGGTTGTCGAGCACCCTTGAACGCGGGTGCTTTGCTTTCGAGACCCGTAGCACTTGGACCTCGTGCGCGCGACCAGGCCGGAATAGATCTTCCCAATCGAACTCGTTCTCTGATTGCTCACTTGGGGCGATCGCAGACGCGGCCATCCCCGCGGCCACGGCCAGACATCCAAGCGCAAGCAACCCCCAGAGTTCTTTCTGCGACATCGACCTCAGGTAGCACGGGTGAGCGCGACTCGGTGATCTGGTTCAGACAAGAGCCAGGCTCGAGTACCCCCACTGCGTCAGATCTCGCGTGCAATGCGCGTATTCGAGTCGCTATTCGAGATCCCGTCCACCCGAAGGGGCGGATCGGGCCCGCTTCATCACCATGTGCGATCCGAATCTGTGGCGACCACTTTTCAAAATTGGCCCAACATGCAAGCATCCGGTGGTGTCGGAAACCGCCGTCAACTTGGTCGCTCACACCCTCGCTGGCCCCGCGGACCTTCGCCAAGGCGCGACGATCGGTCGGATCGCTGGCATCACTACGGCCGGAGACCTGTCGGTCGAGTTTTCGGGCAACGAGTCTGGGCCGGTTCGTGCCCGGCGCATCGGCGTCATCCCCGACGACATGCTCCGCCAGGCCGAGCGCAGCGGCTCGCCGGTCGTACTCGTGTTCGAGAATGGCGATCCCGCGCTGCCCATGGTCCTCTCCATCTGCCCGGTTCCAGACGAGACCCCAGACCAGCCTACGCTGAAGCTCAGCGATCCGATGCCTGAGTCGACCGACGACCCGCTCGAGGTGCGCGTCGACGGTCGCCGGCTGATCCTCGAAGGCAGTGAGCACATTGAACTGCGCTGTGGTGACGCATCGATCGAGCTGCGCGCTGACGGGACGATCAAGCTCCGCGGACGTGACATCAAGAGCCTAGCGCGACGACGTCAGCGCATTGCGGGCGGCAGCGTGGCCATCAACTAGCAGAGCGATGCACGTCATCCTCTACGGCCAGTTGGGTGCCTTTGGCCTCCCCAGTTTCGATCACCACGGCAGACCGCTGGTGGTCATCTTCGCGGCCAAGACCTTCGTGCTCCCGCCTGCGGGTCGAAGTTCGATCGGCCCTCTGCGTGTTCAACAATCCCAGCCGTCGCCGCCGCGAGAAGACCTGCATTGGGGCGAACCGGGAATGTCGAGCCTGCGGAGCGAGGGACAGTCGGCCTACACGCGAGTGGGCACCGACGTGCACGTGTCCGGCCGAGCGTGGGCACCCGGCGGTAGGCCGACGGACGTGATGCAGCTCGGAATCCGCGTGGGCCCACTCATGAAGACCGCGCTCGTCACAGGCGCCCGCGTTTGGCAACGAGCCGCGCTCGGCCTGCGACCGTCCAGGCCTGCCCGCTTCGAGTCGCTCCCCGTCACTTACGAGCACAGCTACGGCGGAACCACCGACCGGGAAATCTGTGGCCACAACCCCGTCGGCCGAGGGCTCTACGCGACCCAAGCCGAGGCCGTGGACCAACCGTTACCGAACATCGAGTCCATCGAGGCGCCGCTCACCGAGTTCCCGAGTCGGGTTCGGCCCGTCGGGTTCGGCCCGATCCCGCGACACTGGCAGCCTCGTGTCTCGTGGGCCGGCACCTATGACCAGGACTGGATTGAGACGCGCGCGCCGCTTTGGCCGCTGGACTTCGACCCGCGACTGTTCACTTCCGCGTCACCCGGATTGACGGCCACCGGAGAGCTGCGAGGCCCGCAGCTGGTCGTCGCCAGCGGTTGGTCTCCCGACGGCGATCTTCTCTTCGAACTTCCCGACACCCGGCTGCTCGCCCGCACAATCACTCGTGCAGGATTGGAACGACGGCGGATGGTGCTCGACGTCGTCGATCTAAATTTCGAAAGTCGCTCGTTAATGATGATCTGGCGCGTAACGATCCCCTGCACGCCGGCAGATCACCATTCCACCTGCGTCCGCGAGCTCGAGACCTGGGAGGACACGCCGTCATGAGCGCCCCGCCCATTTTTGTGCTCGCGGCCGAGGTCTGCACCTGTGTTGGTCTCGATCTCGACGCGACGGCTGTCGAGCTCAATGCTGGTACTTGCCTGTTCGAGGACACCCCGGTCTTCGGAGCTGACTATCAGGCCGTACGTGCCGCTCGACTCCCAATACTGACCTCAGGAGCGGGCCGCGGTCGACGAATGGCGCTCCTCGGAAGGACAGCCCTCGGCGAGCTGTGCGAGCCTATCCGACGCTCCGGGCACCGCCAGATCCCTCTTTTTCTTGGACTTCCACCGCTCGGCGAGTTTCCCTCGAGCGCCGTGGAACGACTGCTCGCCGAGCTGCGGGCCGCTGCGGCTCCCCTCGATCTCGTGCTACCTCCCCGCGGCGTTTACCCCCATGGTCGTGCGGCCGTATTCCTGGCCCTCCGGGACGCTGCACAGCAACTCCGCCATGGGAACATACAGATGGCGATCGTCGGTGGCGTCGACAGCCTATGCGACACCACCTCCCTCGTTCAGGCGAGCGCCAACAGGCAACTGCTGGGTGGCGACAACATCGACGGTCGGATTGCTGGCGAGGCCGCGGGCTTTGTGTGGCTGTCGCCAGAATCGTCGATGCACGAGCGAGGCCACGTCTCGCCCCGATTGTGGACGCTCGCGGCTCGAGATGTGCCCAGCGATGGAGCTCGCGCGGATCCATCCCACGCCGACGACCTATCCGAGGTCCTCCGTGAGCTTCGGCTCCAAGAAGCTCCTGATGGCGCTCGCGTCGATGGCTTGCTCTCGTGCCAGCCCAACCAAACACGCTGGGCGACACAACTTGCGTGGGCCTACCTGCGCAACGCGACCCTGTGTCCCGAGCCCTTCGAGCCCGAGTCTGTGTCCATGGGCCTCGGCGATACCGGTGCTGCAGCTGGCGCGATCGCGGTGGCCCTGGCCTCGCGTTCGATGAGCGCCGAAGCCCGGGGTCGACGGAGCCTCGTGCTTGGCGTCAGCGACACGGGTGAATCTGGCGCTTGTGTGCTCAGTGCAGGCGATCTCGCCCCAAAAAACTACGAACGCCCCGAAACGTCCCTTCACCGGCACCATCACGCACCGGACTTTCATCGTGAGCGTTGCGACGAGCATCTTGAAGAGATCGGCATCCTTCTCGGGCTTCGCAGCGACCTGCTGCGCGAGCCAGTCGGCTGGCACGAGGTAGAGAGCCTCGAGCAACGAATCGAGGCTCACAGGCAAGCGCTGTCCCACTACGGGGATTTGGCACACGTGGCCACCCGAGCTGCGCTCACCGGGTCGGATGCCGAACTCGCCGCGGGTGCGACCCTGCTCGCAAGCCGAGCTGCGACGACCGAGGACTGCGAGGAACTCATCGCCATTTTCTCGAGCGTCGGTGCCGACGAGCGTCCGCGCTGGTGCGACGGGCTCGTGTGGGGAGGGCGATGGTCAGGTGTTGCTCTCCAGAGTTTCGCATCCATGCTCGATCACCCCGATGACGCCGTCGCCATGCTTGGGATCCGCGCGCTCGACGAGTGCTGCCAGTGCGACACCGCTCGTACACTTCACTTGCTCGACCGCCTGGCCGCCGGCTCCGCCGAGCATGACTTCGCCCTACTTCATGCTGCCCGCTGGGGAGACCGGACCGACACCCTCTTGGCGCGACTCGCCTCCCTCACCATGCGTGGGCCCGTCGTCGAGGCCTCGCTCTGGCTCGGTCACCTCGCGCCGCTCCAGACGCTGCGTCGCTGCCTGCAAGGACGCCACGACTTCGCTCGGGAGCTGGCCCCCTATCTGGGCGTCCTCGGCGATGCTCAGGATGCCACCCTGATCTCGAGTCGGGCGAGTGAGGGTCTGTGCGCGCAGGAGTTCGAGGCCCTTGGCCGGATCGGGCTCGCCGGCAGCGTGCCACTTCTGCTCTCAGCCCTGTCTGAGACCAACGACGCGGAGCTGGCCGTCGTGATCGCCGCGGCGCTCGAGCAGACCTGCGGGGCCGGCCTCCGCGAACAAATCAGCAACTCGCTCGACCCCGAAGAACCGCCAGAGGTCATCGAGCGCGTCAGCATCGACCCACAACGCTGGGCCGCGTGGTGGCGAGCGCATGGTTCCGGCTTCGATCCGGGTCGTGCCTATCGCCGCGGACGCCTCGCTGGCCCCCTCGCTCTCATCGAAGAGATCCTCGATCCCGATCTGCCCTCGACATGGCGGCGACGCGCCCTGCTCGATCTGCGCGTCCGCGCACGATGGTCGTTGAGGCTCGGCACGTGTTGGCCGATCGTCGAACAACTGCAGGTCCTGCATCCGGCCCATGCACACGCCCAGTCACAGGTGACCGCATGAGTAAGGCCTTCGCCAACGGGCGCGCGATCGTCCATGCGGGTGATGGCGGAGCCCAGACCTGCCCGGTCCCCGACGCGTGCAAGACTCCATCCCCCGGAGGCCCGCCCGTGCCGGTGCCCTACGTCAACGTCGCCAAGTCGAGTGACCTCGCCAAGGGCACCAAGAAGGTCAAGATCGCAGGTGAGTCCGTAGCTATCGAGGGCGCCAACATCAGGACGAGCACCGGCAACGAGGCCGGGACGGCTGGCGGTGGTTTGGTCTCGTCGAAGACCAAGGGCAAGATGAAGTGGGCGAGCGCCAGCGCGGACGTCAAGTTCGAGGGCAAAGGGGTCATTCGGTTTCTCGATGTTTGCTTGCACAACGGGAACACTGACAATACCGGTGGTCAGCCCAACACGGGCTCGCCAGGGCTGAGCTATGGCGGTGATGCGCCGTGTCCAATATGTGGCGCCCCGCATGGACACCCTCTGCCGTCCGACGAGGACACCGAGACGCAAATCGCCGAACTACACACGACCGAACCCTTGCATCGACCAGGCGATCCCTACGGCTACATGATCGGGGCGATGAAGTGCCGCCACAAGAACGGTGATATCGTGATGCTGACCGCACACTCGAGCAAGCCGACCGGCGGCAGCATTCCCAACCACCAATCTCCAGGTGGAGTCGGCAAGAGCCGAGGGGGTCAGGACTACAATGTCAAGAAGGTGAAGGGAAGCTCGAAACTTGGCGCTTGCGCTGGCCCCAAATTGGTGTTCCAGGCTCGTGTCCGAGGCCTCACCCCCGTGGCCATGACCGAGTCGTGGCACGGTGCGCCGCCGCCGAGCGGGCGATCGCACGCGCACGGTGTTCACGCGGAATCATGCGACACGTGCAAGAAACTCCTACCGGCGATGCTCTGCCCAGAAAAACCTCCTGAATCATGAACGCCATCGACCCACTCGTCCAAGTGATCGACGAAATCTGTCAGATCGACCCCAGCTACCGAAACGACATTCGAGGCGTCGATGAGGGGACGATTGAGCGATTGCAAGCGCTGTGCGGCCGACCGTTGCCGGCAGTGTATCGTACGTTTTTACGGCTCATGGGCGATGCCTGGGGTATCCCGATGCCCAACACGGACTTCCGGGCCGAGCGCGTCATCGACTATTACGAGGGGTTTCGCTGGCGTCCACGGCTGCCGTTCACGATGCTCGGGATGGATGTGTCTGGGCTCGGAGCGGAGTACTTTTTGGACGAACGCACCAACCCGCCGGTCGTGGCGTCGTTCTACAAGGGTGGACCTCCCACCCTCGTCAACGAAAATCCAGAGGACTACGAGATCGAGGCGCCATCGTTGCCCGATTTCGTGTTCATGATGTTCTTTTTCCTGCGTCAGATTAAAGGCTCACCGATTGTGATTGATGCCAGCAAGGCCACCAATCTCGAGGGAATGTTGGAGAAGAGTGTCGACCTCTTGCGCAAACTCGGCTTGCCCGAGCACCCGCGGTCGACCGGGGATCATCTGTACTTTCATGCGCCCACGGTCTCGGTTGTCGTGCACCGACCTGAAGGGCACGGGTTGGGCGTCGAGATCGGCGGACGAGATGAAGGGCGTGTGGAGCAGATCTTTGCGCTGCTCGATGATCATCTGAGCCTCGTACGGGTGAGCACTTGACCTGATCACTCACACGAATGTGGCGCGAAGCTCACGCACATAGGGTCGCTGGATCAGCGCATCCTCGAGCGAGTGTAGTTGCACGACCATCGATCGTTGCAGCGCGCTCACGATCCGCTGGACTTCGCTGCGGTCGTCGGTCCGTACATGGAGCAGTGCGATTTCGTCGGCATCGTGTTGTGATGTTGTCACGGTCGCCACGCCCTCGCGGCCGTAGAGGCCAGTCAAGCCGCCGGTCAAGGGATGCCGGCCGTAGCCCAGCTCGACCAGCAGAGTATCGAGGCGGCCAAGTAGCTCGGGTTGGGGCTCGATCGTCGCGTAGCCCTCGAGCTCGAAGTTCACCCACCCGAACACGGAGAACGCGTTGCGCATGACGAGCTCGGGCAAGGACATGGCGAAGCGGTTGGCGTGTCGCCAGGGCTCGGCGCGGTTGGCAAGGTCCCGCAGCGGGAGCTCGAACGCGACCACTGCGAAGGGTGGCGTGCTCTCGGCGTCGAGGAACAACGAGTGGGGTAGGCTCTTGTCGAGGCCGAGCAAGCTGAAGCGCTCGGGAGGTCGCCAGCCGACCTCACGGTAGTAGCGGAGGAGTCGCTCGGCGCGGATGTCGGCGGCCATGCTCACGAAGAATGGGCCCGGATCGACGCCCATGAGCTCGAGGAGCTCCCGTTGAGGTGGCGGCAGTGGGCGCTCGGCGGCCTCTTCGAGTTCGCTAATCTGCACGGGGGTCGCGCCGCGGAGACTCGCGGAGACGGCCGGGAGTAGCTCGTCGATGTAGGGCAGCGCCTGAGTCAGCGTGTACATGCGAGCGGAGTATACGGCGGATCGCCGCGCCCTTCGACCTTCACGAGCTTCCGAGTCCGCGAGATCAAGCGAAGCCACGATCAACGCGCCGGGCCGCGTTGGATCGAGCCATGCCTGCTTGCCCTCGCCGGCGCCACCTCCTGCAAACTCGTCTCGAAAACCAGGGCGCCAAAAATTTGGGGATCTGGGACGGGGCGCTGCTTTTTTAAGCTCGCCTGGGATCGGCGGCCGCTGCCCGAGGGCACGGATCGCGCTGCCCAGGCGCTGGCCACCCAAGGCGCTCGAGGCTAGCCTCGGTGGCATGACCGCGGCCCAACCTTTGTCTGTCGAGCTGCCCGACGACCTCCGGGAGTTTGTCGACGAGCAACTGCGGAGCGGCAGGTACGCCAACGCAACCGAGGTCCTGCGAGACGCGTTTTCCGTTCTTCGTCAGCGACAGGAGCGAGTGGATTCGCTGCGTGCTGCCCTGCAAACCGGTGTCGCACAGTTGGATAGTGGGGACTTCATCGAAGGGACGCGCGAGGGACGCGATGGATTTCGTCCGGCACTTTCCGCACGAGAATGACCCAGCTTCGAACGACTGCTTGGCGGTGTTCGATGCCTGGACCCGCCCGGCTCAACACCAGGAACTGTAGACGATGCCGAAAATCCGCGTGATTGCGAGCGCGAGATTCGATCGCCAGCACTGACATGTCCGAGAACCACCCAACCGCGATCGTCCTCACCAAGACCCGACTCGACACCGCGCTCGAGGTCCTGGGTGAGACTCTCGAACGGCTCGTCGAGGACTACGACTTCGGATTTCGCGGTGAAGGGGCCGCGATGCAGCTGTCCGTCGAGGGAGGCCGATGCGATGAGGACCGCATCGACATATCGCCGGAACCCGGGGACTTCAACCGCGCCATGGTCTCCCAACTCGCGCGAGACTGGGGCTGGTTTTCCCTCGAAGGATACATCCGCATCCCCGGTGAGGACCGGCTCTGGGGTCTCGATGCGGTGTTGTACCCGACTGATCGACGACATTTATTTTTGCCGGTCGACGACAACTAAAACTGCCGGTGCAGG